>JAJPKP010000084.1 GCA_021323675.1 Pseudomonadota bacterium | reverse complement strand
TGCCGGCCTAATATTGGAAGAGTCCGGCTTCAATGCCGGTGGAGGTGTCATATTCGCCGAGATTTTAGAGTTCCCCCATCGAGAGAACCCGCCATCAGGGTTAATCGACTGATCCGCGCGCCCGAGGTTAGGGTGATCGACGCGGATGGTACACAGGTAGGTATCCTTCCTATTGCCGAGGCTCTGCGCGTCGCTGAAAGCAGAGGCTTGGATCTGGTCGAGGTCTCCGCCACCGCCAAGCCGCCCGTCTGCCGAATTACGGATTTCGACAAGTACCGGTACTCGCTGAAGAAGAAGCAGCACGATTCCAAGCGCCATTCGGCAGCCGGCGGAATCAAGGAAGTCAAGATGGGAGCCAGAACCGCCGAGCACGACGTGGACTTCAAGGTTAAGCACATCAGGCGCTTTGTTGAGGAAGGCCAGCGTGTTAAGCTGTCGGTCTCGTTTCGCGGCCGCGAAATTACCCATCCCGAGCTGGGACGTACCTTGATTGAGAAAGTCATTCAGGAGGTACAGGATGTTGCCCAGCCGGAAGGGGGAGCGCGGATGGAAGGCCGGAACATGTCGGTTCTCCTGACGCCGCGATAGGGAAATTCAGACTGAAAGCAGTCAAGCGATGCCTAAGATCAAGACCAACCGCGCCGCCGCCAAACGCTTCCGCGTCACCAAGGGCGGCAAGGTGAAATACAAGAAGGGCTATTCGCGCCATCACGCCTGGGCCAAGAATCCCGGCCGCAAGCGAAAGCTGCGGATGCCCGGAATTCTGAAGAAAACCGAAGGCGAGACCGTAAAGGCGCTGATGCCGTATGCCTAGCGCGCCGCGCTCGCTCTGAATTTAACGGAAGGACCCTATTTCCGATGCCTCGCGCAAAAGGCGGCCCCAAAACCCGCCGCCGTCATAAGAGACAGCTAAAGCTCGCCTCCGGATTCGTCGGGGGGCGCAAGCTCTACCGTCAGGCTCGCAGCACCCTCGAGAAGGGGCTCACCTACGCCTATCGCGACCGCAAGCAGAAGAAGCGCGTGTTTCGCGCACTGTGGGTTCAGCGGATCAACGCACTTGCCCGCGAGCACGGGCTTTCCTACAGCCGGCTAATCGACGGCTTGAAGAAAGCCGGCGTGGAAGTCGATCGCAAGCAGCTTGCCGCGCTTGCCAAAGATCGCGACGGGTTGTTTACCGAGCTGGTGCGCGCCGCCAAGAACGCGCTCGGCCTCAAAGCTGCCTGAAGCCGCGCCGTTCGGAGGGCACGCACCAAAAGACCATGTGGTTCTCCACATGGTTTTTTGTTTTATGCGGATCCGCCGGGAACGTGGAGAAACGGTGATGAAGGATCAATTGGAGGAAATCCGCCGCCGCGCACTCGCCGAGCTTGGCGACGATGCGGAAGCGGAAGTTGTCGAGAACGTCCGGGTTCGCGTCCTCGGCCGATCGGGCGAGCTGACCGAAATCATGCGCGGCATGCGGGATGTGGCCCCGGCGGAGCGGCCAATCATCGGCAAACTCGTCAACGACATCAAGCGCGAGGTCGAGGCTCGCATCGAGGCGCTCCAGGAGCATCTTCGAGCCCGCCAACTCGAGCGTTCGCTGGCATCCGCGCGCCTCGATGTCACTCTGCCCGGAGTCAGAATCCCGCGCGGCCACGTCCATCCGGTCACGCGAATCATGGAGGAGATGCTCGACATCCTGTGCGGGATGGGTTTTGAAGTCGAATATACGCAGGATGTCGAGGACGACTTCCACAATTTTGCCGCGTTGAATTTTCCTCCCAATCATCCCGCGCGCGACATGCAGGACACTTTCTTTTTGCCGGGCGGGATGCTGCTGCGCACTCACACATCCAACGGGCAGATTCGCGTGCTCGAACGCCGCCGCCCGCCGCTCGCGGTTGTCTGCCCGGGAGGATGCTACCGGCGCGACGACTTGAGCGTGCGCGCCGCGCCGGCATTCAACCAGATCGAAGGATTCATGATCGATCGCCGCGGGCGGATCACCATGAGCCATCTGAAGGGAGTCCTCACCGAGTTTGCCAAAGAGTTCTTTGGCGAGACCCGGGTGCGCTTTCGCGGCAGTTTCTTCCCCTTCACCGAGCCCAGCGCGGAACTCGATATCTACTGTCTGCTCTGCTCGGGCGCTGGATGCGCCGTCTGCAAGTACAGCGGATGGACCGAGGTGCTCGGCTGCGGAATGATTCATCCCAACGTACTGCGCGCGGTCAAACTCGATCCGAACGAGTACCAGGGGTTCGCGTTTGGGATGGGGGTCGAGCGGACGGCATTGATGAAACTGGGCATCGACGACCTCCGTTTGTTCTATGAGAACGATGTGAGGTTTCTGGGCCAGTTCCCGTCGGTCGCAGGAGGCTCGCGATGAAGCTTCCTCTGAGCTGGCTTCGTGAATTCGTGCAAATCGATGCGCCGGCGCGCGAGATCGCGGATCGTCTGAGCGCCGCCGGCCTCGTGGTTGAAAATATCGAGCAGGTCGAGCCCGCCTTTCAGGGCGTAGTGGTTGCCCATGTGATCGAAGCCGGGCGCCATCCCAATGCCGACCGGCTGAGCCTGTGTCAGGTCGATGCGGGATCGAAGGGGCACTTTTCGGTCGTTTGCGGCGCGCCCAACGTGCATTCCGGCATGAAGGCGGCGCTTGCCCTGGTGGGCGCGCGTCTGGCCGGCGCTGACAAGGGGCAGCACGGAGACGGCGTTCCTCGGCTTGAAAATGTTCCGCCGCTGGAGGCCGCGGTTATCCGCGGCGTTCGTTCCGAGGGGATGTTGTGCTCGGAGCGCGAGTTAATGCTCTCGACCGAGCACGCGGGCATCCTCGAACTTCCGGCCGACGCGCCGGTTGGGACCGATTTGGCGGATTTTCTGATGCTGCCCGACACGGTGCTGGATGTGGAAATCACGCCCAACCGCGGCGACTGTCTTTCGATAATCGGACTTGCGCGCGAGGTGGCCGCGATTTTCGGGCTCGAGCTGAATATTCCTCGCCCGCGCCGGGTGCGCGGCAAAGCGGCATCCGAAGCGCTTCCACGCTTCTCGGTCGAGATCGCGGCGCCCGATCTGTGCCCGCGTTACGCGGCACTGGCGATGACGCGGGTGAAAATCGGGCCTTCGCCGATCCTCATCCGCCGCCGCCTCGAGCTGTGCGGCATGCGCGCGTTGAACAACGTGGTTGACGCCACGAACTACGTGATGATCGAGATGGGGCAGCCACTTCATGCTTTCGATCTCGAGAAGATCAGCGGCGGCGCAATCATCGTTCGGCGCGCCGACGGGGATCGCGAATTCACCACGCTCGACAACGTCCGGCGCGAGCTTCAATCGAACGATTTGTTGATCACCGACCAGCAGAAGCCGCTTGCGATCGCCGGAGTGATGGGCGGGCTTAATTCCGAAGTGAGCGACTCGACGACCACTATCCTGCTGGAAAGCGCGTATTTCGAGCCGGATACGATTGCCCGGACCTCCCGCCGGCTTCAGCTCCACAGCGAGGCCAGCTACCGGTTCGCGCGCGGAATCGATCGCGCGGGCCAGGCGACGGCGCTCGCGCGGGTGGCCGAGCTGATCGCGTCCTCCGCAAAGGCCAGGACCGCCGGCGAACTGGTGGACATCGAGGCGCGTCCCGCCCCGGCGCGCGAAATAACGTTTGACCTGAGCGTGGTCGAAACGCTCACCGGCGCGTCGCTTGCGCCCGCAGAGACCAGGCGGCGGCTTAACGCGATCGGAGCCAGGACACGGCCGGCGGGGCGCGGGATGCTGACGGTCGTTCCGCCGCCGTGGCGCGGCGACCTCAACGAGCCGGCGGACCTGGCCGAAGAGGTGGTGCGGCTGGGCGGGCTGGACGATATTCCGAGCGGTCTGCCGCCGCGGACATCGACGCGTGCGGTCGCGAATCCGGCGCGGGTCTTCTTCAAAAATACCCGCGAAATCATGCTTGGCGCCGGGCTCGACGAAGTCCGCACGCTGGCATTCACCGCCCCGGCGGATAACCAGCGGTTTTCAGGCATCGCACAGGGCGTCGAGCCGGTAAAGGTGGAAAATCCGCTTTCGATGGAACTGAGCGAGTTGCGCCTTAGCCTGTTGCCGGGTCTGACCGCGGCGCTTCGATTCAACCTCAATCGCCAGGCGGCGGCTTTTCACGCCTTTGAGATCGGCAAGGTGTTCATGACGCGCGACGGAGGTGCGGCCGAGTCGCTGGTGCTGTCCGCGATAAGCTACGGCCCTTACCTGATCGCGGAGATTGGACATAAAGGGATCGATGGGGGATTCTTTTCGTTAAAGGGAATTCTGCAGTCGTGGGCTGACGCGATGAACATCGGCAGTCGCCTCGCTTTCCGGACCGCTAGCCCGTCGGAGGTCCCGTTCCTGCATCCGGCGCGGGCCGCGGAAGTCGTCCTCGACGATGAGCGGGTTGGTTATATCGGCGAGCTTCATCCCGGGGAAGCGATGCGACTGGAGCTGAATGCGCCGTGCGCGGTAACTGAACTTGACTTAGCGAAATTCATTTCTTATGGTTTTGCGCCGCGCGAAACGATCGAACTACCGCCGCGCTTTCCGGCAATCAGGCGCGACGCCGCGTTGGTGCTGGAAAGGGATCTGCCGGCCGACTCGGTGATCAAAGCTGTTAGAGAGGTTGCGCCGCCGGTGCTGGAGAGCGTCGAGGTGTTCGATGTTTATGAGGGACAGGGAATCGCGCCGGGAAGGAAGAGCGTAGCGCTGGCTTGCAGATATCGAGCGAAGGATCGCACGCTGACGGATGAGGAGGTCAACCGGCTTCATTCGGCCGTGGTTGAACACACGCTGAAGCGTCTGGGGGCGGAGTTGCGGCAATAAAGCGTGCTCGTAGCGAGTTGGGTGGGAACCAATACGCCACAGGGCATGACCAAAGCTGACCTCGTAGATCTCATCTACGAACGCGTGGGCTCTTCCAAGAAGGAAGCCGGCGAAGTGGTCGAGGCGGTGTTCGCGATCATCCGCGAAAGCCTGCGCGGAGGGGAAAAGGTCAAAGTTTCCGGCTTTGGCACTTTCGTGGTGAATCACAAGAACGCCCGGCGCGGACGCAACCCGCAAACCGGCGCCCCCATAACAATCGATTCCCGCCGCGTGCTATCCTTCAAGCCGAGCCAGGTCCTCAAGGACCGGATTAATAACGGCAATTCCGGTAAGTCATGACTCGCAAAAGCCCCCGCACCGCCGCGCCAAAACGCACGAAGTCCAGGGATGCGTCGGCGCGGCCTGCGGCTACCCCGATGCTGGCAGGGATGCCGGAGCGCGGGCTCAAGATCGGCGAGGCGGCGGAGGTCATCGGCGTTGAAACCTACGTGCTGAGGTTCTGGGAGACGCAGTTCTCGTTTCTGCGGCCCCGTCATTCGCGCACCCGGCATCGCTTCTACCACGAGCGCGATCTCGAAGTGCTCCGCCTCATCAAGCGGCTGCTTCATCAGGAAGGCTTCACCATCGCCGGCGCAAACAAGTACATCCGCGAGCAAGGCCTTGAAAATCTCCTTGCGGGGAAGGCCGGAGCCGGTCCGCGCGCCGCAGCCTCCCCGTCCGAGTCCGGGCCGAAATCGGCCGTCGATGGACAGGCGCGACGAGTGCTGTCCGAATTGCGGCGCGACCTCGAGTCGTTGCACAAGATGCTGGAGTAGGGCTGTATGCCGGTTGCGCCTTCAATTGGTTCGAGCTTTCCGATCGCGCGATGTGACCGATGCGGCAGGAAGGTTCTCACCTGTATGGCGATCGATGAGAATGGCGCGGAGTACCGCGCCTGCGCGCATTGCGACACGCCGATTGCCTCCGAAATTTTCTGGGTGAGCGCGCGCGAGCTCGAGGAAGCCGGGTACGAAATCGGCGTGAGGGCGAAGCGGGGCGGATGCGGCTGCGGGGCGGGTGGTTGCGCCGTGAACCGCCATTAGAAACCGGCCGCCGCCGTTACTTCATCGAATCAATTCCGTCTGTCTGAGCGCCTCATAAACGACGATCGATACCGCATTCGCCAGATTCAAGCTGCGCACGCCCGGCTCGAAAATCGGGATTTTGAAGGTGCGGTCTTCTCGCGCGGCGAGGAAATCACGTCCAAGCCCTCTGGTCTCGCTTCCAAAGACCAGGTAGTCGCCGCGCGCGTAGGCGCCCGCGAGATAGCTGCGATGCGCGCGGGCCGAGAAAAATTTCGCCGGAATATCCCTGTGGACGGCCGCGAATTCGTCCCATCCTGCGTACGTGCGCAGATCCACCAGCGGCCAGTAATCGAGCCCGGCTCGCTTCAGGTATCGATCTTCGAGCGAGAATCCCAGAGGCCCCACCAGGTGCAGCCGGACCTCGGTCGCCGCGGCAAGGCGCGCGATCGATCCTGTGTTCTGCGGAATCTCGGGGCGCACCAGCACGATGTGCAGTGCGGGTTGCTCGATCGTCAATTGAGTCTTCAGTGTGACGCGTCCTGGTCCGCGGCAATAAAATGCCGCTCGCCGCGCAGATTGAGGAAGATTCTTCCGCCTTCGTCGGCCTCAAGCCTGTCGGCCAGATGATAATAGGCGGTGCGCAGGAACCGGGCGCGGAAACCGCCTCCCTTTACCCGCGCGTACAGCGCGTTGTCGGGACCGACCTCCAGCGTCGATGCATCGAGCGATTCGCGGCTGTCGTCGTTCAGCACCATCAGGAAACCGCCCAGTTCATCGTCCTCCAGCGTGCGCACGACGTATGGAGTGTCTTCCACCGTTATCGCCGCGCGTTCATCGCCCACCTGCAGAAAATACGATCCGTCAGGGTTCTGCCGGATTGACTTGCTGAAGAGCAGGGCGATGCGGGGGTTATCGATTCGGTCGTCGTCCGAATACCAATTTCCATCGCGGCGGAAAGAGATCCTTCCCGATTCGACCGCGTAGAAGCCTGCGCGTGCCATAGGTTACTTCCGATTGCGGCTGTCCAGAACGATCGTGACGGGACCGTCGTTGATCAGGTCGACTTCCATCGTCGCTCCGAACTCGCCCGTCTCAACCTTAACACCGCGTTCACGGGCGAGCGAGATGAAGTGCTGGTAGAGCCGCCGCGCGTCGTCGGGCGCGGCGGCGCCGATGAACGATGGGCGGCGGCCCGACTCGGTGTCGGCGAGCAGCGTGAATTGGGAAATGACGAGCATCTCTGCGCCGACCGCATCGATCGCCAGGTTCATCTTGCCCGCCGCATCGGCAAATATCCTCATTCCGAGCGTTCGGTCGGCGATAAACGCGGCATCGGCCTCGGTATCGCCCCGCGCCACGCCCAGCAGCACGAGGAGTCCGGCTCCGATTTTGCCGATCGTTTTGCCGCTGACCCGAACTTCGGCGCGGCTCACGCGTTGAAGAATTGCGCGCATAAATGCGTCGTATATTGGTAACGGATGAGAGTCGCAAGGCCGCTTTATGTGTTCCGTTCGACCCGCCGGGCAGCTTACTATAGTGTCGTCGGGCGATGATTCCCGTTCTCTTCCATATCGGGCCTCTGGCAGTTTACAGCTATGGCATGATGATGGCGCTGGGGTTCCTGGCGGCCGATTACGTCATCACTCTCGAATGCCGGCGCCGCGCGATTACCACCGAGTACGCGTCATCGATCGTGGTCTGGTCCGCAATCGTGGGCATCGCGAGCTCGCGGATTCTCGATATCATCAACAACTTCCCGACCTATTGGGCCGATCCCAAGTCGATGGTGCTATCGGGTTCGGGCTTCGTCTGGTACGGGGGGTTGTTCGGCGGGATTTTGGCTACCTATCTGGTCTCGCGCTACTACAAGATCCCGTTTCTGAGGACCGCCGACATGTGCGCGCCTGCCCTGGCGATCGGGCAGGCGATCGGCCGCATCGGCTGCCAGCTCTCGGGCGATGGCGACTGGGGGCTCCCGTCAACTTTGCCGTGGGCGATGTCATATCCGCGGGCGATAGTCGGATGGAACTCGCAGACGGTGCTCAAGCTTGATGAGCACGGGCAGTTGGTTTCAGGGTTCTTTCCCGGTGTGCGAGTGCATCCCGCCCCGATTTACGAAACGCTGCTATACACGGGCATTTTCATCGTCCTGTGGAAGTTGCGCACCAGGGGACTTGTCGACGGGAGGCTCTTCTATCTCTATCTGATCCTCGCCGGAGCAGCCCGATTTCTGGTCGAGTTCATCCGTGTAAATCCTCGAATCTTCGCGGGACTCAGCGAGGCTCAGCTCATCGGAATCGGAATGATTATCATTGGTTCAGCCGCCTGGTACTGGTCGGGAGCCCGCGGCGAAGCGGCGCCCGCCAAGGATGCACTCCGAGCCTGACGCGATGGATGCAAAGAACAAGCTGATCTACCTGGCGGCGGCGCTGATCGCGTTTGCCGGTATCGTGATGCTGGTGGCAGGACATAGCCGCCAGACCTCTCGCACCGCCGGACAGGAGGCTTCGCGCGAAGAAAGCGCGCCGGCGGTTGCCGCCGGCGACAAGGCCGCCGACTTCAAGCTCGAAGCTCTCGACGGAAGCACCGTGTCGCTCGACAAACTGCGAGGCAAGGTAGTTTTTCTCAACATCTGGGCGACCTGGTGCGGGCCTTGCCGCGAGGAAATGCCCTCGATGGAGACCCTGTACGACGAGTTCCGCAACAACCAGGACTTCGTGATGCTGGCGGTCAGCCAGGATACCAAGGGCCGGGTGGTGGTCGCGCCCTATGTCGAGAAAAATGGTTACCACTTCAAGGTACTGCTGGATCCGGAGAACAAGGTCGGCGAGGCTTACGATGTGAGTGGCGTGCCTGAAACCTTCATTATTGACCGTCAGGGCAGGATCGTGGCGCATCACATGGGCGCGTTCGACTGGTCCCGGCCCGATGTCAAAGAGGCCTTAAAGCAGCTCCTTGACTCAAAACCAGGCTGAGAAACGGGCGAAAACCCCCTGTGCATCAAACGCGGGGTTTTGCTTAAATTGAATAACCCCGCAATGGCCGGTGCTGCATGTCAGTAATCAAGCGAAATCGTTGGGCAATAACTTTGGCGATCTTTGTGATCGCCTCTTTCCTGGGACTCGGATCGATCGCGGTGCGCAGGGCGCAGGCGCTTCCGAACGACACGTACCAGGAACTCGAGACGTTCGCCAATGTTCTGGCGATCGTCCAGAAGAACTACGTCGAGCCGGTCACGACCAAGCGGCTTATCGATGGCGCAATCACCGGGATGCTGGCGTCGCTCGATCCTCATAGCGCCTACCTGACCCCGGAGTTGTATCGGGATCTTGAGGTCGAGACTCGGGGCAGCTTCGGCGGACTCGGCATCGAAATCACGATTAAGAACGGCGTGCTCACGGTGATGTCGCCGATCGACGACACCCCCGCCTATCGCGCCGGCATCAAGGCGGGCGACCAGATATTCAAGATCGACAACGACTTCACCAAGGACATGACTCTGACCGAAGCGGTGAAGCGGATGCGCGGTCCGAAAGGATCGAAAATCAAGCTTACGATCCGCCGCCAGAATGTGCCGGAGCTTTTTACGGTCACCCTGGTGCGCGACGTCATCAAGATTCCCTCGGTCAAGGCCAAGAAGCTGGATGACGGATTTGATTACGTCCGCATCTCCACCTTCCAGGAGAACACCGACGAAGCGGTGCAGAAGGCGCTTGACGATTTCGAGAAGGAAAACCACGGGCACATCAAGGGCCTGGTCCTCGACCTCCGCGACGATCCGGGCGGGTTGCTCCAGCAGGCAGTCAAGGTCTCGGATGAGTTCCTGGACGGCGGAATGATCGTGTACACGCAGGGCCGCCACGAAAACGAGGAGCAGAAGTTCTTCTCGCACAAGAAGAAGGATTTTGACGACTATCCGATGGTGGTGCTGGTGAACGGCGGAACCGCGAGCGCCAGCGAGATCGTGGCGGGCGCTTTGCAGGATCAGCGCCGCGCGGTCGTGGTGGGCACGCAGACCTTCGGCAAGGGCTCCGTGCAAACCATCCTTCCGCTCGATGATCATTCCGCGCTGCGCCTGACGACCGCGCGCTACTTCACCCCCAACGGACGATCGATCCAGGCGGTTGGCATCACTCCCGATATCGACGTGGAGCCGCCCAAGCCGACGCTCGCCTCGCTTGAGATTCCGGGCGTCGAGATCGACGAGAACCAGGAGATTCACGAGAGCGACCTGCCTCATCACTTCCAGAACGGGCAGACGCCGAAGGAAAACGGAAGCTCCGTGGCGACGCCCGCGCCGCAATCGAACGCGAGCCCCGGCGCCACAAAGCAGTCCTCGAAGTCCGCCAAGGGACAGAAGAGCGACAAGGAAAAGGATGTTCAGCTTGAGAAGGCAATCGAGATTCTCAAGCACTGGAACAGCTTCAAGCTCCAGTTGGCCAAGGGCGACATCCAGCAGCAGAGCGCTTCCGCGAGCCAGCAGTAATCAATCGCGGCGGCCCGCATGTCGGGCCGCCGCGCTCTCTCATCCCCGAGCGGCATCCATGCCTCGCGCCAGCAGCGCCTGATGCTGCGCTTCGAGCCGGCGCAGGATGTCAATCATGATCTCGTCCTGCTGTTCGAGATGAAACATGATCGCTTTCACTTCCTGTTCCGCCTTGAGATTAATCTGGTAATCATGCTCCGCCATCAGGCGGTCCTTATCCGCCTGGCGATTCTGCGACATCATGATGATCGGCGCGGCGTACGCGGCCTGAAAACTGAGCGCGAGATTGAGGAGAATGAACGGGTACGGGTCCCAGTGGCGGACGTAGGCAATTACGTTCAGGGCAATCCATCCGCTCAGAATCAGGGATTGGATGATAATGAAGTTCCAGCTTCCCATGACCTCCGCGAACGCATCCGCGATCCTTTGCCCGGCCGTCAGCGATTGATCGTGGCTCAGATTGACGTTGACGACCTCGGGATGCTCGTGTTTGTGGCGCAGACGCGCGCGTTCCCATTTTTGGGCGAGGCTCTGGTCGTTCATCGGCTCGACTCCTCCTCTACGTCCGCGCATCCTAGCTTGCGAAGGATTGCATGCGAAGTTCCGGCCGGATGCGAGCCGGATCGGCCGCGCCTGCCCGTTGAACCCCACGATGCGGCGCTCTTTGCTTCCGGCGCCGGCCGATTCAAAGGAAAGGACAGGTCTCGATGAGCAGGGTGTTCGACTCGGACCTCGCTACGGAACTTGAAGATCTCGAACGGCGCGCTCTCAGGCGCAGGTTGCGGACGATCGAAACCGCGCACGAACCGTACGTCAAAGTTGACGGCCGCGAGATGCTGATGCTCGCGTCGAACAACTACCTGGGCCTCGCCTCTCATCCTGAGGTGAGGCGTGCGGCCTCGGATGCGATTGCGCGGTACGGCGTCGGCGCCGGAGCATCGCGCCTGATCGCGGGCAGCATCGAACCTCTTCACGAACTCGAGCGTGAAATCGCCGGACTGAAAGGCGTCGAAGCCGCGCTGGTGTTTGGGTCCGGCTATCTTGCCAATCTGGGCGCTATCACCGCGATTGCCGGACCTGATGACGCAATTTTCAGCGACGAGTTGAATCACGCAAGCCTGATCGACGGATGCAGGCTGTCGCGCGCCCGCATCTTCATATATCGCCATCGCGATATCGATCACCTTTCCAGCCTGCTCGCCGACGCAGCGCAGGCTCGCCGCCGTCTGGTGGTGACCGATTCGGTATTCAGCATGGACGGCGACCTTGCACCGCTGGCTGAAATTGTCGATCTGGCCCGCAAGCATCGCGCCGCGGTGATGGTGGACGAAGCTCACGGAGTTGGCGTGATCGGGCCGAATGGAGCAGGCCTCGCTGCCATGCTCGGCCTGGAGCGCGAGATAGACATTCACATCGGCACTCTGAGCAAAGCGCTTGGATCATATGGGGCATACGTCGCCGGGTCGCGCACGCTCGCGGATTTTCTTTTGAACCGCGCGCGCAGTTTCATTTACTCGACCGGACTTGCGCCGGCGATGGCCGCGGGGGCATCCGCCGCCATCCGTCTTATCCGCTCCGCGCCGGAAATCATCGAACGTCTTTGGGAGAACGCGGGCTACTTCCGCGCGGGGCTTGAGCGTATCGGTTTCAAACTGGCGCCCACCGCGACGCCAATTTTGCCCGTGATGATCGGCGAGTCGGCGGACGCAATCCGCCTGGCCAATGGCCTGCTGGAGCGGGGCGTGTACGTGATCGCAATTCGGCCCCCCACCGTTCCGGCCGGCACCGCGCGGCTTCGCGTTACTCCGACGGCGGCTCACTCGCGCGCCGATCTCGACTTTGCGCTGGCCGCGTTCGAGTCGGCGGGCCGCGAGCTTGGACTGATTTCCGCCGCCGTGTCACGCTGCACACCGTGAGCAGCGCAACGTACGAAACTCTCAAACGGGACGATCACCGCTACCTATGGCATCCGTTCACGCAGATGCGCGTGTGGATGCGCGACGATCCGCTGATCATCGAGCGCGGCGAGGGCAACTACCTCATCGACGTAAGCGGCCGGCGCTACCTCGATGGGGTGTCGTCGCTATGGTGCAACGTTCACGGTCATCGCAAACCGGAACTGGATCGCGCGCTGACGGAACAGGCCGGGCGCATCGCCCATTCCACGATGCTGGGGCTTGCGAATGTCCCTGCGATCGAGCTCGGGCGCGAGCTCGTCAGTATCGCGCCTTCCGGGCTGTCGAGGGTTTTCTATTCCGATTCCGGCGCCGAGGCGGTCGAGGTCGCCATCCGGATGGCGGCGCAGTATTGGCAGCTGACGGGTCAGCCGGGCCGCAAGCTCTTTCTGGCTCTAACCGAGTCCTATCACGGCGATACGATCGGTTCGGTGAGCCTCGGTTACAGCGAACAATTCCACCGCCACATCCGAGGACTCCTGTTTCCCGCGATAAAGACCGATCCTCCCCATGTCTTCCGGTTCTACCGGCGGATGGCGCCCGAAGCGGCGGTGAGCGAAGCGCTGGAAGCCGCCGCTCGGGTTATTGACGAGCATCGCGGCGAATTGGCGGCGCTGATTATCGAGCCGATGATGCAGGGCGCGGCCGGCATGTGGTCTCATCCCGCGGACTATCTTTCCGGGATCGCCCGGCTCGCCCGCGATGCCGGCGCGCTCGTTATCGCCGACGAGGTGGCCACCGGGTTTGGCAGGACGGGTGCGATGTTTGCCTGCGAGCATGCCGGCCTTCGTCCCGACCTTCTCTGCATGGGCAAAGGAATTACCGGCGGATACATGCCATTGGCGGCCACCCTTGCCACGGAAGAAATATTCGAAGCGTTCCTTGGCGAGGCCAATGAATATCGCGCCTTCTACTACGGCCATACCTACACCGGTAACCCGTTGGCGGCGGCCGTGGCCCGTGCGAACCTGGGACTGTTTCGCGATGAACGGGTTGTCGAGCGCATTCAACCACAAATCAAGCAGCTATCGGACGACCTGGATGGAAGATTTGCCGCGCTGCCGAACGTCGCCGATATCCGGCAGTGCGGGATGATGGCCGGGATCGAGCTGATGGAGGATGCGCAGCGGCGAATTTCCTATGATTCGTCGCGTACGGTGGGCCACCAGGTGATTCGCCGCGCGCGCGACAAAGGCGTTATCATCCGGCCCCTTGGCGACGTGATCATCCTGATGCCGCCGCTGTCGATCGGCGAGAGCGAGCTCAAATTTCTGCTGGACGCGGTCTACGACTCGATACGGGAAGTAACTCTGCGATGAACGAGGCGTTCTTCATTACCGGAACCGATACGGGTGTAGGCAAGAGCACGGTCGGATGCGCACTCGCGTTTGCGTTTCGCGCCCGCGGACTTCGAGTCGGGGTGATGAAGCCGGCGGAGACCGGATGCGAGCGGCAAAACGGAGATCTGTATCCCGCCGATGCGCGAGCGCTCGCTCTCGCGTCGGGATGCGATCTGCCGCTGGACGTAATCTGCCCCTATCGCTACCGCAGCCCGCTGGCGCCCGCGGCCGCCGCTGACGCGGATCGGCTTCCGCCTCCGGACGTGGGCCGTATTACGGACTGCTTCGATCGCATCGCCGCGGCCAGCGATGTCGTGCTCGTGGAAGGCGCGGGCGGTCTGGCGGTTCCGCTGACCTGGAGCACGGACTTTGCGGACCTTGCGGCGGCGCTCGACTTCAAGATGATCCTGGTAATCGCGAATCGGCTCGGATGCCTGAATGCGGCCGTGCTCACGCTTCGGTACGCCGCGAGCAAGGGAATTCGCATCGCGGGATGGATTCTCAACGACACCGAGCCGGCTATATCGCCCGCCGCCCTCAGCAACGCCGATTCGCTCCGGCGACTGACCGACGCGCCATGCCTGGGGACGATGCGCTTCAAGGAGCCTCTGGGTATCGGGGTGGTCGAAAGCCTTCTCGATTCCGCCCTTTAGGGCTGTTGGTTCGGACGAAACCGCCGCTCGCGCCGCGACGTACTTGTGGTAAGTTGCATGAGTATGGACGAGCAGCTCGTGATGCGGTTTGGGGCGGCGTCATCCGCCCCGGCGCTCAGCGTCACACAGCTCGTCCGGCTAATCAGCGAGACTCTGCAGAGCAGCCTCGACGAGTTCTGGGTGGAGGGCGAGGTTTCCAATTCCCGTATCCCCGCTTCGGGACATCTCTACTTCACGCTCAAGGACGAGCGCAGCTCGGTCAGCGTGGTGATGTTCCGCGGCGATCATCAAAGGCTGCGCTTCCAGGTCAAGGACGGGATGGCGGTGATGGTGCATGGTCGCGCCAATGTGTTCGAGGCGCGGGGTGCGCTGCAGATAGTCGCGGATGAACTGGAGCCTCGCGGGGTTGGCGCTCTTCAAATCGCGTTCGAACAACTGAAGAAGCGGCTGGCGGCGGAAGGCCTGTTCGATCGCGCGCGCAAGCGCCCCATCCCGTTTCTGCCGCGCACCATCGGAATTGTCACCGCGCGCAATGGCGCCGGACTGAAGGACATCGTGCGGGTCCTGCTCGATCGGTTTCCCAACGTGCATCTGATCGTGCGCCCCGCCCGGGTGCAAGGCGACGGCGCCGCGTTCGAGATCGCCGGGGCGATTGCCGACCTGAACGAGGACGGACGCGCCGAGGTGATAATCGCCGGGCGGGGCGGCGGTTCGCTGGAAGATTTGTGGGCCTTCAACGAAGAGGTCGTCGCGCGCGCGATCTTCCGTTCGAAGATTCCGGTGATTTCCGCGGTCGGCCACGAAATCGACTACACCATCGCCGATTTCGTCGCCGATGTCCGGGCTCCTACCCCTACCGCCGCGGCGCAATTGGTTGTTCTGAGCCTTGTGGAGCTTCGGGAACGAATCGCGGCCGGCGGAGCGGCTTTGATCGCGGCGATGGGGCGCGAGTGTGCTTCGTGGCGCGAGACGGTTGATGACCTCGCGGGCCGGCTCCGCCATCCGGGCGCCCTGACCGCCCGGGCGCGACAGGAGTTTACCGCTCTGCGCGACGCGCTCGAGACGGCGATGCGCAGATGCCTTGCGAATGCTCGCCGCTCGCTTCGCGAGTTGTCGGCTCGATTGCGCGCGCCCGGATCGGAAATTCGCGGGCGCCGTCACGAGGTCGCCACGCTCGAAGCGCGGCTCGCCCACGCTTCTTCCGCCATTCTCGCCCGCCATCGCCATCGGCTTGCCGAACTGGCCGGACGGCTCGATTCACTTTCTCCGCTGCGGGTACTGGAGCGGGGCTACGCGGTGGTCAGCGACACGGAAACCGGGAAAGTTGTCGTCGATGCGTCGGCGGTTGCGGTTGGCGGGGAGCTTGAAATTCGCCTGATGAAGGGGAAGTTGCGCGCGCGAACGATTGCGCGCGACACGTAAACGCCATGGCGGCAAAAAACAAACGATTTGAAGACGAGGTCAAGGATCTGGAAACCATCATCAACCAGATCGACTCAGGCGAGCTCACGCTCGAAGAGTCCATCACCGCGTTCGAGCGCGGCGTTGCGCTGGTCAAGTCGCTCAATCAACGGCTCGATGAAGTGCAAAGCAAGGTCGAGATGCTCACGCGCGACGCGGAAGGCCAGCTTCAGAGTTCCCCGCTTGACCTCGAGATCCGTGACCGGCAGCCTTCCAACCGCGACGAAGACGACGAGCCTTTCTGAACCGCGATCACCTCGTTAACCAAAGGCCGCATGATGCGCTCGCGACTTGACGTCGAGATGGCTCGGCGCGGCCTTGCGGAAAGCCGCGAGGGCGCGCAGCGACTGATCATGGCGGGCAGGGTGCGGGTGAATTCGCGCCCGGCCGGCAAAGCCGATCTCAAGGTCGATGCGGAAACTGCCATCACGGTCGTCGGAGGGGCGCCCGAGTACGCGAGCCGGGGCGCATACAAGCTGATAGCGGCGCTCGACCATTTTGCGATCGATGTTCAGGGCCGGCGCGCGCTCGATGTCGGAGCATCGACGGGCGGATTCACCGACGTTCTTCTGAAGCGCGGCGCCGCGCATGTGATCGCACTTGACGTGGGCCGCGGCCAGCTAATCGAACGCTTGCGCAAGGATTCGCGCGTTACCGTGGCGGACCGATGCAACGTTCGTCTGCTGTCCGCCGACGCCCTTGCGTATCGTCCTGACCTGATCACGATCGATGTGAGCTTCATATCGCTGCGGCTGGTGTTGCCCGCCGTGCTTGCGCTTGCCGCCCCAGGATCGGAGATTATCGCGCTCGTGAAGCCGCAATTCGAAGTGGGGAAAGGCAAGGTAGGCAAGGGCGGGATTGTGCGCGACGAAAGTCTGCGCCGCGAGGCGCTCGAAGGAATACTCGATTTCGCGCGGCAATTGGGACTCGAAATCGCCGGCACAATCGAGTCGCCAATCGAGGGCGCCAAGGGCAATCGCGAGTTCCTCGCGGTGATGAAGGTTCAAAGCGGCTGACACGATGCCGGGCCGCTATATCATCGGTCTCGACATGGGCGGGACGAACTTGCGATGCGCCGCGGTCTCTCCCGCCGGCCGGGTACTGTTCCTGGAACGCGGCGCTGCCCGCGCCGACTCCGCCGCCTCGGCGGTAGCCGACAACATCGTACGGCAGATTAAGAGTCTTCAAACCGAAGCGCGGCGCCGCGCGATGGGATCGCCGCGGGCGATCGGAGTAGCCGTTCCGGGTCCTCTGAACGTGTACTCGGGTGTCGTCATGGCAGCGCCTCATGTGGCGGCCTGGCGCGCTTTTCCGCTGCGTGCGCGGCTGGAAACGGCGCTGGGCCGGCGAGTCGTGGTGGAAAACGATGCGAATGCGTGGGCGCTCGGCGAGTATTGGCGCGGCGCCGCGCGCGGATATCGCAACGTCGTCCTGCTTACGCTTGGAACCGGGGTGGGCGGCGGGGTGATTGTCGATGGCAGGCTCCTGCACGGAAAAAGCGGGATGGCCGCCGAGCTCGGCCACGTCGTTGTCGAGCCGCAGGGATTGCCTTGCGATTGCGGATCGCGGGGATGCCTCGAATCGTACGCATCGGCGTCGGGAATGCGAAACCTGGTCGTCGGCCAGATCGGAAAACGGCGCGCATACCAGGGGCGCTACCTGGATGCCGAGGGCAACTTCAGCGTGCGCGCTTTGACGGATGCGGCGCGCAACCGGGATCGCGTCGCCCTTCGCGCGTTTGAAGTCGCCGGCCGCTATCTTGGCATCGCCATCGCCTCATTCCTCAATATCTTCAACCCCGAGCTGGTGGTGATCGGAGGGGGCGTGGCAGGAGCGCTGCGTTTCATGCGGCCGGCGATGACCGCGGAGATGCGCGCCCGAGCCTTCAGCGCCATGGCCGCGGAGGTCCGCATCGTCCGCGCCGCCCTGGGGCCGCTCGGCGGAGTGGTCGGCGCCGCTTACGCGGCTATGCATCCGGAAGTCAGGAAGCGGGCTTAGCGGCCACGCTGTCCCAGAAATTCGGCGGCTGGCTCAGGACGAAGGACTCGAGCGACGCAACCGCCGCCTGCATCCCTTCCTGATACAAGTGCGGATAGGCGAAGTCTGTGCCGTAGTTGTAGTAAAATCCCTCGGTCTGATCGTATGACTTGTTGATATCAGTGGTCCACAGGATGCGTCCCGTCGAAGGCTCCGCCAGCTCCAGCCTGACAGTCAGGGTATTGTGCGCCGAGCCGAACGGCAGTGCGAACAACCAGAACAGCGAGCCGTATGGACCAAGCAGGTAGGAATACTCGGTCCCGTCCCAATCAGTGTTGAAGATGGTGCCGCGCAGCAGGAGCGGAGCACCGGGGTCCGCTTTGTGCTCGGTTACGAACACGTCGCGAAAGATTCCCGCGCCGCGAATTTCGCTGGCAGCCGCCTGCGCCAGATCCTCGCTCGGACGAAAATTGTAAGAAGCCGCGGTCAGGAAGCGATTGGCGGTGTCCGGCCGATGATAGTAGGCGGTGCAATAGGGAACTACCGGAATGAGGCACACCCAGAAGTAGCTTTCGTTTCCAGATTCTCGTTTATCTTCAAAGCGCTCGACGGCAAGACTGATCGGCAATTGCTTTGAAGCTTGCGTTTCAACCCCCGGAGTGTACTGCCATCCGGCATTGTTCGCGCATCCGGCGGCCATCAGGCAGCAAGCGGCCAGAATTGCAACCCGAAAGGCCGAAGATCGGTGATGCATGGTGCCCTCTTTTCGTTTCAAGCGCCCTGGTTTACGGCCGTATTGCCTGGAATATTTCCATAATTCAAGCGTCCGAGAGCTTCCAGTTGCGCGTGTCAGTCTGTTTCGCAGGCTCTTGGTCTCGTTTGGCTGGTCTAGGCGACTGGCGCACGAGATCCAATAAGTTTCGGAGCATTTGCTTCACCGGTATGTTAGGCTACGCTGGTAAGTGCCGTTCGATGAACGTCCGGATGCCATTCGCGGTGTTCGCAAAGAAGGTGTCCAGGCTCGGGCTCGCGGTCGTGTGCCTGCTCGCCACTGCAGCAGTGAGCTTTGCACAGACCGGCGATTTCACCGAGACGACAATTCCTCCCTCGAGCGGTCCGCCCTCGTCGGTAGTAAGGACGCCGTACTCAGGCTCGGCGCCATCGCCGCCGGCGCGCGAAGCGGCGCAGGAGAGCGGCGCTTCGGGGTACACATCCGCCGCCCCGGAAAGCGTGCCGAAACCGCCGCCTAAACCGCGCAACATAATTCCGTACACAATTCGTCCCGGCGACTCGATGGGATCGATCGCGCAGATGTTCGGAATCACGCCGGAGGAGCTCGCGCGGATGAACCGGCTGCATCCGGACGACGAGCTGATGGCGGGCGACGAGCTCAAGGTTCCCAACCCGTTTATCGCGCAGGTCAATGGCCTTCAGGCGCAGGTGAACTCGCTGACCACGCAGGCCCGCAATGCCGAGCAGAAAGCCGACAGCGACGAGCGCGACCTGAGTTCGCTGCGCGACAAGCTTCAGGATCTGACCTCTGAAAATCAGTCGCTCAATTCGAGTCTGAGAACGCTTCCGTGGTGGCATGCGACCGCGCTGATGACCAGCGTGGTTGCCCTCTTGATGTTCGGGGTGATGGTGGTCACGCTGTTCGAGTGGTGGCGGATGCGCCGGCGTTACGTCGCGCTGGCCGCGCTCGCGGACGACCTCGGCCGCCTCGATTACAAGTACAAGGCGATGCTCGCGAAGGCGGAGCTTAGGCTCCAGCAGCTCTATGGACGGCGGCGCGGCGGGATGCCGGATGGACAGCCGCGGCCCAAGATGCCCGAGGAAGTCGAAATCGAACGGCTCAACGAACAGCTCAAGGAAGTCCTCGAGCATCATCTCGCGCGGCTTGGAGCGCGCCCTCGCAGCGCGCGCAAGCGGGCGAAATGGCGCGAGTTGTTCGGCAGCGTCGATTCTCCCGCCGAAGCGCGGTCCGCGCGCAGATAAGGAAAACGGAGTCCTGAAAAAAAGGGGGTCGATGCGCACGCATCGGCGGCGTACGATTGTGCCAAACCAAACTCGTTCTGGAGGGATCATGAAGAAACTTGCGATTGCCGGGCTGGGAATGATTCTTTCTGCCGGGTTCGCTGGCGGCGTTCTGGCGGCCGATCAGCCCGCGCAAAAGTCGGTTACCGGAACGCTGGAAGACAGCTACTGCTACGGGTCGATGGGCGCAAAAGGGGCGAGCCACAAGAAATGCGCAATCGAATGCGTCAAGAAAGGCATTCCGGTTTCGCTGGTCGACAGCGACGGCAACATCTACGTGTTGCTGCCGCCCAAAAATGACGAAGCTCTGCCCGACGAAGTCTACTCGAAGATGGAAGACAAGGTCACCGTCACCGGCAAGGAATACAGCAAGGGCGGAGTGAATTTTCTTACCGCGGAATCGGTAAAATAGGCGCGTGATCGAGCGCTTGTTGCCCGGAGCGGAGCACCTCCAGAACATCCATCCGCTGGTGGTGCATTTTCCGATCGCGTTTACGTTCGGCGCCGCGGCTCTCTATCTTGCGGCTGCCGCGGCGCGAAACGACTCCATCACCTGGGCGGGCTTCTGGATGCTCGTTCTTGGGGCTGCGGGCGCGGTCGTCTCGGCGGCGTCGGGCCTTTACGCAGGCGAAGGCGTGATGGTCGCGCCGTCGGTGCGCGATGCGCTGCTCGAAAATCACGAGCATCTGATGATCGCGGTCACGGTGGGCGTGGTTGCGCTGGCGGCATGGGCTTTTGTGGCTCGTCCGATGCCGAAGCGGGCGCGGTCGGTGTTTCTTGCGGGCCTGGTCGCGCTGTGCGTGGTCATGGCCCTGGGAGCCGACTACGGCGGGCGGATGGTGTACGACTACAACGCCGGCGGCGACGCCTGCGGACAGCCCATCGATTTCAGCAAATAGAGCCGCGCGCCCGCCGGCCCAGCCTTCCGATTGCGCCCGCTCAGCGTTATAAGCGCATTGGAGAGACATCTTGATTGTCCGGGAGGTCCAGTGCCGATGGAATTTTCCACGCTATTGGTAGAGCAAAGCGGCGGCGTCGCGACTGTCACTCTCAATCGCCCCGAGAAGCTCAACGCGTACAATGCCACGATGGGCGCGGAACTGGCCCGGGCATTTGCCGCGCTTGATGCGGACGACAACGTCCGGGTCATCATTGTCACCGGCGCCGGCCGCGCGTTCTGCGCGGGTGCGGATCTTTCCAGCGCGGGCGGCGACACGTTCAACTACGACAAACGCCGCGAGCGGGGTGAAGTCGAATCGCGCCCCGCACTTCGTCCGTGGAACATGAAGAAGCCGATCATCGCCGCGATCAACGGTCCGGCGGTCGGCGTCGGCATCACGCTGCCGATGCAATGGGACATCCGAGTGGCGGCGGAAAGCGCGCGTATCGGATTCGTATTTGTGCGCCGGGGAGTAATTCCGGAGGCGTTGAGTCTCTGGACGGTGCCGCGCCAGATCGGCCTTGCGCGGGCGAACGAGCTGCTGATGACGGGAAGGATCATAAGTGCGCGGGAAGCCCTGGAATTCGGAATTGTCAGCCACGTATGGCCCGACGCCGAGTTCGTGCGGAAAACGCGCGAGTTGGCCGAGGACATCGCGCAGAACACCGCTCCCGTTTCGGTCGCGATTACCAAACGCCTGGTGTGGGGATTGCTTGCGGAAGACGAGATGGAAAAGGCGCAGGCAATCGATTCGCGCGCCTTTCAGTGGGTGGGCAAGCAGGCCGACTCGCGCGAGGGTGTGACCGCGTTTCTCGAAAAGCGCAAACCGTCGTGGAAGATGAAGCCGTCGAAGGACTTTCCGGACTTCATTCCGGAAATCAAATAGCGGCGGCGCGATTGGCCAGACGCTCGCGGATCTGGCGATGGCTCTCGCGGGTGATCGGATAGCGCGAAAAAACCATCGCGCTCAGCGCGTATATCGCGGCTGGCGCAATCGCAAACAGCATCTTGAGGTTTCGGACCGCGCCCGGGGCGAGCGATGCGGCCCCTGGCGAATATCCGATCCATCCCATCACCGGACCGACCAGTAGCATCGAGATTGCCATCGCAATCTTGATCGCCATCGAGGTCAGGCCGCCGTATGCGCCTTCCTGCCGCCGTCCGGTTCGCTCTTCGTCCCACTCGACCACATCGGCCGCCGCCGACATCTGCGTGACCCAGATGCCGATCGCCGAGAAGCCGCTGAAAGCCATCAGCGCCAGGATCGCGACGGTGTTGGCCGGCGAAAGCATCAGGATGGAAAGCGAGCCGATCGCATTGCAGGCGATTGCGACAATAAAGGCGGGCTTCTTTTCGATCCGCACCGTCATCCTGAACCAGAAAGGGTACGAAAGGATTGAGCCGGCGAAATAAGCGACCAGCCAGCGCGCCGCCGCGTTGTCATCACGCGCCCAGTACTTCGACAGGAAGCGCAACAGAACGGTCGGTATATTGATTGCCATCACCGCGAGGGTGGTCGCAGCCAGCAGCACCACGAACGGCCGGTTGGCGGCAGCCGAGCGCAGCGACTCCAGGAGATTCGAGCGATCGCGAGCGGCAAATTCCGCGCGTTCACTGAGTCCGGTGAAAGCGACAATTGCGCCGCCAGCCACCACCAGCGCGCAGATCAGGCCGGTGACCCGGAAGTCCATGTCCCGCGCAAACAGATACGACGCCGCAAAGGGAAGCAGCGCGCCGCTCACGTCTCCGAGCGTGCCACACAACTGCCGATAGGTGGAGAGCCGCGTTCGCTCGTCGTAATCGAGCGTCAGTTCCGGCATCAGCGCGCCATAAGCGGTTTCGTAGAGCTTCCTGAAGGTCAGCATCAGGAAGTAGAGGCACAGAAACCAGGCGAACAGGCCTTGTCTCAGCGCCGGCGGCGCGAGCAGCAGGAAATAGCATAGCGCCATTGGCAGCGCAGCGACGAAAAACGGGCGCCGGCGACCCCAGGGCAGCCGAGTGCGATCGGAAATGTTGCCGACCAGCGGATCGGTTACCGCATCGAGAATAAGCGCGACAAAAAATGCGAGTCCCGCAAGCACTGGAGAGAGCCCCTTGCGGTCGGTATAGAAGTACAGCAGATGCAGACCGAGCAAAGTGACGCACAGGTTGAGACCGGTTTGCGCCTGCGCGTAGATTAGTAGTGGCTTGAGGCCAATTTTCTCATTTGAATCCAGCCGAGCCACAAGCCGCAGAGACTACTCGATCGAAACAGCAATGAAAAACCATCCCATTCGCGGCGTCAGCGCCGGAGCGCGCCGGCGCTTAACGGCGCGGCTCGAATCCGCAGCATCATTCGCGATCGCTATCGCGCTGGCGGTCGCGATCGCGGCGTCCGGATGCAGCTCGAAGAAAAGCGTCGACGATCTTGGAGCGGCCGACAGCACCGGCGATAGTATCGGCGAGCCGCTGCCTCCTCCGGTTGCCAACATCGCAATAAGCTACAGCCATCCCAACGATTCCCTCGATAGAGTTGTGGTCAGCAAGTTCTTCGGCGCCGAAATCATCAGCAACATGCAGAGCCGTTCAGGCCGAACGGCTTCGGTTATCCGTTTCGATGGCGGCGTGCCGATTTGGGAGATAAAAGCGGACCGCAGCCTTGCCGGCCGAATTGCCGACATCGGCAGCGCCGGATGGGCCATCAAGCAACTCGAGTACGGAAAGCTCCCGGCGCACTTTTCTCAGGTCATTCCCGACGAGGGTCCGCCCGAACCGCTTGATCGCGGATCGTTCTATGTTTTTCAGATTGAGCGCGCCTCCGGCACCACCAGCTATGAAGCGGTGAAGGTGCTCGCGGACGGATCGCTTGAGGCCTATGCCGCCCAGCCGCGAGCAGGGTCGAGCTATCTTCTCTGCTGCGGCCTGGCAACGGATTTTTCCGAGCCGGTCATCCTTCCCGAAGAGATCAGCCCCGAAGACCAGGAGAGCACCGAGAGCGCCGGCGGAGGGGACCAGGGCGGCGGTTCTTCATCTGACTCGGGCGGCGGCCCGCAATAGCTCCTCTTTAGCCCGAATTTCGAGAGACTTTTTCGCATAAGCGTCGTCCTTCGCCCAAGACTGAATCTCAATTCATAAATGAAAGTTGAATCGTAATTGACTTGCGATTCATAACCGACTACGGTTTCAGTCGGATGACGGGAAACGCCAGACCTATCAGGGACACTGCGCCGAACAGATTCGAGCGTCGTCGCGAGAAAACCAGGGTCGATCTTCTGGAAGCGGCGGAGCGCGTAATCGCGCGCAAGGGTTACCACAACACCCGAATTGCCGACATCGCTTCGGAAGCGGATGTCGGGCTTGGCACCTTCTATCTCCATTTCAAGACCAAGAACGAGATCTTCATCGAGCTGATCGACTATGGGGCGGGGAAGCTGCGCGAAGAGTTGATCAAGGCGAAGGAGGGGGTCGAGGATCCGGCCGAGAAACTGCGCATCACGATCAACACGATCCTCGATGCGGCGGCTGAGGCGCCGGAGTCGTTTCGGATCGTCTTCGGACACGGGCCGGCATTCCTGGACCTGATGGTCCGGGTGCACGAGATTTTCATCAACGATCTTCGCGAGGATCTGGAGCCGGCAATCGGGGCCAAGGCGGACGCCGTGGCTCATTTGACGATCGGGATGCTGTCGCAGGCGATCACGTGGCTGCTCGAGCGCGAGAATCTTCCGCTGGCGGATCTCAAGGAAACCACGGTCAATTTCGCGTTGGGCGGGCTGGAGCGCGCAGCCCGGACCGATGCCCCGTAATTCACCCGGAGGACAATCTCAATGTTCACTGAGCGGACTGAAGTAAAGACCGACCTGACCAACGTTTTTCACTGGAACTACGACGTGATGTACCCGCAGATGGACCGGCTGTACGAGAACGCCAAGCGGGATCAATGGAACGTTTCGACGACGATCAACTGGGACCGTCCCATCGAGCGCGAAGTCATCGACATGTCGATGATTCCGATGTTCCAGACCGATCTGTACAAATCGCTCAGCCAGGACCGCAAGGATCAGCTTATGCGAAAGTTCGCCGCGTGGCGGCTCTCGCAATTCCTGCATGGCGAGCAGGGCGCGTTGATGGTTTGCGGGCAACTGGTCGAGGCGGCCCCGGATCTGGACGCGAAGATGTGCGCCGCGGCGCAGGTAATGGACGAGGCGCGCCACGTCGAAGCCTTCCGCAAGTACATCACGAAACTCGACAAGATCTACCCGATCGATCCGACGCTCGACCGCCTGCTGTGCGCGGTGATCGAGCACGATCGATGGGAGCCGAAGTACGTTGGGATGCAGATTGTGGCGGAAGGGCTTGCGATTGCGGCATTTCGTTTCATGCAGCGCGAGACCAAGGACGAGCTGCTCAAGGAAATGCTCGAGTACATCATGAAGGACGAATCGCGCCACGTCGGCTTTGGGATGCTGGCGCTGCGCGAGGCGGTCCGCAAGCTCGGCGGCCAGGACAAGAAGGACCTCGAAGAGTTCGCCTTCAGCGCGTGCGACATGATGGTCACGAAGATCGTTGACGGCAAGCCCAAAGACGGCTTCCTCTCCGGCACTTCGGTTTTCGAAGAGGTCGGCATCTCGATGCGGGACGTCGAGGACGAGATGCAGCGCAACCCGGATTGGGCGAAGGCCGAGGCCGAGATGGACAAGCAATTCAACTCGTTCCTGTTCGTCGATACGATCATCCCGTGCCTGCGGCAGTTGGGGCTGATCAATGAGCGCACCGAGCCCTGGTACACGCAACTGGGCGTGATGCAGTTGGCGTCGGCCGCGTAGGGTTTTCCTCCCCCACTTGAGCGCACGAGAGGCCGGCCCCAAACCGGCCTCTTTCATTTCACGGCGCGAAACGCCGCGGGGCGGCATCCGAGCCCGTCCTGTTGACCCTGCGTGACTGCGAGTGGTAGGTGGCTTCCGAACTTGACCCAAAGGGAGGCCTCGATGAAAACGTCGGCTTGGCTCGCGTTTCTGGTGTCGGGTCTGCTTCTGGCGCCTGGGGGATGCGCTCAGCGGCAGGGGGTGACCGTCAAGGGGAGCGAAGTGTCACGCAACGGCTGCACCGTGGATCTGCGCAGAGTGTGCGAGGCGTTCTTCAATCAAAAGGAGTTCGTGGTCAACGGCACGGCGTACGATACTCGGAGCTTTGAGCAGAATTCGCGCCGACACGAAGACGTCGTCCTTCCTTTCAACTATCCGAACGGCGACCCGATCGCGCTGGTCCACTGTCAATACGATGCCGCGGACCACAAGGTAGCTGAAGCACGCCTGGCCGAAGGGCCGCCGATCGATGACAAGGCGGTCGAGTACATTCGAAGTCAGGGCCTTTGCCAGGAGCAATCTCCTGATTACGACCAGAAGTTGAACGAGGCCGCCAGCCGCAGTCCCACGATGCCGCAGTAGCGGGGATTCGCCGCGGCTAGGCACGCAGTTTCTCGAGGTCGGGGCCGGTCAGCTTGTAGTTGGGCTCTCCGAAGAACGGCTCCAGTTCTCCGGTCGGCACGAACCCGACGCTCCGGTACAAGGTGGCCGCATTCACGTTGGCCCGAAAGCAGGTTAGCTGTATCGCGCGGCATCGCGGGTAGCGCCGGAGGATCAGCCTGATCGTTTCCACCAGGGCCGCGCGCCCGTAGCCGCGCCCCTGATGGCGCGCGTCGATCATGATGTCGTCGATCCAGTACTCCTGCTCGCTCTGCGGGTTGCAGGCAATCGTCGCATAGCCGATTACCGCGCGATTTGCCTCGATCAGATGCGGCAGATGCTCGTATTCGTCGCCGAGCGCCCTGACATAGCATCGCGCCAGCGACCACGCGGGCGGAGAGACGAAGGTCTGTTGCTCAGGCTTGAGCTGCATCCTCCACATCGCGCGGTAGTTGGATCGGTTGACGGGAACAAGGGTGACCAGCATGACGGACCCCACTGCAACTTTCGACTGACAACCGCGCCAGCGGCGCGCAGGTTTATACTGCCAGGAAGATTTCGCGCGAAGATTCCGCGGTCAGCTTTTTGACCGAGGTAATCCGGTCCGCGAACTGCCTGAGCGATGATGTATCAACGGCGCCCACGTCGACCAGCACTCCGAAGATCGTGAACTGAAGCTCATCCTTGCGCTGGTGAAGATGGGCGAGCCACTCGGGAGAAACCTGGCATTCGCCGTCGGTGATCATCACGATGTCGCCGCGCTTCAGCTTTCGATCTTCGAGCAACGCCATGGCCGCATCGATCGGCGCCTGGAAATCGGTGCCGCCACCGGGAAAATACTCCGCCATCTCGATGACCTTGTTAAGGTCCGGCTCGTAGCGGCGCTCGCGATTCAGATCGAGAATTCGCAGCGTTCCTTCTCCCGAAGAAAACAGCACCGCGCGAAACAGCCGCCGCTGGCGCCGCGCGATATCCATCAGCGTCAGGCCGACGGCCTTGGCCCACAGTTCCTTCTCGCCCTGCATCGATGAGCTAACGTCGATGCACACCACCATCGGGCCTTTGCCCTTCTGCTCGTCCTCGCGCAGGCGGTATTGAAGGACTTGTCCTTCGAGCAGGCGGCGGCGGAAATCCTGCACGAGCACCGGATGATGCATTGCGACCAATTCCGAGGGAATGATTTTGCCCAGATCGGATCCGCGTTCGATGTCGTAGGCTTCGCTGATGCCGCGGTCGAGGGTTTTGCGCCTGAGCGCGCGCGCATCCTGCTTCATCCGTCCGACCAGGCGCGCGAGTTCTCCGAGCTTGCGGCTGCGGGCGAGATGGCGTCCGAGTTCGAGGCGCTGGCCGGCGTTCATTCTGCCGCCCTGGCCGAACTCGCGGCTGAAGGCATGGCTGTCTTCGGCGGCGCGATCGATGTCCTGCGCAAGTTCGGCCGCCCTCATCTGCATCCGCTTCAATTCGCCGCGGTCGCCGTGTTTGAGGTCGCTTTCGATTTGCCGGCTCTTCTGGTTCAGCCGGGCTTCCGATACCTGGGCGGCGCGCGCGGCCGCCTCGACCATCTCTTCGGCCTGTTTTTTGGCCTGGGCGTTTGCGTCCGGGTCGCCCTCGGTGGAATCAGCCATCGCCTGCGCACCCTTCAATGTTTCGGCGCGTGATTCGAGGTCCTGCTCCTGATGCTCCAGATCCCAGAGATCGACCATCTCGCGCCGGTTCACGAGCTTTTCGGACCGGATCATTTCGAGCGCGCGTTCTCCCATCACCATCGCGGCGATGGCGGCCTTGTCCTCTTCGAGCAGGGTGCGATCCTTGAGCGCTTCGAACGCGGGCGACGGCAAGAGATTTTCGAGAATCGTGCGGTTAAGCGCCGCCGAACGGCGGACCGCATCGGGCTTCTGCCACACGAGATTGTACTTGAACAGGGAGAGGAAGAAGTCAGCAAGGAGCGCATCGAAATGCGGCACCAGCCTGCTGCCCGCTTCGACCAGGTCCGACGTGGAGGGCGCGTTTGCGAGAATTTCGGACCAGGCGCGGCGATCGTAGCTGTCGCTTTCAATCCACGACGTGTTTCGTGGCACCGCCGGCAGATGAATCTGCCGAGGTTTGGCCGGCTGCCTTTTGCGCGCCATCGTCCCCTGTGGAAGATTAACCGACCCCGCGCGGTCCCGCCATTGCATCCGGACGGTGCTTGATTGTATCGGTGGTGCGGTAACAAAATTGTAATTGGAGATGGCCGCAGAAGATAGCCAGCTTTCCGCACGGCGTCACGCGCTCCTGATGGCGACGGTGCAGGAGTTTATCTCCAGCGCGGCGCCGGTCGGTTCTCAGCAGGTGGCGGCGCGCTATTCGATCGGTGTCAAGGCGGCGATGGTCAGAAGCATCATGGCCGACCTCGAGGAAGCCGGCTTTCTGGCCCAGCCCCATGTTTCGGCGGGCCGCGTGCCGACGGACAAGGCCTTCCGCTACTACGTAAATCATCTGCTCCTCTCTTCGCGCATCGCGTTCGAAGATCGAGCCCAGATCGAGTTGCATTATTCGAGCCGCCCGCGCGATCTCGAGGACGTGATGCGCGATACGCCGAGGCTGCTCGCGCTGTTGACCGGGCAGGCCGCGCTCGTGATGGCTCCGCGGCTGGAGTCGATGACGGTCGAGCGGGTGAACTTTGTGCGCCTGCGTGAGCGGCAGGTGCTTGCCGTGTTCGTGGCAACCGCGGACACCATGCAGAACCGCCTGATCGACGCCGAGCGCGATTTCAGCCAGGAAGAGCTGAACCGGATGGCGCGATATCTGAACGAATCGCTGGTGGGCCGCAGCCTCGACGAAGCCCGCCGATGGATCGAGCGGCAGCTAATGGAAGAGCGGGCCGCCTACGATCAGTTCATGCGCGAAGCCCTTTCCCTCGGTGAAGGAGCGATTGCCGACAGTCTCGATAGAACCGAGGTTTACGTGGAAGGCAGCGTCAAGGCGCTCGAACAGCCTGAATTCGCGGACCCCGAGCGGATGCGGGAGTTGCTGCGCGCGCTGGACGACAAATCCGCCCTGCTGGATTTGTTGGAACGCGCGATCCGGCAGAAGGGCCTGATGGTCTCGATCGGATCGGAAAACTACGATCCGCGCCTGGCCGGGCTAAGCGTAATCGCCGCATCGTACGCCACAGGTTCGACGCCGGTCGGCAGCGTGGCCGTGGTGGGGCCGGTTCGGATGGAGTACGACCGCGTCATCCCGCTTGTCGAGTACACGGCCCGGACTTTGAGCCGCCTGCTCGAGCACTGAATCGGCCTTTCGGCTCACAAACAGCATTTGAACAGTGGCGCAAGCTGAAATCGTGCTTACGTTCTAACCGGTGCGATTTCGCAGCATGAGTAAAAATCACAAAGAGCATGATGAAGCGCGGCCGGCGGAGCCGGAAGCCGCGGAAACTCAGGGCCGCCCCGATCAGCAGGAAATCAGCGATCTAAGGGAGCGTCTCGAAGCTCAGAGCAAGGAAATTGCCGAGCTGAAGGACAAGTACCTGCGGGCTCTTGCGGATGGGGAGAACGCGCGAAAGCGCATCCGCCAGCAAAGTGAAGAGAGCGTCCGCCTGCAGAAGGAGGCGCTGCTGAGGGATTTGCTTCCGATTGTCGACAACCTCGAGCGTGCGGTCGAAGCAGGCCGGGGCGCGGGAGGAGATGGTCAAATCCTGCAGGGGGTCGAGATGGTGCTGCGCCTGCTGCTCGATTATCTGAAGACGCAGGGAGTTACTCCGATTCCATCGGCAGGGCAGAGCTTCGATCCTTCGCGTCATGAGGCGATCGATCACGTCGAAAGCGAGTCGCATCCGCCGAACACCATCATCCAGGAGTTCCATCGCGGGTATCTGATTGGAGACAGGATTCTGAGGCCGGCGCGTGTCACGGTCGCCAAGGGGAGCGCGGGCGGGCGAAGTGACAGCGAAGGCGATGTTTCCGAGATTGAAAAGAACTAGATCGTGATTATTGATTTAGGCAGAGCCTTTAAAATTTCCGCGGCTCGATAGAGAAAAATGGGAAAAGTAATAGGCATAGACCTTGGCACGACCAATAGCTGTGTGGCGGTGATGGAAGGTGGCGATCCGATCGTTATCGCCAATTCCGAAGGCAGCCGCACCACGCCTTCAGTGGTCGCTTTTACGGATTCAGGCGAGCGCCTTGTCGGCCAGATTGCCCGGCGGCAGGCGATAACCAATCCGAACAACACGGTATTCGCAATCAAGCGCCTGATGGGTCGGCGTTTCGACGACGCTGAGGTGCAAAAGGCGCTCAAGGTTCTGCCATACAAGGTCGTAAAGAACGACGACGGCGCGGCGTGGGTCGAAATTCGCGATAAGCGGTATAGCCCGCCCGAGATTTCCGCATTCATCCTGCAGAAGATGAAGCAGACGGCCGAAGATTATCTCGGCGAGAAAGTCACCGAGGCGGTCATCACCGTGCCCGCTTACTTCAACGACGGGCAGCGCCAGGCGACCAAGGATGCCGGCCGGATTGCGGGACTGAACGTCCTGCGCATCATCAACGAGCCGACTGCCGCATCGCTGGCCTACGGCCTCGACAAGAAGAAGGACGAGAAGATCGCGGTTTTCGACCTTGGCGGCGGCACCTTCGATATTTCGATTCTGGAACTTGGCGAAGGCGTGTTCGAAGTCAAAGCAACCAACGGCGACACTTTCCTGGGCGGCGAAGACTTCGACCAGCGCATCATCGATTACCTGGCCGACGAGTTCAAGCGCGATCAGGGAATTGACCTGCGCAAGGACCGGATGGCATTGCAGCGGCTGAAGGAGGCCGCGGAAAAGGCCAAGTGCGAGCTCTCGACGGTTATGGAAACGGACATCAATCTGCCGTTCATCACGGCCGATCAGTCCGGTCCAAAGCATCTCAATATCAAGCTGACGCGGGCCAAGCTCGAAGCGCTATGCTCCGATTTGCTGGACCGGCTGGAAGCGCCGTGCGTAACCGCGCTTCGCGATGCCGGCCTTAAGGCGAGCGAGATCAACGAGATCGTGCTGGTTGGCGGCATGACGCGGATGCCGGCGGTGCAGGAGCGGGTCCGCAAGATCTTCGGCAAGGAAGGCCACAAGGGCGTCAATCCTGACGAGGTCGTCGCGGTTGGCGCGGCAATTCAGGCCGGAGTGCTGAAGGGCGAAGTCAAGGATGTCCTGCTGCTGGATGTAACCCCGCTGTCGCTTGGAATCGAGACTCTGGGCGGCGTGTTCACCAAGCTGATCGAGAAGAACACCACGATTCCGACTCGCAAGAGCCAGGTGTTCTCGACGGCGCAGGACAATCAGACTGCGGTCACGATCCGAGTCTTTCAGGGCGAACGCGAAATGGCGGCGGACAACAAGCTGCTGGGCCAGTTCGACCTGATTGGCATTCCGCCAGCGCCCCGCGGCCTGCCCCAGGTCGAGGTAACCTTCGATATCGACGCGAACGGCATCGTCAACGTCCACGCGAAAGACCTGGGCACCAACAAGGAGCAATCGATTCGCATCACGGCGTCGTCGGGGCTGTCCGAAGAGGACATCAAGAAGATGGTGCGCGATGCCGAGCAGCACGCGGCTGACGACCACAAGCGACGGCTCGAAGCTGAGGCCCGCAACAAGCTCGACAACCTGGTCTACACCACCGAGAAGACCCTCAAGGAGTACGGCTCGCAGCTCGATGAGGCATCGCGCAAGGGCGTCGAGGATGCGCTTGCCGAGGCGAAGAAGAAGCTCGAGTCGAAGGACGCGGACGAAATGAATCGGGCGGCCGAGGCCCTTACCAACGCCTCCCACAAGCTGGCCGAAGCGATGTACAGCAAGACCCGCGCGCAAGGGCAGGCGGGAGGGGCGGATGGCCAGGGGGCGGCATCGGGAGCGCAAGCCGACGGATCCGGCGAAGGCAAGAAAGCCGGCGACGGTGAAGATGTCGTCGACGCGGACTTTAAGGAAGTCAAGTAAAAACCTGACGTCAGTGCCGGTGGAGGGCACTCTTCGCCCTCCACTGAGGAGGGTCATGGCGTCGCGTTAATCTATCGTTTAAGATTCCGGCACAATGCCTGCGGCCACCAAACGCGATTATTACGAGGTTTTGGGCGTACCCCGCGGCGCCAGTGAAGAGGAACTGAAAAAGGCTTATCGCCGCCTCGCCATCAAGTTTCATCCCGACCGCAACCCGGGCAACAAGCAGGCTGAGGAAAGCTTCAAGGAAATCAACGAGGCCTACCAGGTCCTCTCGGATCCCGAGCGGCGCGCCCAGTACGATCGCTTCGGGCATAGCGCATTCCAGGGACCGCAAGGGCAGGGGCCTTTCGGCGGATTCGATTTTTCGCAAGGCTTCGAGGAAGTCTTCTCCGACATCTTTGGGGACTTCTTTGGAACGGGCCGCGGGCGCTCCCGGTCGCGTTCGCGCCGAGGTGACGATCTTCGTTACGACCTCGAGGTGGAGTTCGAGGAAGCCGCTCGCGGCACGGAAAAGATCATCCGCTTCCAGCGGCTCACCCAGTGCGAGGCCTGCAACGGCACGCGCGCACGCGGAGGATCGACGGGCGCCCGGCAATGCCCGAATTGCCGCGGGAGCGGGCAGGTTCGCACTCAGCAGGGTTTCTTCTCGATCTCAACGACCTGCGGCCAATGCCGCGGCGAGGGGATGATCATTTCCGATCCCTGCCCCAAGTGCCAGGGCCAGGGGCGCGTGCGCAAGCAGGAATCGCTGTCGGTTCGCATTCCAGCCGGCGTGGACAACGGCTCGCGTCTCAAGCTGCGCGGCGAAGGGGAGGCCGGCTACGGTGGCGGCGCTCCCGGCGATCTCTACGTGATCGTTCACGTCAAGGAGCATCCGCTGTTCGCGCGCCAGGACAACGACATCGTCATCGAAGTGCCGATAAGCTTTCCGCAAGCGGCGCTCGGATGCGAGATTGAGGTTCCCACGCTCGAAGGCAAGGTCAAGCTGAAGGTTCCCGCGGGCACGCAATCCGGCAAAGTGCTGCGGCTCAAGGGCAAGGGCATCGTTGATTTGCATGGCTATGGCCGTGGCGATCAACTCATCCGCGTGGCCGTGGAAACTCCGCGCAGCCTTACCCCGCGCCAGCGCGAGCTTTTGGAAGAATTTGCCAAGCTCGACGGCAAGGCCGTTAGCCATCCGCTCTCCAAAGGTTTCGTCGACAAATTGAAAGAGATGTTCGGCTAGCCGCCGGACTAGACGGCTCGCAAGGTCCGTATTTGGGGCCTTGGAAGCGAAATGTCTGTGAGCTTCTCCTCGATGGCAGAAATCGTGGCGTATTGTCCATTGCGGACGACCGGGCTTGATGCCAGTCTCTGCTGGCATGAAGCGGATCGGATCAAACCCGCGCGGGCAATCATCACGGCGCGGCCGCGGAGCCCGGCGCATCGTGATGGTGGCGTTCGGCGACGCCCAGATTCTCGATATCGCGGGGCCGCTTGAAGTCTTCTCGCAGGCCTCGCGATGGCTTTGCGGCGAAGCGATGGACAGGCCACGCTACTATGAAGTAGCCGTGACCGCGCTGTCGCGCGGGCCTCTCGCCATGTCGAATGGCCTCGAGTTCGTGGTCGAAAAGTCGATAGACGATTTGCGCGGGCCGATCGACACGCTGATGGTGTGCGGCGGACGAGGAACCGCGGCCGCGATGCGGGAGCGGCGGCTTGTCGGCTGGATTCGCGCGATGGCGCCGCGGGTGCGCAGGATTTGTTCCGTCTGCACGGGCGCCTTCTTGCTGGCGGAGGCGGGTTTGTTGGACGGCCGTCAGGCCACCACGCACTGGCGTTCATGCGATTTGCTCAGGCGGCGCTTCCCGCAAGTCGAGGTTAAAAGCGATCCGATTTTCGTCCGCGACGGACGAATCTACACTTCGGCCGGTGTGACCGCCGGAATAGATCTCGCGCTGGCGCTGGTCGAGGAGGATCATGGTCGCCGTGTCGCGCTCGGCGTGGCGCGCGAGCTGGTGATGTTCCTCAGGCGGCCCGGCGGGCAATCGCAGTTTTCGGTGCAGCTATCCGCGCAAAGCGCCGACCGAGAGCCGATCCGCGAGTTGCAGGAATGGATCGCCGATCATATGGCCGAAGATCTTCCGGTTGCCAGGCTCGCCAAGCGAGTTGCGATGAGCGCGCGGAACTTCGCGCGCGTTTTCAGGCGCGAGACCGGGATGACTCCGGCGGCGTTCGTCGAAAGATCGCGAATCGAGGCGGCGCGCCGGCGGCTGGAAGAATCCGGCGACGGAATCGACGCGATTGCGAAGGCGTGCGGGTTTGGCACCCGTGAATCGATGCGCCGCGCGTTCCTGAGATCGCTCCACGTTCCGCCAAGCGCCTATCGCGCCCGCTTTCGTCCGGTCGCGGCGGCATGATGGCGGCGCACGATGCTTACCGCAACCGGAGGACAACGATGAAGATAGCGATCCTGGCGTTTGACGGAATCACGGCGCTTGACGCGGTCGGGCCGTATGAAGTCCTGCAGCGGCTGCCACAAGCGGAGGTCGTCCTGGTCGGAGAAACCACCGGACTCAAGCGCACCGATACAAAGTCGCTCGCGATCAATGCCGACCGGTCCATCGCGGAAGTGACCAGCGCCGACATCCTGATCGTGCCCGGCGGCTTTGGCGAAGAACAGGTTCGCGAAAAGCCGGCGATGCTCGAATGGGTCCGGAAAATCGACAAGACAACTACCTGGACAACTTCGGTATGCACGGGCGCGCTGATCCTCGGCGCGGCGGGGCTCCTGGACGGACTGAAGGCGACGACCCACTGGGCGGCATTGAATCAACTCGCCCGGTTCGGCGCGATTCCAACCTCGGAGCGCGTGGTCGAGCAGGGAAAAATCATTACGGCTGCGGGCGTATCGGCAGGGATCGACATGGCGCTGCATCTGGCGCGCAGGATTTCCGGCGATACCATCGCGCAGGCGATTCAGGTCGGAATCGAATACGACCCGCAGCCGCCGTTCGATGGTTCATCGAAGCGTGCGCCCGAACCTGTGATGGCGATCCTTCGCGAGCTGTATACGCGGCGCGGCTTGTTAACGCAGTGACGGCGGCGCGGAGCCGCCGGCCATCGAGTTCTGCGGGGATGTTCGCCAACCTTACGGCAGATGCACGAGTTCGAGCTTCAGGCCGTCTGGGTCGGTGAAGAACACCGCGTAGTAGCCGGGCATATAGTCGTATTCGCGCGGCGGATCCGTCAGCTTCCCGCCGTGTTGCTCGATTTGCGGAGCGAGCTCGTCGATCTGTTTGCGGCTTTCGGCCGCGAAAGCAATCTCGCACAGTCCCACGCGATGGTGATGGAAGGTGTCGGGGCGAAACGGCGCTTCCGCTTCCTGCACCCATACCGATCCCGCATCGTTGGACCATCCGAGCCCGCGTTTTGGCGCGTCATCGCCGAAGCTGAATTCATTCGGATAGCCGATTTTAGGCATCAGCCATCGGTAGAACTCTTTTGCTTCGTCGAAGCGATTCACGTTCAGCATCAGATGATTGATTCGACCGTTCATGATGGTCTCCTGCGCGGCATCCGCGGCGTTCGGTCTCCAGCATTCAGCGATTTAGCGCTGCCTCCAATGCTCGGCGCATCACGCCCGGCGGCGGGGCGACATCGTTGAAGAGTTGGAACGCGAGTTCTCCCTGTTCGATGAGCATCCCGGCGCCGTCGGCGCATCTTCTGTGCGCGCGGGCTGCACCGGCCAGAAACGGAGTCGGCACTCGCGAATAAAGCATGTCGTAAAAGAAACAGCGGCGAGGCGTTGAACTGTAGTCGGTCGGCGTGAAGCCGCGCGTGGTCAGTCCCATCGAGGTCGCGTTGATCACGCATGCCGAATCGGCAAGCAGCTTTGCGTCCGTGAGCGCGGCGAGGCCTGCCGCTTCGATTCGCGTCGCGCGTGAGGCGGCAGGCAAGAATCGCTTCATCAGGGCGGATGCTCTTTTCCGGGTTCGGTTGGCGATCACCACGCGCGCCGCTTTCATCCGGATCATCGCAAGCACGGCGGCCGCGGCAGCACCTCCCGCGCCCACCACGATCGCGGTGCTTCCCGCTATCGGCGCCCTGAGCGCGCGAAGGTCGCGCTCGAGTCCGCGAGAATCGGTGTTGTCGCCGACCAGCCTTCCGCGCCGATTGATGACACAGTTTATGGCGCCAAGAAGGCGGCCTTCCGCGCTGACTTCATCGACGGCCCGGAGCGCCTTCTCTTTGTGCGGCACCGTCAGGTTCACGCCGAGGATGTCCATCGCGGCGATTGCGCGAAGCGCTGGAACGAGATCCGGCGGCTTCACATGAAACGCTATGTACCGCCGGTCCATCCCCAGCGCCGCGTAGGCCGCATTGTGCATCGCGGGCGACAGCGAATGCTCGACCGGGTCTCCGAAAATCGCGGTAAAGCGAGTGGCAGCCGAGATTGGCTTGCGATGGAGCGGGGCGCCGCGCATCGATCCGGCACTTATCAGGCGGCCATTTACTTTCCGGCGCGCGCCGCGGCGCGGATTTCATTGGCGTCGATTACGAATCGGTATCGGAGGCCGGCGGCGGCGAGCGCCTCGCGGCCGCCCTCGTTTCTATCGACCAGAGCAAAACAGTCGGTCACGTCGGCCCCGGCCTCGCGAAGGGCGGCGAGCGCCTCGAGGGTCGAGCCGCCGGTCGTGATCGCATCGTCGAGGACGGCGGTCTTGAGTCCCGGGCGGAACGCCCCTTCGATGCGCTTTTGCAATCCGTGCCCCTTGGATTCCTTGCGCACGAAGCATCCCCGCAGAGCAACGTCGTGCCGGTAGGCGGCGCTGATGATCGAGCTGATAACCGGGATCGCCGCTACCGCCATCCCGCCGATCTGGGCGACTCCCGCTTCGACAGCCAGTTGCAGCATCAGTTCGCCGGCCAGGAACGACGCGCGCGGCAAAAACATCGCGGGCCGGCAGTCGAGGTAGTAATCGGAAACTTTTCCCGAGGAAAGAGTAACCTGGCGTTCGACGTAAGACTCGCGGACCAGGATGTCGATCAGTTCGTCGCGAAATCCGGCGTTCATGGCGGTGCCATCTTATCGGAAGAGAAGGGTGATGCACGAGCGGTTGCCACGGCGGCTCCGACCGCCTACTGTGGGGGGCATCTGCCGCCGTGCCCGCTCACTCTCAAAACCTCGCCTTTGTGACAACGCAGGCGAGCAAAGGTAAAATCCATTGATGCACGCAACGTCTCGATCGGCGTACTCCATTCGAGCATCGGAGCTAAAGTGATACAAAGCGAAAGCTTCCCGCCCGCAATTCTGAGCGCAGCAAGCGCTCTCCCTCCTCACTATTTCGAGCAGGAAAGGCTTACCTCGCGGCTGCGCGAGTTGTGGTCAAGCCGGCATTCCGACCTCCGCCGATTCGATCAGATTCAGGAGTCGCTGGGAATCAAAGGGCGTTACCTTGCCTTGCCGATGACGGATTATCCGCCGCTGGATACGTTTGCCAGCACCAACGATGCGTGGATCAAGGTCGCGCCGGAGCTCGGCGGATCGGCGGTTTCCGCGGCGCTGGAGCGCGCAGGAGTTTCTCCGGACCAGGTCGATCATCTTTTCTTCGTCACCGTGACGGGAATTGCCACCCCGAGCATCGACACCCGGGTGATCCGCGCGCTTGGGATGAAGCCCAACGTGAAGCGCACTCCTATCTTCGGCCTTGGATGCGTGGCGGGGGCGGCGGGGTTGGCTCGCGCCACCGATTACGTGCGTGCTTTTCCCAAGGAAATCGCGGTGCTGATGTCGGTGGAACTGTGCTCGCTGACGCTGCAGCGCGAGGATTTGTCAGTCGCGAACATTATCGCGTCGGGCCTCTTTGGCGACGGCGCCGCCGCAGCCGTGATCGGCAACGGCGCGCGGGCGCACGCCCGATCTCCGCGAGTTCTTGCCACCCGGTCGATTCTTTATCCCGGAACCGAAGACGTGCTCGGATGGGACGTCGGCAACAGCGGATTCAAGATCGTGCTGTCGGCGCGCCTCGCCGACCTCATCGCCAACAATATCGAGGCCGAGGTCGATTCGTTCCTCGGCGAAAACGGCCTGAATCGTTCCGAGATTCAACACTGGGTGGCGCATACCGGCGGACCCAAGGTGCTGCGCGCGATTGAAGATTCGCTCGCTTTGCCCGAGGGCGCATTGGCGCGCTCGTGGCGGAATCTCGGGGACATGGGGAACCTTTCGTCCGCATCGGTGCTTTTTATACTGGAGGACCTGATGCGCGCCGAGGTCGCGCGCCCCGGAGACTACGGTGTGCTCATCGGCATGGGCCCCGGATTCTCGATGGAACTGCTGCTGTTGCGATGGTGATTTCGTTCCCGCTTTATCTGGGAATTCTCGGCGCTTTGGCAGCCGAACGGGGACTGGAACTATACATCGCGCGGCGCAACGCGGCGCGCGCGTTCGCGGCCGGCGCGGTCGAGGCGGGAGAGCGCCACTATCGCGCGATGGTCATTGTCCACGCGGCGTTCCTGGTCTCGTGCGCCGCGGAACGGGCGATACGGGGTCACGGTGCGCCGCCGATAATCGCGTCGATTGCGATTGCGGCGGAACTTGGCGCCCAACTGCTGCGCTACTGGGTGATCTTTACCCTGGGCGCGCGATGGAATACGCGAATAATCGTGCTGCCGGGCGCCAAACCGGTGACCGGCGGGCCATTTCGCTTCATACGGCACCCGAATTATGTGGCGGTAGCAGTTGAAATGGCGGCGGTGCCGATGATCGGCGGCGCGTGGATGACGGCAATTCTGTTTTCAATCGCTAACGCAATCCTGATGATGGTGCGGATTCCCGCCGAAGAACGCGCGCTGGGAAAACCATATGAAGGCGCGCTCGGCGGTCTGCCCCGCTTCCTGCCGCGCTTTCGTCATGGCTGATACCCGGCGGGACCTCTCTGCCCCTCCCGGATACGATGTTGTCGTTGCCGGCGGTGGTCCGGCCGGCCTCTCCGCCGCAATCGCCGCGGCGATGCGCGGATTGAGGGTGGCAGTCTGCGAGCGGCGGACCTTGCCGATTGACAAGGCCTGCGGAGAAGGCCTGATGCCTCCGGCGGTGCGGGCGCTCGATGAGATCGGCGCTCGCGGGCTTATCGATCGCAAGGGTTGTGCGCGCCTCGACGGAGTCCGGCTGATCGAGCAGCGCGGCCGTGCCGTACAGGGCATTTTCCCGGAGCCGGGCGGACTTGGCGTGCGGAGACTCGTCCTGTCCGAGGCGTTGGCACGTCGAGCGCGCGAGGCCGGGGTGGAAATTCGCGACGGATGCGCCGTCACGGGCTACCGGACCGAGAAGCGGCGGATAATCGCGGAGACCTCCCACGGGCGGATTGCGGCGGAAGTTCTTGTAGCCGCCGACGGGTTGCAGTCGCGTTTGCGCAAGCTGGCGTCGCTCGAATTGCCGGCCCGCGGCCCGCGGCGATTCGGCATCCGCCGGCATTTTCGAATTCCGCCATGGAGCAGGTTCGTCGAGGTTTACATCGCGGGCAGGATGGAAGCGTATGTAACGCCCGTCGCCGCGGACATCGTGGGCGTCGCGATTCTGTGGGAAGAGGTTGTTCCATCTGACCGGGTATCGTTTGAGCGGATGCTGCGGAAATTTCCGATTCTCGCGGATCGGCTCGCCGCGGCTCCCGCCGCATCGCGATCGCGCGGCGCGGGCCCGATGCTGCAAAGAGTTCGCGGCGCGGTCGCTCATCGATTCGTTCTCGCCGGCGACGCGGCGGGGTACATCGACGCGATCACCGGCGAGGGACTGTCACTCGCGCTGGCATCCGGTCTCGCGCTCGGCAACATCCTGCCGCGCGCGATTGAGCAGGGCGCGACATGCCGGGCGCTGCGGGAATATGAGCGCGTCGTCTCACGCCGGTTCCGCCGCTACGCGATCTCGACGCGGGCGGTTCTGACGGCATCGCGGTATCCGCTGGTGCATCGCGGCTCGATGGCCGTGCTGCGATCGTTTCCTCGATTGTTCGAGTTGGCGATGAAGTGGGCGTTTGCGGACGAGTCGCCCGCAAACGCCGTCAGCCGTCAGTCTTTCATCCCCGCGGGAGCGCGAGACCATGACGAGCCGTTGGTAGGAGTCAGGTAGTTGCCGGGGTTGGCCACGATGTCGTCACGCGCGTCCGGGTACTTTTCCAGGTACTGCGCGAGCGCGGGATGCTTCGCGACGAACGACTGATTTTCAACCAGTTTCGGATTCTTCGCCAGCTTGCTCGCCAGAGAAGGATCGTCCGCCGTTACCTGGCTGAAAGCGCCGAGCTGGTCGAGGTTCAAGCCGGCATTGCTTCGCTCGAAGACGATTGTGGTGTCGCCGTGTTTAACGACGCCGACTACCTGTGCGGAAGGTGAATCCTGAGCGAACAACGGGAACGCCGGCATGATCGAAAACAAGGTTGCTGCCAATACCGCTACAAAATGCTTCATGCGCCACCTCCTCGAAGTGGTGTCCGTTTCGCAGGCAGAGGGGAGCGAGAACCGTGCCACCATCCGCGCCTGCATTTTCAATGCGGAAGCGGGGAATGTCACGCGCGACTCTGTAAAATTGTTGCGGATGCCGCCGGATGGCGTCGAAGCGCGGCAGGTACGCGATTTTACGGCATCGCGGCGGGCCAAGGCTGTGGTATTATCGCCATCGTGCTTTTCGCGCCGTTTTTATTCTTCTACGTTCTCCTGTTCTTTTTCGGGCTCGCCTTCCTCTTCGTCCTCATTCAGATCGGGATCATCAACTATGTATTCCAGGCGCTGGGCCTGTCTCCGCATGTCGCCTTTCTGGCCCTGCTGGTCAGCCTGATAGGCAGCTACGTAAACATCCCGATAACGCGTGTCGAGTCCGGCAGGCTTCATCCGGTCGAAGTGATCGAGCACTTCGGGATGCGCTATCGAATGCCGATGCGATATGCGGGGGAATCCACCGTGGTCGCGATCAATCTGGGCGGCGCGATCGTTCCGCTGGTGATTTCGTCGTGGGTCCTGCTGCATTGGATGAGCACGATCATGCCCGCGATCGTGGGAACCGCGGTCGTTGCGTTCGTGGTGCATCGCTTCGCCCGTCCGGTGCCGGGACTTGGAATCGCCACGCCGATGTTCATTCCGCCGATCGTTGCGGCGCTGGTGGGATGGCTGCTCGGCTCGTCGATACATCATGCGGACGGCGTCGCGTACGTAAGCGGCGTGATGGGCACCCTGATCGGCGCCGACTTCATGAATCTGGGCCGGCTTCGCGATCTCGGCGCGCCGGTCGCATCAATCGGAGGAGCCGGCACCTTCGACGGCATCTTCCTTACCGGCATCGTCGCCGTCCTGCTCGCCTGAATCGCTGCGATAAAGCGGCATCACCCGGCAAGGTCTCCCGCCCTGCGAATCAGGCGGGCTTGAATTTTACCAGGGTATGCCCCGGTGCAACGTCGTCGAAGTACACCGCGACCGGCATATCAACCCGCACCTGTTCGGGCGGTGCCGCGATGTTCGTGGTCATCCGCGGCCCTTCGTCGAGTTGCACGATTGCGAGCACGTACGGGCCGTCGGCAAAGGAGCGCGATGACGCCCGGCGCACGACCGTGTAGCTGTACACCTTGCCGCGCCCGCTGACCGGACGCCATTCGAGGCTGTCGGAAAAGCATGTCGGGCAGCGATCGCGCGGATAGTAGATGAACGCCTTGCAGGCTTCGCAGTATTGAAGCTTCAGTTCGTGCCGGCGCGCGGCCTCCCAGAACGGAAGGCTGGTCGGCGATGGTTTCGGAAGCGGTTTGATATAGTCGCTCATGATCGACGCTCCAGGACCAGGCTGACCTGTTCGCTCATTATTCCACCGTTGCCGTTGACGTAGCCGAGGTGCGCGTCCTTGACCTGTCGCTTGCCGCCCCGGCCCATCAATTGGCGAATCGCTTCGGTTACGTGGCTCATCCCGCCGGCCAGCCCGGGTTGTCCGAACGACAACTGGCCGCCGTGCGTGTTGCACGGGAAATCGCCCTTCCAGGTGAGGTCGTGTTCCTCGACGAATTTGCCGCCCTGTCCTTTTTTGCAGAAGCCGGCATCCTCGAGCGTGACGATGACCGTGATCGTGTAGCAGTCGTAGGGACAGACGAAGTCCATGTCCTTCGGCGCTAGGCCCGCCATCTTGAATGCCGCCTCGGCGGCGGGCTTGATGGGCGATTCGACGATCGAGGGCGCGTAGGTGATCGTCGCGTGGTTCGCGTATTCACCGGCCCCGAGTATCCATACCGGAGGATGCTTCGCGCGTTTGGCGACGTCCGCCGACGCGACTATCACCGCCGCGCCCCCGCTTACGGGGCTTACGATTTCGAACAGGTGCAGCGGATCGACGATCATCCGGGATGACAGCACGTCGGAGATCGTGAGCGGCTTGTCGTTGAAGGTCGCGAGCGGATTGTTAAGCGCATTCGCGCGCTGATCGACGGCAACCTTGGCCATCTGCTCCGCCTTGGTGCCGAATTCGAACATGTGCCGATGCGCGATCATCGCGTAGCCGCAGTTCGCGCCGATATTGCCGTACGGCGCCTCGAATTCCCGCTGGACCGACACCGTCGGCACGCGCTGATCGCCGGCGCGATTCAAGTCCGCGACGACGCACAACACCGCGTTGCACATCCCGGCGTCGATTGCGGCGGCCGCCCGCCAGATCATCCCGGCCGGGCTTGCGCCGCCGATGTCCACCACGTTGAGCATCCGCGGGCGCAGGCCAAAAACCTCGGCCGCGCTCGCCGGATAGATCATCCCCGGGTCGGAGAAAGGCATTCCGACCAGGAATCCGTCGATATCGTTTTTTTCGAGGCCCGCGTCGGCGATCGCTTCGGCCGCCACCTTGCCCATCAGGCCGAGCGCGGTGGCATTGCCGGGCTCCTTGAGCGGCTTAAGTTCTCCGATTCCGATCGCGGCGGCTTTTCCCTTAAGGCTCATGACGAGTGCTCCTTGTCCGCGTCCACGTCGCAACCTGAACGCTTACCATAAAACGGCCGGGCAGCGTGATGGGCGCGGCGGGGCGGCGGTTCAGAAGTTGTAGAGGCGCTTCGCTTCGGCGCGAAGTTCGGAGCGGAAGTCGGGATGCGCGATCGCGATCAGTTCGTTGACCCGCCCGCGAATCGACTTTCCCTTGAGCGTCGCGATTCCGTACTCGGTGGCCACGTGATGCACGAACGTGCGCGGCGCGGTTACGATGCTGCCGGGCGCGAGACTCGCCACGATCCGCGAGACTCGCTCGCCTTTGACGATCGAGCTGGAAGGCGTCACCAGGATCGTCTTGCCGCCGCCGAGACTGGCGCCGACCACGAATGCGGTCTGCCCGCCGGTGCCGGTGTACATCGCTGGCCCGAGCGATTCGCTGTTGGCCTGTCCGGTGAGATCGACCGAGAGGGCGTTGTTGATCGCGATGAGTCCCTCTTCGCGGGCGATCAGGCGGATGTCGTCGGTGAGGTTGAAGTCATAAAGATGAAAACGCGGATCGCCGTCGACAAATTCCAGCTCTTCGCGCGGCGTGAGCGGCGCGAATCCGCTCCCGACCACCAGGCCGGGGAAAAGCTTCTTGTACTTGCCCGTCAGCACGCCGTCGCGCACCAACGGGGCGGTATAGTGCGGCACGATCTCGGTTTGCATCCCGAGGTCGTGATGGTTGGCGAAGTGCGGCATGATCGCGCCCGACATCGAGCCCACGCCGATCTGAATCGTCGCGCGATCCGGCACCAACTCCTTCGCGACCATCGCGCAGACCGTGTCGATGACTCGCTTTTCCTCTTCCGATGGCTGGGGCAGGGTCACTTCCGGCAGTTCGATCGAGCGCTCGACGAACCAGTCAATCTCGGAAACATGAATCTGGTTGTCCCCGCCCACGCGGATTGATTTGGGGTCTATTTCCGCGATCACCAGGTCGGCGTTGCGCGCGAGCAGCTTGGACATGATCTGCACTTCGCCGAAATTCACATAGCCGTCGTCGTCGGGCGGAGACACCGTCAGAATGAAGACGTTGAAGTCTTCCATCGACGGCGGCAGATGGCCCTCGCGGTAGTACGCGACCGGAGTGAAATCCGCGCGCCCCTCGGCGTAGATCGCCCGGTCGTAGGGCGAGACGTAATGCGATTCGAGCCTGAAGCGCTCGCCGAGTCCCGGCAGATTCCAATCGAACGCCGCGGCGCTGTGGTAAACCAGCACGTCCTCGGTTTCCATCAGCCGGGCGGCCAGCGCCGAGCACATCAGGTAGGGTGTCGCCTGCGCGATGGAGAGGCAGATGCGATCGCCGGACTTGATGTGCGAAGCGGCCTCTTCCGCCGATACCAGGCGATCGCCCAGCCGGGCGCGCCAGTCGCGGGCGATGCTGGAGCGCGGAGCGGTAGCCATCACGCGGCAGTGGTGGACAGGGCTGGGTCGATTCCGATCTCGCGCAGAAAGCCCGAGGTGCGCTCGTTGAGCAGCCCGACCTTCTGCATGTTGGTCACGATCGTCTGATGCATCTCGCGGCGGAACAGCTTGCGGAAGTAGGCGGCATCGGCCGATCCCGCGCCGCGCGCGATCTCCTTGCGCGCCCGCTTCACCTCATCGATTTCGCGCGCGTTCATCCCGACCGCCTCGTAGGCTTCCTGCGGGAACTGCCCGCTCAGCACCAGGTGAATCGCTTCGCGGGTGAAGTCTTCGAGCTCGCGCGTCTCCGACGGGCTCAGGGTTGCGATCGCGTCGGGCAGGCTCAGGACCGAAAACCCCATATGCCGGGATTCGTCCGCGAGAATTCGCTTGCAGATCGAGCGCAGCAGCGGATCGATCGCGGTCTCACTCAGCATCCGGAACAGCGCCACCGCGAAGGTTTCGGCGATAAGCTGCAGGCCGACCGTCTTCACGAACCATTTGCCGTGTCCGAGAATATAGTCGAACAGGGTGCGGATGTTTTTGGTCAGCGGGTAGATTCGTCCCCCGCATTTCTCCGCCAGGTAGCGGCTCAGCACTTCGGTATGCCGCGCCTCGTCGATTACCTGGGTGGCCTGGAAGAATTTCGCGTCGTTGCTCGGGACGATATCAACGAGCTGGCTGCAGGCAAGCATCGCGCCTTCTTCGCCGTGGAGAAGCTGCGAGATACGCCAGCACGAAAATTCGACGTTGAGCTCGGCGAAGCGTTTGGCGTCAAGCCGATTCAGCACCTCAGTTCCGTGGCCATCGACCAGCTCGTTGGCGAAGATGCCGCGGTCGAGATCGACGGATTGCGACCAGTCGATATCGCGCGAGGCGTTCCATTGATCGCGCTTGGCCTTTTCGTAGAGGCTGCGCAGATCGGGCGCTTCGGACGAATAGGAGCGTTGGTAGATAGTTTCGAGCGTGGTTGAGATTCGTTCCGCTGTCTCCGCCATGTCCGGGCTCCTCCGGGCTGCATCGTATTGCCTCAACTTAGCAAATTCATGCGAGATCCGAAAACCTTCCGATCGGTAGGTGAAAGGCGCCGCCTTGACTGTCGATCCGCAAACATAAATGCTGGCCAGTTACGGAGAGGTTCGGGAGTCAGGTTTAACCGGCGTGACTCGAAATCACGTGTGCCCTCGTGGCACCGGGGGTTCGAATCCCCCCCTCTCCGCCACTTTCCAAACCCGCCATGCCCCTTCAAATTCTCCGGCGAGCCCGGGTGCGCGGGTCGAAGCGCGTCATCCGTCTTACGTTTGTGAGGGTCACCGCCCTCACCGCGGCGATTCGTCGTCTTGGGATTTCGTAGCCCGAGATATGCGTGGCCGGTCCGGATCGGAAGGCGATGCCTTCGCTCGGGTTCGCGTCATGTCGCTGAGCCGCCAGATTGCGAAATGGCCGTGGCCGCGCGTCGCCGCGTTGTTGAAATCCACCAGCGCCGCATCGCGCCGCAATTCGAACTCGCCCGCCGGCGCGCGCGTTAGTGGGCTCAGCAGCGACGTGTGCGTGCCCTGATCGCTGCCGATCGCATTCATGAAGGGGTATGAAATCGCCTCGCCGCAACGCGGCGATGGACCAAAGTAGTAATCCGCGCCAACTTGCTGCGCATAGCGGATGATTCCATCCCGCTTCAGCTTGTCGTCGAACGCATAGTCGTTCGTGAGGCCGTCGAGCGCGACAATCCTGCGCCCGCTCAGATATGCGAGGTTTCCGGGAGCATCGACAGCCAGCACGATCGCATCAGGCGGCAGGTTGTGCTCGATCCAGCGGGATGCTCCTTCGACAAAGGACGGGTCCGTCGGATCGAATCGATCGAGCGCCAGCGGCCGTAACGGATTGACGACGCTATATCCGAATGCGCGCGTCCATCCCCGCGTGAGCGCAAGCACGACCAGCGCTGTCGCCGCCGTGGCGCCAAGCCCACGCGGGAAGAATCGGTCCAGGAAGAGCGCGAGGTTCACGGCACCCACCGTCCAGTACCAGGCGAAAGAGGTGGTTGAGTATGCGGCAAAAAACAGGATGTAACCCGCTTGCAGCAGGGTTCCAATCGATGCTGCAAGCATCACCAAATCGCCCTCGACTATCGCGTCGATCAGGCTCGCCGCCGCGATCGCTGAGACGATCGCGCCGAGCCGCCCGACGTACGAGGGCTCGATCGTCAGATGAGGAAACGCCGACTTGATCGCGCCCGAGATCGGGACCAGATGCCCAAACTGCGCATGATTCCACGCGAGATAAAGCGCGATCGGCGGCGCGGCCGTCTCCGTAATCGCGATCGCGCGGCAAACCAGCCCGCGCAGGTCAGCGCCGGCGAGCGCGATTACGGCGCCCGCACAGACGAGAAAAACGTTGTCCAGCCGTGCGAGACAGACCGCAGCCGATGCGATCCCGAAGCGGCGCCACGATGCGAGCTCGTCGCGAGCCTCGCCCGTGCATCGGTCCATTTCGTAAAGCCACCATGCGATCGCCGCGAGCGACAGGTGGGTTTCCAAGCCGAATAGCGCGGTGCCGTAGCCGAATACCAGGAGCGCCGCGCCAGGCATCGCGGATCGCCCGCGCCGGTCCTCGGTGCGCGCAAACGCGACGATCGCGAGACCGAGCCATACGAACTCGATCACCGCCCCGAGCCTGAGCGCGGGCATCTTTCGGCATCCCACCGCCGCCATCGCCATGATCGTCACGAGCATCTGCAGGGGATGATAACCGTTGGTGCTCTCGATCCCGTTGAAAGTCGAACCGTGGCCCTGAACGACGTGCCACGCGATCTGCGGATAGAAGAGCGCATCGTCCGGGAAGAACGGCAACGGATGGATCAAAACAGGGACCCCGAGGAGGATTAGGACGGCAGGCAGGAGAAGCCCGCTATGAACCCTGGGCATCGCGGGTAGAATATGACTCCCTGTCGTTAGGAATCAAGGTTTTGTTGAGGATGGATCCAGACTGGAAACCGGGGCGCGACTGTGATCGTGAACGCCAAGCTGCCCACCGGATTGCCGATCACCGTGCGGCTCGGCTCCGGATACCGGGACGGATCGCTTCGTACTGGCTTAAGGGATCGTCGGGCGAGATCGAGGCATGCGGGTTCGATTGGACCAGCTACCAGAATCCGAACGCCGATGTCAGAGGGCACGCGCGGCGGATTCCGCGGATGTTCGGGGGAATCGTCATCGTTCCGCGCACGCCGCTGGTGAACGATCGCTACACGTGTTTGTCGATACCGAGCGGCAGAAACTCGAATGGAGTTTTACGGTCGCCGACCAGTCCTCCACCGCCACGACTTCGGCGAGCATGTGTTGATCGCGCGCGGAGGATTCTGAGGACGATCAGGCGCGCCGGCGCGCGCGCTGATTCGCGCTGGAGGTCGAGTTTTTTCGATCCGATGGGCGCGCGGCGAGTGCGCCGCGCAGAAACATCTGCCCCGCCGTGGTCGCGACCGTTTCGTCAGAAAGCGGATGGAGATCCTTGCCGCCCATCAGCTCCTGCGAGAGCAGGAAGAACCAGAGCATCCCGACCAGGCATTGCGCGGCGGCCAGCGGATCCTGCTGTCTCAACACCCCGCGCTTCATCCAGGTGTCAAGGTAACCGGCGAGCGAGCGGTAGGCGCGAAGGCCGACCTGCTCGGTGAAGAGCTTGGCGCGCTGCGGATTGCTGTGAATCTCGCGCACGATCACACTGGCGAGGTCCTTGCGGGCGCGAAAGCGATTCCAGATTTCGGCTACGAGAGTCGGGATGCCGAGTTCGGGAGGAACCTCGCGCATCGACTCGACCATCTCGGGCAACTCGGGCAGCAGTGAGTAGCGCCGGATGAGGCTTTGAAGCAGGGCTTCCTTGGTTGGGAAGTAGAGGTAGAGGGTGCCCTTGGCGAGTTCGGCGGCGGCGGCGATTTCGTCCATCCTGGCCTCGGCGAAAGAGGCCTGAGCGAAAATCCTGAGGGCGGCGTTGAGGATTACATCGCGGCGCGCTTCGACATAGCTGTCGTGGTTGGCGGCGCTGACCCTGGGCACGCTTGAATCATAACTGACGGGTCAGTCATAATTCAATACGATTAATGACCGACCGGTCGGTTATTTCGCGATGGCCTCCTCTCCCAAATCCATCGATCTTCCCGCCCGGGAGCTTCCACACCTCGAGGCCGTCCCCGCAGCCGCCCCCGCCGCGCAACCACACAGCCACAAGTGGCTCGTCGCGATCGCCGTGATGCTTGGTGCGACGCTCGAAGTCCTCGACACCTCGATCGTCAACGTATGCCTGCCGCACATGCAGGGCAGCTTCTCCGCCAGCGTCGACGAAGTCTCGTGGGTGCTGACGAGTTACATCGTGGCGAACGGGATCATGATTCCGCTGACGGGCTGGATTTCGGCCCGCTTCGGCCGCAAGCGCTACTTTCTGGTCTCAGTCGTCGTGTTCGTAATCGCGTCGGCTCTATGCGGGATGGCAGGTTCGCTCTCTGAGATGGTCATCTTCAGGCTGGTGCAGGGAGCGGCGGGCGCCGCGATGATCCCCTCGTCGCAGGCGATCCTGATGGAAACCTTTCCGCCGGCGGAGCAGGGGCTGGCGATGGCGACGTGGGGCGTGGGGCTGATGGCGGCGCCGGTGCTGGGGCCGACGCTTGGGGGCTGGATCACCGACAACTGGAACTGGCGCTGGAATTTTTACATCAACCTGCCCACGGGAATTATCGCGGCGGTGATGGTCTATTGGTTCGTGCACGATCCCGATTATCTGCAGGCGGCGCGCAAGCGCGCGGGCCGGATCGACTACGCCGGCATCGCGGCGCTCGCCGCCGGGCTCGGCCTGCTGCAGATAGTGCTCGACCGCGGGCAGCGGGCGGATTGGTTCGCGTCGACCTGGGTATGCGCATTTACGGCGGCGGCGGTGCTTGCGCTCATCGCGTTCGTGCTCCATGAAATGCGCTTTCCGGATCCGATCCTCGATCTCACGATTCTAAAGATTCCGCAGTTCGACATCTCCGTGACGATCATCATGGTGATGGTCCTCGTGGTGTATGGGGCGAACCTGCTGAATCCGCTGTTCCTGCAGGAGCTGCTCGGCTACACGGCGTGGAAGGCGGGGCTCGCGGTCGCGCCGCGGGGGCTCGGAACGCTGGTCGCCATGTTGGTCGTCGGGCAGCTCTCGCGCCGGGGAATCGACACCCGGCCGCTGGTGGGCGCGGGCTTCCTGGTGCTGGCGGCGACGACCTGGACGATGGGCCATTGGCAGCTTCAGGTCGGGATGAACAACATCTTCTGGCCGGTGATGCTCTCGGGGCTGGGGAGCGGGCTGGTGTTTCCGACAATGTCGGCGACGACGCTTGCCTGCGTGGAGCGCGAACGAATCGGCTACGCCGCGAGCCTTTACAACATGGTGCGCAATACCGGTTCGGCGATCGGAATTTCGCTGGTTACCAACCTGATGAACAGCCGCCAGCAAATCCATCAATCGTATCTCACGCAGCACGTTACCGTGTTCAACGCATGGAGGATGGATGCCGCGGGAGCGAGGATGCCCGGTGCGCCGCACTCGGGGCTTGTTCACGGTCTCGTGACCGGGCAGCTTCAGGGATTCGGGATGCTGTACCACACCGTGCAGCAGCAGGCATCGCTGCTCGCCTACAATGACATCTACCGGCTGCTCGCGATGCTCTCGCTGGCGTTCGTGCCGGCATTCATGCTCCTGCGCCGGCCGGCGGGCGGCGGCGCACCCGCGCATTGAAACCATTCATTGGTTGGGGTGATTTTTCTCCCAGCGGGTTTCGCGGTTCATATAGCGGTGCGGATGCGACCTCCATTCCTGGCGCGCGACCGGATGGTGCGCCATGAACTGCTGCAGGCCCGGATGATTCTTCATGTAGTTGGGATCGTCCACCAGGCCTGGGTGTTTCTCCAGTTGCTGCGCAACCTCGGGATGACGGTCCAGGTAGTTGTCAGTGCTGCTTAGCGGGTGCGGCCGATCCTCGTACTGCTCGTAGCCCGCTTCCCGATTCATGAAACGGTACGGATGGGTTTGCAGGTCCTTGCGTACTTCGGGATGGGCGGCGAGATAGTCGTCGAGTCCCGGATGCGATGCGAGAAACTGCGGATTGTCGGCCAGGCGGGGATTGTCAGCGAGTTGCTGCGCCACTTCCGGATGCTCGTCGAGATAACCGCGATCGAAGCGGCCAACCGGTCCGGGTCCCGCGCCAGGGTCGGCCGCGCCAGGGCTGCCCCTCTGCGCCAATTCGTTCTGTTCCTCGGGGTACATGGGCGGACCGAAAGCCGGGGGCATCGTTCCGCTCATGCCCTGAGAGTTGTTCATGAAACTCTGCGGGCCGGGATAGTTGGCCAGAAACTGCCGATTACCGCCCATCGATGGGCCGGCGGAGAACCGCTGCGGCGGCCCGGAATGGTTGTGCATGCAGGTTCCGCCACCGCTTTGCGCCATCGCTGTTGATGCGATCGCGCCGCCAAGCAGAATGCCCGCCAAAGCGCCGAGTGATCGTTTCATCGTGAGCTCCTCCATTCAATGCCGGTTAAAGCAAGGACAACAGCCCGTTTACCGGCGCTCGAATTGCGATTAGTGGCGCGCGGCAAACAGCAGGATTCCCGTGCCCTGCGCAAGACGGCCGACTGCAGAACCGACCTGCGCGGTCGTGCGCCACGCCTGGTTGCTCTGATTGGCCAGATGGTCTTCGAGCTGCATCTTCTGTTCGGGGCTGAGCGAGCTGTAGGACGCGTTGTAGTAGCTGGGCGCGTATGCCTGTGCGGTTCCCTGTGGATCGTAGGCCGCGCAACCCGCGAAGGTCGCGGTCACGGCGGCAAGAACCATCAGGCCGGCGGCGCGGCGGAATCTGGAAACTCCATTCGGGGTCTGCATAGATGCCTCCGTCTCAGCCGGTTGGACGCGTGACGGCGACGGATCGTTTACCGCGGACGCTATCCGGACGCTCCGGTAAACGATTTGCCTGCGGGTTTCGTCTAAACGCGCGAGAAGGCTAGCATCGAGGCACGGCGGATTCGGTTCTTCGCCTTTCGTATGCGAGGGCCGGCCCAAGCATTAACAGGAAAAGACCGGTCTTGGCCGAGCTGACAGATGAAGAACTGTGCTCGAGAGTGGCCCTCGGCGACCATGGCGCGTTCGAGGCGCTCGTGGACCGGCATCAGGCCCGCGCCTACCGCCTTGCCCATTCACTGTTGGGAAGCGAAGCGGACGCGCGCGATGTGTCGCAGGAAGCTTTCATCAGATTGTTCCAGTCGGCCGGACAATTCGACGGACGAGCCCGATTTTCGACCTGGTTCTATCGGATCGTCGTCAATCGATGCATCGACCACAGACGGCGGGAAAAGTCGTGGAGCCGGCTGGTGCCGCTGCGCGGGTCGCTGGATGAACCGGGCGAGAGCGTCGATCCGCCTTCATCGGAGGAAGCGCCGGATGCCGCCGCGGAGCGGCTCGAGAGTGCAAACCGGCTTTCTTTGGCGCTCGCCCGGCTTTCGCCCAATCAGCGTGCCGCCGTGCTTCTGCAGGTCCAGGAAGGGCTTACGAGCCGCGAGATCGCGGCGGTGCTCAACTGCTCGGAAAACACCGCCCGCGTCCACATCCATCGCGGCCTCGTGGTGCTCAGAAGACAGCTCAAGAGGGGCGAATGAAACCCGACACGCATCCTGACCTCGCGCTGGTGCCCTATCTTCGCGGCGAGCTGAGCCAGGCCGAACGCGAGAGCGTAGCCCTGCATCTGGACGGATGCGCGCGATGCCGCGCGGAGCTCGATGCGTTCGCGGCGGTCCTCGAGCGGGTAGCGAGCGGAATCGGCGATCTGCCGGCGCCCGACTGGATTGCGTATCGCAGCGAGCTCCGGCGCAAGCTCGAAGGACGCGGCACGCGCCGCCATCGGCTTTGGCTGGCGGGATGGGCGTCGCTGGCTGCCGCCGGCGTCGCGGCGGCACTGGTTCTTGCGATGCGTCCTTCGTCGCGCAAGGCGGTGCCGATGGAAGAGCTTGCGATGGAACAGCAGCTCGGCTCGAACGATCTGGGCCTGTTGGAGAACTATCCTGTGGTGGAACGGCTCGATCTCCTGGAAAACTACGACGTGATCGAGCATCTCGACCAACTTCCGCCGCCCGAAGAACCACATGACTCGCAGTCGTAGCCTTATGACTCTGGTTCTCGCCGCAGCGATCATCTCGTTCGGATCGGAGCGCGCCTCTGCTCAGTCCGCCACGCCGCCCGACATCAGGATGTTGCTTGACCTCGACCTGTTCCGTCCGCACTCCAGTAGCCATCAGGACGACGGCGGCAACGACTCGATGCTGGATCAGATTCAGGCACTGCGCGCGATGGGATATCTGAACAACAGCCCCGGGCCGTACCCGCCGCCCGCTTCGGCCGGGGCATCAGACGTCCCGGCAAACCAGCCGATCAATGGATTGCGCGGGAAGGAGATTGAATGAACGCGCGCCGGTTCTTCCTTGTGTGGTTCGTTTGCGCGCTGCTGCTGGGTCCGTGCGCGCTTGCCCAGAGCGCTTTGCCCGGAGAGCCCGCGAACGAGGCGGAGCGCGCGCTGGTCGATTCGCAGCCCGATGTTTGGGCGCGGCTAAGTCCGCGCCAGCGCGAACAAGTGCTGGAGAATTTCCGGCAATGGCAACAGATGCAGCCCGAGCAGCGCCAGGCGGCTCAGCACAATTTCCAGGAATTTCGAAAGCTGCCGCCCGACGAGCGCCGGCAGGTGCTGCAAAGCCTCCATCAATGGCGTCAACTGCCGCCCGAGCGCCGCGAGCAGTTGCAGGGCGCGTATACGCGCTTCAAGAAGATGCCGCCGGAGCAGCGCCAGCAGATCATGCAGCGCTACCGGCGCTTCGTGCAGCTTCCCCCCGAGCAGCGCCAGAGGCTGCTCAACAACTACCAGCGCTGGCAGCAGATGACCCCCGAGGAACGCGAGCGCTCCATCCGGCAGTGGCGCCGCGAGCAGCACCCGCATCCGAGGGTCGGCCCCAGGTTCGAAAAGCATCTGCCGTGACCGCGCGCAAAAGCCGTTAATTCGGCTCCTGAAGCGCGATGGTCATGACCCGCGCGATTTGGCGGTGTCCGCGAGGGCTGCCGCTCAATCAGAGACGAAGCCGTACAGCTTCGCGGCGTTGGCGCATACGATCTTGTGGCGTACCTCAGCCGGCAGATGCCCCATCTCTCGCGCGATGTATTCCTGCGAGTCGGGCCAGATGCCGTCAGGATGCGGGAAGTCGGATCCCCACATGATGTTGTCGGCGCCGATCTCATCGAGCATCTTGAGGCCGACGCGATCGCTCTGGTAGGTCGCGTAACACTGGCGGTACCAGTACTCGCTCGGCTTCATCTTCAAATCGAGATCCTTGAACTGGTCTTCCCACTCGAGATCCATGTGATCGAGCACGTAGGGGAGCCATCCGATGCCGCTTTCGCCGACAACCATCCGGAGTCCCGGGTGATGTTCGAGCGCGCCGCCAAAGATAATCGCCATCAGCGGCACCGCCATGTACATCTGAAAGCTGGTGATCATCGTTGCGAACGCGGCGCGTCCGACCTTCGGCGCGAGCTTGCTCAGGTCGGGCAGTCCTCCTCCGATGGTATGCAGATGAATCGGCAGGCGGGCTTCCTCCGCGATAGCCCACAACGGCTCCCAGGACGGATCCCAGAAGGGCTGGATGTCGGGGCGGTTGGCGATATCGAGTCCGCGCACCACGCCTTCCTTCGCGACCCGCTCGACCTCGGCCACGGCCGCGCCGATATCGTGGCTCGGAATTGACGCGAGTCCCGCGTAGCGGTCGGGATGAGTGCGGCAGAACGCGGCGAGCCATTCATTGTAGATGCGCAGCATCTCGGTTGCGGCTTCGTCGTCGTTGAGGCGCATGCTCGCGCCGAGAATTCCGTAGAGGACTTCGGCCTGCACGCCGTCGCGCTCCTGGTCTTTGAGGCGCAGCTCCGGGTCGGTGAGGCGCCGGATTCCTTTTTTTCCGTCGTCGTAGAGACCCGTCGATGCCATCCGGTCGGAGCGATGGATCTGTCCGGGAACGTACTCGCGCCCCGCCGATCCCATCCCGTTGACGAGACCGAATCGCGCACCGTTCTTCGCAACCCACATCCCGCCCTTGCTGGTCTCGACGACGTAGGGCATCCGGTCCTTCAGGTCCTTGCGCGCGTTGGAGGTGAACAAATCGGGCGGAAGCCAGATCAAATCGATATGACAATCGGCGGAAATGAATTCGTACTTCATGCGCGATCTCCCCCAGTAGTCCTGGTTTCAACTACACTCCCCGCACCGATCTTGCTCCAGCAGCATCGCAAGTGGCAAACGCCTGCCGCGGTCCCTCACGCACCCGGAGCAACCGGGCTATTCAGCGTTGACGCGCACCGTCATCAATTGAAGCTCGAGCGTGCGAATCAGATCGGCCACGTGTTCGCCCGCGGCCAGGTCGTTTTTAGATCCTGACGCTCGAAGCGGTTGCAGGGCGGCGTCGAGGCTTGGGGCGGCCGCGCTCGACACCATCGTGCGTAGAGGCGCATCCGCCAACTGGCCGGGTTCGAGTTGCGCGCGGATGCTGGAGAGCCAGGACTCCAGGCGCGCGCGAACGGCGTCATCGAATGTCGCGCAGGCTCGATTGCCGCCGCCGCGGTCGCGAAGCGAAAGATTGCCTAGCACAAACGCCAGCCGGCGCATCGTGTCGAGTGCGTCCACAAGATTGCGGGCATCGATCGCCGACGATCTCCCCTCGAGCTGCGCATCCGCCGCGACATTGAGCATCGCTTCGATTCCGAATATCAAATCTCTCTCAGCCGATGCGGCCGCGCCGGCAGGGAGCGCGAGGCCCGGGACGAGCCGCACGAGGGCGCTCAAAGGACGCTCGATCTGTTCCGCCAGCGTGCGATTTGGAAGCTCGATCGATACCACCGAGACGACCGCGCGGATAATCATGCCGAGGCTGATTCCCCAGATGGTCCAGATCGACCCGATCACTTCGGGCCGTGGCCCCGGGCCGCTGAACGCGATCACGAAGGCGGTTGCGCCAATGGCAAGATACGACAATTCGCCGCCGCCTTCGCCGAGATAGGTCATCAACAGGACCGCGATGAAGATCGCGGCCATGTAAGGCGCCATCGAGGTGAAGCTGGGCGCGACTGCGATGGTTCCGAGCGCGGCGAAGGCGAGGGCACCCGTCGCCCCAATTGCGCGCATCGTGAACTTCCTCGCGGTGGCGCCGTGGCTGGGCGGGCCGCCGATCATGAGAAGCCACAGCGCGGCGTGAATCGCGGCGTTGTTGTCGAACAGTCCGGCCACGAACGCAATCGTCATCGCCACCGTATGGCGCGCGCAGAACCGAACCAGGAACTTGTTGAGACGAAACGGCTCCCCGCTGCGATGACGGACTGGTTCCGCGGTCGCTTCGTCGGGCAGTTCGAGGGGATCCGCCGAGAGCAGATAGCCGATTGCCTTGAGATGGCCGATAACCGCGCCCATCGCCCCCTCCGCGGCGTCATCCAGCGCCTGCAATCGGGCGCGAAAGGCTGCCAGCGAATCGAAATGGCCTGGCTGCTTCGACTCTCCGTCGGGACCAATCCCCGCGATGTACTCATCGAGGGCGGTTTCCAGAATGCCGGCAGTCTCCACGAGCTCGCGTTTGGTCGCGTCGGAAAGGCTCGCTCCCGCCTGGCTGCAAGCGGGAATGCAAAGACGGTCGATCTGGTTATGGATTCGTTCCGCGACCATCACGGTCGCGAGCAGCGCCGCGGTCGTCCGCACTTTTCCCGCCGCGCGCGTGACCGGCGCCGCCAACGCCATATGGTAGGCGAGCTTGGATGCGACCGCGCGGTCGCGTTCCACCGGCGTGTCGCCAACGAAGATCCCGATGAGCAGGCTGAGCCTACGGCGGGATCGGGCAAGCGTGGTCGTGAGCGATCTTGCGAGAACCGAGGTGGCCGGTTCGGGCCAGATGACGTTGTTGAAGAGCCACAGGAGCGCAACCGCAATTGCCACCCCGGAGAACATCTGCGCGTTGTCCCATCCAAGCGTCTTGCGGTCGAAGACCACCATATAGAAGGCGGTCGCGGCGGGAATCTGAATCCACAACCAGAGCCTGCCGAGCCTGGGGACTCCGTAGATGAGGTAAGTGGTTACGGCGGCAAAAGCGATAAAGACGCAGATGTGAACGACCGGGTTGTCAATCGTCGCTCCCGCCAGGAACAACGTCAGCGTCTGGATCGCCGCGGCTGCCACCAGGAAACAGATCGCGGTGCCCAGGCCGAGCGCGAACTCAGGCACGGCAAGACTGACGAGCAGCGTAAGTCCGAGGGGGTTCACGATCTGAACCGATGCCATCAATCCGGCGCCGATTGCGGTTACGAAGGCGACGCGCGCCGCCCGCCGCCATCGGCCCGGAAAGGGGGCGAGTTCGGCGGCCCACGAATTGAGAGTTGCGCGAATCGAAAACGCTTGGCGGCCGGCCTCCGCCGCCGGCATCGGCATCATCTCATTTACGGATGCCATCGCTTGACCATCGGGACCGGGATGCTGGACCTCGCGCACGTTTTCAAAGAGCTTAAGGATGCTTTCGACGGTGAAATTCTCACTCCGGATGGGTGAAATCTTTATGCACTTTTACTCGACTCGCAGCCAGACGCCCAAGACGATCGCACCTCGCATCGCCGCCCGCCTCCTATGCCCCGGCATCTGTGCTCTGATCGCGATGGCGGGATGCACCCGCAGCGCCGAGCAGGTGGAGTTGAACCCGAATGTGTGGGCGCCGCCGATGGTCGAGCGGGAATGGTCGCCGCCGCCGGCCTCGCGCGCGCTGGTAGGTTCGGCCACCGATACCGTGGCGCTGTCCGATCTGCCGTCGTCCGAACGGGGGCGGCCTCTCGGCCTCGGAGAATTGATCAGCTTCGCCCTGGCGCGAAATCCGGCCACGCAGCGAGCGTGGAAGGCCGCGCAGGCCCAGGCTGCCGCCGCCGGCAAGGCGCGCGCGCCGTATTATCCCTTGGTCAGCACCGAGAGCGACAACGGCTACCAGCGGCTGGTGGATCTCGTGCCGAAGCACTGGGGAGTGATGAAGACCTGGCAAAGCCGCAGCATCGTTTCGCTCGATTACGATCTGATCGATTTCGGGCGGCGCGATGCGCAGGCGGCATCGGCGTTGAATCAACTCATCGCGGCCAATCTCCTTTTCAATCGCCAGGTCCAGGAAGTGGTCTTCAACGTTGAGCGGGCATTCTACGGGCTCGATGCGGCCCGCGCGGACGTGACCGCCGCGGAGGCAACCCTCAAGCTCGCGACCAGAGATCGGACCAACGCCGAGCGCCGCCAGCAGAACGGATTGGCAACCCAGCCCGAAGTGCTGCTCGCGCGCCAGCGCGAGGCGCAGGCCGAGTACGATCTCGAGAATGCGCGCCTGGCGGTCAGCCTCGCCCAGGCCGATCTGGCGGTCGCGCTCGGAGTCCGCGCCGATCAGGCACCCGAGGTGGCGCCCCTCAAGGATCAGGCGCTGCCGCAATCGCTCGGCAGCGATGTCGAGCAGCTCATCGATGCTGCCGTGCGCGAGCGTCCCGATCTCGCCGCGAGGGTGTCGGCCGTGCGCGCGCGGCAGGCGGATGTGGACCTGGCGCGCGCATCCTTCTACCCGACGCTCTCGCTTACCAGCTTCTATGGTGAAGAAGCGTTCCGTTACCGGCTGTCCAATCCTCCCACTCCGACCTTCACGGCCGCGGCGCCCGAATACGGGGCGGGCGTGACTCTCAAGTGGGATCTCTTCACCGGATTTTCACGGGTGAATTCGCTCAGGCAGGCGGAAGCGGAGCGCGATGCGGCCCGCGCCGATCTGAAGAGCGCCGAGCTGGATGTAGCCGCGGGCGTATGGCGCGCCTACTACAGCTATCTGACGGCGCGCCGCAAGTACGATTACGCCGAAGCGCTCCTGACTGCATCGCAGTCCTCCTATGACTCAAACGTCAAGTCATACAACCACGGCCTTGCGACGATCATCGATCTGTTGTCGGCGGAGCGCGAGCTGGCGGCCGCCCGCTACACGCTAATCCAGAGCAAGGCGGAGTTGCTGATATCGGCGGCTGCGGTTACGTTTGCGACCGGCGCGATTCCTCCGGCGGCCGCGCCTACTGCCATCCCTTGATCGTCACGACCGCCGTTTCTCCCATCCGGAAGGGATAGCGCGGGTCGCGATTTTCAAGGGTGACGCGTACGGGAAAGCGCTGGGCTAGCCGCACCCAGTTGAGCGTCGGGTCGACGCGCGGCAGGCCCTGGACGGTGGCGCCATTGTCCTGAAAGAGCGCCCATCCCACCCCCTCGACGCGTCCCTGAAATCTGACGTTCGGATAGCCGAGCAAAAAGACCTCGGCATGCATCCCGGGCCGGATATGCGCGAGGAAGGTCTCGCGAAAATTCGCCATCACGTACCATTCGCGATCATCGACAAGGCTCACCACTTCCCGGCCCTCGTTGGCGTACTGGCCGACCGCGATGTTGAGGTTGGTGACGTAACCATCGAACGGCGCGTAGACAAAGCAGTACTGGACGTTGAGCCTGGCCTTGTAGGCGGCGGCCTCGGCGGCCTTTCGGCGCGCGTTGATATCGCCGTATTTTCCGAGCTCGTTTTTGGCCCGCTCGACCTCGCTGCGCGCGTTATCGACGGCGGCCTTGGCAGCGGCCAGCTTGGTGCGCGCATTGACCACGTCGTTTTCGGTCACGAAGTTGTCGGGAAGCAGCGGTATCAGCCGGTTGAGATATTGCTGATCGTAGGCGCGATCGGCTTCGAGCTGCGCCTGGCGGGCCTTCGCCGCCGAGATCGAATTGTCGAGGGCGTTGATCTGCAGATTGGTGAGATCGACGTTCGCGACCGCCGCATCGAGTTCGGCTTGATAAGGGCGGGGGTCCACGACGAACAGGAGGTCGCCCTTTTTTACGTGCTGATTATCCTTGATCGGAAGCTCGACGATCGGTCCGCTTACATGGGGCGCGATTCCGACAGTGTTGGCGCGCACGTACGCGTCGTCGGTCTGCGGGAAAAGAAAGTAGATACGCGTGATATAGACCGCGAGGATGAGCGTGATTGCGTAAACCGCGGCCGCCGTCACTATTCCCGCGATTCGCCGGCCGGCTCCCACGCGGACCATGGCCCCGTCTGCCCCCATCGCCACCTACGTTCGATTGAAGAATATCACCCACACGATCATCGCGAGCATCGCGATCAGGCTCGGGTAAAAGATCGTGAGCGGTCCGACGTAGGATTCGAGCCGCGTCACGAGCAGCAAGGGCCGTACCAGCCCGGCCAGGACAGCCCCCGCCAGCATGCAAAGCAGCCAGCTCGGAAAATTCGCCCCGGCAATCGTGATAATCGGATCGCATCCCGCCGCCATCACAGACAACACCAGGATTGGCAAGGGCGCGACCGGCAGCGTCAGGGTCCGCCGGATCGAAACTTTGCTGCTCACGGGCGATCTTATTACACCAAATGATTGTGCCGTTACACGCCGTCCTTTCCCGCGTCCGCCCGCCGGATAACTCCGCTCAGGCGAAGGCTGCGTGAGGCGCCGCCGCGAGGTGAGCCGAGGCAGGGCGGGCGAAAACCAGTTGCGCGCCCTTACGTTGCGCGGAATGATCAGAACTCGGGGGATGCCTTCCGGTCGTCATTTCAGAGCCGGCGACCGGCCAGCGAAAGCATCCTGATGCCTGGAGGGCGCTCGGGCGAAAAGTTTCATCATGGACCCGGAGGTTGATACGCGCCGCGAAATGTCTGATATGCCGACTGCCACTACGACTGAAGACCGCAACGCACTCTTTGTCCGCCTTCTCGAACATCATATTCGCTTCACCGTCGCCAAGCGGCGCGTGCAGATGTCGAAGCATGACTGGTATCGCGTTACGGCGCTGGCTGTGCGCGACATGCTGGTCGAGAGGATGCTGGAGACGCGGGCGCGCTTCGAGCGCAGCGGATCCAAAAAGCTATTCTATCTTTCCCTCGAATATCTGATCGGGCGTTCGCTCGAAAACAATCTCTTCAATCTCGGGATCATCGAAGGATGCCGCGAGTTCCTGGGCGAAAACGGAATAGACCTGAACCTGCTGTTTGACGAGGAGCCGGACGCCGGGCTCGGAAACGGCGGATTGGGCCGCCTCGCCGCATGCTTTCTCGATTCGCTCGCGACGCTGGACATGCCCGGCTACGCCTACGGCATCAACTACGAGTTCGGGCTGTTTCGCCAGGAAGTGCGCGAGGGTTTTCAGCACGAGCGGCCGGACAGTTGGCGGCGGGAGATGTCGCCCTGGCTGATTCCGCGCCCCGAGCAATCGGTCATCGTCCCCGTCTACGGGCGGATCGAACGGAATTTCGATCGCAACGGCGAATACAAGCCGCAATGGGTCGATTGGCGCGGCGTCGTGGGCATCCCCTCCGACCTTCCTATCTCCGGGTATCAGAGCCCGGCGGTCAACTTCGTGCGCCTGTTCGCCGCCGGCGCGTCCGATGAGTTCGACATGCAGATCTTCAACGCCGGCGACTACGTAAAGGCCGTCGAGCAGAAGATCGTGTCGGAGACGATATCGCGCGTGCTTTACCCGTCCGATGCGGGCCAGGCGGGGCGAGAGCTGCGCCTGCTCCAGGAGTACTTCTTTGTCGCCTGCGCCGCCCGCGATATCGTCCGCGACTTCTTTGCGCGGGGAGAGGATGTGCACGATTTTCCGTCGCGCGTCGCGATCCAGCTCAACGATACGCATCCCGCGCTCGCCGTGGCCGAGGTGATGCGCCTGTTCCTGGACCAGTACGACGTCCCGTGGGACATCGCGTGGGAGGCGACGCGCGACGCGATCGCGTTTACCAATCACACGCTGATGCCGGAGGCGCTGGAGCGATGGCCGGTCGATTTGATGCAGCGCGTCATCCCGCGCCATCTCGAAATTATCTATGAGATAAACCGCCGCTTTCTGGCCGAAGCCATAACGCTAAGGCCGAACGATCCCGACTTCGCCGGCCGGGTCTCGATCGTCGAGGACGGCTTCAATCCGCAGGTGCGGATGGCCCATCTCGCGATCGTCGGCAGCCACTCGGTCAACGGCGTCTCGAAACTCCATTCGGAGCTGGTCAAGACGCGGCTGGTTCCCGACTTCTACCGCCTCTGGCCCGAACGCTTCAGCAACAAGACCAACGGCGTGACGCATCGGCGATGGATCTGGATGGCGAATCCGGGGCTGGCCGCGCTTCTGACCGAAACCGTCGGGCGGGGATGGCTCACGAACCTCGAGGAAGTGCGCGGCATCGAGCACTACGCGGACGATCCCGGCTTCCAGGAGCGTTTCGCCCGGATCAAGCGCGAAAACAAGGAACGGCTCGCAACCCTGGTCAAGCGCGTCGCGGACGTCGAGGCGGATCCCTCCACGATCTTCGACGTGCAGGCCAAGCGTATCCACGAGTACAAGCGCCAGCTCCTGATGGTCCTCGGCATCGTCCACGAATACCTGGCCCTGGTCGAGGACGGCATCGAGCCCATCGTCCCGCGCACCTACCTGCTGGCGGGCAAGGCAGCTCCGGGCTACTGGGCCGCCAAGATGCTCATCAAGCTGATCAACAGCCTCGCCGCCGTCATCAACAAGGACGAGCGCACGCGGGGACTGATCAGGGTGGCGTTCCTGCCGGACTATCGGGTCTCGATGGCGGAGAAGATCATTCCGGCTGCGGACGTATCGGAGCAGATATCGACGGCGGGGATGGAAGCGTCGGGGACGGGCAACATGAAATTCGCGATGAACGGGGCGCTGACCGTCGGCACGCTGGACGGCGCTAACATCGAGATTCGCGAGGCCGTCGGCCCCGAGAACATCTTCATCTTCGGCCTCACGGCGGAAGGAATCGAGGAGCTGCGCGCGAGCGCGACCTACGCGCCGCGCAAGTACTACGAGAGCGATGAGCGGCTGAGGAGGGTCTTCGATGCGCTCTCGTCGGACCGCTTCTGCCCGCGCGAGCCGGGACTGTTCCGGGCGATTCCCGATCGCTTGCTTGTTCATGATCCGTACTTCATCGTCGCCGACTTCGCTTCGTACATCGAGAAGCAGAAGGAGGTGGCGCGCGAGTACCTGGATCGGGCGACGTGGGTGCGCAAGGCGATTCTGAACGTGGCGCGGATGGGATTTTTTTCGAGCGATCGCACGGTGCTCGAATATGCCCGCGACGTATGGAAGCTGGCGACCCGGCCGGAAACCGCGATGAGCGACGATCGCTGATCAGGAAAAGAGAAAGGCCGGGCTACCTTTGGGGACCGCGGGTGGGGGGCCTGCGGTGCGTAGCCCGGCCGTGCTTGGGGACAGGCGCTGTTGATTCTCGGGGGAGGAGATTGGCAGCGCTTGGCGGAATCAAAAGCAAATGGTGTGCCCACGAAAAATCTTTGGAAATCAACGCGGTTCGATCCCGCAAAATTTCGCGATCTGCGAGAATTCGTGAGGGAAGCCTTCGGAAATCTCGATGAATCCAGCGAAATTTCAGGGCTTTTGCACGATGCGATCGATTCGCGGCCGCCGTTGGAATCATTGGCAATTCGCGAGATGTCGTGAACCCCGCTGCACTCGGCGCAATCGTGGCGATGCGGTGACACAGCGATGTGGCGCTTTTGCGCATCGGCTGGAGATGCGAAAGCGGACAGGCATCGGAGCCAGGTCCGCAGTCTATCGAGGAGGTGTCATCGCCGGATACGACCTCGGTCGGCGGCTGGCTTCATCGCGGGTGGCGAGGCGAGGAGCCGGCGCGACCGCTTTCGCATCGTGAGCGCGAGTGTTCGATAGCGAACAACGCGGCAGCGATCGGATGCGATCGGACGATGGGCTTCGAGGCGCGATCGATGGGGCGCGGAAGATGCGAAATCGCGCCGCGTTCGCATCAAGGATTGAGCGAGATCGGGGGGTGTGTTAACGCTGTACGGTTACGGGGCGTAGCGCAGCCTGGTAGCGCACCTGCCTTGGGAGCAGGGGGTCGGCCGTTCAAATCGGCTCGCCCCGATTGCGCCAGTAGCTCAGGTGGACAGAGCAACGGCCTTCTAAGCCGTGGGTCAGGGGTTCGAATCCCTTCTGGCGCGCCACGCAAACTGGTCCGGGCTGCCAGCGGGTCCGGCGGACATAGAGCGGTGGGTGTAGCTCAGTTGGTAGAGCGCTGGATTGTGGCTCCAGTGGTCGAGGGTTCAAGTCCCTTCACTCACCCCAGACATCCTGCTACGTAAGCATCCTCCAGCGGTGCGCCGTTAGCTCAGTTGGTAGAGCAGCTGACTCTTAATCAGCGGGTCCGCGGTTCGAGTCCGCGACGGCGCACCAAATGAAATCAGCGATGCAGTAAAGAGGCCCAGGGAATAGCCTTCGCAAAGCGCGCGCTGGTCCGGCGTTGTTACGAGCACAAGAACGGAGCGCCTTCGACTCGCTGCCGCAATAGCTGCGAGCCTCGGCGCGCGACGCGATGGACCAGGACTGCCTGAGCTATCCGATGCTTTGCGGTGCCCTCGCCGAATGTCCGATATCGCTCTTTGTTTGGGCAATTTGAGCGCGGCCTGCTTGAGGCGTGCCTTTCGGCGCGAATATGGACAGAGTCCGAGCGACGTTCAGGCATCCGTGCGACCGATAAGGATCGCGCTGCCCGGGGCCGTCAGATTTGGGAACGATAGAGGGTGCGAAGATTGGATGCGATCGCTGAGCCACGGCCGCGTTGACCCGAGGCAATTCAGAAGCCAGCTCGTTACGGGCGGGAGACCTTGATTGTGCGGCGGCCTTTGTTGTTGCCGTCGTCTACCGTTATCACCACGTCCTGCTCGGCGATGTTGGGGCCTGCGTCCGCTACCGTTACGACCACCGTGGCGCCGGCTCGCTTTGCGGTTACGTTTGTGAGGCTGGGTTTCATGCTCACGTCGAATGAGCCTCCGGCGCCGGCGACGGTGAGCGTCAGGGGGCTGCCTTTTTTCGCGACTAGTGGCGATGGCCCCGTGATTTTGATGACCGGCTCGACCGTTACCTGGCAGATCACCTTTGCCGACCGATCGGCGGGCCCGTACTCGACTTCCAGTTTGTAGGTGGCGTCGTCCTCGATCAGGTCGTCGAGCGGCCCGATTTGCCAATCCTCGCCGCGCGGCGAAACCGTAGTTGACTTGCCGATTCTCTTCTTAGCGAGATTCGGCACCGGCGCCGTGCCGGGCAGCGGCCGGGGCTTGCCTGCCGGCAGGTCGAGTCGCAGCGTGAATTTCTCCTGGCGTTCCAGCGCCAATGCGAGCGAGACGGTCTTCTTCTCGTTTGATTTCATGTTGATCGGCGCCAGGGGCGGCAGAGAATCCACTTCGAGGATAAAGTCGCGAAACGGAAACCACAGGTCCTTGTCGAGAAAGCTGCGAACGTCCTTCAACTCGTCGACGTGCTTTCCGTAGTAGAGGTCAAAGGCCGGATCGTTCTTTTTTGGATCGGGGTCGTTCTTCTTGAGGACGCGAAAGATGCGGATGCGGGTCTGCTGGGGCGCGGCGGGCGGCGCTGCCGGAGCCCCGGAAATCTTGATGGTGATGCCGTTCTTGGTGTCGGTTCGCGTGATCAGCCCGGCGGGGCCGCTATCCTTTATCGTAAATAGCTGCAGGTCCTGGTCCTCGATCTTCAAGTCGGCGGTCTCGGTATAGAAGCGCTTGAGCGTGACTCCCGTGCCTGCCGATGCGGCGCCGCCCGCCGGAGGTGTCGGAGCCGCCCACTGCACCTCCTCATCGCCCAGCGTTACCTTGCCGTTTTCGAAGGTAAGATCGACGACCGCGGTCTTCGCGTTGCGCTTCGGATCGGAAGCGTCCGAGTCGTATGACTCCATGTGATAGGCGCCGGGCGTGACGGCGGCGAAATAAAAGCCCGCGGCGCGCGCCACCTGCCCCGGCACCGGAACCATCGCGCGAAGCCTCGGGATGAACTCGCCGTTAGCGGGATAGTTGTCGAAGTTGAGGACCGTGCCGTCGGGACCTTCGATGGGCATGGTTGGAGGCGCCGCGCCCGTCGGCTGATAGAGCGTGGGATGCACCAGGCCGCCGGAGACGATCTTGATGCTGATGGCGGGATGGATTTCGAACGTATCCTGGTATTTGAAGGCCCATCCGGTCTGATCGGCGCCTTCGTGCAGGAAAAGCCGATCGTAGCGGCCGCCCGCGAAGATCATCATCCGCACCACGCTTCCAATCGGCTTCTTAAGGTCGGCATCCTGGCTGCCGCGCCCGAACAGTCCCAGGAACGGGCGCGTGTCGCGGTTGAATTCGTCGTTGGCGCTCAGGATGGTCGAGTAGAGGTCGCCCGATGCGCGGCTCGCCTGCTGCTCGACGAAGTTGCGCGGACCGTCGCCGAGCCACGTCGGAATCATCCCGAGGAACGGCACCCAGGTGCGAAGGTCCATCGCGCGCAGCAGAAACTCCGCGATCACCTGCCCGACATCGTGGGAAAACGGATTGGCGGGATCGACCGGCGAGGCGGTGTTGTCGGGCCGCGGCCAATGCTCGATGGTCGCGCTCCAGACCGGGCTCATCACCTTCATGAGATCGTTGTAATCAAGCTTCAGGATCGCATCGCGCAGCTTGGTGCTCGCGTAGAAGGGGAGCAGCAGCAGGTACTTCCAGGCCAGGGTCATGATCCCGCCGATGCTGGCGATCTGGTACCAGGTGATGCCTTGGCTGCCGCCGCCGGAACTCGGCACGGTGGCGGTTATCCACTTGGGCGGATTTTCGTTTTTGCCCAGCGCGACGAAATCCGCCGTGTCCTGCAGCAGCGACCATAGCGGCAACGCGCCCATGAACGGGCCGTAGCGCGCGCTCTGAATCGTATGATGGGTTTCGTGCTCGAGCAGCGAATCGTGGAGCGTGAAATGGTAGCTGGGTTCTTCGGGCACCAGAGCTTCCGCTTCGGCGCCGAGGATGCGCGTGGCGCCGTCGTCGTCGCGCTTGGCGTTGCTCGCCGTGTACTCGAAGACGGTGAAATCCGCCGGCGGCGGGTTCAGATTCGCCTTAAGCGGCTCGTCGCGATCGTAGTACCAGACGGTAGTTCCGCCATCGGTATAGAGCGGAAGGTCGCGAGTCAGCAGGAAGTACTCGGCGCCGCCGTACGAAAACGGACGCCATCGCAGCGGATAGTCCTCCTGCAGATCGGGAGAGTCGCTGCGGATGTAGAATTCGTGGAGCACCGCGAAGCTGTTGTTCGGAACGTTCCCGTACACGAAAGGGCTGCCCACGATGCTGATGATGCTTTGCGGGAAGCTCTTGTACGCGGATGGCGCGGTTCCGCCGGTCTGCTTGAGGAACCGGTTGAGCGTGGCGCGCTCGATCGAACTGACGCTGGAAAAGTCCGGATCGACCTTGGCCGGCTGCACCTTGAACGACACGGTACCCACCACGTCGTCGCTGAGCTCGATCCGGACCTTGGAGACTTCCTTCAGCACCCTGATCTGCTGATTGTTGTTTTCCTTGAACAGCAGGATCGCGTCGGCGACGAAGGCCTTGGTGCGCGGCACCTCCAGATCGGCCGCATCGCCCGCGGGATTCTTTGACGTCGCCTTCTCGTCGTCTTCCTTGCTCGCATCGAGACGCTGGACGAAGACCGGCGTCTTATCCGCCGGCACGACGAGAGGCGCCGCGAGCCACTGCACGGTCAAAACATGATTGGTGTAGCCGGTTACCACGGCGTATGCGGGGTCGCCGCCGGCGCCCAGCGTCACCGCGACATACTGATCCTTGTCCGCATCGGGATCGTCGCCGTCGAACTTTATCTGCTCAGGATGCGCTGACGCTTCGACCGAGCCGCCCACTCTTTTTCCGGCGAGGCGCAGGATGCGCACTTCCGCCGTGCCGAAGGCGTGTGCGCCATCGAGCGCCGCGGTCAGCTTGACGCTCGAGACCAGTTTCTTGATCGCCGCGCCGGTGGTGTCGTTGGCCGGCGGCGGGTCCGAGGTGAGCGCGGGGAATGCCGCGGCCGCGGTCGTCGCGGTGATGAGCAGGAGATCATCCTTATGAAGATCGGGAACGTCGGCCAGCACACCCGCGGCGTCGGGCTTGCGCAGCGCATTGTTCGCGCCGTCGGTTACCCATCCGTCGATGGCGGCGCGGCCGGTATCCGCGATGATGCGGCGCGCCTCGAGATCCTTGAGCGGCGGCGCGGCAGGTGCGGGACCGCCGCCGGGGGGCGCGGGAGGAGTGATCACCCGCGTCGGAAATCCTTGATACAGGATCGCCGTGTAGCGCCCGAACATCGACTCGCTGTCCTTGTCGACCAGCGCGACCAGAACGTACACGGGATCGATATGGAGATCGTCGGGGAAGGAGAGTTGCAGCCAGTCCTTGGGATTCACCTTGGGATTGGCCTTCATCCGGATTGCGAAAGCGACGCTGTTGTCGAGCTGCACCGTCGAGCGGCTTGCGCCCGGCGCGGGCGCCCCAGGATCGTGCACATATTCCGCAATCGACAGCTTTTCCTTGTCGCCCTTGCTCGTCGGCACGGGAGCGTCCAGCGGAATCGGCTTCGCCAGGTGCAGATAGAACGGCTTGTGGCCGGAAGCATCGGCCACGTCGCCAAAGGTCTCCTTGCCGCCGCGCAGCACGATCGTGTTGCCCGGACCGCGGGTCCAGTGCGAGCCGTGGATGTACTGTTTGCCCTTGGAGTCGGTGCAGGTGATCGCGAGCACCGAATGCTTTGCCGGATCCTGGTTGAAGGCGATGAGCGCGCCGCCGCCCTCGATATCGTAGGCGCGCACCACTCGCGCGCGGGCCAGCGCGTTCAGCTCGCCCTGCCGAATCCAGATTACCTGGCCTATAGTGGTGGCGCGGTCGCCGTCGATGCCGCGGCCTGAGATCACGCGCGGCAGGAAGCCATTGAAGGAAAACGCAATCTGGCCCTGCCGCACGCTTCCCGAAAACAGGCGCGTGCCGAAGATCGAATGGTTGGGCCACGGGAACGTGCTGTAGCCGGGCGCGCGGCGGTCAGCGCCGTGATCGAAAATCAGGCGGAAGATTTGGATGACGCGGCCGATCAGCTCGAAATACAGATCGACCGGCAGGAAAAAGAATCCCGACACCGCCGTGAACGGCCATCCCCAGGTCAGTGAGAGCGGGATATTGAGAATCCAGCCGATTACGTTGCCCGCCATCACATGGCCGTCGCGGTCCGCGCGGCCCACGGGATCGAACTGCGACAGGGCATAGGGATGGATACCGCCGGCGGGAACTTCGGCCGCCGTCCGGAGTTCGGCATCGCCGGCTCCGCCCCATCGGCGCGGATCATCCTCGGCGCCGTGAAACTGATCGGGAATCAGAAACGACGCGGTGGCGGGATCGTAATCGCGCGCGCCAAAGCAGATGAGCCCGGTCGCCGTATCGCCGAAATGCCCGTGCAGTGTCGGGCGCTTGTCGTGCGAAACGGCGCCGAACGGAGGCTCCGCGACGGGAGTCACGACGAGATCGTCGCGATCAGTGCCGCAAACTCCGAGCAGTGTCGATTGCTCATCGCAAAGAAAGACTTCCGCGATTGCTCCGTGCTCCAGCCGCACCATCGCGCGGTCGTCGAGCCACACAAACGCATACAGCATACGGCCCGATTCATCGGTCACGCACCACAGCCGGCCCTGCGGGTCGCGATGCTCGAAGCGGCGTTTTCCGTTCGCCGTGACGGCGCATCGCCGCCCCAGACCATCGTAGAGGTAGCTTTGGCGAAAGCCGGCGGTTTCGGCGCTGCGCAGTTGCCCGAGCGCATCGTAGCTGTAACGCCAGCGGCGATCGGCGGATGCGAAAGCGATACGGCGTCCGTTCGGATCGTAAGAGTAGAAGCGATCGAACCCGACACGAACGACGCGTCCGGCTTCATCGAGGGTCCACGGTTCGAAGGCCTCGTTGATTCGCCACCCGACGCATCCGCGCGAGTCGTATTCGAAGGACATCGAGCAGCCCGCGCGACCGGTCCGTTCCCAATGCGCGAGGCGTCCGCGATCGTCGCGGCGGAAAATCTCCGCGGCCCCGTCCGACCATTCGCGGCGCACGGGGCGGCCCAGCCGATCGAGGTCTATGCTCAGGTTGGCGCGGTTATGGCCGGCCGGATCCTCGATAGTCCAGCGGCGGCGCGTTTTCGAGGTCTCGTTGCGCCACACTCCCTGCGCCCATTCGACCGAGCCGTCCGAAGATGCGCGCAAAAGCTCGCGCCCGGTTTCCCATCCGATGCGCACGCCGTCGTGTGACGGCTCGTAAACCAGAGCCGCGGGCGCGCCGGGCAACTCGACCCGGACAAGGCGGCCAAGGCGATCGCGCTCCCATGAGATGTCGCCCGCGGCGGTGGAGAGCTTGCAAATTTCCGCGCGGAAGATCGCGTCGAGCCGGTAATCGTTGGCGTCGATGCGCCATCGGCCGCGCGGAGCGCTCGTGGCCTCGACGAAGGTCCCGTCGCTGGCGCGCACGGAGCGCAGCACTCCGGACGCATCGCGTTCTATGTCGATCACGATGCCGTCGGCCAGACGAACGCGCGCGATGCGGCCGGCCGCGTCGTACGATATCGCGCGCATTCCGCGCGCGGGATCGTGGACGAGGTCGTTATCCAACGGACGCGGAAATTGAAACAGAGCCACCGCTGTCTCCTGCCAGGCTTTCCAGGTAATCGAGCAAGGCCTGCAGCTCCTGCTGCACGCCCGCCACGATTTCTTCCAATTGTTCCTTCAGCTTGGCCACCGCCTTGATCACGGTGTCGCCGACATTGAGGGTTGACACCTTCTGCAACATCTCGGTCAGGCCCGCGGTGCTCTGCACGAGCGGCGCGAGCACGACTGACGGCTTCAATTGCCCGAACTGCGCGAGCGCGTTGTCGATCGCGGACAGGTCGCCGAGGATCGCCACCGGGTTGATCAGGTTGAGCTTGGCCTGCAGCGCCTCGAAAATTCCGCCGAGCATCGTGGCGAGATGACTGGGCGAGAACTGGTCGAACACCGAAACCAGCGCATCCACCATCGCGCGAACTTCGGCTTCGATCGGCGCAGGGTCGAGCACATCGAACTCCGCGACGATGCGGGCGATGCCCTTGTTGAAGCGATCGAAGATGCCGGACGGCATGAACTGATCGAGCAGGCCGAATCCCGCATCGAGCAGCTCGAATACGCCCTTCATGATCGTGTTGAACAGGTCCTTCAGCTTCGCCATCGCCTGCTTGCCGATTTCGTCGAGCTTGTCGGCGAGCGGGTTAAGGTCGAACTTGTCGAGCAGGCCGTTTACCACCGCCATGATGTCGTCAACGGGCGCGTCGCTGCGCAGCGAGTCCGGAAAGATCGCGGAATAAAATTCGCCGACCTGGAGCGCCGTGCCGTAGAGATCGAGCGGCGTGGCGGTCTGATGGAGGCGCTGGCGCTGCACTTCGGCGTTCTGCCGCGGGCCTTCGAGCAGATTCGCGCGGAGGCTCAAGTCCAGGTGCGCGACGGCCTGCCCCAGCGACGCATCGACGGAGGCATCGCCCTGGATGCTGTGTTGCGCGGTGATCAGGTCTTCGAGCGCCGCGCGCAGATCGGCGGCCGCGCCGGTGGGAGCGAACAGGTCCAGCGCGGCCAGGCGGCTGTCCACTTCCTGCGCGATTTTTCCGACGAAGCCGATGGCGGGCTGCGCCAGCTCGTCCAGCGCCATGAGCGGCTTGCGGAGCAGGTCCCATGCCTTCTGCAGGAGGTCATGCGCGAGAGACGCGATCTGATGCCGCAACTGTCCGAGGAAATGAGTGATGGGCCGCAAAAAATCGCCCATCTGCAGATCTCCCATCGCCGCCTGCGGCAGATTCGATCCCGGAGCAAATCCCCGCGAACCCATCGCGTTCTTCACCGCCGAGTTCATGCCGTCGGGGATGTCGGAAAGCCGCTCCATCAGCGCACCGAGCAGCTTGCCGATATCGAGCTGCTTGAGGAGGTCCTTGAGCCGCGCGTAGGCATCGCGCAGCGGAGCGAACAGGGGCGCGGGGTCCAGTGCGTGCTTGATCGCATCGATCAGCTTTTCGAACTCCGCTTCGAGCGGAGCAACCAGCGGCGCAACCAGGGCCTGCGGATCGCCCTTGGCAACCTCTTCCATGAAGCGGCCGAACTCGCCGGTCACGGCCGCGAGCAGGTTGGCCGGCTTAAGGCGGTCGAGCTCCTTTTGCAATTGCTCGAACGGGCCATCGAGCTGCGCGATCAGCGCCGAAGGCGTCACTTTGCCCAATGTCAGCTGCACCTTGTCGAGGACGGGGCGCACCGGCGCCAGCACCATCGAGGGATCGATCTGATTGAGTGCGGCGTTGAACGGATCGGTGATATCGACCGCGAGGTTGAGGCTTTTGAGCGCGCCCGCGCCGGTGCTAATCGCCGCTTTGGCGGGCGCGGGCAGGTCGCCCGATCCCACCACGTTTTCGATATTGGTGCGGATGTCGTGTATCAGCCCGATGGCTTGCTGGCCGGCGGCGCTCAAATCGATCTGGTTTACCTGGTCCGCAAGCCCGTCCAGTTGATGATTGACCTGGTCGAATAGCGGTTCGATCTGCTGCACTACGCCGTTGACCGATGTGATCAGTCCGTCGGCCTCCTGCTTGATGTCGTTGATGGGGAACTTGGAGACCAGATCGTTTATCTGCTGGACGATCCCCTGCACCTTCTGCTTGACGGCATTGGTATCGAAGTGGTCGATCGCGTCGGAGATTTTGGCGACTTCGTCGCGGAACGCATTGGGCACCGAGAATCCATCAAAGGAGCGGATCTTCGCCTCGATTCCGGCCAGGAAATCGACCAGCTGATGGCGCAGCCGCCGCAGCGGGATCTCTTCGATCAGGCCGACCAGGTAGTCGAACAGGCGGTCAATGTCCGCGGTGGCATCGGCCACGCCGCTGAGCGCGAAATCGCCCTGCAGCCGCTGCATCAGCTCGCTGAACTTCTCCTGCAGCTCGGCTTCGGTGGTGCTCGCGATGTTCATGAGCATCTGGCCGACGGTTTCTCCGATTGTCTCGACGAAGTCGAAGTTCACGTGCGGGATCTTGTCGAGCAGAGCTTCGAGGGCGCTGGTGGCGCGGTCGAAAAGGGGACCGGGATCGAGCGCCGCCAGATCCGTGGTGAGGCGGCCTAAGGCCCCGGCGATAGTGTTGCCGGCCAACAGATCGAGTCCTGCGCCGATCTGCTGGATCTCCGCGACCAGTGCATCAACGTTCGCCTCTCCCTGCAGGATCAGTGACGTTGCGGCGCGCACGCGGGTGGTAAGGCCATTGATCTCGGTGGTGACGAGATTGAAATCTCCGCCCGCGTTACGGATCGAGCCGAGAAACTCGTCGAGATGGGCGCTCGGCGCATTCAGTTCGTCCAGGCTCGCACCCGCCACCAGTTGCGCGAATATTTCCGCCACGTCTTCGGGCTTCTGCGGCCGATGATTCACCAACGCGCCGATCGCACCCAGCGCATCGGAAAGCTCCTTGAGCTGGTTTATCGGCAGCGCCTGCAGCATCTGCTCCGCGGCGTTTTTGAGAAGGTCTTCGATACCGCCGGAGTCGGACACGAGATTTTCGGCGAATTTGGTCAAATCGCCGCCAAAGTTTCCGGCCAGCGATTCCAGCACCTCGACCAGCTCGCCGAGTCCCTTGCCGATGTCGCCGAGGATGCCGAGGTCGGGAAGCTGGGCGAACTGCTGCAACTGCCCGAACGCTTTGGTGACGGAATCGGTTATGTCGGCGGGGTTGGTCGGAAGCTTGACGCTCTTGAGTACGTGCCCGAGATCGCCGAGCAGATTCTCCGGATCGAGGATCGCGTCGGCGGAAAAGCTCGCGGTGCCGTGCGCGAGATCCAGATGCGCCGAAAGCTTGCCGATCGGCAGTTGTTCGAGCGTTTCGAGAATCGTCGGCATCAGGAGCCACCCTGGCTTGCGCTGACTTTTTGTGGATCGTAAACGAACACGGCCTGCTGGACCGTGAGGGTTCCGACGCTCCGCGAATAGAGCCTGAAAGGCAGCGTTACCTTGCCCGACCCGGATGCGGCCGCGAAGGCGGATGCGACTTCGGCGGGCATCGCGGCTCCTTCAACCGTGAACTCGCGCGGACTCTGCCGAGTCGCCGAGGCGAACAGCTCTCCGAGCGGAGTCTCCGATCCGGTGCGGAAAATTCTGACCGATGGCGCCGGCAGCGGATCGGTCATCGCATGATAAAGCTGTGCGAGCGGATTGCCCCCGGCGCCGAGCGGCCGCGCCGCATCGCTCCAGGTCTTGCCCGCGTCCGTGCTGGCCCTGGCGTCAGCCGCGACGGTTCCATCGGATGGCGCCGCACAATACCAGGCGACGCTCCCGCGCGTGGTGCGCACCACCAGCCAGAGCGGCGCGCCGCCGGTGCTGACCGGAATCGGCTTCTTCGGCACGAATTCGATCCATCCGCGCTCGCCGGGCTGGAAGCGATGCGCGATGGGGGCGGAAACGGGCGGTCCGGGATTTCCGGCCGCGTCGTTGCGGATTTCGAGCGATGCTTCCGCGGCGGCATCCGCCGCCAAATAAAGTCGAATCGCCGCCAGCGGCAGCACGGAACCGGCCGCCTGGCCCGCGATCGGAAGGAAAGGCCGGGAGACGGCGAGCCAGCGATCCGTCGTTACCTGGAATCCCGCGGAAGGATCGGCCACCGGAGGGTCCGGCGATCCCGCATTCAGCTCGCGTCCGCTCAACTGAACGCGCAGGGCGACTGAGGTTGACTCGGGGTTGATGCGCGCGGGCGCGGTCAGCGGCAAGTCGGTCCAGGCGCCGCCGATCGGCAGGGGCGGCGGCTTGCTTCCCGCGGCCATCACTTGGTAGCGCGCTTCAAGCTGCGTGTCGTCGATAAGGAGCGACCCGGCGGAGTCCGATTGAAACTTGATTCGCAGCGGCAGGGTCGCCGGTGGCGGGCCGCCGGGCGGCTGCTTGACCAGCGCCTGTAGCTGGCGCCTGCCCAGCGCGAGCATCGACACTTCCTGCACGCCGGCCGCGGGCAGCAAAATTCCAGGATTGGCCCACAGCTTTACGTCCCCCTGCACGGTTTCCATCTGGATACGCAGATTTGCCGGTGCGACCTGCGCGGTCACCTTGTGGACCGACGGAACGATCGACAGGGCGCTGATGTCCACCGGCGATGAAGCCGTCGCGATCTGAATCAGCCAGGACGTTCCGAGCAGGCCGTCGCAGCGCAAAACCGAATGCCCATTGCTCAGACCGGTCACCGCCAGTCCCGCCATCACCGGCGGATACATCTCGCCCGCCGCGGGGAACGAAGGAGATGCGAGCAGCGGCGCCGGGACCTTTCCGGCGGTGGCGCGAATCACGGTGCGCAGGCTCTGCGGCGCCGCCGGCGCATCCGGAGCGGTATAGCTGATCTCGACCGTCCGCAGATACATCTGGCGCGGCAGCGTTACGACGACGCCTTTGCCGTCCGGATTGGCCTTCGCGGTGAACGTGACGTCCTGTTCGATGAGATTGGTCTCGAAGCGCAACGATGCCGCGGTTACGTCGATGTCGTCGGCTCCGGCAAGGTAGGGAACTCCGAGTTCGCGCGTGACCTCGCCTCCGTTTTCGTCGGGAAAATCCAGGGTATCGATGAGGATCGCGACGTTGCTCGCGACCGCCTGCAGGATCTGGGAGAGAGAGGTTCCCGGCTCGTAAAAGATTGCCATCAGGCGCTCCCCGCGATTCGCACGGCCGCGCTGCCAAGCAGAGGGCCGCGCCGCAGATCGGCCGTCGCGAGATGAACCTGGATATATTCCCAGCGCGCCGGGCCCGCGTTTGCCGCCGGCGCGCGATAAGAGAACACCGTCGCGGGACTCGAGACGGGGACAATCCGCAGCCCGGTTTCAGGACCGGGGCTGCCGTCGGGTATCGAGCCGCGCTGCGCGATCGGCACATCGCTCGTCACCGAAACCGCGAGGCTGGCCGGAGTCCGATGACCGTCGGAGGCAAGCCGAGTGGGTGCGAAGGAGGGCACCCGGACCGCGGTCGTCCCGCCCGGCAGCAGGGCCGGCTGATCCATCTCGATCCGCAACGGCAGCGGTGCGATGAGCGAGTCGATGCTTACGATCTTGCCGCCATCCTGCGAGCTGCCGGCAGGCCACACATCGGCGCGCCCTGAAAAAAACAGGTGTGCGGCGGATGCTCCGTCCATCGTCATTTTTTCGAAGTTAAAGCAATGAACGTCAAAGCCGGGGTCCGGGTCCGCGGGGACGAACGCCTTGCCCGACATCACCTCGTCCTGGTGCAGCGCGTAGATCACGGTAGCTGCGTCATCCATCACCAGGTCATGGGCGGCGTCCGCGCCGGCCTCATCCGCGGTGGGCGGGGTGACTACGAGGTCGATTTGCGCGTTCAATTGCACGCCGACCACGCGGCGCACGGGCGCCTTTTTGTCGTCTCCCTGTCCGATAGAAAGAAGATCCGGCTGAAACGAGGGGTCTTCCTGCGCGCCCGCAACGCTTACCAGCACGGTTCCTTTGCCGGCCGCGGGCGCCGGCGCGGGAGTGCGGATCACTCGCGTATGAGTTCGAGCGGTGAGTCCGTCGCTCACGAGCGCGGCCAGCCGGATCTCGATTGCGGCAAGCATCATCGGCCTTTGTCAGCGGTTGACCGCGGTCACGGTCCTGGTGGTCGCGGATTGAGCCGCGATCCGCGTGTTGAAGTCGCTTTTGAGCGTCGCGGTCGCCTGATTGAGGTTGGTCTGCATTTCGGTTCGCAGGTTGGCGATTCCGGTGGAGAACTCGCTGCGCGCGGCGCCGATCATCGTGTTGGCGTTCGCGATCGCGTCCTTGGTCGCGTTGCTCTGCGCGACCGCAATCTCGCCGCGAAGCTGGGTGATGGCCGCATTGATTGAGGAACTCGTGCGGTCCTGCTGCGAGCTGACGGCGGTTGCGATGTCGGCGCGGTACTGCGTGGTCAACTGCGCGGTGGCGGCCGAGATCTGCCCGGCGACATTGAGTTGCGCGATCTGCAGCTTGACCTGCGAGGCGATCGTGTCCGGCAGAGATTTGGTCGCGTTCGCCACGCTTTGATCGATGTGGCTGTCCTCCGCCGCCATCGCCCTGTCGATCGCGGCCTGTGTAGATGCGTTGATTTCCGGAAGCCTCGCGGCAACCTCGTTCTTTACCTGGGTGCTGATCGCCGTGGTCATGGTCTGCTGCATCGCGGCGAACTGGGTCGCAATGGTGCTGGAGGTCTGATCGCGCAGCGCTCCGATTGCCGCGGTGTAATCGGCCCGCACCCGCGTTTCCATCGCCGAGAGGTTCTGCTGCAATTGGGTCTGCGCGGCCTTCAGTTGGTCGGCCATGCGCGCTTCGGAGGCGCTGACCGCGGTTTGCACGGCGCTGGATACCTGCGTGGCCGCATCGCTGTGCGCGGCTTGCAGGATGTCGGTGCGGGCGCCCGCCAGCGCGGTGTTGATTAGACCCGGCACGGTTCCCATCTGCTGCGCGACGAGGGCCTTGGCCGCATCGGTCTGCGCCTGCTGCGCGGCGGCTATGGAGCTGCTGATGCGGTCGGTGGTCTCGGCGCGCAATCCCGCGAGGCCTTTGTCCAGGGCAGCCTGATTGGCCTGGTCGGCGCTCGCAAATCTGGCGTCCAGCGTCTTTTGGAAAGCGGCCTGACCCGCGCTTATCTGGCGGGCCGTTTCCTCCGTCAACTGCGTGTGCAGCGCGTTGAAGGCTTCGTTCTGCGCGCTATTGAGGCGGTTTTCAGCGGCGGAAACGGCCGCGGCGATCCGTCCGTCGAGCCCTCCGGTCGCGGAGGTTCCGACCGAATCTTCGACATCCTTAAGGCGCAATTCCAAATCGCTGAGGCGCACCGGTGTTCCGTCGATTCCCTTGAGGTTGTCGCGCAGTTTCTGCAGGTCGGACACGCTCTGCTGGAGGCCCGCGATATTGATCGGAGTCCCGTCCGGATTACTCAGGGATTGGCGCAGGTCCAGAACCGTCTGCACATTGGCCTTGAGCCCGGCGATGTCGGAAGTTGCGGCGTTGACGGCGGTCTGTAACCCGGCCACGGTGCCGAACTTGGCGGTCAGATCGCGAACCGCGGCGGAGCGGTCCAGGTCGCTGATTCCGTAGCGATCGATAGCGGTCTGATGCGCGTCGGAAAGCGAGGAGAGCTGGGCTAACTGATGGTTGATTCCGGCGAGTTGCGCCTCGACCTGGCTCAGGCGCAGGAGGATGCTGGTATCGCCTCCCGAGGCCGCGAACCGGGCCTGCAGGTCGGGCGCGAGCCACGCCGTGGCCACCTCGCTCAGATGCTCATGTTCGAGCGGGGCGAAGTTCTGGGCAAGCTGGGTCACTTGCTGATCGTCCTGGGTGCGATCGATTTCGAGCGCGCCCTGCAGCACGGCGACCAGCGCGTTCCAGTCGTCCGCCTCGATCGGCATGCCCCGAGTCTTGTTTCCGAGCGATGCCAGCTTGTCGGTCAGCGCGGCGATTTTCTGTTGATTGGCGCCCATGGCTACCTCAATGAGACTTTTTGCAGCGCGCCCCCCAAGGTCCGATCCATTTGCTTGTATTGCAGGAGCTCGCCTTCGTAGGTGTCGGCGCGATTCTGCTTGGCGAGATCGACCGCGGTGCTGAGCTGCTGGACCGCCGTGGAATTCGTGAACTCGGGCTTGTTCTGATTCGCGACCACCAGGTCGCTCAACTTCGTGTCAAGCTGGACGGCGGCGTTGCGCAGCTCGCGGGCAAACGCGCTGGGGGTGGCGGTCACCTGGGTGTCGAGCTGATCGACGATTCCCAGCATCTCCTTGCCCGTGGTGCTCTTGGGATCCACTCCCGCCGCATCCAGCACGTCGTTCACGTGGCTGCGCAGGCGCATCGCCTGAATCTGCCGCTGCAGCTCGGCGAATGCGCTGCTCAGGGTGTCGAGCAGGTTCTGAAAATTGGTGGTTATCTCGTCGAATTTTTTGACGTATTCGGGATGATCGTGGCCGACGGGGCTGACCACCTTGGTCAGTTCCTGGATTGCGCCGGACAAGTCGCGCAGGCCGCCCGCGAACTGGTTCCAGTCCTGCGCCAGGATTGCTTCGCCGGCCTGCTTGTTGCCCAGCGGCGCCATCGTCTCGCCGACCGAAGCCGCGATGTCGCCGATCGGGCTGAGGTTCGCCTCGGGGACATCTTCGATCGGCGTGTTGCGGAACCTCGACGGGTCGATCAGCACCGAAACCTGCGTGTCCCCGGTCGGAAGGACGCGCACCGGCCGCTGGAGCACCGGCAAGGTGAGATTCGGATGGCGGATGGTGATTTCGTAGGCGCCGGGATCGATCTGCGGGATCCGCACCGTCCCATCCATGAACGGCTGGACCGTCTTGACGACGTTCTGCGTCACGGCGTCCCGCACCTCGACCGTGAGGTCTCTGTTTACGACTGGAAACCCCAGAATGCTCATCGTCAGGTTGCTCACGGGTTGCCTCCTGCTAGTGCCCGAACGGGAACTGAATTTCCCAGAAAAAGGTGATGTTCTGGCCCGGCTCCAGCGAGATCGGTTCAAACACCACCTGGTTGTAGAGATCGTCCCCGGCGAACAGGCCCGCCTCGCTCACCTTGTCCAGCGCCACGCTCGGAACGAAGAGCGCATTCACCGCAACCCGGACGAAGCTGGATGGGGTGGTGTCGATGGTGAATGCGCCGGGAGCGACAGGGCTGCTCAGGGCCGAGACTGCAAGGGGAGGGTTGGCCTGCGTGAGCGCGACCGCGTCCGCGGCGGCCTCTTCGGTAGCGAAGCCGAGCTGGATGCGATTGATGGCCTGGGTCGACTTGCCCGAGAACAACTGCGCGACCACTTTTGCGCCGTTGCGCAGCACCTGGTTGTACGCCTCACGCTGCGCGAGAACCGCGCCTCGTGGAGCCCGGACCGTCATCCGCATGCGGCCCCGCCAGACAGATTGCGGCATCGTGATTCTATTCAAACCGTGTACCTCCCAGAGCGGGCTCGCCAAAACGGCCGCCCTGGCTCACATCGTCAGTGCGGCCGGACGGACCGATTTCCGCGGGAATCCACACGCCCAATATCCGGCAGCGGTCGCTTTGCGATTGATGCTCGGTGAAGGGCGAGAACTGAACCTGGGACTGGACTCCGGCCGCGTGCAATTCGGCTATCGACGAACGCAACGCCGCTTCCGCAGCGCCATATGCGGTCTGGCCGCCTTGCAGCACTCCGCCGGGGTCGATGACGATGCGGCGGGGCACCTCGACTGTGAAAGCGGCGGGTTGGGTCTCGTCCCAGGCGATGGAAAGCTGCGCTTTGGTGCCGGCTGGAAACAATGCGCGGTCGAAGCGGGATTCATTGAACACGCCTTCTTCCATTTCGTCGGATGGCATCCCGAAGCCGAAGGAATTCAGGCCGCGAAGCCCGTACTCGCCGAGCAGGAAGAAGACCCAATCGTTTGCTCCTCGCGCCAGACGCGGCATGTGCGCGGGCGTGACCGCTTTATCGAGCGGCTGGCCCATCTGGTAGTTGGCGACGCTGAAAAGCAGATCGCTTACGTCCTGATCATCGAGCGTGCCTTGCGCCTGCGGAGATTTGTCGGGCGTGATCGAGATGCGCAGGCTCTGGCCGAGCTTCAGGCGGCCGCGGTATCCGAGGAGATCGCCGGTGGTGGTGTTGAGCAGGACCGGGCCGGCCGTCAATTTGCCGGCGACGCCGGCAATCCGGATGTCGGGCCAGGCGTCGTCGAGTCCGCGATTCGTATCGCGCCATCGGAACAGATGGCTGACGCGTCCGTTGCGGGCGGCGAGATCCTGGCTGACCCGCGCAACCGGCGGATTTTCAATCAGCCTGAGCGGCGCGAAACGCTCGCGCCCCGGCGGCGGTTGATAGGCGCCTGTGACATCGAGCGTCTGCAGACCGGGGACGAGCGTTGCTCCCATCGCCTGCTCCGCTCCGACCAGGTAGGTGTAGACGAACTGGCGAATCTCCTGGGGGCCGATCGCTCCGTCGCGGCCCGCAACGATACGCGCAAGCAGGCGATCGCGGTACAGGTCGCGAGTTTCCCAATCCAGACGCTTGATGCCGAACAGCGCGCCGATCTTCTCGACGTCAATCAGCCGGTACGCGGTCGCGATCCAATGGCTCTGCCGCACGCGGTCGAGATCCTCCGCGGCGGCATCGAGCTGCAGCGCAAGAACGTTCAGGATGCTCGTAAGGACCGCGTCGCCGGCGAGCGAGTAGGGGGGAGGCAGCAAGTCCTGAATGCGTTCGAGCGCGCTCACGCGTTCACCTCAACCGGCATCACGGTGAAGACCTGTCCGGCAGCCACCGTGTATGCAGCCGTGCCCTGGGCGACGTCGACGAACTGGCCGCCGGATGCGAACGTCAGCTTGGTGCGCAGCGGATCGACGGCGTATTTGGTGTCGTCGCGCAGCGCGTTGAGCACCGCTTGCGCGTCAATCGCCGCCGGCGGGCTGGCGAAGAACTGCGCGAGCTTCGATTGCATCGACTGCCTGGCGGTATCCAGCGAAACGCCCGCGATCAGCGTGGCGGCGATCGTCGCGGTCACCTGCACCGTCACCGCCGCGCCCGCTGGCGCGGCCTTCTCGAAGCTGTCGGCGGTGAATGCGATGTTGTCAGCGGAGAGCGTGGTGGCCGATCCCTCGGGCGGATCGAAATCCGCGTTCGGCTGCGCGGCCGGCCCGTTGAGTTCGGAGAGCGTGATTTCCGCATCGACGATTCGCTGATCGGCGAGCAGCCCCGCCACCAGCGGCTTCACGCGGATGCGCTCGCCGACGGTTTTGCTCTGAATGGCGGCGATCAAGGACCGCTGAACGCCGCTGTGCACGCTGTCCAGATCGGCCGGCGGCAACGAGCTGCCGGCGAGGGTCAGATGAACTGACGCCGACAGTTCCACCGGCTTCGAGGCTTCGCTGACCACGCGAACTCCGGCGGGGCGCAGTTCCTCGATTCGATCCAGAACTTCCTGCGGCAGTGGCGCGCTCGCATCGAGGCCGTCGGCGCGGCTGATAAGAATCTTGATTTCTCCGGGAACGCCAAAAGGCATCTCGACGACTTTGGCATCGCGCACCTGTGGCAATTCGAGCAGGCCGTAAGTGATGGCCTCGACGGTGCCCTTGTTGGCGGCGCTGAGCGCCGCTCGGGCTCGCGCCCGCAAGTCATCGTCGCTTTCCGCGCTGCTCGATCGGGTGGTTGGGCGTTCGTTGGTCACCGACGCGATTCCCGCAACCACGCGCTGGAGCACCGTCAGCACGTTCGCATCGACCGGCGCGGTGCTCGCGCTGGAGCCGCGGACCCGGATCTGTGCGGCGCTTTCCCCCGCCAGCATGTCGTGGGACTCGGCGGTTTCGTATCGAAGGGTATCCTTGGTGTCGGTAATCGGCGTTCCGGCGGGGATGGTGATGTTGCCGATCGCGCGCGGGCTTCGGGTCAGCGTGACGGTTCCGACCGCATGACCCGCCGCATAGCGCTGAAGTCCGAGCAGCGCAACCACGCGGTCGAGCGAAGCGCCGGTGGCGGTTTCCAGGAACGCGGAGTCGTACACGAGGTTGAGCTGCGCGTACAACATCGCGATTTCACGGCTCACTGCTTCGAGCACCGTGCGCACGACGCTGCCCACGTTGAGGTCGGTCACCGGAGCGGGCTCGGCGGTGCGCGGATAGTAGTTGACTGTGACGCTGGTGCCCGGGGCCGGCTTGCGGCCGAAGGGGAGAAACCGGAGCGTATTCATCGCCGCCGGGTCGCTCGCATCCGCCACGACCTCGTAGTCGTTGAGCGAAAACACGGTGGCCACCGGGGGCGCATCGGGACCGGCGGAAACGAAGCCGCTCACGAACGACACGCGAACCACCGGCCGCTGCTGCAGAACAATATCGGGGAGAACGAGCGGACGCGCCTGGGGATCGTAGTTGAACAGGTGCGTTTCCTGAACCACGCCCTTGGTCAGGGTGGTCAGCACGTCGCGGACGACGTCGGAATACGATCGCTCGAGGAAGCTCACAAAGTTATCTCCAGCGAGACCGCAAGCGGGTCGGCGTCGTTCATGGGCTGCACCGAAAAGGTGATGCGGATTGAATCGGATCGTCCCGGCGCCGGCGCGACCTCCAGCGCCTCGAGTTTGGTTACGCGGCGCTCCTGCGCGACCGCTTCGATCGTGTACAGGCGGGCCAGATTGCGCGTGGTCTCGTTGTTCGGCTGGCCGATCAGCTCGACGAGGCGGCTGCCATATTCGGGATGACCCAATGGTCCAAGCGCGCCGCGCACCGTCAACAGGCGCATCGTCAGCGCCTGGGCCAGGTTGTCACGTCCCGCTACGGTTGCGATGTCGGTCGGGGTGGTTGCTTGCGGCAATCCGCCTTGTCCGCCGGCGACGACCCGCAGATCCACGGTGCCCCAGGAATCGGCCGAATCCAGCGGCGCCGCGCCGGCGGTCCCCGTGTAGCGCGTCAGACCGAGGTCAATTCCGAGCACCTGGTAGGTTTTCGCGGGACCCGCCAACGAATCATCCTCCAATCGATACGGTTCCGGCCGCCACCACCGTGCCCATCGGTGCGTCGGCGGGGTCGTTGCAGGTCATCGCGATGTCGCCGTTGCGCGCGGCCGGCTTTCCGCCAATCTGCACCGTCGCGCTGCCCTGCTGGATGGTCGCCTGGTTCGAGGGCGGAGCTTGAAAGCTGACTCCGGGCGGCGTCGGTATATGAGGCGGAGTGTTGGATGCCGTGGTGCCGACGACCGCCGCGGGCTGTCCGCTGATCTGCACGGTCGGCACGCCGCCGCTGATGATCCCGGTAAAGGGATGAGGCAGCGGGGTGGGCACCTGTGCCGGACCCGCGGGAACAATCACGATATGGATATCGGTCGCGGTGATCTGATCGTTGGCTTTGGCGGCTGGCTGTCCCATGGTTATCAGTTCAAATCGATCGTGGAACCGTTCACCTTCACTCCGGCATCCGCGTTGATCTCGACGTTGCCCCCCTTGAGCTTCAGCGTTCCGGAGGCTTCCAGGGTCAGGTCTCCCGTTTGACTAAGAGTAACTTTGGTATCACCCGAAGAGAGCGTAAGCGTGCCGTCGCTGGAGCCGGCCTGCTGCAGCGAGATGGTTACGTCCTGGACCTTAATCTCGACCGACTGATCGGCGATCGTGCAGGACACTGAAACCGGAGAACCCTTCAGGGTGACTGTGGCCTGCCGGGTCCCGTCGCCAGGCGTCTTGATTCGGAATTCGAGGACCTTGTCCGCATCGGTCTCGCCGCCGGGGAGGGCGAGAACGGTTTCGCCTTCGCTGTGATCCGGAGGATCGACGTCGCGAGGGTAGAGGCGCCCGACCACCACGGGGTTATGCAGGTCGTGGAACGGAAAGACGACGACCACCAGATCGTTCTCGCGCGGCAGCGACACCGCGCCGACGATGCCGGTGGCGCTGGGAACGCGCGGAAACGCGAGCCCCAGCGCGGGCACATCGATCGCGCAGCTATAGTCGTTGCCATCCGCCGTGCCGAAGACCGTTTTGACCACGCCCAATGCGACGGCGGTGTTTTGCCTCGCTTCGTGGCGCGCGATCTGGCGGATGGTCTGAACGACTCGCTGCATCTCTAGAGACCTCCCACCAGCGAAGCGAGCGCGCCGAGAAGTCCGGCGGGGTTGAAGCTGTCTCCGCCCTGATAGAAGCGCGCGGCGGTTCGCGCGCCGTCGGCGCGCAAGCGATGGTGAATCGAGTGGAGCCACAGCGGACCGCCGGGCAGGCCCGAAGGCAGATCCTGAATCTGCACGATCGTGCCCGGGCGCAATTCGGGCTGTAGAAACGCTTCAAAAGCGCCGCGCTGGCCGCCGGATTTGTAGAGTCGCTGGGTAGCCGCGCCCGCACGAGCCGCGCCTTCCGCGGTGCGCAGGGCCGGCTCCGCGCGCCAGCGGCTCGTCAGAGATGGCGCGTCGGGCGCGTTGCCTTTGAAGAAATCGGTTGACAAGCGAAACGCATCGTCCGATCCCGCATCGTCAGCTCCGCTTTCCCCGACCACAGTGAAGCTCTCGACTGGCCGGGCGAACTCGGTGTTGCCGATAGCAAGCAGCTCTCGCCCGTAGCGCAGTGCCAGGTCGGGGGTAGTGGCGTCGATGACCGGCGCCTCCACCTCGCCATCGGAGTTGACCCGGGCAATCGAGCCGCTCCAGCCGCACACCCTTGCGATATGCTCCCAGGCGGTGCGCGATCCGTCGGCGACGAAAAAGGCGAGCGATACTCCATCCTCGATCGCGGCGACGTCAACATTCGCATCGCCGCACAGATTGCGAATCACGGTGCCCGCGGTGACGCTTTCATAAGTGGCGGCGGGCCGGTATTGGGCGAGCAATCCCCCCGCGTTGATTGCCGTTACGCGGATTTGATCGAGGGTGCGGCGGATGCTCGCCACCGTGCCGGAAAAAACGTCGGCGCTCTTCTCGCCATTGTTCAGGTTCAGCGAGACCTTGTCTCCTGTTCCTGCCGAAACCGGCGCGGCGAACGGAAACCTGATTTCCAGCCGATCCACCAGGGGTGCCGCGCCTAACTCAAGGTCAATCGACAGCGCCTGGTTGGTCCACTGCTGATTGCCGAGGGTCAGGGTGTACGACGGCTGGAGCATGTTCATCCCGTGATGGCCTTGACGGCGTCGCCGATGCCCTTGAGCGTGGTTTGCAACTGGCGCGCGCGTCCGATCTGATCGGCGACCGGCTTGATCGGATTGCCCAGGTTGCCGAGGTTGGCCAGGTTTCCGAGCGCCTGCAGCTTGTCGATCGCTCCCGCCGCCTGCTCCGCGAGGTCGGCCAGCGCGCCGGCTTTGTCCGCGATAGCTCCGGCGATGTTGCCCAGCGCCCCGGGATCGAAGCCAAGGTCGCCCAGGCCGAAATCGCCCAGTCCTCCGAAGGAGCTGACCTCCGCCGGCGGGGGAAGCGGCGGGCTCTCGACCAGCCACATCGAGTACAAGATCTGGCCGGCAGGTCCGACGCGCTGCTCGGCGCGAAACGACTCGATTACCATCTTGTCGATTGAAAGCGCGGTGGTGATGTCGGCGGTGAAGGTGACTTCGTCCTTGCCCGCGGCCTTGGTCTGCAGAGTTTTCAAGTCGTCGGTGGCGGAATCCGGCAGCAGGTAGCCCTGCAGATAAACGCGATGCGATTTGCGGCCCAGCCGCTGCTGCAGGGTGCCATCGAGGCCCGGAATCGAATGGCCGACCAGAACGTTCTCGCTCTCGTGGCGCAAGAGCTGAACCGCCTTCAACTCGAGATCGTCGATCATCGGCGTAGCCATGAGCTTCCTCTAGCCCTCGAGGTCGATTCCGGCGGTCTCCGCCGCCGATTCGAGTTCATCGGCGAAGCCCTCGAAGATGCTTTCGCTGGCGGCGATCGGCATTCGCCGAGGGAGCAGCGGCTCGTGCGATGGAGCCGTTGCCTGCGCCGCATCGCGAAGCCGCGCCGCGGGCGCATCCGCCTGAATAAGTTCCGCTCCCGCGGAGTCAGGCCATTCCGATTGCTCATCGGCGGACGGCTCACTCGCCGGGATCGGCTGAAATTGTGCCGGCGCCAATCCGTGAGCGGAGATCCAGGAATCATCGGCCGGCGCGGCACGGACAGGACTGTCGTCCACCGACTTGGTCTCCGCGACAAGTCGAGCGGATGGAACCGCGGGCAGCGCGGCGGGGACAGCACTCCATGTGACGCGAAACCGTTTTTCGTCGCGCTTGAGGCGCGAAAACGTTTGCTCGCGCTCTCGCTCAGGAGCCGCCTGGTTTGGCGATTCGATGGTCTGGGGCGAAGGCGCGGCCGCAAAGCCTGGCGGCGGAATCATCTGTTCAGGCGAGAGCGCGGCCGGGGCAACCAGCTCAGATGAAGGCTGGTTGTCGACGGGCGCAGCTTCCGGCATCGGCGTTGCCGGCGATGGAGCGGCTTTGTTCACCGTTTCCTTCGCGGCGATGGGCACGGGATCCGGCAACACCACGATCCGGTTCCATCCCGGTTCGGACGGCGGCTCGACGGAAGATTCGCTCCTGAAGGGTCGCGCCTGGGGAGGTTCGCGATTTGCCGCCGGCTGTTCTCGCGGCGTATCCGCGATCATTCGCCAGAGCGCTTCAACATCGACCGCCGCCTGCTCGTCGAGCGCATCGAGCGTAACTCCGGTCTCCCGCGAAACCTCCAGCGAGACGCGCAGGAGAGCGCCCGCGGAAAACGCCAGCGTGTCGTCAGCGAAAGCCGAGACGGCCGCCGCGGCCAGCATCAGCGCTTCGGCCTCGGCGACATCGTCGGGCCATACCGGCGGAGTGGCGCAGGCGAGCGCAAGATGGCGGCGGACGAACTGGTCCCCCAGATGAGCGAAGCGGGCGAGCTTGCGTTTGGCGCCCCAGGTGAGCGGCCTTAGCAGATAGCGATGGACGCTCAGATGCAGCAGCAGGCCGCCGCTGGCGAGATCCAAAGATATCGGCCACTCGCGGTCGGCGACACGCACCACGCTCCTGGTCAGATCGAGAGGCATAGGGGCAACGAGCGGAAACCTATTCCTCGCGCAAACGGGTGGCGGAGAACGTATAGATTGCTTCGCCGTGGTTTTGCGCGGTCATGCTGAACTGCTTGTCCTCCATGTAGCATTCGTCGAAGCTCACGTTGCGCGACGTGTCGCCGTGCTTCAGGGTGGCGGTCACCGTGAACTTGGCCATCGACTGGAGCAAGCCGTCCAGGGTCTTGTTGGCGGATGCGACGCGCAGGCGGCCCATCACCACCTTGAGCTGGAAGTAAACCGCGATACGCTCGTCGGTCCCGACTGCGCCGACGTGCTGGCGGTTGCGCAGCATGGTGTATTCGATGGCCTGCAGGCCCGCGATGGTTTCGTTGTTGACCTTAACTTCGGAAGAGGTCGCCGTATAAATCTCTGCCATTTGTTACCTTCCTCTCCGGGCCGCTCGTCCCGGCGTCGCGGTCCTGGACGGTTAGTTCTTCACCAGGATGGTGGCGTAGATGTAGTCGATCGCGCGCACCGGCCTGACGGCGATATCCACGCGCACGATTCCGCTCGCAAAATCGGACTCGGTCGAATAGACGTTGACCGCGAAGGAAGGATCCTTGCCGTCGGTGCTGGGAACGATCGCGCCGTCGCGCTCCATCTGCAAAAACATCGCGGTGATCTGCTGGCGCAGCGCATTGCGGGAGCCTTCGGTGTTGAGCAGGCCGATATAGTTGTCGCAATTCGCCTTCACGTCGCGCACCGCCTTGTTCGCGGTGCGGCGGACATTGACCTGCTGACCGCTGGTGAGCAGCCCCTTGACCGCGATGATTCCCAGGCTTCGCTTGGTGGTTACGACAAAGACGTTGCCCAGGATCAATTGAACGAGCTGGGGGTCGGTGTACGCGACCAGGTCGCCGCCCGGAGCCAGCACATTCTTGAAAGTCGGCGAGTCCCAGAAATCGAGCCGCGCCAGCAGGCCCGCGACCGCCCCGTCCATCCCGGCCGGCGTGCACAGAATGAAATGATCGCTGCGCACGTCGTCCGCGTGGTCGAGGATCTGGGCGACGGAGCTGGCCTCCGAACGGGTGACCGATCCGATCCCGATCCGGTTGCGCGCCACGTCCGCCATCTTCGCGCAGTGAGCGGTGACCAGTTGATGAGCCTTGCGCACGTCGGCATCGGCAAGCTGGTTGGCGACCGATGCAATCACCATGTCAACTTCCTCGGCGGTCTCGAGGCGTTCGAGCGCGTCGCCGTAGTCGTCAGTCGAGGGCGAAATTCCGCCGGTGAGCCGCGCCGGACGAACCATGTTCGAAGGAAGCGAGGAGGTGCGCCCCCGCACGATCAGGTCGCGCGCGCGGATCAGCCCCGAGGAGCGCAGAACCGCCGGCAGATAGTTCTCATCATCGGGGTCCATCGTCAGGTTGCGGTAGCTTTCCACCACGTTGCCATCGACCACGACGTCGAGTCCCAGGACCGGGGTCGTGTTGTCGATCGTGGAAACGCCGCGGGTAATCGCCACCGAGACCGGACTGGTTAGCGGCGCCGGCGCATAGAATTCGATGAGGGGAGCGGGCCCGCCGTCGCCGGCAACATCCAGCTCCGGGCCGGCCTCGCGGCCTCCGCTCAACGCCTTTCCCGGCGTCGCATCGGGCAACTGCGTGGCCGCGCCGACCTTGGAGAAGGTCACCAGAGGATCGTTAAGAGCAACGATGGAATCGAGATCGGGCTGGTTCAGATAGGTCGCCGTGTCGCGCCCTTCGCTGATGACGTCGATATGCACGTGGCGGACAAGCGGGGTCGGATTGGCGACCGGCGCCGGCAGAACAGTGCCGCGCTTGATCACCTGGACATCAGGGTCGCTGTTGAACCCCGCGACGAGCGAATCGACGTCCGAGAAGGGGCCAAGGGTGCGCGGAACGCCCACAGTCGGCGTGATCACCAGGCTCACCGCGTTTCCCGCCGCGACCACGCTGACCCGAATTCCCGTCCCCGCGGAGCCTTCCTTGCGGGCCTGAACCTCGATGCTCGGGGCATTGGCCGCGCCTGCTATCGGCAGGCTGGCCTGACCTTCGCGCACTCGCACGCTGATGCGATCGCCGATGAGTCCCGGCTGGTTCGCCTCGACCCGCAGCACGTCGGCGGCGCCGGCCTTGAGGGTGGTGAAAGCGGGCTTTGCGGGTCCGTCCGCCAGCGGCGATGCGATGATGCTCACCGGCAGGCCGACGTCGAAGGCCGGATCGAGCGCGACGATGAGCTGTGACTGTTGGTTAATTCGGTCGAAGAGATAAGAAGGGCTGGTCTCATCGGTTACCAGCGAACCGTGCGATTCCACCAGCCTGTCGCCCAGGTAGACGTCGAGATTAACGTACTTCACGCCGTGCCCGGAAAGAGTTTTCACCTGGGTGAACTGAACTCCGATCTGATTGCCCCATCCGCCTTCGGCGCGAGCAACCAGCGTGACCACGGGGTCGCCGTCGTCGCTATTGATTTCCAGGCGGGCCTTCTGCCCGCGCCCGGGCGCCGTGCGCGCGATGAAAATTTCGGAGACCCCGTTCGCGAACGCGCTTTGCACCTCGGGCATCGTGTACCTGCTCGCGGGCCCGAAGGTGTCGAGGAACTCGCTCATGCCGCCGACCGGCGTGGGATCGATCGGACCGCGATCGGTGACTCCCACGACTCCGAGAATTCCGGTAAGGCTTGGGAGCGCCGGAGAAGGCTCGAACACCGTGCGGACCTGTACGCCGGGAATCACGAGAGCAGACGCCATGGTTTTGTCCTCCTATGCCGGGCACCCGGTGTAGCACTTTGTGTAGCGAATTCCTACCTCTTGAATGACCATTTGGTTACGCCTCGTCTCCCGGCGTCGCCGAAATTCGCGGCGCGGCGAGCGGCGACGCGCCGGTCGGGCGCGTCACGAGTGGCGCTGATTCTCCGCAATGCAAGTTCTGGATATTCCTGGCGCCGATAGACGCGCATTCACGGATTATTCGCATAAAGATATGTCTTTGCGCGCGAATGGAAGCTTAGCCGAGGGTTTGGACGCTTACCCGCAAACGGCATTCACGAGCGCATTTTGTGCGCGGCGGAGCCATAATGGCGGGCGAATCGCCGCAAGGAGAAGGGCCGCCGGCACTGTGACACCCGAAACCGGTCTCAATTCCACCTGGGAGCGCCCCACCCGGCTCGAGCGCATCGGGCTCGCGGCGCTCTTCATTCTCACGATCCTGTTCGGCGGATTGGTCGAGATCAGATCGAATTTTCTCGTTCGCCGGCTCACCGACCTTGATGTCTTCCTCCGCGCGGGATGGGCGATACGAACCGGCCGCGACATCTACACCGTCACCGAGGGGCACGGCTGGCACTTCCAGTATCCTCCGGTATTCGCGATCGCGATTGCGCCGCTGGCGGATCCGCCGCCGGGTTACAACCGCGCTTACACGCTGCCGTTCGGGGTGTCGGTCGTAGTCTGGTACGCGCTGAGCGTTGCGTGCCTTGCGGTCGGCGTGCACTTGCTGGCTTCGGCAGTCGAGCGCGCGGCCGCCGAGCGATTCGGCGGCCTGCCTCCTCCCGGCTCAAGAGCCTGGTGGACGCTGCGCGTGATGCCGATCGTGGCCGCGCTGGGGCCGGCCGGATTTACGCTGTCGCGCGGGCAGGCCAACTTCATCGAACTCGTCGCGCTGTGCGCGATGATCGCGGCGGTGATGGCCCGGCGCTCGTATGCCGCCGGATGGTGGCTGGCGGCGGCGGTGTGCACCAAGGTGATCCCGATTTATCTGGTTGTGTATCCGATCTGGCGCAGGGACCTGAAGATGGTCGCCGCATGCGCGGCGGGGCTTGCGCTCGGCCTGGTGGTGCTGCCGTCGATCGCAATCGGGCCGGCCAGGACCGCGGATTATTTCCGCGAATGGGTGCGCGTGCTGGTTGAGCCGGCGGCGGGAATCGGAAACGATCGGTCCCGTGCCACCGAGCTGCTCGACGTCAACGGCACCGACAACCAGTCGTTCGAGGCGATGATTCACAATTGGTCAAATCTGGAGCAGACCATGACGCTCGGCCGCAAGCAGAGAAGCCCTCGACTGGCATGGTACGAACGCCCGATGCACGCGGCGCTCGCAATTGTCTTCACGGCGATCACGCTGATCGCGGCGGGATGGAGCAGGCGGGGCGCGCTGGACGAGGAACTCGCGATATCGGCGCTGATGATCATAATGGTTCTCTCGAGTCCCGCTTCGCACGTGCACTATTTCGTGCTTGCGATTCCGGCGTTGATCGGATTGTTCGCGGCCGCGAGGATGCCGCGGCGCGCGTATCCCGATGCATGGACGATGGGTCTGCTGATCGCCTTCGGGGTTGCGACGGGCGCGCCGCTCCTGCCGCATTGCGAAGTGCTTGGAGATTTGGGTCTCGCGGTCGCCGCTTCGCTGGTTTGCTGGGCGGCGGCGCTCGGCTCGTTGGTTACGGACGGGCGGGCAAGCGCCGGGGCAATCTGAGCCCGCGGCGGATTCTGCTCGGGGCCGCGCGACTCGCGCAAATGTCATCTGCGGCGACTTCTGGGCATCGGGAGGGGAGACTTGGCCCTGGCCCGCTCGACCTCATCGCGGAGCACGTCGGCCTCATTCAAGTCGAGTCTCGGGCCTGCAAGCTTTTCGATCGCGATGCCGGTGGCACGGGCGAGTTTGAGAGCGTCGACCAGTCTTTCAACCCGCCACTCGGCTATCCAAGTGTAGATCGCTTGCCGGCTAACGCCGCAGAGGCGGCCAACCGCCGGTGCCCCGCCCGGCACCATCCTTACTGCGACTTCGACCCAATTTACGTGCTTTGAGCCGCGTGGAGGCCGCGCCGTTCGTTTGCGCCGTCCCACAATTTGCGAATGTATTGGCAGCCATACGGGCTGGTCAAACATAATCAGCGAGCGTCTGCTTTGTGTGACCGGTCCTGCGATGTCAAGTGCAGTTGCTTACAATCCGAACGATTTAAAGAGTCAAGAGTAGAAACACAGACGGTTTGAGCTTCATACGGCCTAATAATTGATAATGATTATACGTGAGTCAAGGTAAATGCACTTGACATCAAACTCGGGGGTTCTCTAGAATGCTTAGGACGCAGGACCTGATGCACTGAATCTCGGCAGGGAGCCTCTTCCCGGGCGCTGCCACGAGGCGGTCCAGGCGCCTCGAAAGGGGGACGGCGGGGTTCGGTTGAAGGGCTTGGTAAGGGCGGTGCCGAGGGCCGGTCGCGAGTCTCGAGGCACTCGGCGCCGCCGAATTCATCGTTTCCGCTTAGTGGCCCAATCGCGGGTCTCATCGACGGCGGGAACGGCTTCGCTTCTTCCCGATTAGCAGGGGTCCGGGGCATCGCTACTCGCGAGCCTCTCTTTCCATCCGTTTCGGGTGTTCGCTCGCCCTGCCGGACGAGCGCTGTTTCGGCGGTTTTGACAATGAAGCCGAAGTGATACTAATGGATGAGCACGCAATCTGAACTATCGTTCAGGAGGATACAGCGATGAAGCGCACCGGAGTGCATCATCTGGGACTGGCCACGCTCGATATCGATCGGACTATCGACTTTTATACCAAGGTACTCGGATGGGAGGTCGCCTGGGCGGACATTCTCGAGACCGGCGGCGAAGGCAAGATCAAGCACGTCTTCCTGAACACTGGCGACGGCTCCCTGGTGGCGTTCATGTGCCCGGAGAAGGTGAAGGGCGTTCCCGAGGAGTGGGCGACCGATATCAACAGCGCCCAGGGTCTGCCCGGAGCGTTCTACCATTTCGCATTCTGGTGCGATGACGCGAAGGAGCTGGAAGAAAAGCGCGCGATGCTCCTGCAGAAAGGAGTGGACGTGAGCGCGGTTGTCGATCACGAGTGGTGCCGCTCGATCTACTTCCGCGACCCCAACGGCCTGCTGCTCGAATACTGCACCACCATGCGCAAGTTCACTGAAGAGGACAAGATCATGCGCCATCACGACCAGCCGGGTCCGATGGTTAGCGATCCCGCCGAAGCCAAAAAGGTCTATCAGATCCTGGCGGGTCCGAATCGGGTGAAGGCGGAGGGCGACCGCTCACCTTTCTAGCGGCGACCTCGCTCGCAGCACGTTTTCAGGGCAGGGCGGCTGGATCGGAATCCGGCCGCTCTTTTTTTTCCTTCCGCAATCGCTGATACTGCCCACACCAGAATTGGAGAAGGTTCCTATGGCAGACATCGGACTGTTCGACGCGATCTATTCCGCGCGCGCATTGCGCAGATTCAAGCCCGACCCGGTGCCCGACGAAGTTATCACCAAAATCCTCGATGCCGGCATCCGGGCGCCGTCCGGCAGCAACGAGCAAACGTGGCTGTTCGTGGTCGTCAAGGATCGTGAGCAGCGGCGCAAGATTGGTGAGGTCTATCGCAAGGGCGGAGGAATCCTGATGGCGTTGTACGCCAACCGGACCAAGCCCGAGCACATGGATCAGAAGCAGTACGACAAGCTGATGGCATCGGCGACCTACCTGATCGATCACATGGCCGACGCGCCCGTACTGCTGCTGGCCTGCCTGCAGCCGGGCCAGGTGGGAGCGCAACCCGCTCAACTGCCGCCCGACGTGCAGGCCGCGATGCGCAATCTGGCGCGGATGGGCGGATCCAGCATCTATCCCGCCGTGCAGAACATCATCCTGGCCTGCCGCGCTTTCGGACTCGGCACCGTGCTTACGACCATCCATATGTTTTACGAGGATGAGGTGAAGGCGGTCCTTGGTCTGCCGCCAGAGGTGCAGACCTACGCGCTGTTGCCGATCGGTTATCCGACCGACAAGTTCGGTCCGATCAGACGCCGCCCGGTCAGCGAGGTCGTCTGCCTCGATCGTTACGGAAACCCCTGGAAGGGATGAGCGGCGCTCAATCGGATCCGTTCTCCCGGGCCAAATCCGTACGCACCTGCGATGCGGCCTGCTCGACCGCCTTGTGCTGCTCGAGCAGGCCCTTCAGCGTCGCGGAGTCCGCGTGCGTGCTCAGCCGATACTCATCGGCTGAACGCACGAACGCGGCGTAGCGATCGAGCATCGTCGTGAAATCGCGGTACGAAGCGCGATCCGCGTGCGAGCGTGTCATCTGGGCATAGGCTCGCGCCTTCTTGAGGGCGTAGTAGAATTCGCCCATTTCCTCGGATGAAATCTGGCGATCGCCAATCGTGAAGCCGGCCGTGCAGAAATCGGCGAGTTTGTCCGACAGGCCGGAGATCAAATCGACATTGGCCGCCATCTCCTTGGGGTAACTCGAGGAATAGCAGGATGCCGCGAAGGCGGCCAAAGCCATCAGGGTCAGAAAGAATGCGGGCCGGCGCTTTCCGCCGGCCCGCGTCTCATCGCTCATCGACAGTCGTGTCCGTTTCAGCCCAGATGCTGCTTGAAGAAGGCGATGGTCTTTGTGAAGGCCTCCTTGGCGTGCTGCGGATGGTAGGACGGACGCTCGTCGCACATGAAGCCGTGGTCCGCATCCGCATACAGGACCACGTCGGCGGTTTTCCCGGCCTTCTTGAGCGCATCGCGGAACTGGTCAACCTCGGCCAGCGGAATGAACGCATCCTTGCCGCCGAAGAACGCGAGCACCGGGGCATTCAGTCCCTCGACGTACGCAATCGGCGGTTTCGCATCAGGCTGCCTGGATGAGACCATGCCGCCTCCGTAGTAGGGCGCGGTCGCCTTCACGTCCGTGTTGCGGCACGCGGTCAGGAAACTGATTCGTCCGCCCATGCAGAATCCGACGGTGCCGAAGGCGGGCTTCACCTCTTTGAGGCCCTTGAGATAGTCAATCGCGGCGGTCATGTCGGCCACAATTTGATCGTCCGTGAGCGATCCCATCAGCCGAAACGCCCCCGGCAGGTCGTTGTAGGCCACGACGTTGTTCGGCTGGCGGAAGTAGAGATTCGGCGAGATGGCCACGAATCCTTCGGCCGCGAACCGGCCGGTGATCTTCCTGATATGATCGTTTAGTCCGAACGCCTCCATTACCACGACCAGCCCCGGATAGGGTCCGCCGGACGCCGGGCGTGCCAGATGGCAAGGCATTTTCTCGCTGCCTGCGACGACTTCCTGCGAGACAATTTCCATCGCGTTAACCTCCTGTTGCCCGTACCGCATCCGATCGGGAACGGATGCGGCTTTGGTCGTTACGACGAGAGCCAGTCGAACTATCTCGCACACAAAGCGGCGATGCTCAAGCGGGCGTCTCGCTTACCTCCATCGCCAACCGGTAGCATACTGCGCGGTCCGGAGATCGAACCCGCAGATGATTCCCCTTCGCGACAGCTCGACGCCGCGCCGCCTGACGCCGGTAAACGTTCTGCTGATTCTGCTGAATCTGGCGGTCTTCGGTTATGAGTTCTCGCTGGGGCCGGCGGTCGAAGGGTTTGTCCTGCGCTACGCGATGGTTCCCGAAAGCGTGACGTCGTCCCTTCAGGGACTCTTCGCGGCGGGTGATTCGCCCCGGATACTGCTCAGAGCCGCGGCGGCGATGCTCACGGTGGTCAGCTCGATGTTCGTGCATGGGGGCATCTGGCATATCGCGGGCAACATGCTTTACCTGTTCATATTCGGCGCGGCGGTGGAATGGCGCCTTGGGAGCCGGCGCTACCTGGTGTTTTATCTGGTTTCGGGGATGGCGGCCGCTCTGGCGACCATTCTAATCGCGCCGGACTCGCAGATTCCGGTCATCGGCGCATCAGGCGCGATTGCGGGCGTGCTCGGCGCCTATTTCATCTTCTATCCGCGCGCGCGCATCACCACGATTCTGCCGCTGTTCGTCTTTGTCCAGGTGATCGAAGTACCCGCTGTCCTGTACCTGCTTTTGTGGTTCGCCGTGCAACTCTACGCCGGGCTTTCGGAAGGGTCGCGGGGAGCAGCCGCGGGGGGAGTGGCATGGTGGGCGCATGTCGGTGGATTCCTGTTTGGCATCGCGCTGGGACCCCTGATGGCCCGCGCTGAACTGCCCCGCAGGCGCATCCGCTGACTTGTGGATTGCCTGTGGATATCCTGTTCACGACCGTTGGGATAAGATGTGAATCGGGGAAACACTCTTGATGGCCATGAGTGGTTCACAAATAATCCGGTCCTTCGAAACTCTGGTTTGGGTCCGGAAGGTGGTGGTCAGGTGGCGGCTGTTGCGGACGACATCCTAAGGCGCGTTCCCCCGCAAAACCTCGAAGCTGAGCAGTGCGTGCTGGGCGCGATTCTGCTCGATAACGAAGCTATCAACCATGCGCTGGAAATCCTTGTCCCCGAGGATTTCTATCGCGATTCCCATCGCGAAATTTACCGCGCGATGATCGAGCTTACCGACCAGCCCTCGCCGGTCGATGCGATCACGCTGAAGGACTGGCTGCGCAAGAACGGCAAGCTCGAATCGGTCGGCGGCCCCGCGTACATCGCGGAACTGGCCTCGATCGTCCCGACCGCATCCAACATCACGTATTACGCGCGACTGGTGCGCGAAAAGGCCATCCTGCGAAGCCTCGCCTCGGTTTCAACTGAAATCGCCTCGGGCGCTTACGAGGGGCCGCCCAACGTCGATGAATTCCTCGACGAAGCCGAGCATCGCATCTTCGAGATCGCAGAGCGGCGCATCCGGCCGTCGTTCCACTCGATGAAGGAGATCACGCCCAAGTCGATTGCGCTCATCGAGCGACTCTACGAGCGCAAGGAACTGGTGACGGGCGTTCCGACCGGCTTCATCGATCTGGATCGCATCACCGCCGGACTTCAGCCCTCGGATCTGATTATCCTCGCGGCGCGGCCTTCGATGGGTAAGACGGCGCTGGCGCTGAATATCGCGGCGCATGCGGCGATCTACGCAGACCCGCCGGTGGGTGTCGCGTTCTTTTCCCTGGAAATGTCCAAAGAGCAGCTCTCGCTTCGGATGCTCTGTGCCGATGCGCGGGTGGACAGCGCCAAAGTCCGCACCGGCTATTTGAAACACGACGACTTCCCCAAGCTCATCGGCGCGGCGGACCGGATGAGCCAGGCGAACATTCTTATCGATGATTCGTCCGACATCACTCCGATTCAGCTCAAGGCCAAATGTCGCCGCCTGAAGCGCGACCGCGGAGCGAATCTAGGCCTGATTATCGTTGACTATCTGCAGTTGATGCGCGCGTCGCGGCCCGGAGAGTCGCGCGAAAAGGAAATCTCCGAAATCTCGCGTTCGCTGAAAGCTCTTGCCAAGGAGCTCAATGTTCCGGTGATCGCGCTCTCGCAGCTCAACCGCCAGGTTGAGACTCGTCCCGACCGCCGCCCGCTGCTCGCCGATCTGCGCGAGTCGGGCGCGATTGAGCAGGATGCCGACGTGATTGGGTTCATCTATCGCGACGAGATGTACCATCGCGACACCAAGGAACCCGGCGTCGCCGAGATAATCATCGCCAAGCAGCGAAACGGCCCGACTGACACCGCCAAGCTCACATATCTGAGCCAGTATACGAGATTCGAAAATTACACCCCGGACGTGGGCGCTTTCGAAGATACGGGCGGTTAGCAGCCGGACACTCGCCGCGCGGCCCACCGCAGGGCGGTCACTCTTGCGGCTTCCCGTTCCCCTCGGGCGAAGGGTCGTCCAGGATGTCGTCGGCAGGGCTCACGGCTGCCGCGTTGCCATCCCCCCGGTCCGGATCGATCGCTTCTTCAGGCGGAGGCTGGCCGGCCTCGGCGGATTCCGCGGATTTCTCCATCTCCGCCGGCGCATCCTCGGGGTGAGTCTCGATGCTCTCGACGGGCCCCGTTTCGGTCTGCTCGACCGCGCGCTCGATTTCCTGGAACTCCTTGAGGTCGGGCAGGCTGTCGAGATCCTTGAGGCCGAAGGTTTCCAGAAACTCCGGCGTGGTCGCGTACATGATCGGACGTCCGGGCGCTTCTTTGCGGCCGGCAATCTTGATGAGACGCCGCTCGAGCAGCGTCTCGAGGACGCCGCCCGAATCCACGCCGCGAAGCTGCTCGATCTCGGGCCGGGTAATCGGCTGCCGATAGGCGACAATCGCGACCGTTTCCAGCAGCGGACGGCTTAGGCGCGGCGGCCTTGCGGCGAGCAGCCTCCGCACATACTGCGCGTGCTCTTTGGGCGTGCGCAGCTGGTAACCGCCCGCGACTTCTTCGAGCGTGACTCCGCGATTTTGCGCCGCGAACTCTGTCGCCATCGCGCCGAGCGCCTTCTGAATTTCGGCGCGCGGCACGTCTTCGAGAGCGGACTGCAATCTGCCGATCGAAACCGGTTCGCCGGCGGCGAACAGCAGACTTTCAAGAATCGATTTGAGACGTTCCTCTTCCACCTATGCTCCGTTACAAACCTCGTCGCGGCATCCTTCGGCGCTCTCGTCTGCGACGGGAAGAGCGTCAGGCTTGCCCCGCAACCGCGTGCGGCGGTGTGCGGCGTTCGAGAATTATCGGGCCAAACCGCACTTCCTGCCATGCCGCGACTTCACCGCGGCGCATCAACTCCAATAGTGCCATGAAAGTTGCGATCACACGCGGCCGGTCGTGCAGGTCGTCGAACAGCGCGGAAAATTCAACTCGTCCGTGCTGCTCGAGGCGGGTAAGAATCGCCGGGATACACTCCGCGACCGGGATGTCCCTGAGCACGATGCCGCGCGGGGTCTTGTCCGCGATTCGCTTGAGCACCGCGCCCATCGCCTCGACCAAATCGAAGATCGAGACGCTGTAGCGCGGTTCGGTTTCTTCCGCCTCCGGGGCGGGCTCGCCCGGGGCCGCGAACACGTCGCGCCCGAGGATCGAGCGCTCTGCGAGTTTTTCCGCGGCCTCGCGATAACGCTGATATTCGAGCAGCCGCTCGACCAGGTCGCGCTTGAGCTCCTCGGCTTCCTCCGTATCGGCAAGCTCCGGATGCGGCAGCATCGAAAAGGACTTGATCAGCAGCAGCGTCGCCGCCATCACGAGGTATTCGCCGGCGACATCGAGGTTGAGCTGGTCGAGCAGTTCCAGGTAGGCGAGATACTGCTCGGTGATGATGCTGGCGGTTACGTCGTGCGGATCGAGCTCGGCCCGCTTCAGCAGATGGAGCAGCAGGTCGAGCGGCCCTTCGTAAACGGGCAGCTTGAAGCGCGGGGTTCCCTCCGCCTCGAACCGGGGCGGGGTTTCTCGTTGATCGCTCACAGCAGCACCCGCGTGATCGCGTTGATGATCGGGTCAATCACGGCTTCGACCGAATTGGTATATAGCAACACCACGAGGATCAGAAAGCCATAGCGCTCGGTGCGCGCGTATGCGCGCGCGGCGGAGAGCGGCAGCAGGCCGGCCAACACCCGCCCGCCGTCGAGCGGCAGAAGGGGGAACAGGTTGAAAACGCCCAGTGCCACGTTGATGCCGATCGACGCGAGCATCATCTGCGCCAGCGGCCTGGCAACCGCGAATCCCAATGTTCCGCCCCAGGGAATCCGCACGATGATCCTAATTGCAATCGCGCTCAGAATGGCGAGCGCGAAGTTGGTCAGCGGGCCCGCCGCCGCCACCTGGATCATCCCCGTGCGTCCTCCGCGCAGGCGCGAAAAATCGACCGGCACCGGCTTCGCATAGCCGAACACGGGAAGATGAAGGAACACGAGAATCGCGGGCAGGATGATCGTGCCGAAAAGATCGATGTGCGAAACGGGATTCAGCGTAAGCCGCCCCGCTCGCAGCGCCGTGTCGTCGCCGAGCCTGAGCGCCACCACGCCGTGCATCACTTCGTGGGTGATGATCGCGAACATGATGGGCAGGGCGAAGATGGAAATGGTCTGGATGTAACCGGCGATCTGTTCCAACTCAATCGTTCCTTGTGCTAACCGCCTCGCGCGTCGCGCGGGGATGATACATGCGATGAACCTTGCGCAGATGGCTCTTCGACAGATGAGTGTAAATCTGGGTGGTTGAGATGTCGCTGTGACCGAGCATCTCCTGCACCGCGCGCAGGTCGGCGCCGCCTTCGAGCAGATGGGTCGCGAACGAGTGGCGCAGGGTGTGCGGGCTTATCCATGAAAGGCGCCGGTCCCTACCGGCCCATCCTTTGAGCGCCTTGAAAAATCCCTGCCGCGTCATCGGCCTTCCAAGCCGCGTGATAAACACCGCGCCGGGCGCGCGCACGGGCCGGCGGCGAGGACGTTTTGCGTCTTTGCCCTGGTCCGCGCGCAGTTCCTCTTCTCGCCGCTTCAGATACTCGGCTATCGCCCGCATCGCGGCTCTGCCGAGCGGCACGATCCGCTCCTTGCCGCCCTTGCCGAATACGGTCACCAGTCCCGCCCGGACGTTGAGCTGCGGAAGCTGCAATCCGACCAGTTCGGAAACACGCAGGCCCGACCCGTACGCAAGCTCGAGCATCGCCCGGTCGCGCAGTCCGCGAACTGTGGAGGTATCGATCGCATCGAGGAGCATTTCGATGTCGCGCCGCGAAAGTGTGCGGGGCAGTTTGCGCGCGAGATTGGAGATCTTCACCTGCGGAATCGGATCGTGGCTGATAATCCCGCGGTCGATAAGCTCGCGTGCCAGCCCGCGCACCGCGGAAAGGCGCCGGCGCTGGGTCGATGCCTCGAAGCCGCGCTCGGCGATCGATGCCAGGTAGCGGGTAATCGCGCCCGAGTCGAACTGGGCGGGAGCGATCTCGTGGCCGCGGCAGAATTCGTGGAAATCGGCAAGATCGCGCGCATAGGCGTGGATCGAATGGATGCTCAGTCCGCGTTCGACGCGCATTCGCGCCAGATGCCCGTCAATCAGCGCGTCCCAGCCGGACGCTTCAGGAGGACTCGCGCTCACCCGCCGTCGCCCTCGGCGGGATGCCGTTCCAGGTTGGCGAGCAGCGTCTCGCGCAACTCGCGCATCCGCGCCAAATCCTCGACCTTTCGACCGTCGTTTTCGCTGATATAGAAGACGTCGAGCGCCTGGTCCGCGTTGGTCGAGATGCGGGCCAGGTGGATGGGGAAGCCGAGCTCGAACAACGTGTGCGTGATGGTGAAGAGCAAACCAACCCGATCCTGCGTGAACACATCGACCACCGTGAATTGCTCGGAGATGCGATTGTCCACGGTCACTTCGGTCTGCACGTGGCGCACGAATTTCGTCTTCGCCGTTCTTACATGATGAGCTGAGGCGACCAGCGTGGCGATGTCCTGCTGGCCGGTGATTACCAGTTCCAGGTCGCGCTGAACCCGGGCCCATCGATCCTCCTCCATCGCCAGCGCTCCCGCGCCCATCAGGTGCGATACGCGGAAAACGTCGAGCGCCACACCGCAAGAGCGGGTGGTGATCCGGGCAGACAGGATGTTCAGGTTGTTGGCGGTCAGCGCTCCGGCGATCATGGAAAAGAGTCCCGGCTGGTCGCGCGTGACCACCGTGAACTCGCTGAATTCCAGCTCCGGAAAATGCCGCACGCGCGAGACCAGCGGGCGATCGACGAGCGCGCGCATCAGGTCGAAGTGCAGAACGATGTCGGACTCCGGCACGGTAAAGAAGTACCGATCCGGCATCTCGGCCAGAAACGCCTCGACGTCTGCGTTCGCGGCTCCCGCCGCCGTGAGGAGTTCGCGCACCGTGTTCTTTACCGTCATCAGGCGGCGCGCGGGATCGACCGCCTCGCGGTCGCCATGCTCCATCAGCTTGAGCGCACGCATGTAGAGATCGCTGAGCAGCATGTCGCGCCAGTTGTTGTAAACGTTGGGCGCCACCGCCCGCATGTCCGCATAGGTCAGCAGGTAAAGGGCCTTCAACCGATCGATCGAGCCGGCGGTGCGGGCGAAGTCGTCCACGGTGCGTTCGTCGTCGATGTCGCCCTTTTGCGCCACCTGCGACATCATCAGATGGTTGCGGACCAGGAACACGACCAGGTCCACTTCCTCCGGGTTGAGGCCCAGGCGGCGCGATACGTCAGCGGCAAGCTGCGCTCCGCGTTCGTGATGGTCGTGTCCGTGGCCCTTGCCGATGTCGTGCAGGAGCAGCGCCATGAACACCAGCGGCAGGCAATCGACCTCGCGCGCGACCTCGGTCAGAAGGGGCGTGGAGGCTTTGAATTCTCCCGCGCGCAGGCGTTCGAGCTCGCGGACCGCGGCCAGCGAATGACGGTCCACGGTGTAGATGTGATAGAGGTCGTGCAGCACGCGGGCGTAAAGGTTGCCGAACTCCGGAATGATCGCGCCCAGCACCCCGGACCGGTGCATCGCTTCCAGCGTGCTGGCGACGCGCGATCGGCCGGCCAGAATCTTCATCAACGCCGCGCCGGTTTCGGGGTTTTTGCGCATCTCATCGTCGATCAGCCCCAGATTGTCGCGCACGAGCTGATAGGTGTTGCCCGACAGCTCGACGCCCTGCGCCTGGCAATCCGCGTAGATATTGATGAGATTGAACGGGTCGCGCCGGAACAGATCGGGGTCGCCGATGGTCAGCAGGTTCTGCTGGATCAGCACTCCCGGGCGGATCGGCCGGATATTGGCGCGGCGGAAGAAGCGTCCGCCCGCCGGCCCCTCCACGACCCGCGCAATCAATCCCTCGGCGAATTGGTAGATAGTGCTGGCGTGCTGGTAGTAGGTGCGCATCAGCGCGGATCCGGCCGGCTGCCCCTCGATCGGCTTCAATCCCAGTAGCGGCTCGATCCGCTCCTGCATCTCGAAGGTGAGCTGGTCGAAATGTCTTCCGGTGAGGAAATGCAGCGAGTTGCGCACCCGCCACAGGAAATCGCGCGCGGCGCGCACCTCCGCCAGTTCCTGTTCGGTGATGACCGCCTTCTGCACGAGTTCGCCGACCGAATGCACCTTGTACTTGACCGCCGCCAGCCACATCGCGGTGTGCAGGTCGCGCAAACCGCCTTCGCCTTCCTTGATCTGCGGTTCGAGCAGATAGATCGAGTCGCCGTAATGCGCGTGGCGCTCGCGGCTCTCTTCGAGCTTGGCCTTGAAAAACTTCTGCTGATTGCGATTGAGAACTTCGGCGATCAGAAGCTTGTCGAGGTCGCTGTAAAGCTTTTCGTCTCCGGCCAGATAGCGGGAGTCGATGAGCGCGGTCTTTTCTTTCAGATCCTCGTTCGCCAGCCGAACGCATTCGCGCCCGGTCCGCACCCCGTGCCCCACCGTAAGCCTCGCATCCCACAGCGCGTGAAGGATGATCTCGGTGACCACCTCGACGTAGGGCCCGCGCTTGTAGTCGTGCAGGAACAGGAGATCGATGTCCGACTGCGGATTCAGCTCGGCTCGTCCGTAGCCGCCCCGCGCGACGATCGTGATTCGCTGGTTCAGTTTCGGAAAGCGCCGCCCGTGCTCGGCATCGGCCCAGCGAAAAAGCGCGCGCAGGAGATCGTCAACCGCGGCCGTATAAAGCCGCACCACTTCGGTGCCGCTGGCGCCCCCGAGATGGACCTGGCGTATCTCGTCGCGAACGGATTCGAGGTAAACACGCGCGACCTGCCCGGGCGTGCGCGTGGCTTCGAACTCGCGAAGCAGGCCGTCTTCTCCGCGTGGACCGGGCGCCACGGTGGAAGGGGAGGGGGCGCCTGCGCTCACAGATTGCCCACCGCGACGTCGGCGCTGAAATAATGGGCGATCGCGGTCGCGATGCCGTCAGCCAACAGTTCCTGGTATTGCGGGGAGGCCAGGCGGCGGGCCTCGCTGGCGTTGGAAAGAAAACCGGTCTCGACCAGCACGGCCGGCATGTGCGCCCCGACCAGCACATAGAACGGCCCCATCTTTGCCCCCAGTGCGTTTACGTTCAGTCCCATGCCCGCGTCGAGATTGGCCACCGCTTGATCGTCGATCATCCGCGCCAGCGAAGCGGCTTCAGTCGCCTTATATTGCTGGCGCAAGTCCGTCAGGATGTAGTTTAAGTTGGCTCCCGCGCCGGTTCCATAGGTGGCCGGCGCGCCCGCGTTCTCCATCCTGGCAAGGCGAATCGTCGCGCGATCGGTAGTGTTGTTCAGATAGTAAACCTCGATCCCCGATGCCGCGGGATTGGGGCTCGAATTGAGGTGGATCGAGACGAACAGGTCGGCCGCCGCCCGATTCGCCATCCGGGTGCGCTCGGACAACGGGATGAAAACGTCGCTTGACCGGGTCATCTCCACGCGCATCCCGCGAGCCTCCAGCGCCTGCCGCAATCGCGCGGCGATCGCCAGCGCGAGGTCCTTCTCCTCGATGCCGGAGGACGAAATCGTTCCGGGATCGAAGCCGCCGTGGCCGGGATCGATCATCACCAGCGGATGCCCGATCATCGGGGTGTCCGGTTCATTCGCCAGTGCGAGCTGAGGGCGGGGCGCCGATGCGGAAGCTGATGCTGCGGGCTTGTGCCGCGAGTCGGGAGGCGGCGGCAAGTCCTGCTCCACCGGTTCCGGATGGGCCGGCTGCTGTGACGCCAGTTTCGCGGCAGCCCTGCGGTCGGCATTGCGTACCAGGATAGGTGCGGCGATGTTCGGCACGGTGCCCGCCGGCGCGAGCCGCAGCACGATTTCGCGGTCCAGGCGCGCGATCGCGTAGTCGGTTTTGCCGTCCACCTCGATCGCGATCTGCGTCTGTCCCCAGCCCGCGTCGATTACGCGGACGGTTTTCAGCGGCGCAACTTCCTGTCCGAACAGAGGGCGTGCGGGCAGGAGCGTGTTGGTCCAGGGAAGCTCGATCAGAAGTTCATCGCCCTGCGTTCTAAGCTTCCAGTGAGGCGCGACAGTGCGAAACCCGAAGTGCAGTTCGAGCGCTCCCTTATGCGGCTCGATTCGCGCGAACGCGAGAGTTGCGGGACCGGTCGAGGCGATCGCCTTGCCAGCGACGGCAGCGCACAGCGCGATCGCGGCGATCGCCACCGCCGCTTTCCGCTCCCGCGCCATCCGCCTTCCGCCCATCGTCGTGTTCCCGCGCGAGGAGAGTCAGGCGGTGTCCTTCTTAATCCGCGCCTTCAGGTTCGCCAGCGTTGACAACGCCTCGATTGGCGTCATCCGATCCAGGTCGATGGCCTGAAGTTCTTCGACTATCCGGCTCTCGGCGGGAGAGAACAGGCTCATCTGGCGGCTCGATTTACGTTCCTGGCGAGCGTGCGCCAGCCGCGCCTGGCCGGCATCGTCGAGTTCGCCCTGTTCAAGGTTGGCGAGAATTTCGCGGGCGCGGACGATTATCGAATCGGGAAGTCCCGCCAGCCGCGCGACTTCGATCCCGTAGCTGCGCGAAGCCGGCTGCTCGACGATTCGCCGCAGGAACAGCACCTCTCCGCCCCACTCCCGCACCGCCATACTGAGATTCTTCACGCGCGGACGCTCTCGCGCAAGGTCGGTCAGTTCGTGGAAATGGGTCGCGAAAAGCACCTTGGCGCCGGTTTTGTCGTGCAGGTATTCGGCGACCGCCCACGCGATAGCGAGGCCGTCGAACGTGCTGGTGCCGCGTCCGACTTCATCGAGCAGAAGCAGGCTGCGATCGGTAAGTCCGCTGATAAGCCGCGCCGTTTCGCTCATCTCGACCATGAAGGTCGATTCTCCGCGCCGCAACTCGTCGCGCGCGCCAATTCGCGTCATCACGCGATCGATGATGCCGATCGACGCCTCGGTAGCGGGCACGAAGCTGCCAATATGGGCGAGAATCGCGATGAGCGCGACTTGCCGCAGGTAGGTCGATTTGCCGGCCATGTTCGGTCCGGTGATGAGCAGAAGCTGGCGCGAATCGGGGTCGGCGTCGAGGTCGTTGGGCACAAACTCACCCGGCCGCATCCCGGCTTCGAGCACGGGATGCCGTCCTTCGCGAATCAGGATGCGCCGCGAGGAATTCATCGCGGGCCGAACGTACCCGCGCCGCCGGGCGACCTTGGCCAGCGACGCCAGCGCATCGAACTCGCCCACCGCGCGCGCGGTCGCGAGAATCGATGCGCTTTCAGCCTGCAAATCGCGCAGCAGCCGCGTAAAGAGCTGAAGCTCCAGCTCTTTCAGGCCGGACTCGGCTGAAAGGATCTTGCGTTCGAGCTCCTTCAGCGCGGGAGTGGTAAAGCGTTCGGCGCCGACCAGCGTCTGCTTGCGCTCGTAGTCGGCCGGAGCACGATCGAGATGCGCTTTGGTTATCTCGATGTAGTACCCGAACACGTTGTTGTAGCGGACCTTGAGCGAAGGAATTCCGGTGCGCTCGCGCTCGGCCGCCTCCAGTTTGGCGATAACCTCGCGCGCGCCGGAAGCCAAAGAGCGCAGTTCATCGACTTCGGGATGAAACGCGCGGCGGATGACGTTGCCCTCGCGCGGATTTACCGGGGGCTCATCGCTGATCGTCGCGTAGATCTTCTCCACCAGCGCGGGATTGGGCGAAATGCGCGCCGCCAGGCTCGCCACCAGGACGCTGCGGCAATTCCGCATCCAATCGCGCAGAGCCGCCGCCGCTTCCAGTGCCTGGGCAAGGCGCAGGCAATCGCGCGGCGTCGCGCGCATCGCACCCACGCGTCCAGCCAGCCGTTCAAGATCTCCGATGCGTCTCAGCGCATCGGCCACGACACCGCCCAAATCCGCGTTGAACAGTTCCTCGATCGAATCCTGCCGCGCGCCGATCTCTTCGAGCGAGAGCAGGGGATAAACAATCCAGCTTGCCAGAGTGCGCGCTCCGGCGGCGGTGACGGTCTCGTCCAGAACCGAGAGCAGCGAACCGCGGCGCGATCCATCGGTCGAGGCAACCAGTTCGAGATGCCGCCGCGTGGTTTCATCGACCAGCATGTATTCGGCGGCGCGGTAAAAGACCGGCGCGTCCAGATGGGCCAGGTCGCGTCCGAAATTCTCCTCGACATAGCGAAGGGCGGATGCCGCGACGCGGACGAGCGTCTGGTCCATCTCGGCCACGGCTGTGTCACCAAACCTGCCGCAAAGCAGCGCGCGGTCTTCGGGCGAAGTGGGGCGATCGATGGCGGTGACGGCGCCGCATAAATCATCAAGTAATCGTTTAAGTTCCTCGTCCGGGGCGACCGCCAATATTTCGCGCGGTGCCAGCCGCGCGGCTTCTTCGCGCAGCGCGTGCGGGTTCGTCAGGCGGGTGACGAGAAATTCGCCCGTGGATACGTCCAGCGCGGCCAGGCCGAATCCGTCGCCATCCGGGGCGACGGCAGCCAGGTAGCTTTTTTCGCCGGCAACCAGAACGGTCTCTTCGCCGACGGTGCCGGGGGTTATAACCCTGACGATCTGGCGCGGCATTATTCCCTTGGCCTTGCCCTCCTGCGCGCCCTGCTCGCAAATCGCGACCTTGTAGCCCGCCTTGATGAGCTTCGCGATGTACGGTTCGGCGGCATGGAAGGGGACTCCGCACAGAGGGACGCCGTCTTTCGATCGCGAGGTGAGCTGGATATCGAGAACGCGCGCGCCGACCTCGGCGTCCTCGAAGAACATCTCGTAGAAGTCTCCGAGCCGGAAAAACAGGATCGCGTCCGGCACCCGCTGTTTTACGGACAGATACTGCGCGATGAGCGGTGTCTGCTTGAATGCCACTTCGTAGTCGCGAGCAAGAATAGCGGTGCCGGGCGGCCCCGGCAAAATCGCGCTTTGCTCATCGTAGCCCGATTTATTAACATCCTTCGGTTAGGAAGGCCTTCGATCGTTCGTCTTTCCATTTCGGGGCGGACACCCGAGCGAGTGATACCAGGCCCGAAATTTTCTCAAGGAGATATTGTCGTATGGGAGCAACACCTTCCGTGGAAAGTGCCGCGCGTGGCGCGAAGTCGCAGGCCGCGCTCGAGTTTCTCAAGAGCGGCCCCAAGAAGCTCTTGATCGGCGGCAAATGGGTCGCGGCCAAATCGGGGAAAACCTTCGAGACGCTCAATCCGGCCAACGAAGAAGTCCTGTGCCTCGTTGCCGAGGGAGACAAGGCGGACGTTGATGAAGCCGTGAAACACGCCCGCAAGGCCTTCGAAGAAGGCAAGTGGGCCACGATGGGACCGCATCAGCGCACCCGCTATCTGCTCAAGATCGCCGACCTGATCGAGAAGCATGCCGAGGAACTGGCTGAACTCGAAACCCTCGACAACGGCAAGCCCATCTTCGAATCGAAGAATATCGACATTCCCGGCGCGGCCGAGACCTTCCGCTACTATGCGGGATGGTCCAGCAAGATCTACGGCGACACCAATCCTTCCGACCCCGGGATGTTCAACTTCACGCTGCGCGAGCCGGTTGGGGTCTGCGGCCAGATTATCCCGTGGAATTTCCCGCTCCTGATGGCCGCGTGGAAAATCGCTCCGGCGCTCGCCTGCGGCAACGTCGTGATCCTGAAGCCCGCCGAACAGACGCCGCTTACCGCGCTGCGCCTCGGGGAGTTGATCCTCGAGTCCGGGCTGCCTGAAAGCGTGGTGCAGATCATTACCGGTTTCGGTCCCGGCGCGGGCAGCTCGATCGCCGAGCATCCCGATATCGACAAGGTGGCGTTTACCGGCTCGACCGAGGTCGGCAAGCTCATCCTGAAGGCTTCGACCGGAAACTTGAAGCGCGTGTCGCTGGAACTGGGCGGTAAATCGCCAAACATCATCTTCCCCGACGCGGACATGCAGTCGGCGGTGTTTGGATCGATGCTTGGAATCTTCATGAACCAGGGGCAGGTCTGCTGCGCCGGTTCGCGCGTCTTCGTGCAGGAGTCGATGTACGATCAGTTCACCGATTCGCTGGCGCAGATGGCGCAGTCGCTCACGCTCGGCAACCCGCTTGAGACCGGCACGCGGATGGGACCGCTGGTTTCGAAGGAACAGCACGAGCGCGTGCTCGGCTACCTGGAGATCGGCAAGAAGGAAGGCGCGAAGGCGAAAGTCGGCGGCGAAGCCGGCAACCAGGAGCGCGGCTACTTCGTCAAGCCCACCGTGTTCACCGACGTGAAGAACTCGATGAAGATCGCGCGCGAAGAGATCTTTGGACCGGTGGCTGCCGCGATTCCCTTCAAGGATGAGAACGATGCCGTCTTTCAGGGCAACGACACCACCTACGGCCTGGCCGCCGCCGTCTGGACCAGGGACATCAGCCGCGCTCACAAGATTGCGCGCGCGCTCAAGGCGGGGACGGTGTGGATCAACTGCTACGGGATGATCGATCCGATGTCGCCGTTCGGCGGTTACAAGCAATCGGGGTTCGGCCGCGAACTTGGCAAGTACGCGATCGATTTGTACACGCAGATCAAGTCGGTTTACACGAAGCTTTAATCCGCGAGACCGTTCGTCGAAAAAAGGCGCCGCCACTGCGGCGCCTTTTTTTTTCGCCCGGGTCGGGATTGCCGCGCCTTCCAACCCCCGCCTTCGCGGCCCGAATCTGACAACTCGTTACAGGGGCGGTTCCATTCCGCTCGAATTTGGCTCACCATATCGGTGCGGGGCGGCCCGGACCGAAACATCGGCTGAGCCTGCAACAAATATGTCGCTCGAAAAGAACGCGTATCGAAACGGAACCTCCGATTCCTCTCGTCATTCCTACGAGGGGGACGAGTCGCACGGAGAACCGGTTCGAGTCGTTAACCAGAACACGGTCACGCGTCCTGAGCAGGTCCCACCTTCTTCACCGACAGCACCGCGTTCCTTTGTCGCGCCCGCGCTGAAGCCGCGGCTTGAAGTCCGGCCGATCGGCACGCGCACCGGCTTTCGTGAGCTTGCCGGCCTGCATCGCCGAACCTGGAAGAACCTCAACGTCGAGGAGAAGCGGGTGCATATGATCCTGTGGCCGCTCGCGCTGCACTTCGGTCTGTACGACGTAAAGCCCGGGGAAGAGGACAAGCGTCCCCAGCTTATCGGCGCCTTCTGGGCGCGATGCCTGGCCGATGCGCCCCTTACGCTCGGCCATCTCTATCCCGCATCGCTTTTCAAGGGATTGTACGCGGCTGACGTATGGGAATTCGGCGGCATGGTCATCGAGCCCACCTATCAGGGCAAGGGGCTGGTCAAGATGATGTCGGAGACGGCGAAGCTGTTCCTGTTCTCGCGCCGCCCCAAGCTCATCATCACCAACCCGGTCGAGCCGCTGTATGAACTTTACCGGCAGTTCGGACTCAAGGCGGTGGGCAACCGGCCCGTCGATCATCCTCACGCGTACAACGTCAAGGTCTGGCTGATGTACGGCGACTTCGAGAAGCTGGCCCGGCCATACTTCATGTAGCGGTTGAGGTTTTGCCCGCGTTGCGGTTGGGGGCCGTTATGCGCGAATTTTCAGCCGTGGTGCTGGCCGGCGGGCGCGGTTCCCGGATGGGGCGCTCCAAGGCCGATCTTCCTTTCCACGGGAAAACCCTGCTCGAACGTATCGTGGCGGAACTTGCCGCCGCCTTCGACGATATAGTTGTGGTTGCGCATCCGCGCGGACTGCATCCCGATCTCCAACTGCCACACGCGCGAATCATCAAGGACGACCGCGAATACGAAGGTCCGCTTCCCGCGCTCGCGCGCGGTCTGGGCGCGATTCGCGGGGATGCCGCGTTTGCCTGTTCCTGCGATATGGCGTTGGTCGATTCCCGCGTCGCGCGGGCGCTGTGCGCGATGCTGGAAGAATACGATGCGGTGGTTCCGCAAGTCGCAGGCATCCTCCAGCCGCTGCACGCCGTTTACCGCAAACGATGCGCGGCGGCGATCGACGCGATGGTCGCGCGGGGCAAGAGCCGGCTTCGAGAGATCGTTGATTCGGTTCCGGCGCGCAGGGTGGAAGAGGAAGCCTTGCGCAAGCTGGACCCCGAGTTGACGAGCCTGTTCAACGTGAACACGCCCGGCGATTATCAGCGCGCCCTGCGGATGGCGGCGCGCTAGCGGCGATTAGCCGCCTTAACGGATGCTGTACTCCTTGATCTTGCGCTGCAGGGAGACGCGCGAGATTCCGAGTACCTTCGCCGAGCGCGAGACGTTCCCCTTGTTCGCGGCCAGGATGTCCGCGATGTAGCGCGCTTCGAACTTGCTTCGCGCCGATCGCAGATCGCCATTGGCATGGTGCGAGCCCGATCCGTTTTTCTTCTCGACGCGCGGTTCGCCGACCGCCTTTTTGATCTTTTCGGAAACCCGGTCGGCTTTGATGTTCTCGCCGGAAGGGGTAAGGGCGACGGCGCGTTCTATCTCGTTTTGCAATTCCCGCACGTTGCCGGGCCATGAATAGCTTTCGAACAGCGCGAGCGCCTCGGGGTCGATGCTGCGGATGACCTTGCGCTGGCGTTCGGAAGATACCGCGAGAAACCGCGCGGCGAGCAGCCCGACGTCGCCTTTGCGCTCGCGCAGCGGAGGAAGGAGGATAGGAAAGGCCGCCAGCCGGTAGAAGAGGTCCGCGCGAAACGCTCCGGAATCGACCGCGTCCTTGAGATCGCGATTGGTCGCCGAGATTACGCGCACATCCACCCGCTCGGGCCGCGTGCTCCCGATCGGAACGATCTCGCCGTCCTGCAGCACGCGCAGGAGCTTGGGCTGCATGCTGAGCGGCATCTCGCCGATTTCATCGAGGAAGATCACTCCGCCCGACGCCGCCTTGAAGAGCCCGGGCTGATCGTTGATGGCGCCGGTGAAGGCGCCGCGGCGATGGCCGAAAAGCTCGCTTTCCAGCAGATGCTCCGACAAGGCGGCGCAATTGACCGCCAGAAAGGGACGTTCGGCGCGATCGCTCATCCGATGTATCGCGCGAGCCACCAGTTCCTTGCCGGTTCCGGTTTCGCCTTCGATCAAAACTGAAATCGGAGAGGCGCTGATGCTGCCGATGAGGCGGAGAACTTCGGTGATTTCCGGACTGGTGCCGACGATGTCGTCGAGCAGCTTGTGCGCCAACAGGTCGCGCCGCAGCGCGCCCACCTGAGTGCGCAGGGTCTGCTCGGAAGTCCGGAGCTGATCGACCCGGCCGGCGTTATGAATCGCCAGCGCGATACTTTCGGCGAGCAATCCCAGCAGCGCGAGATCGTCGTCGCTGAACGCCGTGCGCCCGATTGGGTTGACCACTTCGACAACACCCAGGCGGCGCTCATCGACAATCAGTGGAGCGGCAAGAATTGCCCGGGTGGAGAATCCGGTATGGCGATCGATTAGCGAGTAGAAGCGCTGCTCGGTGCTGGTGTCGTCCACCTTGATTGGATGTCCGCTGCGGAAGGCTTCTCCCGCGATTCCCTGGGTCGGCGAAAAGCGCATCCGCGACAGGCGCTCCGCCACTTCCGGATTCACATCCGCGAGGTACGGAAAATAAAGTTCGTTGCTTTCGGGATGCAGCAGGAGAATCGACGCGCCTTCGGCGTTGAACACCTCGCGGCACTTTTGGGTCACGAGTTCGAGCAGCGGGTCCAGCTCAAGCCGGCTCGCGAAAGCGTTGCCAAGCTCGTAAACCAATCGATAGGGAATATTGGCGGTAGCGAGCGACATAGCGGCTATAGCGGCCCGGGGCTGTCCGCCACGCGGCCGTCCCTCTTCGCATCAGCAGCCAGATGCACCTGGTCAGTTGCGGGTCAGATACGGAACTCTCTTTTCGCGCTGCATCTGGAGCAGCGTGGCGAGCTCATCCGCCAGGATTTGGGCCGCCTCCAGGATTTGCTCCTGGGCTTTAAGGGATATTCGCGCCTCCAGGGAAAAACCAAGCACACGCGCCCCCTCGACGAACATGGCTCTGCAAAGGTCCCTGGCGTTAGGTTGCTGCCGCTCTGTCTCAGACACTGAGAAATCCCCCGCGACACAGAGTTTTCGCTTAGGCATGTGTCGCCCCCATTTCCTCAGCACGTACCGTGCCAGTTAATCGTACTGCTAGCTTCGGCAATTCGTCCGGCAAAAGCAAGAAAAATTTGCCGTACCTCCCGACGGCGAAACCACGAACCTCTGCTAAGGGGAATTTGCACTGATTCGAAACATTGGCGGTGCTCTTTTTCGGGGCGATGCTTGCCGAAACCGCCGACATTACTCGGCCTTCGGCTGCCAGCGCAGAATCGGACGGCGCGCCGCTTCCGCTTCATCGACTCGCGACAATCGCAGCGTGTGCGGGGCATTCTTGACGACTTCCGGGTCGTCGATTGCTTCGTCGTATATTCGCTCCATCACAGCGATGAAATTGTCGAGGACCTCTTTCGCCTCGGTTTCGGTCGGCTCGATCATCATCGCGCCCTTTACCACCAGCGGAAAGTAGATGGTCGGGGGATGGATTCCGAAATCGAGAAGCCGCTTTGCTATCTCCAAGGTTGAAACTCCGGCGCGGCTTTCGAGGTCGTGCTGAAGAACGCATTCGTGCATCGATGGTTCCGGTGATGCGCATGGGAAGCGATCTTCAAGACGTTTGCGGATGTAGTTGGCGGCCAGGATCGCGGTTCGGCTCGCCTGTGCCAGGCCGTCGCCTCCAAGCGCGAGGATGTAAGCGTACGCGCGCACCAGCATCCCGAAATTGCCATGAAACGATCGCAACCGGCCGATCGAGTCCGGCCGGTCCTCGTCGAAAACCCATCCCCGCTCCGTTTTCTTGAGGCGTGGAGCGGGCAAAAACGGTTCGAGTTCCCGTTTGACACAGACGGGCCCGGCGCCCGGCCCGCCGCCGCCGTGGGGGGTCGAAAAAGTTTTGTGGAGATTGAGCTGAACGACGTCGGCGCCCATATGGCCGGGTTTGGCGACTCCCATCAGCGCATTCATGTTGGCGCCGTCCATGTACAACAGCGCGCCCTGGTCGTGCAGGATTTTGGCAATCTCGCAGATCTCGGGCTCGAAGACACCGATCGTGTTCGGATTCGTCACCATCATCGCAGCGACATCGGTGCTGACCAGCCGCTTCACTTCAGCGGCGTCGATAAACCCGCGCGCGTTGGAACGCGCGACCATCACCTCGAAGCCGGCGAGAGTGCAGCTTGCGGGATTGGTTCCGTGGGCGGTGTCGGGGATGATCACTTTATGGCGAGTCTCGCCGCGCTTGCGATGATACGCGCGCATCACCAGCAGTCCCGTGAGCTCGCCCTGCGCTCCGGCCGCTGGATGCAATGAAACCGCATCCATCCCGGTAATTTCGGCGAGCGCGGCTTCCAGGCGGGCCATCAATTCGAACGCGCCCTGCGCGAGGTGCGGCGGCGCGAGGGGGTGGATTGCCGCGAAACCGTCCAGCGCCGCCATCTCGTCGTTGACCACCGGGTTGTACTTCATCGTGCACGATCCCAGCGGATAGAACTGAAGGGCCTGGGCGAAGTTAAGCTGCGCCAGCCGCAGGAAATGGCGGACCACTTGCGGCTCGCTCAATTCCGGAAACCCCTTGAGGTCGTCCCTGCACAACTGCGGTCCCAGAATTTCCGCGCCGGAGCGCCGGCCGGCCTTGCGAGGAGCCATATCCGCACCGCGCCGGCCTTCGGAGGAAAGCTCAAAAATCAGCGGAACCCTGTTTGGTTGCGTCGCTTTGCCTGGTTCCGTTTTTGAATTCATCGCAATTGGTTTGATTTTTCCCGCAGTCGCCATTCAACGCGCCTCCGCCAACACATCCGCCAGCATCGTCAACTCGGAGCTGTTGTTCATCTCCGTAACAGAGACCAGCACGCAATCGCTCAGCTCCGCGTAATGCGGGCGCATCGCGACTCCGGCCAGGACTCTTCGCTGCTCGGCCCACGCCAGGGCGGCATCCGGATGCGGCAGTCTTACGGCGAATTCGTTGAAAAACGGCCCGCTGAAACGGCCGCGAATGCCGCGATGCGCCAGCATCTCAGCCGCCTCGTGCGCCAGCTCGACATTGCGTTCGGCGAGCTCCCTGAGCCCGGCCCTTCCCATCAGCGACAGATAAACAGTTGCCGCCAGGGCGCAAAGTGAATGATTGGTGCAGATGTTCGAGGTCGCCCGTTCGCGGCGGATATGCTGCTCGCGTGTCGACAGAGTCAGGCAGAACGCGCGGCGCCCGTCGCGATCGCGGGTCTGGCCGACCAGCCGTCCGGGCATCTGCCGCAGATGCGCCGTTCGTGCCGCCATAAACCCGACTCCGGGTCCGCCGAACGCGACCGGCAGCCCGAAGCTTTGTCCTTCTCCGGTTACGATATCGGCGCCGAGATCGCCGGGAGGCTTCAGAAGCCCGAGTGCCAGAGCTTCCGCGGTCGATGAAATTACCAACGCGCCCGCGCGACGGGCTATTTCGGCCGCCGATTCCAGCGGCTCGACGATTCCGAAAGCGTTGGGGTATCCGATGACGACCGCCAGCAGATCATCGCCGGCCATCGCCGCCAACGCTTTCAGATCGACCATCCCGGTCTCGCCGTCGAAGGGAATCTCAACAATCTCAACTCCGCCGAGCGCGCTTAGATAAGTACGAATCGTCGCGCGATAGTCGGGCCATAGCGACCTGGCGACCGCTATCACCCGGCGCTTCGGCAAAAGCCTGCGCGCCATCAGCACCGCCTCAGCCGCCGCGGAAGCGCCGTCATACATGCTCGCGTTGGCGACATCCATCGCGGTGAGTTGGGTGATCAAGGTCTGGAATTCGAAAATCGCCTGCGTAGTCCCCTGGCTCGCCTCCGCCTGGTAGGGCGTATAACTGGTGGCAAACTCAGCGCGCGAGGCGATCGCGCGGACCGCGGCCGGGATATAATGCCGATAGTAGCCGGCGCCAAGAAAGGTCACGTACTCGCGCGCACCCTCGTTGCGATCGGCGAGCGCCCGCAATTCGGCGACCACCTCGGCTTCTCCGCGACCCGGCTCGAGGTTGATTCGGGCGCGATCGCGCAGCGCGGCCGGAATATGTCGGACAAGCTCGTCGATGCTAGCGGCACCAATCGCCTCGAGCATCGCCGCCGCGTCCGCCGAGGTGTGTGGTATGAATCGCATTAGAGACTAATCTCCTCCTCGGCCCCGCGGCATTCGATAAGAAGAATCCTGACGCATGTCAGGAAGGCAAATCCGTTTGAGGGCGCCGATAGAATGGAAGCTTTACGATGGTGGCGGGGACCAGACGGTTGCGAATTTCGACCGCGATACTCATGCCCGCGGCCGCGGGCGTCCGCGAAGTGTCGCCGACGGCAAGATAACCCATCGCGATCGGCCGCCCGATCGTCGGAGCCATCGTTCCGCTCGTGACAACTCCCGCTTCGCGCCCATCCTGAAAAATCTTGTACCCCTGGCGAGCGATGCTGCGCGCATCGTCGGTTTCGATTCCGGCCAGCCGCTTGCGCAGTCCGCGTTCGCGCTGCGATCGCAAGGCAGGCTCTCCGATAAAAGGCCGTCCCAGTTTGACGAACACGCCGAGGCCCGCTTCCAGCGGCGAGGTCGATCGGTCGAGTTCGTGCCCATACAGGGGCAAGCCGGCTTCAAGCCTTAGAGTATCTCGAGCTCCGAGTCCGCACGGCGCCAATCCTTCCCCTTTGCCCGCTTCGAGCGCTTCGGAAAAAAGCCGCTGCCCGTCCGCCGAAGCGGTGAACAGCTCGAAGCCGTCCTCGCCGGTGTAGCCGGTGCGTGCCGCGAGGCACTTCACGCCCGCGATACGGCCCTCGTGAATCGCAAACCTGGGGACGTCGGCGATGGGAAAATCGGCGATTCGGCCCAGAATTTCGGCGGTTCGCGGCCCCTGCATCGCAACCAGCGCGGTTTGATCGCTGACGTCGCGAAGCTCCGCACGCGCCGAGGCGTTTATTTCGTTCAGCCAGCTCCAGTCGGCGGCGATGTTCGAGGCGTTCACGCACAGCAGGTAGTCGTCTTCGCCACGGTGGTAGACGATCAGATCGTCGATGGTGCCGCCGTCCTCGGCGCACATTATGGTGTACTGAGCCTGCCCGGGGCGAAGCCGCGCGGCGGAATTCGTGAGCGCGCGTTCGAGCAGTTCAAGCGCGTGCGGACCACGCACCTCGAATTCGCCCATATGGCTCAAGTCGAACAGGCCGGCGGCGGACCGCACGGTGCGATGTTCAGCGATGATCCCGCCGTAGCTGACGGGCATCTCAAAACCACCGAAAACCGTCATCCGGGCGCCTAGTTTCTGGTGGACGGCAAAAAGTGCGGTACGCTTGGGCGCGTCCATGTTCGACTCATCCTAACAAACCGAAATTGCATCAACGAGACAAATTGCGTGCGGATGCCCACAATCGCGGCGCGCTATCCACAATCGCTTGCCCCGCAATCAAGCGTGCTATATTCGAGTGAAACGCGATGGCTGCGATAATCATGGATGGGCGGGCGCTGCGGGAGAAACTTCTGCCGGAAGTGCGCGCGCACGCCCGGGAACTGCGGGATCGCCATCGATGCGTTCCGTCGCTCGCGGCCATCCTGGTCGGCAAGGACGCGGCATCGCGCCAGTACGTGCGTAACAAGCAGAAAATGGCGTTGGATCTCGGGTTCGGCAGCGAGACCATCACGATGGAGGAGCAGGAGTGCACCACCGAGGTGATGCTCGACGTGATCGGCAAGCTCAATCGCAATCCGGGCATCACCGGCATCCTGATCCAGCTCCCCTTGCCCGAACGCGTCCATCGGTTTCGGCTCTTCGACGCGATCGATCCGCTTAAAGACGTGGACGCGGTTGGAGCATCGAGCGTGAGCGGCTTTTATCGGGGTGAGTGGGGACGGTTCATCCCCTGCACGCCCCGCGGAATTCTCTCGCTGCTCGACGAATACCGGGTACCGGTGGATGGCGCCCGCACCGTGGTCATCGGGAGAAGCGACATCGCGGGCAAGCCCGCGGCGCTGATTCTTGGGGGCAGGCTGCGCAATGCGACCGTCACCTGGTGTCATCGCCATACGCGCGACCTTGCCTCGATCTGCCGCGAAGCCGACATCCTGGTGCCGTGCGTCGGAGCGGACGTGGGGAGGCCGTGGCTCATCACCGCGGACATGGTTAAGCCCGGAGCATGCGTAATAGATGTAGGCTTTCGGCGGGTGGGGCCGGGACGCTTCGCCGGCGATGTGGACTTCGAGGGGGTCAAAGAAGTAGCGGGATGGATAACGCTGAATCCGGGAGGGACCGGCCCGATGACCGTCGTGGCGCTGATGCAGAACCTGATCGATGCGGCGCGCTACCAGCTTGGACTCGAACGCGCGCAATACTCCGTATGATCGGCGGATGATCGCGCGGTTTTGCGCTCGCGCTTGATTTCCCGTAAATTTGCGCCGTTTTTTTGCGGCAGCCGCCGTCATTCCGATGGAATCAAAATCTCGCAAGACCAGCTCCAGCGCGGTAGCCGCCCTCGGTGAAAAACTCATCGGGCCGCCGCGCGATGTTCGCGATCCCCACATCTTTCACAGCCTCTCGCTGATCGCTTTCCTCGCCTGGGTCGGGCTCGGTTCCGACGGCCTCAGTTCTTCGTGCTACGGACCCCAGGAAGCCTTCCTTGCGCTGGGACCGCATCAGTACCTCGCGATCTTTCTGGCGCTGATGACGGCGCTGACGGTCTTCGTGATCTCGGCTTCCTACTCCCAGACCATCGACCTCTTCCCCAGCGGGGGCGGCGGCTATCTGGTGGCGACCAAGCTTCTGGGTCCCTATTTCGGCGTGACCTCGGGATGCGCGCTGGTCATCGACTATGTGCTGACCATCTCGGTTTCGATCGCGAGCGGCGCCGACGCGATCTTCAGCTTTTTGCCGCCTTCGATTCTGTGGCTCAAGTTCTGGGTGTGTCTGTTCGTGGTAGTCCTGATGGTCGGCATGAACCTGCGCGGAGTGAAGGAATCGGTGCTGTCGCTGCTGCCCGTATTCCTTGCTTTTGTCGTGATGCATACGTGGCTAGTGGGGTACGTGATCCTGAGCCGCGCGCCCGAGTTGCCCGACGTCTTCCATGCCGCGGTCCGCGATGTTCACGGCGGCATCGATACCCTGGGAGTAGCGGCGATGGCGGCGGTCTTCTTTCGCGCCTACAGCATGGGAGCCGGCACCTACACCGGAATCGAGGCGGTGAGCAACGGCTTGCCGATTCTTCGCGAACCGCGGACCGTTACCGGCAAACGCACGATGCTGTATATGGCGTGCTCGCTCGCCTTCATAGCGGGCGGAATTCTCATCGGCTACCTGCTCGAGAATGTGCAACTCGTGGAAGGCAAGACGCTGAACGCCGTGATGTTCGAGCATGCCACGGCGCGCTGGGCGCTGGGGGGAATCGGCATCGGACGCCCGATAGTTACTCTTACGCTGGTGACCGAAGGCGCGCTGCTGTTCGTCGCGGCGCAGACGGGCTTTATCGACGGCCCCCGCGTGCTCGCGACGATGGCGAATGATCGATGGCTGCCCAAGCGGCTTTCGCATCTGAGCGGACGGCTCGTGACGCAGGACGGAGTGATCGCGATGGGCGGCGCGGCTATCCTGATTCTGATCGGGACCCACGCCCACGTCAGCCTGCTCGTCATCCTGTATGCCATCAACGTGTTCATCACCTTCACCTTGTCGCAGCTCGGGATGAGCGTGCACTGGTGGCGGGTGCGCAAGGAGGAATCTCGATGGAAGCGCAAACTCGCCGTCAATGGCATCGGATGCCTGTTCACGTTTTCGATCCTGATGCTGACGCTTACACTCAAATTCGACGAAGGAGGATGGGTGACGGTGCTGATCACGGGCGCGCTTATCGGGATCTGCCACCTGGTTCGCCGCCATTACGATGAATTCGCGGCGGCGTTGCGCCAACTCGAGGCCGATGTCACGCCGCTGCTCTACGAGGCAAAGCGCGAGAAACCGCCCCAGCACAATCCAAACGCCCCCACCGCCGTTATCCTGGTCGATGGATTCAACGGGCTCGGCCTTGCCACGCTGCTGACCCTGATCCGGCTTTTCCCGGACGAATTCGAAAATGTTGTCTTTATCGGCGTGGGAGAGGTTGACTCCGCGCTTCTGAAGGGACCGAAAGAGGTCAAGGAACTTGAAGAACGTATCGCGGACGACCTGAAGGAATATTGCCAGTTCGCGACCGATATCGGGCTGCATGCCGAATTTCGCGCCGGGCTCGGCCCCGACGTGGTGCTGGAGGTCGTCGAGCTCTGCCGGCAGGTAGCCCACGAATATCCGCACGTCGTCTATTTCGCGGGCAAGCTCATCTTCTCCGACGAAGCGGAGGGTTACCTCGGCCGCTTCCTGCATATGCATACCGCCCTCGAAGTTCAGCGCTATCTCCAGGTCGAGGGGCTCAGCCTCGTCATCCTGCCCGTGCGGGTGACTCCGCCGGCGGTTGAGAATGCGGAGCCGGCGGCGGCGAACGCGTGAAGCACCGCCGGCGCGACAGTCACTTGACTGATTCCCTTACTGCTGGCGTAACTGCTCACAATCATGTCGGAATTCCTGGAGTCGGTCCCCGAGGCCGGTAGTCGGCCAGGGACCGCGATGGTCCTTCCTCCGGCCGAATCGATGCGGTCGGAGATTTGGGCGCTTGCGTGGCCGGTAATCCTGTCTTTTGCGCTCGACTCGATTCTGGGCCTCGCCTCGATGCTGATGGTGGGACGGCTCGGGGCGGAAGCGGTGGGAGCCGTCGGTCTTGCCACGCAGATTCTCGGCGCGGTGCGCGCCGGAATTGCCGCGGTGGGCACCGGCACGATCGCGCTGGTCGCGCGCTACGTCGGAGCGGCCGATCGCGACGAGGCCGAAGAAGTCCTGAAGCAATCCGTCATCTTCGGGGTCCTGGTGTCCACGGTCATCGCGATCCCCGTCATCATCTTCGCTCCTCAGTTGATGACCCTGTTCAGGGTCAAGGGACGGATGGCCGAGATGGGGGCGCGCTATCTGCAGGTAGTGATGCTCTCGGAGCCGTTTCAGGGAATCTTCCTGATGTGCGCGTCAGCGCTGCGCGGCGCGGGCGATACGCGCACGCCGCTATGGATCGGCGGGATTATCGACGTGCTCGCCATTTTTCTCAACTACGTGCTGATTTTCGGCAAGTTCGGAGTTCCCGCGCTCGGAGTCGATGGCTCGGCGTTCGCTTCGCTGATCGCGATTTCGTTCGGCGGCCTGTTGTTTTTCTGGGCGCTGTCGCTGGAAGGGATGGTGCTCAATTTCAGATGGAGCCGCTTGTTGCCCGACTGGGACATGGGCTGGCGCATCCTGCGCGTCGGCAATCCCGCGGCGATTGAGCAACTGGTGATCCAGTTCGGCTTCGTCGCCTATGTGGCATTCGTGGCTTCGTATGGTGAAAAGGAGGTCGCCGCCTATTTTATCGGCGTGCGCATTCTCGCCCTTTCCTTCCTGCCCGGCTTCGGCTTTTCATCCGCATCGGCGACCCTTGTCGGACAGGGGCTCGGCGCGCAGGACCCGGAATTTTCGCGCAAGGCGGGATGGGTCTCGACGCGCCTTGCGATCCTGATGATGAGCGGGATGGGGCTGGTGTTCATCGTTTTCGCGCGCCAGATTGCGGCGCTGTTCATCGACGATCCGCAGGTCATCGACTACACGGTTACGTTCATGTACGCGCTCGGAGCCGCCCAGCCGCTGATGGCGATTGACTGGACTATCACCGGCGCACTGCGCGGCGCGGGCGACTCGCAGTTCCCGCTGTACGGATCGCTGGCTGGCTTCTATGGCGTTCGGCTCTTTGTGACGATACTCATTGCTCGTAGCCATGGACCAATCGTGTGGATTTGGTGGTCGCTGCTGGTCGATTACATCGTGCGCTCAGCCATCAAGAGCTGGCGCTTCAAGACCGGCAAATGGATGACGGTGGAGGTTTGAGCGCGGGATCGGCTCGCGGCCGCTCGAGGAAGCATAGATGAAAACAGGCGCAATTCTGGCGACGGCGGCCACGATGGCTCTCGCGCTCTCGGCGTGTCCTACCGTGCCCAATCAGAATCTCCCCGATGCCAAGCTGGTGCAGCAGTTCCAGCCGCACGACCTTAGCACGCATGCGGTCCGCTCGATTCGGCAGGTGGTGATCGATCGCGTCGCCGTCATGCCGATTGTCGCCGCGGTCCCGTTCGGCGGCGATCCGCTCGCATCAGGCGCCGCGGACGTGATTACCGCCGATGTCTATCAGCAGGCCTCGGGCACCTGGAAAGTTGTTCCGCAAAACCAGGTGATGCGCGCGGTCGATAACGTGCCTTCGGGCGTCGCCCTCGATGACGCCGCGGTGCAGGTTGGGCAAGCGGTCGGAGCCGATGCGGTCATCTACGGAACCGTCGAGCGATACGTCGAGCGAGTCGGCGTGGGCTACGCTGCCGACAAGCCGGCGTCGGTCGCGTTTTCACTGAAGCTCGCGGACATGAAATCGAAGCAGGTCGTATGGACCGGCAGGTTCTCGAAGACGCAGCAGCCCCTGGCGAACAACATCTTCAATCTACCCACATTCCTGGAAAACAAGGGTCAGTGGGTCAAGGCGAGCGAACTCGCTAAAGAAGGCGTCGAGCAGGCCCTCGACAATCTGCGGGCGAGCCTTGGATCGGCGCCATCGAGCCGCGCGGCATCGGCGATGCCGCCGAATTGAGGCGGCATGCAACGCTTCCCGCGCCCGCGGCGAAATCGGCCCGCCGCGTTGTTGGCATCCTGATCGACTGCACTTTACGGACCTTCGTGCGCGCGTAATTCTCTCTGCGTGGCCGGCGCCGAAAATCTGGAAACCACAGTCGAAGGCACTCTCGACCACGTTCTCTACGTGAACGAAGAGAACGGCTACGCCGTCGCCGTGGTGAAGACCGATGCCGACAACGGTGTCGCCAGAACGGTCACGATGGTGGGCGACCTGGCGGGGCTGGAAATCGGATCCGGTATCCGGGCGCGCGGCCGCTTCGAGAAACATCCGCGGTTCGGCGATCAGTTTCACGTGGTCGATGTCGAGACGATCCGTCCCGCGGGAGTATTCGCGCTCGAGCGCTATCTGGCCTCGGAAATTCAGGGAGTCGGTCCGTCGCTGGCCCGGCGAATCGCGGACCATTTCGGCGAGAGCCTGCGCGAGGTCCTCGACAATACTCCCGAGCGCGTGCGCGAGGTGAGCGGGGTCGGACCGGTGGTCGCAAGCCGGATCGCCGCCGCCTGGAAGGATTCTTCCGGGCTGCGCGAGCTGACGGTTTTTCTGCGTGGCCACGGAATCGGGGCGGCGCACGCGCGGCGAATCCACAAGCGCTATGGGAAAGACTCGCTCGAGGTCGTCCGGCGCGATCCCTACGTCCTTGCCCGCACCATCCACGGCATCGGATTTCGCACCGCCGACATGGTCGCCGAGAAACTGGGCATCCCCAGGAACTCCATCGAACGCGCCCGCGCCGCGATTCTTTATCTGCTCGAACGGATGGCGGAAGAGGGGCACGTTTACGCCCCGCGCGAATACCTCGAGAGCCAGTTTCAATCCGGACTCGAGATGGACCCTGACCTGGTTGACCGCGCGCTCGAACAATTGCGCGCCTCGAACGACGTCGCGATCGAAGATGCGGGCGAGCATGTCGCCGTTTACCTGGCGCGGCTTCACGCCGCGGAAGTAAATGTAGCCGAGCGTATTCGCGCGCTGACGGCTGGCCGCCCGATGAGCTCGCAGGTGGCTGCGCGAGCGCTGGACAAGGCTGCCAAAACCGGCGGAGTCGAGCTTTCCGCCGAGCAGCTACGGGCGTTGCGCACCGCGTTGTCGAGTCCGGTCACGGTAATCACCGGCGGGCCCGGGACCGGCAAGACCACTATCCTGCGCTCGCTTCTGGTCGCGCTCGCCGAAGCCGGCCTGAAACCGACTCTCGCGGCACCAACCGGACGCGCGTCGCGCCGGCTTCAGGATGCGACCGGGCGCGACGCGCGCACGATCCATCGCTTGCTCGAATATTCGCCGGAGACGGGAAGTTTCCTGCGCGGCAAGGATTTCCCCTTGCGCACCAACTATCTGATCGTCGATGAGGCGTCGATGATGGATATCGAGCTCGCTTCGAGCCTGCTCTCCGCGCTGATGCCGAACAGCTCGCTGGTGCTGGTGGGCGATCGCGATCAGCTTCCTTCGGTCGGACCCGGAAGCGTGCTCAAGGATGTAATCGCGTCGGACCTGGTCCCGGTGGTTCAGTTGCGGGAAGTGTACCGGCAGGCGCGCGAGAGCCGGATTGTGGCGAATGCGCACGGCCTTAACCGGGGATACTTTCCCGATGTGTCGAACGATCCCGAGGGTGATTTCTTTTTCTTCGAGCGCGCCGCGCCCGAGGAGGTGCTTGCCACTATCAAGCAACTCGTCGGCGAACGGCTGATCGGCAAATTCGGCATCCGCGATGCGCGCGACATCCAGGTGCTGACTCCGATGAACCGGGGTCCGCTCGGGACTCATGCGCTGAACCGCGAATTGCAGCAACTGCTCAATCCGGCCGGCCGTGGGATTCGCGCCGGAGAGCGCGATATTCGCGAAGGCGACCGCGTCATCCAGCTTCGCAACGACTACGACAAGGGAATTTTCAACGGATCGATCGGGCGCGTTGTATCCGTCGATGCGCAGCGCGGGCGAGTTGGCGTCGGCTTCGAGGAAGGCCATGCCGACTACGACCAGTCGGAGTTGGATGAATTGGGTCTCGGCTACGCAATATCAGTGCACAAGAGCCAGGGCAGCCAGTATCCGGCCGTGATCGTCCCGGTCCATCCGAGCCACTACCTGATGCTGCGGCGCAATCTGCTCTACACCGCGATCACCCGAGCGGAGCGCGTGTGCGTGCTGGTGGGGACCAAAGCCGCGCTTCAGCAGGCGGTGCGAAATCAGGATGAACGCCGCCGCGCCACTCGCCTCGCCGACCGCCTGCGCATCGACTGACGGGTCGGCTCTCGGGTAGCAGCGAGTCGCGATGCCGATGCGCTAGTGTCGCATCCTGTGCGGCAGGCCGAACTCGGCAAGAAACACGACGCCCAGAACCAGCGCAACCACCACGCCCGCCATCAGCAGGACGGCGCCCAATGCGCGCCACGCCGAGAAGCGATTGACCTCGCCCACGCACTTCATCTGCACGACCAGTCCCCAGAGCACAAACACGCCGTTGAGCAGACCGAGCTCGACGGTTGACCCGGTTATTATCGGCATCCTGCCGTGATGAAAGTGCGGCGGATCAAGCACGCCGGCTACTACCGCCGTGACGCTCAGGACGGTGGCGGTTATGTCGGGGATGCTGGCCCAGGCGAGCGCCGCACGCATCTGAAGCGACGATGCGATTCCGCCGAGCAGGCGGCAGAAGAGGCCCAGCAGCCATGCGCCGAAATAGAGTCCGAGCACCCCCCATGCCGCGCCGAAGGCCACCCGCAGAGCGACTCCAATCGGCCATAACGGCCCGATCGAAGACGGATTTCCGAGCGCCGTGAACCAGGCGGATTCGAGCGACCCCAGCCCTCCGCCGATCAGCGCCAGCGCGATCACGTTGCGCCGCGGGTCGCTATCGACGATGCGCCGGATGGTCTTTCGCGGCTCAATCCAGATTGCCAGGAAGGGGGCGATCGAATCGTCCATCGCCCAATTTTACACCACTTTTTGAGAAATCGTTGAAACCAAGCGGCTGGTGGAAAGGGCACGGGGCCGCCCGTTGGGCAGGGCTACAAAGCGCAACTCTCGCTTTGGAAGCTACCCGCATATCAGATCGAGCGCCGCGTTCACGATCGCATCCAGCTCCGTTCGTGATGCGCCGGCGCGCGAATGGATTGCGAGCGAGTACAGTGCGGCCGACGCCATCTTCGCCCGCGCGGGCGCATTGGCCCGGCGCGGCAGCTCTCCCCGATCGACGGCCAGGCGAATGCGCGTTTCGAATGCGGCGTCGATTTCCTTGAGTCCTGCCGCGAGACTTGCGCGCACCGCCGCGTTTCGCGCCGCCTCGGTCACGGCAGTGCCAATCAGGAAGCATCCGCGGGCGTCGGCCTTGCGCGGCAGGTAGAGCGCCAGCGCGGCCTTGTAGACGCGGGCGAGCGCCTCGCGCAGCGGGACCTCGGGCGCGAGCGCCTGCGCCATCCCGCTGCGGGCGGTTTCGCGATAGCGATCCAGCAGGGTTCGATACAGTGCGAGCTTGTCGCCAAACGCGGCATAGATGCTGGGACGGTTCATCCCGGTTGCCGCGCGCAGATCATCGAGCGAAGTCGCGGCGTACCCGGCATCCCAGAAGACCGACATCGCGCGCGCCAGGGCGACGTCGGGGTCGTAAGCGCGAGGCCTGCCTCTTTTTGCGGCTGATTTTTGTACCGCCATGGATAAAATTCCTTGACTCGATATAATTTTATGCAATATTGTACAAAAATCAATTCTTGAGGAGGTTCCTCCGATGGAGCTTTATTACTCACCGCTGGCCTGCTCGATGGCGACCCGGATTGCGCTCTACGAAGCTGGAGCCGATGCGGGATTTGTCGGCGTCGATACGCGGGCGAAACGGCTCGCCGACGGGTCCGACTTCCTCGCGATAAACGCGATGGGGCAGGTGCCCGTGCTGCGGACCGACGACGGCGAGCTGCTTACGGAAAATCCCGTCGTGCTGCAGTACGTCGCGGATCGTTATCCCGAGTCGCGGCTGGCGCCGCGCGACGGAATGGCGCGCTATCGGCTTCAGCAATGGCTCAACTTCACGACTTCCGAACTGCACAAAGCGGTCTTCGTTCCGCTGCTCGATCCGGCGGCCAATGACGGCGCGCGCGAATATGTGCGGCAGAAGGCGGATGTGCGGCTCGGATACCTCGACCGGTACCTGCAGGGCAGGGACTATCTGCTTGACCGCTTCACCGTCGCCGACGCGTACCTGGTAACGGTTCTTAACTGGGCCACGTACACGGGAATCGATCTCGCGAAATGGCCGGCGATCAAGGCGTACATGGATCGGATGTATCAGCGGCCAAGCATCGCGAAGGCGTTGGCGGAGGAGATGGACCTCCACAAGCAGCAGCAAGCGCGCCGGACCTCCCGGTAGAGCAGCGCGACGCCTCGCCTGACGAGAACGGCGGCGCGGCGCAAATCCGCCGCCGTTCTCGTTAGGCATGAAGTTCGATCTGTCGAAACCCGCTCGCGATCGGCTACCATCGTCGCCGTAGCTCGAGGAGGAGCATCCGCCATGGCAGATCCGATTGGAAAACTCGATCACATAGGCATCGCGGTGAAAAGCGTCGCCGAAGCCCGCAAGTTCTTCGAAGGCGTTTTGGGCGCACGCTTCATGTACGAGGCGGAGAGCGAGCGCGCGGGCTACAAACTCGCTGAATTTGACCTCAACGGCCTGACCATCGAGCTGCTCGAACCGCTCGGCGAAAGTTCATTTCTCCACAAGTTTCTCGAAAAGCGCGGCGAGGGGATGCATCATCTCACCTTCAACGTTCCGGACGTGAAGGGAAAAATCGCCGAGCTGAAAGAGCGCAACGTTCGCGTGGTTGATGAAGTCGAATGGTCGCCGACTTCGTACGAAGCCTTCATCTCGCCGCGCTCCAGCCACGGCGTCCTGATCCAGCTTGGCAACGGTTACCCGACGCTCTCGAACGACGCCGAATGGTTCAAGAAGTAAGCGCCGGCCGCCGGGCCGCGGTAGCTGCGGCCATCCGTCGCGCATGAGCTAACGCCGGCCCCCCGGCCTAGCCGATGAGCCCCGGATTTGCGCCGCCGTCGATCGTGATGTTTGCGCCGTGGATAAAGGCGGCGCGGGGCGAAGAGAGAAACGCGATCAGGTCCGCCACTTCCTCGGGCTTGCCGGGCCTCCCAAGCGGCGTCATCCGCGCGTACACCTCGTCCGGGTTGCGTCCGCGCGCGCTCCGCTCGGTGAAGAGGCGAAGGCGCTCGGTCAGAATCGGTCCCGGGTTTATTCCGACCACTCTCACTCCGTGCCGGGAGCCCTCGTCAGCCAGCGCCTTGGTGAAATGATTGAGAGCGGCGTTTGCGGCTCCGCCGACCATATAACCCGCACTCGGACGAAGTCCGCCCGTGCCGATCACGTTGACGACAACTCCGTTGCGCTCGCGCGCCATGTGCGGCATCACTTCGCGCGCCATCCGCACGTAGCCGAAGAACTTCAGGTCGAAGTCGAGACGCCAGTCTTCGTCGGGAATTTTGAGAAACTCGCCGGGACGCGCGCTTCCCGCATTGTTTACCAGGATGTCGATTCGGCCCATCGCGCGAACTGCCTCGTCGACGACGCGCCGGATTTCTTCGGGGCGGGTGAGATCGGCCTCCGAGGTGAAAATCCGCGCTCCTTGCGCGGCGTTGCGCGCCGCCGCGACAGCCTCGGCGAGGGCATCGCGCCCGCGGGCGCATATCAACACCGATGCGCCCTCTTCGACGAAGCGAAGCGCCGCCGCCCGTCCGATTCCCTTGCTGCCGCCGGTGATAATTGCCGTCTTGCCGCGCAATTCAAGGTCCATGTCCCCAACGCTCGCATTGTGGCGAGCCGAACGTCAAGAAAGACGCGGGCGGGCCGCATGCGGTCAGGATCGCGGTGCATTCCGGACGCGCCGATCCCCAATGGCGGTTTTTGCCGATTGCCTTAACAGCGGCGCGGGTATCTGGCACGATGATCCAATCTTGGGCCTTACCAAATGAACGAAATTGTAGTGTCGATCCTGAGCGCGGCGATCGATCGCGCGCGCGCCGAGGGCAACCTCGCTACCTCTCCCACCACGATCGCGGTTGAAGCGCCAAAAGACCCCGCGCACGGAGACATCGCCTCGAACGTGGCGCTTGTGATGGCGCGGGCGGAAGGCAAGCCTCCCCGCAAAATCGCCGAAATTATTCGCGAGCGCGCCGAGCTTCCGCCGGATGTCGCGGAAATCACGGTGGCGGGGCCCGGGTTCATCAATTTCCGGATGGCGCCGCGGTACTGGCACAAGCAGATGCGCCGCGCGGCGAGCGAAGGCGCGGCTTTTTTCCGCCCCCACAAATGGAGCCTGCGGCCGGGTGGCGGCGATCGCGTGCAGGTCGAATATCTTTCGGCGAATCCCACCGGCCCGCTCACTGTCGGGCACGGACGCAACGCCGTCCTCGGCGATACCATCGCGCGATTGTTCGAGGCGGCCGGCTTCAAGGTCACCCGCGAGTACTACTTCAATGACGGCGGCCGCCAGATGAAGCTGCTCGGCGAGTCGGTCCGCGCGCGCTACCTTCAAGCCCTGGGACGTCCGGCAGAGCTGCCGGAAGACGGCTACCGGGGCGCATATATCATCGAGATCGCCCAGCAGCTTGTCGGCGAGCACGGCGACAGACTGGCGGATTCGGGCGATCTTGACGTGTTCCGCACCGCCGCCGTGAAGGCGATCTTCGCCGACATTAATCGCACCTGCAACCGGCTCGGAATCCGCTTCGATGTCTATGCGAACGAACTCGACCTGATGAAGGCGGGCAAGGTTGACGCGGTCCTCAAAGCTCTTGGCGATCGCGAACTGCTTGCCGAGCGCGAAGGCGCGATCTGGTTGCGCGGCGAAGCGATCGGCTTGCCTAAGGACGAAGTGCTGGTCCGCTCGGGCCCAGACCGCGAACCGACCTATCGCACCCCCGACATCGCCTACCATATCGAGAAGCTGAAGGCGGGCTATGACCTGATCGTCGATGTCTTCGGCGCGGATCATATCGCCGAGCATCAGCAGGTAATCGCCGCGGTCAAGGCGCTCGGCCACGACGTCACTCCCGTGCGCGCGATCATCTACCAGTTCGTGACTCTCACGCGCGGGGGCGAAAAGGTAAAGATGTCCACGCGCAAGGCCACCTATGTGACCCTCGACGAGCTAATCGACGAGGTCGGTCCCGACGTGGTGCGATTCTTCTTCCTGTTCCGCAAATCGGACAGCCATCTGGATTTCGATCTCGACCTTGCTCGCAAGCAGGCGCCCGAAAATCCGGTCTTCTACGTGCAATACGCGCACGCCCGCCTGTCGAGCATCTTTCGCGAGGCCGAGAAGGCGGGGCTCGCGCTTGCGGCCGATGCGGAAGGCATCAAGCTCGACCTGATGTCGGAAGAAGAGATTGGGCTTGCCAAGCGCGCGATCGGATTGCCGGAGGTGATGACGGCGGCGGCCGAGGCGCTCGAACCCCATCGCATCCCCTTCTACCTGCTCGAGTTGGCCGGTGAGTTCCATCGCTATTACAACAAGCCCGCGAATCGTATAATTGGCCCCGATCGCGATTTGAGCATCGCACGGCTCTTTCTCGCGCGG
>JAJPKP010000018.1 GCA_021323675.1 Pseudomonadota bacterium | reverse complement strand
CGGTTATCTGACGCCACATGAGTTCGCCGCCCGCCACCCCACCCCAACAAGGAGCACGGCCGCCGCGCGCACCGCTTTGCCAGCCAAACTACGGCTGGCAGGCGCGGTGCAGAGCGCGCCGTCCGTGGATCCAAAACCCGGTATTTTTTCGCCCGCCCTTTAAGCATGGAGGGCGGGACGAAAAAATGGGTGAAGAAGGAAGAAGCAGACAAACGAAAAAAAGTGGAACAAAAACCGGCAACCACTAACTTACGAGTGGGATACCCAAAGGGGTAAGCTCAATCCTGGCAACCCGACCGTGGACTTTCACGGCGAGCGGCGCAGCAACCAGACCCATCAATCCACCACCGACCCGGAGGCCCAGTTGGCGCGCAAGGGGCCGGGCAAGGAGGCCAAGCTCAGCTTCGCCGCCCACGCGCTGATGACAATCGCGCAGGGCTGGCGGTCGGAGGTCGCGTCACTCAGGCGGCGGGGCAGGCCGAGCCGCAAGCCGCGCTCCAGCATCAGTTGACAATTTCATCGTTGGAAACAACTTCATTCACTACCGAGCCTTTTTCCGCGCCCTGCTAGAAGACTTCGTTGCTTTTGCATTTGTCGGTGCCGCCCGAAGGCCGAAACGTCGCCGTCCGGTAGTCGTACACGAATCGCTTGGAATGGCAGTATTCGACGTCGGAGGCAGGGCCCTTGTAAACGATGCGGATGCCGACTTGCAGATTCGCCTTGCCCGCGACGATTTGCTTGTACGCATCCGCGGTCAGATGCCGATAGATGAAGTGATCGAGCTCCGGAGGAATTCCACCGGTCTCGGCGACGCTCATCGAATCGGGCATCGGATCGGGCGCGACCTTTCCGTCGATTCGCGCGGTCACGCTTACCAGCCCGTCAACGGCCGGGATCTTGCCGAAGTTCCGGTAGTCAACCGCGATGAAGGGCTGCGGCGAGTCGGTCGCCTCGAACTCGACCTTCGCGACGCCAACGAACGGGCGATCGGCGGTGGCGAAGACCAGGCTGGTCACCTGGGCGGTGCGCCAGGTTGCCCAGGCGCTCAAACCGGTCGCAATCACCATCAGGATTGCGACGAAATCCGAAAGCCGGATCGCGCGGGAGACTCGCCGCTCTTCGATTCGCTCGCGGCGGCGCTCGCGTTCAAGCTCGCGCCTGATCAGCTCCTCGTGTCCTTCGTGATCGTTGCCGCGGTTTTCGGCACCGTAACGATGCTCGGCCATCCGGCTCCCCTTCTCCGGTTGTGAATTTCCGGGGTTCAAATCTAGCGGTTGTCGGGCGCCACGAACCAGAGTGCGCTGAGCGGGGGCAGTTCAATCGATATCGAGTGGCTGAAGCGCTGATGAGGCATCGGCTGCGCCTCGACGCCGCCGAGGTTGCCAATATTGGCGCCGCCGTACATGGCCGAGTCGGTGTTGAGGACCTCGCGATACCATCCGGCGCGCGGCACCCCGACCCGAAAGCCGCTGCGGCGGACCGGGGAGAAGTTGCATACGCACACGATGGTTCGGCCGGTCGATGGCGCGATGCGCATGAATGCGATCACGTTGTCATCCGCATCATCCGCATCGATCCATTCGAAGCCGGCGGGATCGACGTCCGCCTCCCACAGCGCGGCTTCCTCGCGATAGAGCCGGTTCAGATCTCGCACCATCGCCCGCAGCCCGCGATGGGAGGAATACTCGAGCAGATGCCAATCGAGGCTGGAGTCATGATCCCATTCCCGCCACTGGCCGATTTCATTGCCCATGAACAGATGCTTCTTGCCGGGCCGCGCCCACATGTAGCCGTACAGGGCGCGCAAATTGGCAAACTGCTGGTCCATGCTTCCCGGCATCTTCGCCAGCATCGCGCGCTTTCCGTGAACGACCTCGTCATGCGAAAGCGGCAGCACGAAGTTCTCGCTCCAGGCGTAGAGCATGCCGAAGGAGAGATTGCGATGGTGCCACTTACGATAGATGGGATCGAGCGCGAAATACTCGAGCGTGTCATGCATCCAGCCCATGTCCCACTTGAGCCCGAATCCAAGACCGCCGGTGAAGGTCGGGCGGCTGACGCCCGGCCACGCGGTTGATTCTTCGGCGATCATCACGATGCCGGGATTGAGCGCGTAAACCTGCTCGTTCATCGCGCGCAGAAAAGCGATCGCTTCGAGATTTTCGCGGCCTCCGTGAGTATTAGGAATCCAGTCTCCCCCGCGCCGCCCGTAGTCGCGGTAAATCATCGACGCAACCGCATCAACCCTGAGCCCGTCGGCGTGAAACTCGCCCAGCCAGAACAGCGCGCTCGCGATCAGAAAGCTGCGAACCTCGTCGCGGCCGTAGTTGAAGATGTAAGTGCCCCACTCCGGATGATCGCCAAGGCGCGGATCTTCATGCTCGAACAGCGCCGTGCCATCGAAACGTCCGAGGCTGAACTCGTCCTTCGGAAAGTGCGCGGGCACCCAGTCGAGGATCACGCCGATGCCGCGGCGGTGAAACTCGTCGATCATGAAACGAAGATCGTCGGGACTGCCATAACGCGAGGTTGGCGCGAAATAGCCGCTGACCTGGTAGCCCCACGATCCAGCAAAAGGATGTTCCATGATCGGCAGAAACTCGACATGGGTGAAACCCATCTCCTGCACGTAGTCGCCGAGTTGCACCGCCATCTCCCGATAGCTGAGGCTGCGATTTCCCTCCTCGGGCACGCGCCGCCACGAGCCCGGATGGACTTCATAAATTGCGACCGGGGATCTGAGCAGGTCGCGTTTGCCGCGCGCCGCCATCCAGCCTTCGTCGTGAAAGCGGTACTGCGACTTGTAAACGATAGAGGCGGTGGCGGGCGGTGTCTCCATCCGCATCGCGAACGGATCGCTCTTGAGCAGGAGGTTTTTCGAGCGCGTTCTGATTTCAAACTTGTAGAGCGCGCCGGGTTCGAGTCCGGGTACGAACAACTCCCATACTCCCGAGCTGCCCAGCACGCGCATCATGTGCAGCCGCCCGTCCCATCGATTGAAACTACCGACCACGCTGACGCTGAGGGCATTGGGCGCCCACACCGCGAACGCCACACCGGCGATTCCGTCCACCTCGATGAGGTGGGCGCCGAGCTTGTCCCATGCGCGATGATGCTTCTGCTCGCCCCACAGATAGAGATCCAGTTCGCCGAGCGTGGGCAGGAAGGAATAAGGATCGCGCGTGGCCAGCACGGCATTGTCATCGCGATGAATTTCAAGCCGGTATGGAAAAACCTCGGTGCGGCCGGCAACGACTGCCTCGAACAGCCCCTGCTCGCGTTGCACCATCTCCCGGCGCTCCGACTCGTCGAAAAGCAGGTAAACCTTCGACGCGTCCGGCCGGTAGGCGCGGACCGTGACGTGGTCGTGGTCCGGATGCATCCCGAGAATCGAGTGCGGGTCGGGATGTTCGAGGGCGAGGAGGCGGTTGATGTCGCCGCGCTCGATTGCTTGAAACTCGGGTTTGCTCGTAAGCGCCATTTTCACAACCGATGCGGCGCCTTGGGCCGCACGATCCAGCAGTTTAAACTATACGTGCGCGGTTCGCATGGGTTCAGCCCGCCGCCAGGATGCTCGCCATGACCATGGCACGGCCGCTTGTAAAGCCAGGGAGCAAGACGCATGGAATCAGGCCAGACTCCGCTTAGACAGAATGCGTTCGACCCGATGATGGGCCGGCTCGAAATTATCGAACCCGGCCTCGCGATGTTTCACGGGTTCGCCAATGTCGCGTTTGCGTGGGGACGCGGCGAAATGATCGCGGTGGACACGAGTTCGCGACAGTTGGGGGCGATGGCGATCGAGGAAATCCGCAAGGTCAGCACCGACCCCGTAAGCATCATCGTTTACACCCACGGTCACGCGGATCACGCGACCGGGACCGAAGCGTTCATCAGAGATGCCGCGGCAAGAGGATATCCGCGTCCGCGCATCTGGGCCCACGAAGACGTCTCCGGCCGCTTCGATCGCTACATCCGCACGGCGGGATGGCAAAGCCATATCAACCGGATTCAGTTCGCGACCGACCTCTCCGCGAGCGCATTCTCCGAAAAATCGTTTCATCGCGCCGATCTGACTTTTCGCGGGATGCAACTCCTCGAACTCGTGGGAGAAGCGATCGAGTTGCACCATGCGATGGGCGAGACGGACGACGCGACGTGGGTGTGGATGCCGCTGCGGAAGGCGGCGATGGTCGGCGACCTGATCGTTTCATCGCTGCCAAACACCGGCAATCCGAACAAGGTGCAGCGCTACACGCTTGAATGGGCTCAGGCCCTGGAGCGAATCGCATCGAGGCGCCCGCGTTACGTTTTGCCCGGACACGGGCCCGCATATCGCGGCGAAGAAACCTGCCAGGAAGTGCTGATGGAAACCGCGCGGGCGCTCCGATTCCTCCACGACGGGGTCGTCGCGCGACTCAACGCCGGACAGTGGCCGATCGATATTATCGAGGCCGGCATCAAGCTCCCTGCAGACCTCGCCTCCAAGCCGTATCTGGCGCCGATCTACGGATGCGCCGAGTTCGTGGTGCGCGACGTTATCCGGCGGTATGCGGGATGGTGGTCGGGAGAGCCGTCGCAACTGTTCCCGGTTCGACGGCGCGATCACGCCGCCGATTTGATTGCGGTGTGCGGAAGAGAAGCGCTGCTGGATCGGGCGAGAACACTGCGCGACAGCGGGGAGCTAAAACGCGCCCTCGCGTGCGCGGAAATCGTCCTCGATGCGGATTCGGGAGATCGGGAGGCGGCGGACTTGAACGCGGAGATTCTCGAAGCCATGGCGCGTAAGGAGCCATCTTTCATAGCCAGAAACTTGTTCACGGGTGCGGTTCGCCATCTTAAACGTGCGTAGGCGTCTCATGGTCACCAAGGCACTAGCTGCGTGTCGCCCTTTGGATTTTCGGGTGGATGCAGGAAATTCGCGTTATGAGAAAGCCGGATCCGGCATCTGTCAGCGGATAAAGCCCGAAAACACGAAGCGCCCCGCAGGCACGAATCGTGTATCCACTTATCGTGACCGAATCGGAGGTATCGCAAAACCGGCGAAATCTCCGATGAAGGGAGCGGAATTAAGATGGATACCTGGACTGATACCGCCAACAGCACTCCAAAACGTAAGTATTGCCGACTGCTCGAACAGGTGCGGGATCACGAGGGACATATCCGTTTTGCGGAGGCAGTCGAAATCGTAAAAGAAATCGACAACCTCGGCCGCCACATGTTCCTGGTAAGGTTCAAGGACGGCGGAACCACGTTTGTGTTCCCGCATGAGGTCGAGCTTCTATCGGAACCTCCAGCGGGCAATCCGTCAAAAAATTGAGAGCCTGCGGCTTACACCAGGCCGATCGTGCGCCCTCCGCGGCGAGGTAGCCGGCGGTCCTCAGGAGGCCGATTTCAACTGCTTGATGTCCTCAAGCAGCACGCGCTCGTGGCCCTGCGGATTAACCTTCGCGTACACCTTGCGGACGACCCCTTTGGGATCGATGACGAAGCTGGTGCGTTCCCAGAACCTCATGCCGTTCCATTCAGCTTGTCCGATCCCGCAAGCTCCGATCAGCTCCTTGTTGGTGTCGGCGAGCAAGTCGATCGTGAAGCTGAACTTGTTGCAGAAGTTCTTGTGAGAGCCGACGTCGTCCTGGCTCACGCCGACCACGCTGATGCCGGCCGCGTCGAACTCGGATTTGCTCGCGGTAAACGACTTGCCCTGGATGGTGCATCCGGGCGTGTCGTCTTTGGGGTAGAAGTAAACGACCAGCCACTTCCCGGCGAAGTCGCCGAGCTTTACGGTTTTACCGTCCTGATTTGGAAGCGAGAAGTTAGGGAAAGCAGTTCCTGCTTCAAGCATGATTGGCTCCTTGTCAGCGGCGACACACTACCAAATTTTCAGTTGTCGTCCAGAACCTTTTAGCGCGCGAGCATCGGCGGATTGCGTTTAACCCATCCGGTCGCTTCATCGTATGCGGCCGCGAGTTGCAGGCAGCCTACTTCGCCGTGATTGGGCGCGACGATTTGAATACCCATCGGCAGCCCCGAAGCGTTGAATCCCGCGGGGACGTTCAACGCCGGGCATCCCGACATCGTCACGCCGATCGCGACTTCCATCCATCGATGGTAGGTGTCCATCGTGACGCCGTTGATCTCGCGCGGCCACCTTATGGACGCATCGAACGGGAATACTTGCGCCGAAGGAAGGACGAAGAATTCGTAATTTTGGAACAACTCGCGCAACGCATGGTACCATCCGGTACGCACCGCCGACGCATCCGCCACGTCATAGGCCGTGACTTTGAATCCGGATTCGACCTCCCATCGCGCCTCAGGCTTGATCAATTCCCGTCGCGCCGGGTCCGAGTACGGCTCCTTGAGGATTGCTCCTACCTGCCATGCGCGCAGCTTGAGCCAGTTGTTCCACACCCGATCGATCGGATAGTTCGGGCGCGCTTCCTCGACGACGCATCCGATCTCCTCGAAAGCCCCGAGCGCGTGGCGGCAGGTTTCGAGAACTCCGGGTTCAAACGGAAGATAACCGCCAAAATCGCCAAGCCATGCGATGCGCGTGCCTTTGAAATTTCTCTTCAGCGGGTCGAGGAATCTTGCCGCCTCCTGCCGATTCGACAGCGGCACGCGCTCGTCGTAGCCGGCGATCACTGAAAGCAGCATCGCGAGGTCGGGCACGTTGCGCGCCATCGGACCGTGCACCGAAAGCGACGGCATGAAGACCTCTCGCCAGTCGGCGGGGACTCTGCCGAATGAAGTGCGGAAGCCGAAGACGTTGTTGAATGCCGCCGGGTTGCGCAACGATCCGGCATGATCGCTTCCATCGGCCACCGGCAACATCCTGAGCGCAAGGGCAACGGCGGCGCCTCCGCTGCTTCCACCCGCGGTTCGCGTCTGCTCGTAGGCGTTGAAGGTGGTTCCAAAGACGGGATTGAACGTATGCGATCCCAGCCCGAACTCGGGGACATTCGTTTTCCCGATGATAATCGCGCCGGCACGCTTTATTCGTTCGACGACAATCGAGTCGGTGCGGGGCACGAAATCCTTGAACAGTGGCGACCCGAGGGTCGTTCTGATGCCGGCGGTGTTCTCCAGGTCCTTGATGGCGAATGGGAATCCGTGCAGAGGTCCGAGGTACTCGCCGCGGGCAAGTTGCGCATCGCGCTCCCTGGCCTGTTCGCGCAACCTGTCCCGATCCTGCAAGGAAACGATCGCGTTGACGCGCGGATTGATGCGTTCGATACGGTCGAGGTAAGCCTCCATCACCTCGGCGCAGGAGACGCGCCGCGACCTGATCGCGCCGGCCAGCGCGACCGCATCCATCTCGACGATCTCCGTATATTGGGCCATCGGAAGAACCCGCGAAGACCAGGGGCGCCTGCGCGGTCCGCCTCGCTCTACTCCATCGCGGCGGCCGCGCCCGATCGAATCAGGCGTTCGATCGCTTCCTTCGAGTAGCCGATCTCGCTCAGAACCTCGCGGGTATGCGCGCCGATTTCCGGGGGCGCGGCGGGTTTCCGCTTTTCGGCGCCGTCCATGAAAACGGGGCTGTTGATCGTTTCGATCGCGCGGTTCGGCGAATGCTGCATCTCGACGACCGCTTCAGCGGCTCTGAGCTGCGGATCCGCGACCACATCGTCGAGCTGCGGCAGAAGAGACCATTTGATGTCGTATTGCTTGAAGAGCTTGCGCAGGGTCGCGGCGTCGCGCGACTCGAACTGCGATTGCAGGATGCCGTGCAGCTCGGCGGCGTAGCGGCTGCGACCCGCATCGTCGGCAAACATCTCCGTTTTCGCCAGCTCAGGCATCCCAAGCGCTTCGCACAGGCGCGGGAATTCATGATCGGGATCGAGTTGCACCAGCATGAAGACCTTGCCGTCGCCGGTCAGGTAGCCCGCGGCAAGAGGATTGGGCGGCGGCCCGTCCGCAACGCGCTGCGGAAACTCGGCGTTGAGGAACTTCGCCTGCAGATCGCACGCATTCGCCCAGGCGCCGCTCGCCATCAGCGACGTACCAACCTTCGATCCGCGTCCGGTGCGTTCGCGATGGTAGAGGCCGAGCATGATCGCGCCGAACATCGACATCGCGGTCGGATGGTCGCCCATGCCGGGACGAGGACCGCTCGGCGTTCCGTCGCGCCCCGTCACCGTCATCATGAGGCCGGAGCGCGCCCAGTACGCGAGCGCATCGAAGGCCGGCTCGTCGGCGTCGTCGCCGCGATCGCCGTAGCCGGTCAGATGCGCATAGATGAGGCGATCGTTGACCGGCCGCAAATCGTCCCAGGTCAACCGGAATTTCCGGAGAAGCTGAGCCTGGTAGTTGGTGACAAAGACGTCGGACTTCTTCACCAGCGCCAGCAATGCCTCGCGCCCTTCGGAATTGGCAAGGTCGAGCGCGACGCTGCGCTTGTTGCGATTGGTCAGCACCCAGCACCAGTCGAGATCGGCCTTGGCGGTGCCGGGCAGGCGCGAGAACAATCGCCACAAATCGCCGCCCTGTGGCCGCTCGATCTTGATAACGTCGGCTCCGAAATCCGACATCACCGTGGCCGATGCCGGCCCGGCGATATAGGTGCCACAATCAATAACTCGGATTCCTGACAGAATTCCTCTTTGTTCCATGGCGAGACCTCAATCGGGGTTGTCGGCAGCGCCGCACATCATGAGGAACCTTCGGCGGCTGCTCCGGGCCGCCGCAACGGTCAGGAGCGGCCAGCCGCGACGCCGCATAACAATGACTCTCGTTTGCGGATTCAATAGTACAAACCCTTGCGGGTGGAAAAGGTCTTCCGCCTTCGACCAAGGACGGTGTTCAAGCGGCGGCGGATGGCGCCGTTGCGGCAAAGCGCGCTTCTTCGCGCGCCAGCGTGCGGCATCCCCACAGTGCCAGGGCGCTCAGGCCCAGAAGCACTACGAACGAGCCAATCGCGATCTGGTAGCTTCCGGTCAGATCGAAAATTCTTCCCGCAACGATCGGACTGACCGCCGCACCGGCCGTGTAGAAGATTCCGGTGACGCCGAGTAGCGATCCCAGCCGCTTCACGCCGAGCGACTCGATGATCACCAGCGGCATCTGCACCCCGAGCGCGCCAAGCGCGAAGCCTCCTGCCAGGATGTTCGCGGCGAGGCCGAGCGTGTGCGATGCGCCGAGCAAACCGACCGCGCCGATCGCACCGAGGATACACGTTGCGCTGATCGCGACTCTGGCGGAGGCACGGTCGGCGAACGGCCCGCCGAGCAGCGCGCCAACCGTGGTCATCAGCAGGTACAGGCTCACGACGGTCGCGGCGAACGCGGCGGTGTAGCCGATTCCCGTCAGGTACGCAACATAATGCGGCCCCATCCCGAGCGTGCCACCGATGAATAGCTGGGCGGCGCTGATAAGCCAGAACGATCGCGTCTTCGCGGCCTGTCCCAGCTCGAGCCCGGGAACCTGGGGAACGGCGGTTTCGCCCGAAGCTTCCGCATGAGCCGACGCCTCGCCCTCGCCCGGTTTTGCCGGCCGTACGAGAAAGAGAATCAGCGGTACGACGCCCAGCAAAATCGGCAGTCCCAGGGCCGCATAGCCCGCGCGCCAGCTTGCGCTGGCGATGATGTAATTGGCGATCGGCGTCATTACCGCGCCGCCGATGGGAGCCGCGGCGAAGGCGATTCCGATCGCCAGTCCGCGCTGGCGCTCAAACCAGCTTGCGATCACCAGGGAACAGGGGATGGTGGTGGATGCGCCGACGCAGATTCCAAACAGTGCGTTGATCGTGAAGAATTCGCCGAACGTCGTTACCCTGCTCAGCAGGATCCACAGCACGCCCGTGATTGCTGCTCCCACCATCATCATCCGCTTCGGATTAACCCGATCCGCGAGCCATCCGATCGCCGGTCCGGCCAGCCCGCCGGTCACCCAGCCGATCGAGAGCGCGGACGACAGTTTCGCCCGGGTCCAACCGAAGTGCTGCAGCACGGGGACAAAGAAAACCGCGGAACTGTTGATTGCCCCCCAGATGAAAAACATCGTGACGCAAATCGCGCCTACGATAATCCATCCGCGCCGCTGCTGATCCGTCATGCCGAACCTCGCGCTCCGAAGCGCTTGCGCGCGCATACTAGCCGCAAGACAGTCCAGGCGCCAGACGGTTTTCCGCGGGACTTCATGAAGCTGTCGTTACGAGCCGAAAAAAAACCGGCGTTCACCAGGGCATCATTTGACTTCCGGCAGAGCGCCGTGCTGATTGAGGCGCTCGAGCGCCGGCGTAAGCGGCATTCGCGGCGGCCTCGGCCAATCGCCCTCCGCGCGCGGCCATACGATTGGGGTGAGATCGCTGGCGATGGGCTCACCCACCTTGATCCCGGGCCGGTCGACGCTCGGATGCACGAACGGCCGGGTGCGAGTCGCCCCATCGCGAAAATAGATCATCGTATGCACGCGGCGGACGCGGCTGCTGCGATTGGGCTTGGCCAGATGGACGGTCAGCCCGTGATGGAAAGCGACCGCGCCGCGCGGCACCTCGACATACACCGGAGGAACGCCCGCAATCGCGGGTTCCTCCAAAATCCTGACCTTCTCATCGGCGGTGAAGATGTTGACGAACCTGCGAACCCCGGCGCGATGCGATCCCGGCACATAGCCCATGCAGCCGTTTTCATGCGTCGAGCCGTCGAATGGGATCCAAGCGGTCAGCGTATCTGGCTCATCCATCGGCCAGTAAGGCTGGTCCTGATGCGGCTCGGTGTACCGTCCGCCGGCATCCTTGTACAAGGCCTGGTCGTGCCAAAGCCGCAGGACCCGCACCCCGATAAGGAGCGCGGCCGCGCGCGAAATTTCAGGATGGAACGTGAGCGGGAGAACGTCAGGATGGTCTTCCCACAGGTTGATGCATTGGGTGAATGACTGCTCGTAGGGTGACTTTTCCTCGAGCCTGCGATGGTCGTGGCGGCCGCGATCGCGAACCGCCCGATCGACCGCGGCGCCGAATCTGTCGAGTTCTTTATCGGTGAGGAGGCCCGGCACGACTACAAACCCGTCGCGCCGAAACCGCTCGATTTGCTCCGCGCTGACAATCTTGCCGATGCCCAAAGTCGCCCTGCCTCGGGTGTTTTCTACTATGCGCGGCTATCGAATGTCGATTGCGGTCCGCTACCGGTTCCGGTGCGAGGTGAGCTAAGAATCGGGATGAGCTGGAGGTTCAGGCGATGGCCGAGATTTACCGCGCCGAGGTAATCGGCTCGTTGCTGCGCCCCGAATATCTCAAGCGTGCGCGCAGGCGATGGGAATCCAGGGAAATCAGCACACGCGAGTTCAAGGAGATCGAAGACCGCGCTGTTGACCAGATGATCGCGCTGCAGGAGAGCTGCGGCGTCGATGTGGTCACCGACGGGGAGATGCGCCGGACGCATTTCATCGCGCCGCTGACCGACGTGATCTCCGGCGTGAAGCCGATCCCGGCATTCACCCGCGTCTGGCGCCGTCCGCACGAGCAGGGCAAACCCGGGGAACAAACTGATATCCAGGTTCAGTACGCGGTGGTGGACAAAATTCGGCGCACGCGCTCGCTTACGAACGAGGAATTTACCTACGCGCGCCGCAGAGCGAAGCGACCCCTCAAGGTCACGCTGCCAAGTCCGCTGATGATGACGCTCAGGTGGTCGCCTCAATACTCGCGCGACGCGTATCCGGACCCGTTCGATCTGTTTCGCGATGCGGCCGCGATTGTTCATCAGGAAGCACAGGAGCTGGCGGCGCTGGGATGTGAATACATACAGATTGACGCACCCGAGCTGGGAATGCTTTGCGATCCGGAGCGGCGCAGGCAGGACTTCGCGGATCAAGGGATGGACCCGGATCGGCTGCTTACCGAAGGCATCGACATCGTCAACGGCGTCGCCGGCGTTCCCGGCGTCTCATTCGCGCTCCACATGTGCCGCGGCAATAACAAGGGCTACTATGTCGGCGAAGGCGGCTACGATCCGATCGCCCGGCAGGTATTTTCCCGGACGCGCAAGTTCGATCGCTTTCTGCTCGAGTACGACGATTGGCGATCGGGTTCCTTCGAGCCGCTGCGCGATGCGCCCAAAGACAAGTTCGTGGTGCTCGGCCTGATCTCGACCAAGCGCGCCGAGCTGGAGCCCGTGGAAGAAATTACCAAACGGATCGACGAGGCCGCGCGATTTTTCCCGCGCGAGCAGATGGGACTTTCGACCCAATGCGGATTCGGAACCGTATGGGAAGGCAACCCGATTCCGGAAACCGTTCAGGAAGCAAAGCTGAGACTGGTCGCGGAGATCGCTCATCGCGGATGGAAGTGATCGCCCGTTTTCCGAGCTGGGGCGTCCGCCGCGCCACGCGACCCTTGTTGCATCGACGGGAGGCTGACCGATGGAACACGTAATCGCCGAAATATCGAGCGGAAAGATTCGCGGAATTCGAAACAACGGCATCAACGTCTTCAAAGGAATCCCCTATGGCGGCCCGGTTGATGGACCCCGGCGATTCATGCCCCCGGTCAAGCCATCGCCGTGGGCAGGGGTACGCGATGCGTTTGAATACGGCCCGCGCGCGTTTCAGGACGACAACGCATTCGCGATGCCGCCCGCGCTGCTCAAGGTGTTTAACATCGCGGAACCGCTCCCGATGGACGAAAACTGCCTCGTCCTGAATGTGTGGACGCCGGCAATCAACGATGGCCGCAAGCGGCCGGTGATGTTCTGGTGCCACGGCGGCGCGTTCATCGCGGGTTCGGGATCGTCGCCCTGGTATGACGGCGCCAATCTCGCGCGCAGAGGCGATGTGGTCGTCGTCACGATCAATCATCGCCTCAACGTCTTCGGATTTCTCCATCTTGATGAACTCGGTGGGGGCGATGCCTTCGCCTCGTCGGGCAGCGCGGGGATGCTCGATATCGTCGCCGCGCTGGAATGGGTGCGGGACAATATCGCGGCCTTCGGCGGCGATCCCGGCAATGTCACGATCTTCGGCGAATCGGGCGGCGGCGCGAAGGTATGCGTGCTGATGGCGATGCCGGCGGCGCGCGGCCTGTTTCACAAGGCGATCGTCCAGAGCGGCCCGGCGGTGCGGATGGCCTCGCGCGAAGATGCGACCGCGACCGCAAGACAGGTGCTCGCGGAGCTCGGGCTCGGCGAATCACAGCTTGCGGAGCTGCGCCGCGTTCCGGCGGATCGGCTCAACAAGGCTCAATCCGAGGTGGTTCGCAAAGTCAGCCTGATGTCATTCGCCGACCGGCGGCGGATGGGCTTCAACCCGGTAATCGACGGCAAGAACCTTCCGGCGGGCCCTTTCGAGCCCGCGGCGCCGGCCATCTCCGCCGCAATTCCCTTGATGATCGGAACGAACAAGGACGAGATGAACCTGTTTTTCGGGCTGGCTCCCTGGCTGGACAATCTCGACGATGCGAAGGCGCGGGAGCGAGTGCGAATGTTCGTCGGCGAGCGAGGCGAGACGATCCTCGAGCGCTACAAGCGCGCGCGTCCCGGCGATTCCTCGCGCGATCTGATTCTCGCGATCACCACCGACCACGCGATGCGCATCCCCTCGCTGGCCATTGCCGACCGCAAGGCCGCCCAGCATGCGGCGCCGGTCTTCGTATATCTCTTCACCTGGGAAAGCCCGGTCCTCGACGGCAGGCTCAGATCGGCTCATGCGCTGGAGATCCCGTTCGTGTTCGAGACGCTGCATGCGGCGCCGTTCACGGGAGACTCGCCCGAGCGTCTCGCGCTCGCGGAAAAGATGAGCCGCACCTGGATTGCATTCGCGAAAACCGGAAACCCGAACAACGACGCGATCCCATCCTGGCCGGCGTACGAGACCGTCGCGCGGCCGACGATGATCTTCGATGTCAAATGCCGCATCGAGAACGACCCACAGGGCGCGGAACGGCGCGCCTGGCTTGATTAGAACCGCCGCGCGTTGACTTGAGCATCCGCCGATGCAACCGTGGATTGTGATGGCTCGCTCAAAAGCGAAATTGACGGGACGCCTGGTGATCGCATCCGCGGTGATATTGACCGCGGTTACCATGGCGCTGGCCGCAATCGGAGTGGGGCCGCGGTTCACGCGCGTGAACGGAAAAGACGCCATCCGGATCGCGAGCGCCGACGTCCACCGCGGAGACATTCGCTTTTTCTCCTATCGTGACGACACCGGCAAGGAAATCCGCTTTATCCTCGGGCGCAGCGAGTCAGGCCAGGCGCAAGGCGCTTTGGATGCGTGCCAGCAATGCGCTCAATATCGAAAAGGCTACACATCCTCGCGGGGCTTTCTGGTGTGCCGGTTCTGCGGAAACCGCTACCGCCTCGACGCGACTGCCGGTCTCGGGTCGTGCGCCCCAATCAAGCTGCCGCTCCATGAAAGCGGAAAGTCAATAACCGTCGAGACCTCCGATCTGATGAAGCATCGGGGACTTTTCTAGACCGCCAATGCGTCCGTCACTGGCACAGTTTCGGACACGTCCGCTCGCGGCACTGCTCGCGATCGCCATCCTGGCCGGCAGCTTTTCGGTCATGACAGGCGTGTATATCACGGCCGGCCCCGACCATCCTGAAGTCAGGCTCGACGTGTGCCATCCTCTGCAGGCACCGAGTCTTTCGGCTTACGTCCATGTGGCTATCCCGGCGTCGGGCCCGTCGGAGCCTTTCGTCCTGGATCGAGGTTCGATTTTCGACGGGACCTTTACGGCCCCTCGCGAAATACACTTCACTCCCGATCCTCCTCCACCCAAGACGCTCGCCCGCGTCTAACATTTTTCAAACATTCGGTTTTTTTCCAGGGCCGGACGTTCGCATGCCGGCGCTGTCGGGTTGCGGACGCGTCAATCGGCCCGTCGTGGTGGAGATTGTGATGAGGCAATCCATTTTGTGTGTGTTTGTCATTTCGATACTGATTGTGGCTGGAGCGGAACCGTGCCGGGCTCACGGGACCGTTGGCGATTACACGTTTCTGGAACCGCTGGTAGCGGAAGACGCCAACCCGAAAAACGAATTTGACATCCTGCGTCCTCAATGGACGCGCAGCGCGGAGGGGCGCGACTTTTCGCTTGGCTATTCGCTGGAAAAAATCATCGTACCCGCTCCCGCCTGGATGTCCGACGGAGCGCCGGGGGGCGGCCTGGTAAGTATCCTGGTCGGAAACTCGTGGAACTATCAGTCGCCCAAAGAAGGACCGCCGGCCAGCGGTTTTGGCGAGCTTGAAACGATGGCCAAATGGGCTTTCTGGACGGTTCCGCAGCGCGAGTTTCGGTTGTCGATCGCAATCGCGATGGACATCCCGGTGGGAAACGCGGCGGTCGAGGAGCAGCATCATACGCAGCTCGGTCCCGAGTTTCTGTGGGCGAAAGGCTTTGGCCGCGATTTTCCGGAAAAAGGCATTTTCAAGTACCTGCGCCCTTTCGCAATCCAGGGCGACTTCGGCTATGCACCGGCCCTGGGGGGAGCCACGTGGCACGAGATGTTCGCGGACAATGTGATCGAATATTCGCTTCCGTATCTGAGCAACAACGTGAAAGACCTCGGGCTTCCATGGCCCATCCGCAATATGTATCCGTTCGTGGAGTTCAACTATGACCAGTTGATTACCGGGCCGTCAGGCCAGACGTTTCCGCAAATCAACGTCACGCCGGGGATCGCATTCATGAACAGCTCCCTCGAACTCAGCGTTGGGACTCAGTTGGCGGTCAATCAGGCGACCGTGCCGAACAACCACGCCACCGTCATCGGGCTTGTCGATCTTTTCATCGACGACATCATCCCGCAGACGAACTGGACTCCGTTCAATTGAAGCACCCTCTGACACTGGGTGTTCTGGCGCTCGCTGCGGCAGCGGCCGCAGCGAGCGCCCTCTCATCTCCGGCCTGGGGACACGCATTTCCATCCGCCGAGGAGCCAGGGGCCGGCTCGACGATAAAGCCCGCCCCCACGCGCGTCGTTATCAGATTCGACAGTCCAATCGAGGCGCTGTTCGCAAAGCTGCTGGTCACCGACGATAAGGGCAACGACGTTACGGCCAGTGCTCCGCAACGATCGAAAGACAAGCGCGAGCTGGCCGTTGCGCTGAAACCGCTGAAACCCGGCGATTATCATGTGTCCTGGTCGATAGTTGCGGAAGACGGTCACCGAACCGAAGGTTCTTACCTTTTTACGGTCGAGGACGGCTCCTGATGGGCCCGCTGTATGGCAGAGCAATCCTCGAATGGCCGCTTCTGCTCGCAAGCGCGACGGTATTCGGAACGGCATTTTTCGCCATCGTCGTGGGAGATCAGGATGGGCTTCCGCGCGATGCGATGGTTTGCGCAGTCGCGCCGGTATGGCGAATGGCCGCGGTTGCGATCGCGGTGATTTCCCCATTCGTGCTCCTTGGCATCACGGCGGAGATGGCGGGAACGTCGCTGCGAAGCGCGGTTGCGCTGGTTCCGGAAGTGATGGCTCAAACGCACGCGGGCGAAGTTTGGCGCACCTTCCTGCCCGTCGCAGCAATCCTGGTGTTCGCGGTGCTTTTGCCGATGAGCGCCTGGACGAGAATTCTGGCGGTGTGCGCTTGCGCCGCATTGCTGATTTTTCTCGAAGCGCTGGCCGGCCACGCCATCGACAAAGGTCCCGTCGCCGTCGCGATCGACTTCGTCCATGAAGCCGCCGCCGGGACCTGGATCGGGGCCCTGATCGCCTTCCGGATGACCGCGCATCGGACCGCGCCGCCGCCGCTGTGGGTCGAGAAGGCCGCGCGCAAGGTTTCGACCACGGCCGCGTGGAGCGTCGCGGCGATCGCGATCAGCGGGTCATTCAGCGCGTACCAGGAACTCGGCCTCGATCTCTATCGTCTGCTCTACTCCACCTATGGGCGTACGCTGGTGATCAAGGTCGTGGTATTCTGTGTGGTGCTGTCGATCGCGGCCTACAACCGGGAACGCCTGATGCCGGAGGTTTCCAAGGCCGACGTTCAGAGCACCTTGCTGCGCAATGTCGGTTTCGAATCGCTCATTTTGGGTTTGGCGGTGATGGGGCTCGCGTCGCTTCTCGGCAACACTCCGCCCGCAACCGGACATATGATGATGCATTCACACGCCGTTGCCGATCGCCCGGTCGCGCATCACGCTGAAATGCACCTGGAACCAATCAAGAGCAAGTAACGTCATGCACTCTTCATCACGATCGCCGCTTCTCTGGCGCGCCCTGCTTGCGATATCGCTGGCGATTTCGCTCGGAGCCGCCGCGCCGGGCTGCAGGCGCGAGGAGCAACGCGCGGGAGCTTATCGCGTAAACGGCAGCGCGGACTGTCTTCCCGACATCACACTGACCGACCAGAACGGCAAAAAGGTCTCGCTGTCCTCGCTCAAGGGCAAGCCGGTGCTCTTCGACTTCATCTATACGACCTGTCCGGGTCCTTGCCTGACGCTCACGTCGCGGATGCGCACAGTCGCAAACCGGCTGGGTCCGATGCTCGGAAGCAAGGTCTGGTTCGTATCGGTTACGGTTGACCCCGAGCACGACAACCCTGCCCGGCTGCTCGATTACGCCCGGCAGTTGGGCGCTGACCAGAACGGATGGTTGTTTCTAACCGGTTCGCCTGCCGATATCGACCGGTTGATGGCGCAATTCAAGCTCGTCCGCCAGCGCGAATCGGACGGCAGCGTGGATCACGTTCTCGAGTTTTTTCTGGTCGGTCCCGACGGGCGGCAACTGTACCAGTACGTCGGCTCGCGCGCCGACGCCTCGACAATCGCGCGCGACCTCGAGCAGGCGGCGCAAGCGGGAGCGGTTGCCAGCGGCCGGCCATGGTCCGTACATCTGTAGCGAAATCCCCGAGCCGCTCCCTTTCGGCGATCCCTCTCCGTCACACCAGTCAAAGGCCAGCTTGAACCGCACGCCGATGTTCGATTTCGATGTGGTCGTCATCGGCGCGGGCGCCGCGGGGATGATGTGCGCGATTGCGGCCGGGCGGCGCGGCAAGCGCGTCGCGCTGCTCGAGCATCTGGACCGCCCCGGAGCCAAGATTCTCATCTCCGGCGGGGGACGCTGTAATTTCACCAATCTCGAAATCTCCCCGGAGCGGTTCATCTCGGCAAACCCGCATTTCTGCAAGTCGGCGCTCAGCCGGTTCACGCAATATGATTTCATCGCGATGGTTGAGCGGCACGGGATCGCGTATCACGAAAAGACTCTCGGACAACTTTTCTGCGACGGATCCGCGCGCGAGATAGTTGGCATGCTGATCGCGGAGTGCCAGGCGGCGCGCGTGGATTTGCGCATCGGCTGCAGGGTCGCGGACATCAGCCGCACGGATCGATTCAATATCGCAACCGACCGTGGAATCTTCATCGCCCCCGCGCTGGTGATCGCGACCGGCGGCTTTTCGATTCCAAAAATGGGCGCGACGGGCTTCGCCTACGAAACCGCGCGGCGCTTCGATGTGCCGGTCGTCGCACCCCGCGCCGGACTGGTCCCGCTCAAGGCGGGGCCGGCGACGGCACTACTCTGCCGTTCACTGGCCGGCGTATCGTTGGATGCGATCGTGACGTGCGGCCCGACCAGCTTTCGCGAAGGCATCCTGTTTACCCATCGCGGGCTGTCGGGTCCCGCGGTTCTGCAGATTTCCTCGTACTGGAGAGAAGGCGAATCGTTGGCCGTCGATTTGATGCCGGGGATCGATGCGGAAGGTTTCCTCAGGGATCGCCGCCGAAGCCGCCCGCGGGCCGAGTTGAAAACCGTGCTCGGCGAATTGCTGCCGAATCGTCTCGCCGAAGCGCTCGCCAAGCCGGGCCAGATGGCACATCTGTCCGACCGGGCTTTGAAGGCGGCAGCCGATGAATTGAAGCGATGGCGGTTCACGCCGGCGGCATCGCAAGGATGGTCCAAAGCGGAGGTCACCGTCGGCGGCATCGACACCGCCGCGCTGTCGTCGAAAACCATGCAGGTCCGAAACCTGCCCGGACTTTACTTCATCGGCGAGGCGGTCGACGTCACCGGATGGCTCGGCGGGTACAATTTTCAATGGGCCTGGTCGAGCGGTTGGTGCGCCGGCGAGTCGGTGTGAGCGCTTCCATCTGAAGCACGCGGCTCTTTGGTTTCGCGGCCGCCCGCCTATCGAGCATCGGGCGGTAGCGTCCGTTCCGTTGAGCCGTTCGGCAGGAGCGGCTACGCTGCGCAGCATGGCGGAACGACCTCGAACCGGCGCAGATCGGGTTCTGCGATCGCATTATCGGGAACCCGTGCACTTTCAGGACCTGACGGAACGCATGACAATCCGGCTGTCGGCGATCTCGAATTACAGCGGGCGATCGCACTTCGCGCCGTGGGGCCGCATCCTTGCCAGTATCCATGACCACGCCAACCACGGCGGCATCTTCACGCCGCTGGTGTATGTCGAATATGAGACGGCGGATGTCCCCTGCGATACGCGCGAGCGAATCGAAGTGCGGGGCGAGTCGTGGCTGGCCAGGAGCCTGGATGAAAACGGCGCGATCCGACATATCGCGCGGGAAGGGCGCCATACGATGCGCGACGATCGTGGAACGGTCCTCGGCGGGGCGCGGATGGTGAACGTCTTTACGCGCTACGATCCCGACCCCGCACGACGACGAGTCACCGAGCTTCCGGCTGAGCTTGGCCTTGGGCCCTGCCCTTCGCGCCTGACGGAGATTCCCACCGTCGAATCGATGGCGGACTTCGGGCGCAAGCCCGACTTTTCCGATTCGGAGAGTCACGTCTGGCACTACGGCCAGACCGATCCCAACCGGCACGTAAACGGGACCGCCTACTTGCGATCGATGGAGGAGTTTCTGGCCGATTCGCTGCGGCGCGCGGGCCACGACCTCAAACGGCTTTACTTCGCCCGCGCGCGGATCGTGTACCGCAAGCCATGCTTTCGCGGTGAAACCTTTCGCAGGGCGGCGTGGTTTCGCAGCGAAGCGCCGCTGATGCTGACCGGCGCCTTTTTCAAGGAAGCGGATCCGGCCGGCGCGTCACCCGCCACAGCCGTCGAACTGACTCTGCTTCAACATAGTTAGATTCCCGCCCCTGTCTTCACAGCGAGGTTCGATTCGTCGATCTCGCTGCGGCGCCGTCGAAGGCGCCGGGATCAGGAACTTCGAACTTATCTCCGCCTGGTGGCCGATGGCGCCAGTTAGACCGCCATCCTCACCTTGGTTTGCGAGGCGGGGCGGCGGGCAGGTTCTTCGGCCTGCATCCCGAAATAAGTCAGGTAGGTGGCGTAGCGCTTTCGCTCGACCGCCGGATTGAGCCCAAAATCCTCGAAGCGATACAGGTTGCGCCCGTAGCCGCCATCCGGCCGTTCGGCGATTGCGCGCTTGATTCGCGCTTCGCCCTCAGCGCTCATCGTAAGTCCGAACTGGCGGTAGATATCGGAGACGATCTCGAACGGCTCTCTTATAAGTTCCTTGTATCGAACGTGGAACACGCGATCCGGAGTGGAGTTGAGTTGTTCGCTGGCTTCAACCAGCAGCATCGAACCCAGTTCCCATCGATCGCTGACCTGGCGGCCGATCTGAATGGGATCGATTTTGCGCGTAAAGGGCTGGCGCAGAATCTCGGTCAATCGCGCCACTGACGGCAGCACCTTCATCGGATCGCGATGCACAAACACAAAGCGGGCATCAGGGTACACCTGCCTGAGCGCGTCCATCGCGAAAATATGGTCCGGACTCTTGAGCACCCATCGGCCTTTGCCGCTTTGATGCTGCAGATGCTGGAGGAAACGCTTATGGAAACGGTACGCCTCCAGATGCCCCTCCCGGTCGAGCCACTCCTGATAGGATGGGATGTAGTGGGTGGTGTCGAAGCGCAGGCTTCGAAACACGTGTCCGGTGATTTCAATACACTCCTGCGCCGCCCGCGCATCGAGAGGATGCAGGCTCGGCAGCTCGGGGGCAAGCATCAGGAAGCGCGCATACTGGCGCGCGGTCATATCCGGACGGGGATCCGGCTTTCTTCCGTCGCCAACCGGATAGGGAAACAGCGTCTGCCAGCATCGCGGCGCCAGATTCCCGGGATCTTCGGCAAGCAGATTGTGCAGAAAGGTGGTTCCGCTGCGCGGCAGGCCAAGGATGAAGATCGGCTGCGTTATGGGCTCCTCGACGATGGAGGGATCTTTCTTCTCTTCCGCGCGAAACCGGAGCAGATTGGAAAGGAATCGCAGCGTGTCCCATCGCACCGCGATTCGTCCAAAGGCCCGGAGGTTTGATTCCTCCTGATAGGCCTTCAGAAGCACCGCGAGGGGCTCTTCAAAAGACCAATCTCCAAAATCGTCAAATCCTGAATTCTTTCGCGCCCGATCGATGAGTTCGCCGGGCCGCAGCGGCCGATTGAAGAGCCCCAGACCATCCGCGATTCGATCGATAGCGCGGAAGATCCGGGCCGGCAGGTTGGACAGTGCCGCAGAAGAAACCAATTTTCACCAAACCTTTCTAACCAAGGCGCCCAGTCTAATCGAACCTGGGAGAGGGACGACAAGACGCGACGCGGGAAAGCACGATGCTCAGGCTCAGATTTTAAGCTCAGCGAATAATGCGTTCATCCAAAAATAACCGGTCGCTTTGAGGCATTTCCCGCAGTTTCACGTTATTTGGCGTTTTCACCGTTCGAAAAAGCGCATTTTGACCTGACAACAGCCTTAATGACTGCTGCCCCCACTTCGGCGATCACCTTAGATTAAGTCACTTTCGCAACGAAGCAAGCAGACGGCGGGCTTGTTTCAGGTGCGGCATATCCAGCATCTTGCCGTCGAGACCTACCGTTCCAGCACCCGACGCAAAAGCCTCGACCACGCGGCGGGCATACTCGATTTCCTCGGCGGTCGGCGTAAACGATTGATTGATCGGCTCAACCTGGTCGGGATGGATCGCGATCTTCCCGGTGAAGCCCGCGCGGCGCGCGGCCTGCGATTCACGAATCAATCCATCGACGTCCTTGAAATTGGTGAAGACGGTATCGATCGGCTCGACCTCCGCCGCGACCGCTCCCAACAGGCACATCGATCGAGCCAGCCGATAAGTGAACTCCAGTTCTCCGGACTCGTCCCGATTCGTGCTTGCGCCCAAGGCTGCCGAGAGGTCTTCGGCTCCCCACGTCATGCCCCACAGCCGCGCGGTCAATCCGCCGAATCTGCCCAGATTGAAGACCGCGGGAGCGGTTTCAGTGGCGACCAGCAATATCTTTATCGATCCGCGCTCGACGCCCTCGCGAACTTCGAGCGCCGTGAGATAGCTGTCGAGCAGGGTCAAATCGGCCGGGCCGGTCACTTTAGGCAACAGGATTCCATCGGGCGCCCCGCACACGATAGCGGCAAGATCGGGCAACGCCTTTTCCGTCGAAAGCGGATTGATTCGGACCCACAGGCGCGTGCTTTCGCGGTCGCGATGGGCCTGCAGGTATTCGCGCACCATCGCGCGGGCGATCTCGATACGGTCGGCAGGAACCGAATCCTCAAGGTCGAGCACCAGCGCATCCGCGCCCGCGGCGGCGCCCTTAGCGAGCTTGCGCTCGCTGTCTCCCGGAACGAACAGAAACGAACGCATCGCAGCACCTACCGGGGCTTTCGGCGCATCAGGGCCGACCGCTTGCAGTAACCGACTTCTTCGCCGCGCTGATTGAAGCACTTGTGCTCGAACACCACTATTCCGGCATCGGGACGCGATTTGCTTTCGCGCATCTCCAGCACCGTGCTTTGAGCCCTGAGCGTATCGCCGATGAACACAGGATGCGCGAACCGCACGTCGTTCATGCCCAGGTTCGCGACGGTGGTGCCAAGCGTGGTGTCGCCGACCGACACGCCGATCATCAGGCCCAGGGTGAAAATGCTGTTCACCAGCCGCTGGCCGAATTCGGTTTGCTTCACGAATTCGACGTCGAGATGCAGCGGCTGCGGATTGTGGGTCAGCGTGGTGAAAAGAAGGTTGTCGGTTTCGGTGACAGTGCGGGTGATGGCGTGATTGAACACCTGCCCGACCTTGAATTCATCGTAGTAAAGTCCGCTCATATGAAACGCACTCCTGGTCCGCCTCTACTAGCCCGGCTTTGATGCCGCATCAACCTGCGGACGGCTCGTAGCTGATGAACTCGAGCAGGTTGCCGTCCGGATCTCGGAAATAAACACTGGTTCCGCGGCCGCGCCCGCCGATGCGCGGGACCGGCCCCTCCACGATCGCGACGTTGTTGCGCTTCAGATGCTCGATCGCGGAGGCCGCGCTGCCCGGCCATACAAAACAGTAATCGCCCCCGCCGATATGAGGGGCGGCGGCTTTGAGCGTGATGGTGTTGTCGGGAGGATGCAGGTTGAATTTCTGCCGGCCGAAGCTGATGCTCACGATGGGCCATTTTCCCGCCCGCCATTTTTCCAAATCGATCGGCTTCGCGCCCAGAACGCGAACGTAAAACTCAACCGTTCTTTCGATATCGCCTACCGGCATCGCGACGTGGTCGATCTCAATTTCCATCGATTTGCTCCTGAAAAGGCTTTCCATCAAACCGGCGGTTTGCACGCGGCTAGCGCATCCCGCACTTCGGAAGCCGTCGCGGGCTCGCCGCCGGCTTTCTGAATGGCATCGACAGCCGCTTCGACCAGTTCCAGATTCGATTTCGCCGAGCCATGCGGGGCATCCTCAAGTCCGACGCGCACGTGACCGCCCATCGCCACCACCGCTGGAATCAGCGGGATGACGTCCACGGCCAATCCCGCGGCCATCCATTGCGCGCCCGGGGCGACCTGCTCAAGCAGCTTGACGTACGCCTCCATCGCCCAGACCTCGGGCGGGAAGCTGAACGTGAACCGCGACGAAAACATGAAGCGGTAGACCGGCGCGGGAGTACGGGGATGCCGCCGATGGAGCATCGCGCCGTGGCGCACGAAACCCGGCTCATAGCAGGCATACGCGGGATGAAAACGATATTTCTCCGCCAGGCCCATCGCGTATTCGACGAAGCCGGGCGAATTCGCGTAGATGCCGCGATCGTCGCCGTACTCGGGCGCGTTCGGCGCGTCAGCGCGCCACAGATTGACGCTGCCCGGATCGATGAAGCCCCATTCGGCAAGTCCGCGCCGGGCGAGCTCTTCGATGGTCGAATAGCGCTCGCGCCAATCGAGACGATTGGGAGGCGGCACCGCGGTCGGATAGACAATCGCGTCGGCCTGCGAGCGAATGCCGGAGATGAATGCCTGGCAGTTCTCCACGTCGCTGTTCTGGCGGCCGGTTTCGGGTTCGAGCGTGTGCGCGTGAACGATCGCGGCTCCGGCGCGGACGCAGGCGACGCCTTCGGCGATGATTTCCACGGCAGTCACGGGAATGCGCGGCTGAATGCGCCGCGTCCAGGCTCCGTTCAGAGCGACCTCGATCCAGGTCTTTTTCGCCATCGAAATACTCCGATTCGGCTTGTCGGGTTTTGTCGGTCCGATGCTACAATCCCGCCGCGTCAGGGGGAAAGAGCGCACGCGCGCGATAAGTCTCGCATAACGCTAACGCGGACAGGAGGGCCACGATGAAAAGTAAAGACGATCTCTTGAACGAATTGCTGGATCGCGAGGCGATCCGCGAGCTGCCGGTTCGATACTGCGACTGCGTGTGGCGCGGCGATCTGGACGGCTTGGTGAACCTGTTCGCTCCCAATGGCGAGTTCACCGTAAAGGGACGCGAACGCTCGGTGACCCAGAAAGGCCGGCCTGAATTGAAGAAGATGTACGCCGAAGCGCTGGGCGACCTGAGCCCTCGCCCCTTCATCCACAATCACGTCGTCGATCTCGGCGGACCAAATCGCGCAAGCGGACGATGCTATGTCGAACTGCGCAGCATCGCGCGAAACATGGATTGGATCGGATCCGGTTTTTACGAGGACGAATACGAAAAAACTTCCGAAGGATGGAAATTCGCGTCGCGCACCTTTACCCGGGTCGGCCCGGCACCGGACGGCGGCGCTGGCCGCAGGTAGCACAGATCGGCGTATCGCCGCGGTTTTCGATTACGAGTCGCTGAAGTCGCAAGGAGACTGAATCAGATGAGCGGAATACTTGATGGCAAGGTCGCAATCATAACCGGGGCCGGCTCCGGCATCGGACGCGCCGCTTCCCGCGTTTTCGCGCGCGAGCGCGCCAGGCTCGTGCTGGCGGATTGGGTCGAAGCAGGCGGAAACGAGACTCTGCGGCTCGTTCAGGACCTGGGCGCCGACGCGGTCTTTATCAAGACTGACGTGTCGCGATGGGAAGATGTAAAGGCGGTCGTCACAAAGGCGGTCGCGACATTCGGCCGCGTCGATTGCGCCTTCAACAACGCGGGTATCGAAGGCGAATCGGCCGTAACTCATGAATGCAGCCTCGAAAACTGGAACAAGGTCATCGCCGTCGACCTGACCGGCGTGTGGCTGTGCATGAAGGCCGAGATCGAGCAGATGCTGAAGCAGGGCCATGGCGGCGCGATCGTTAACACCTCGTCGGGAGCCGGTCTGGCCGGAGTACGCGGGATGCCCGCATACGTCGCCGCCAAGCACGGCGTGGCAGGCCTGACCAAGGCCGCCGCCGTCGAATACGGGCGACACAAGATCCGCATCAACGCGGTCTGCCCGGGACCGATTCGCACGCCGATGATGGCGCGGCTGCTCGGCGAGCGTCCCGACGCCGAGCAACGCTTCGCGCGCGGCGGCCCGCTCAAACGGCTCGGAGAGGCTGAAGAGATCGCCGAGGCCGCGGCGTGGCTCTGCTCCGACCGGGCATCGTACGTGACCGGAGTGCCGATGCCGGTGGACGGCGGCTTCATGGCGCAGTGACCGCCCGTCGCGTTTTTCGCGGCTAAGTCCGCACCAAACTCCCGCCGAGGCATCAGGGCTGGACTCGCTTGATGCCTCGGCGATGGGAAATCATTTTTCGATTGCGCAAGGAGCCCTATTCCCGTGGATGCTAGATACTTCGATGACTGGCGTGTTGGCGAAACTATCGAGACGATGGGACGCACCGTGGGAGAGGCGGAGATATCGCAGTTTGTTTCGCTGGGCGGATTTTTCGAGGAGTTGTTCACCAACCAGGACTACATGACCAAATCGGGTCCGTTCCCGAATCGAATCGCGCCCGGAGCGCTCACTTTCGCCTTCGCAGAGGGCTTGATTATCCTTACCGGCTGCATCCATCGCGTGGGGCTCGCGCTGCTTTCGGTGGAGAAGATGAGTTTCAAGCGGCCGCTGATGGCGGGCGACACCATTCATGTCCGCGTGACAGTTGCGGATGTGCAACCGACCAGCAAGCCGGACCGCGGCATCGTGACCTTCGATCATTCAGTGATAAATCAACGCGGCGAAGCGATCATGGAATGCACGGTGAAGCGGATGCTCAGGCGCCGCCCGTCTTGAAGGCATTCGGCCACCCGCGCGTATCCAGGGGCGAATAGCGCGGACTACGCCGGCAACTGTTCGCCGGGCACCCACATCGCGTGAAATCCGACCGGTACGCGCTGCGGGATCTTTACGCGCGCGATCGGACCGGCCTCGATGTCCCTGGCGCTGAAAATCACGACCCGGCCCTCGTCGCCGAGGCTCGCGTCGGCAACGAACGCCACGACGTACCCGTCGTCCTCGTCCCGCGCGCCGACCCGGGGCGCGAATGGACACTCGTTGGCGGTGATGCCGGGACCGAAGAGGTATTTCCGGCTCGTGTTTCGCTCGAGATCGTATTTGACCAGACCCTCGAAATGGGGGACCAGCGAGGTGTACGCGTAGCGGCTCCGCTGCCCCATCCTTCCGCGATGAATGGTCGGCCACTCGACGCGCTGATCATCAAGCTTCTCTTCCTTGACGGCTCCCGTCGCAAGGTTGAACCGCCATCGATAGAGTTCCGCTTCGAGCCTCAGAAACGCCTTCATCCGCGCAAGCTCGCCCTCGCCTCTTGTGCTCTTCGGCTCGGGATCGATCACGCGGCACGCATCCATTACAATTTCGTCTCCCTGCTCCCACGCGTTGACTACGTGATAGATGTAGCAGGGCGACGCTTCGAACCATCGCAACTCGCCGGCGGTTCCGTGGCGCGGCACGATCGCAAAGCGGCTGGGCAACTCCGGAAAGTACGTGACCTTGTGGATTCCGCGGGTGAGCAGCGCCGGGTCCCAGAACAGGGGCAGATCCATCAGGATCGAGAAGCGTTGCGTGAAAGCCATGTCATGCGGGAGCCGCGGTCCGGGTACATCGACCGCGAGATGATGAATCAGCTCGCCGCTTTTCGACACGACGTTGTAGGTGAGAAAGGGCGGCGTGGTCGCGTAGTCGAAGAACAGCAATTCGCCGGTCAGCGGATCGACTTTCGCGTGAGCGGAGACGGTGCGCCTCAGCGCGCCGTGGAAATTTTCGATGCCGAGCGTGTCGAGCGTGCGCGCATCGATCTTGTAAGGAAGCCCGCACTGGTACCAGAGCGCGAGCGCGTGGCCATTGTGAAAAACCAGGTCGGTGTTCGCGGTATCCTTGAGCCATCCGTCCGAACCCGCGCCCCGCGGTGCGGAAGGGTCGGGCTTGTCCATCAGCCCGGGCCATATGGAATGCCCCGCTCTCTGCTCAGCGAGAAATCCCTCGGTCGCAATCCAGCGATTGCGATAGGTCGCCTTGCCGTCGCGAAACTCGATCGCATGGACCATCCCGTCGCCGTCGAACCAGTGATAACGTCCGCGCGGCTGAAAGATCGGATTCGGGCCATTGCGCAAATAGATGCCGAAAAGATCCCGGGGAATTTCGCCTTCGACTTCCAGATCGGCGGCGCTAAGCTCGCGGCTGGTTGGTGCGAACACGCCCCGCAGAAAAAGATTCTCGGTTGGACCGATCCGGATTGGAATTTCGCGCTCGACTTTGACGGCAGCGGGCATTTTCACGGCACCTTCCCCAACCCTAGCACATCGCAGCCAAACCGCGGCAAGAAACCGCGCGGGCTTGCGAAGCTGGCCTGCTGACCGTGGACACCCGCGCGGTTCTTTGACGGCGCGCACCGGTTGGAACTAAGATCGCTCCCGATCGCAAGTCTCATCGCGATTAAGACTAATGTTCCGGGGGTTAAGCCATGAGCGAGCCACTCATGAACGAGATCGACGAACCTAATCGATGGAGACTGAAGACGCCGGGACATCCTGGATGGAAGCGTACAGCGCGGCCGGATGATCCCAACAAATACTTCATGGTGTCGGCGGACTGCCACGCCAATGAGCCGGCCAATCTGTGGGTGGAGCGGATCGACAAGAAGTACAGGGACCGCCTGCCGCGGATTGAAATCGATGCCAACGGCGTGAAGTGGCAGATCTCGGAAGGATGGGCGCGATCGCGCCTGCTCGACAGCAATCTGGAAGGCGAGGACAAAATCCGCGCGAAGGCCGGGGCCACTCCCGAAGAGCGTCTGCGCGATCACGATCGCGACGGTGTCGATGTCGAGATCATCTTTCCAAACAAGGGGCTCACGATGTGGGCCACGCCGGATGCGCAGTTCGCGCAGGCGCAATGCCGCATCTACAACGACTGGATCGCCGAGGCGTACGGTCCCTATCGCGATCGGTTGGTGCCGATGGCGGCGATTGCAACCGCCGACCTTGAAGGCTCAATCGAGGAGATCAAGCGCGTGGCGAAGATGGGGTTTCGCGGACTGACTCTGCCCTGCAAGCCGGTGTTCGGTCCCCACGATGCGCGCCATCCCAACTACAACCTGCCGATGTACGATCCGATGTGGGCGGTGATCCAGGACTGCGATCTCGCGATCACCTTTCATGTGTCCACCGGACGCGACCCGCGCGCCGCGCGCAAGGACGGCGGCGCGGTCATCAACTACGTGTCGCACTCGCTCGCACCCACGATCGAGCCCATCGCCAACCTGTGCGCATCAGGCGTAATCGAACGGTTCCCGCGCCTGCGCTTCGGCTCGATCGAGGCGGGCATCGGATGGGTGCCGTGGGCGTTGCAGGCGATGGACGAAGCCTACCTCAAGCATCACATGTGGGTGCTTCCGAAACTGAAAAAGCTCCCGAGCGAATATTTCCGGTCGAACGGCTTCGCCTCATTCCAGGAGGATCCTCCGGGACTCGACCTCGCGCGCCAGTACGATCTGAGCAAGAACTTCCTGTGGGCGAACGATTATCCTCATCACGAGGGCTCGTGGCCGCACTCGGCGGAAGCTATCGAGCGGCAGATGGCGCATCTGAGCGACGATGAGCGCGCGCAAATCCTCGGGTTGAACGCGGCAAGGATGTTCAAGCTGGAGGTGAAGAGGCTGGCGCGAATGCCGCAGGCGGCGGCGAACTGAACCGATCGAAGACCCGATGTGTGCGGCGGCCGGAGCGGACAGCGTCTCTCCGGCCGTTTTTTTGGCCCGTCGCGCCCTGGGAACAGCTAAAACAGCCGCTGGCCGAAGAAGAAGGCGTTGATGTCGCGCTTCGATTGCGCGATGGCCTGCGCGGGCTTCTTCGCCATCGCCTGTGCGAGTTCGCGCGCCGCGGGCATCAACTCTTCGCGCGCCACAATCCGGTTGATGACGCCCATCGCGAGCAGTTCCGGCGCTCTGTAATGGCGGCATTCGAGGATTGCCTCGCGCGCGCGCCATGGACCCATCCGAGCCGCGAGCAGTTGCGCCGGGGCGCCGCGATACGGGACTCCCATCTCGACCTCGGGCACCCAGAACTCCGCATCCTCGACCGCGATACAGAAATCGAACGCCAACGCCAGCGACCATCCGCCACCGATCGCATATCCGTTGACCGCGGCAATCGTGATGCATTCGAGATGCGCAATCGCCTCGAACACCCTGCCGATCAGGCGTGGAAACTGCCCCGCCCTTTCCCTGGCCACGCGGGCTCGCTCGCGCGGGTCCTCGATCCCCTTCGTCGCGGACAGATCGGCGCCCGCCGAAAAGGCATTTCCGGTGCCGGTCGCGATGAGAACGCGCGTCTCGCGATCGTCGCGCACGTCGTACACCAGGCGTTCAAGTTCGAGGATGACCTCGTCATCGAGACAGTTGCGCCGCTCTGGGCGATTGAAGGTGATCGTCGTAACGACGCCGTTCTTTTCAAACAGAAAGTGCTTTGGCATCGGCCGGCCTCATGATGCTGAGCCGGCACAACCGGCCCCTCGTAAAAGCTTCCGTGCGTTTCAATTCCACGACGCTCCCACGATGACTTTCCTATGGAATGAACCGGCCGCGCTGCGTAAAGATTCCGCCATGAAGGATGTGTCCATCTGGAGCCTCGTTGTGCTGGCGATGGCATGCTGCGCGTGGGCGGCCGGATGCTCGAGTACGGAGAGTAACTCGACAACCCCGGCCGCCACCGAAAGCGCCGCGTCCAGCGCAAGCATCGATCCGCGCATCAACGCGATTCTGGAAACCTCTTGCTACAGTTGTCATTCCACCGGCGGAACCGCGCCCTGGTATGCGGCGGTTTCTCCGACTTATCTAGCATCCAACTCCGCGCGGCATGTTCTCAATTTTTCCGACTGGCAGACCTACGATGCCGAAAAAAAGGCGGCCGAACTCAAGAGCATCGCCAAGTCTGTCAGTTCGGGTTCGATGCCTCCGGGAGATTATACGGTTCTCGACCACTCCGCGCGCCTGAGCGATGCGGACAAGCAAGCGCTGCTGAACTGGGCCTCGCAATCGACCAGGCCTTGACCTGTGTTTTTCAATGCCGGCAATCCGCGCTTGCCCAACGGGCTCCGATTTTTCTACGTTCAGCGCAACAGAGGTTGTATATCATGAAGGGCAGGATTGCGTTCATTCCCGAAGGCCACAAGATCGACTTCTTCGAATACGACGTTCCCGCTCCGGTCCCCGGCGGACTAGTCGCAAAAGTCACGCAGACCAACGTCTGCGGCTCCGAAGTGCACATGTGGAAGGGCGAGTTCGGACGGCGCGGCATCATGCCCGGACATGAGATGGCCGGCGTGATCCATGCGCTGGGACAGGGCGTGACGAAAGACTGGGCCGGAGTGCCGGTTAAGGAGGGCGATCGCATCGCGCCCGTGTACTATACGGTGTGCAATCGATGCGACAATTGCGTGGCTGGAAATCAAGCGGGATGTCTCAACCGGGTGATGGGCGCGGCGCATCCGGACAAACCGCCGCACTTCACCGCGACCTTCGCGACGCATTACTTCATCAAACCGGATCAGCATTTCTACCGGATTCCCGACAACGTGCCCGACCTGATCGCCGCTTCCGCCAACTGCGCGATGTCGCAAGTGTATTGGGCGCTCGATCGCGGCCGGGTTTCCTACGGCGAGAAGCTGCTGGTGCTCGGCGCGGGCGGTCTGGGACTGCACGCGATGGCGATCGCGAAGGCGCGCGGCGCGCGCGTGATCGCAATCGACGGGGTTGACTTGCGCCTCGCGCAGGCAAAGCGGTTCGGCGCCGATGAGGTCATCGACCTTCGCCAGTACCCGGACTTCAAGGCGCGCCAGACGCGCGTGCGTGAGCTGACCGGCGGAGCCGGTCCCGATGTGGTGCTGGAGGTGGCGGGAATTCCGCAGGCGTTCGTCGACTCGGTCAGCCTGGTGCGCAACGGCGGCCGCGTGCTCGAACTTGGCAACATCTCGGGAGGCCTGACCGCGCCGCTTGCTCCCTCGATGGTGACGTTCAAGTCGATCGAGATTCACGGCATCGCGACCTATCCTCCGCATTACCTGAAGAAGGCGCTCGACTTCCTCGCTCAGCACATCGACCACTATCCGTACCTGGAGCTGTGCGATGCGAAGTTTCCGCTGACACGCGCAGCCGAAGCGCTGGACAAAAGCGAACGCAAGGAAGTAACGCGCGCGGCACTGCTGCCGTAACCAGGCTTGCGCTCGGCCGCAAAATAAATCGCTGGCTCAACGGGGCGCGGGCTTCAGCCCGCGCCCCCTGACCGCGAAAGCGCCCGCGCTTGTGCCGGCAATTTTCCCGAACACCGCCCCCGCCATCAGTCCCGAACCGCCCGCGTAGTTGAAGTAGAAAAGCCCGCCGACCAGCTCTCCGGCCGCGTACAGGCCGGGTATCGGCGCTCCTTCGGTATCGACAACTTCACCCTGGCGGGTGATGCGCAGTCCGCCGAAGGTGAACGTAATTCCGCAGGTCACCGCGAATGCCATGAACGGAGGCTCGTCGATCGTATTGGCCCAGTTGCTCTTGGGCACGGCGAGCCCTCGCGTGCATCGGCCGTCCTTGATGTTGGGATTGAAAGGAATCGATCGATCGACCGCGTGATTGTATGCGGCGATCTCGGCGAGCGCCGCGTCCGCATCGACGTCATCCAGCCGCCGGACCAGATCCTGCAGCGAATCGGAAGTGACTTTGGTCACCTGGCGGATGCGGTATTCGTCGCGCAGCAGATGCGCCACCTTGCGATCGAAGATTTGCCAGGCGAATTGCCCCGGCTGCTCGAGGATGGCGCGGCCGTATCTGGCGTAGGTGTAGTTGCGGAAGTCCGCGCCTTCATCGACAAAGCGCCGTCCGCGGGCGTTAATCATGATTCCCAGCGGATAGCTGTGTTTCTGGAACCCGTCGCCGACCGCGAGATCGCCGAATTCAGGCGCGTTGCGATCCCATCCGACCGCGTGGCATCCCGACCAGTGCCCGTACGACATCGCGCCGGCCTCGAGCGCCATCCGGATGCCGTCGCCCGTGTTGAAGCGGGTGCCACGCACCTTGGCGAGATCCCAGTTCTGGCCGAGGTAGCGGGCGCGCCACTCGGCGTTGGCCTCGAAGCCGCCGCTGGCCAGCACCACGGCACGAGCGGCAATGTCCTCGGTCCTGCCGCCGGCGCGCACCCGCACTCCGTGAACACCCTGGTCGTCGGCGAGAAGCGCGACGGCGCGCGTTCCGTAGCGCACTTCGATATTCTCGCGGCGCGCCGCTTCGTGCAGCGCGTCGATAAGGCCCCGGCCGCCACCCCAGGCTTCGACCGTAAGTCCGCCCCAGAATTTGAAGCGCCCTTCGACCTTGAAAGCCTGCCGCCCGTACATCGGAACGAACCTCACGCCCTTGGTTCGCATCCAGAGCAGAGTTTCGCGGCTGCGCCGCACCAGCAGCTCGGCCATATCGGGATCGGTGCGATATTCGGTCACGCGGCCTATGTCTTCGAAATATTGATCATCCGTGTAAGTCCCGAAGTCGGTCGTGTTCCTTTCCTCTTCGGACAGATCCGGCATCAACTGCATCAACTCGTCGAGGTTGTTGTAAGCGACGCGAAAGCCGCCCGCGGTAAAGGCGGTGTTGCCGCCGCGCTCGTCGCGCTGCGCCCGCTCGAGAGCGATAACTCGGGCGGCTCCCTGCTCGCGCGCCGCCAGGGCGGCGCACAGAGCGGCGTTGCCGGCGCCGACCACCAGAACGTCACAATCGGATGTCAACGCAGAATCCCCCATACTCGCGTATCCTACCCCTTCGACCTTCCAGTTTCCCGCGCCTCGCGCGGATATATCGTGAGGTATAATTCATTCTGATTGGAAGCGAATGCCCAGGTTCCGCGCTTTGCGGCCGACCGGATGCTCGCGCGCTTGGCGCGATGGCTCAGGCTGTGCGGTGTTGACGTAAGCTTCGATCCGAACGTGGGCGGCGCCGAGCTTCTGCGCGCCGCGCGCGCCGAGCGGCGAGTTGTCCTTACGCGCGACAAGCGTCTGCGTACGGCGCCGGATGCCTTGTACCTGAGATCGGAGCGGGTTCGGGATCAGCTTCGCGAGGTGCTGCACCGATTCGCGATCGATCCGCATCGCAACGCTCTGACGCGGTGTTCGCGATGCAACGCGCCGCTTAGGGAAGTCAGCCGCGAAGCGGTGGCGTATCGCGTGCCGCCGTTCGTGTATGCAAGCCAGACCCGTTTCTCGCAGTGCGATTCCTGCGGGCGCATCTACTGGCGTGCGACGCATCCCGAGCGGATCATGGCCGAACTCGCCCGCATGGAAACGTGAGCGACGCTCAGCGCGGGTGGCTCAGCTCGTCTATTTCGCGGGCGGCGCGTATACCTGATTCGATCGCGCCTTGCGCGGAGTTGCGAAGCAACAGCGACGAGGTGTGCTCGCCCGCGAAATGCACGCGTCCCTCGGGCTTCCCGATGTCGGGATACATCGACTTCATCTCACCGGGTTTGAACCACGAAAATCCGCCCAGCGAATACGGATCAAGGTCCCAGCACTTGGACACTCCGCCTTCGCAAAGGCTGGCGATGCCCGGGTAGACTCTCTCCGCCTGCTCGAGAGCGAAAAGGACGCGCTCGGGCTCGCTCATCGCGGCAATGCGCCGCGCGTGCTCGCCCATCGTGAAGGCCTGAAGGATTCCGCGCGTCCTTCGCTGGCGCGCGGCGCCGTCCCAGAAGAAAGAGGCCGGCAGATCCGTGAATGCATAGCCGGACAGTCCTTCGTCGCGCCAGAAACGCCGCGAAAACTGCAGAAACACGCGCGAGATCGAGGCATAGGACAAATCGTTGATGGCCTGGCGCTTCTTCGCTGAAAACGGCGGCGACACTTCCAGATGCCGCAATACCGAGAACGGCAGAGTACACAACACATAGTCAGCAGAGACTGTCTCGATGGTTGCGCCGCGCTTCACCACCACCCGGGCTTCCCGCTCATCGCGCTCGATGCGCAGCGCCTCGCTGCCATAAGTGACCCGATCGCCGAGAGCCGCGGCAATCGCCTTGGGGAGAACGTCGTTGCCGCCCTCTATCGAATAGCGTGTGCCCGTAAACGCGCTGTAGGTCGTGGTCTGGCACAGCACGTCGAAGGCGGACTGGGGATCGGTCTCCTCGCCAACCAGGTCCCAATCCTCGACCGCAAGCAGGCGGATTGCGTCGGGCGACGCCCCGGCTCGGGCCAGAAACTCATGGAACGAGATCGCGTCGTATTTCGCCATCACGTCGCCGATCGCGCCGTCGGCGTGGGCCCGCACGATTTCGTCCACCGCGGGCTTGATGTACCGGGTCCGCATCCCGAGCAATCCGAGCGACCGCTCCTCGGGCGAGAGATCGAGCGGCCAGGAAATCGGCGATGCCCCATAGTCGATGATTCGCGTACCTCTGAAGTAGTGGATAAAGGGGAACTCGCGCGGCTCTGGCCCCGCCAAAGCCAGGTTGAAAATCCGCGTGTAGCGAAGCACGAGATCCGGCTCGACTGGAATGATCCCCGCGGCGCCCGCTTCCGTATAAAGCCCGTCGGCGAACGGATCGGCCCAGGTCTGCACGCGGCCGCCGGGGCGCATCCGAGCCTCGAAGACTGTCACCTCGTGCCCGGCCTGCATGAGTTCATACGCACCGACCAATCCCGACAGTCCCGCGCCAAGCACGATTATTTTTCGCGGTGGAGACGGCTGCTTCATGAGGAGAAATCCGTCGCCCGCGCTCATCGCGCAGACCCTGAATGAATTGTCTCGCGAACCACGGCTTCACGAAAGGCCGCACGACCCTGCCATTCGAGCGGCCAAATGAAGACAGCCAATGCCTCGACCAGGCGTTGATAGCCCGGATTGATACGTCTCGGCCCAGGCATTTCTTCCGAATTGCGGCCGGATCGGCGAAGATCGGTGACAACCGGTGATTCGCGAGGCAAAATCGAGGCGTGTTTCTTACCGGCATCAGGCAAACGGAAATGCCGCGCCCAAAGGACCAGTTTCCGTGGTCGATGCGGCTTTTTCACGACTTGTCCATGCTTGAATTCTCAGCTCGCGTCACGTTTTTGGTTGGCGAGAACGGATGCGGCAAGTCGACGCTGCTGGAGGGGCTTGCGGTTGGAGCCCGCGCGATCGCCGCGGGCAGCGCGGACATCGATCAGGACGAGTCGCTGTGGGCCGCGCATGAATTCGCACGCGGATTCCGCTTTGCGCGCAAGCGTCGTGCGTCACGGACCTTGTTCGTGCGCGCTGAGGACGTGCTCGGGTATTCGTTGCGCGCGGCACGGCTGCGCCAAGAAGAGAAGATGACGCTGGAAGAACTCGACCAGGAGCGGATCCGCGATCAGACCCTGCCCCGCACCGGTTCCGCCGAGTACATGAAGGAACGCCTCACGCGCAAGTACGGATACGACCCGATGGCGCGTTCTCACGGCGAAACCTTTTTGGATTTGCTGAGCGACCGGCTCGCGCCGCGGGGGTTGTACTTCCTCGACGAACCGGAAGCCCCGCTCTCTCCGAAGTGGATACTTTCCTTGCTGGCATTGATCGCGGGTCGTGCCCGCAACGACTGCCAGTTTGTCATCGCGACACACTCTCCAATCCTGATGGCGCTGCCGGAGGCGCAGATCCTTTTACTCGAAGACGATCAGATTCGAGTCATGCCCTACGAAGAACTCGATCACGTGAAAATTACCAAGGCCTTCCTGAACAATCCGGCCAAGTTCCTGCGCCACCTGGTTGGCGATGACTAAGCCAAATCGGAAAGGGATTCCGCATTTGGCGGTGAACAGACGGCCGCCGCGGGCTTTCTCATCCTGCCGGTTCGGCGGCCGTTATGATCGATCGACTGCGGGGCTGTAACCGCCGCATCGGGCGTCAGGTGAAAAGAACGCCCTTCATTCCATCTTCGCGCCACTTACGGACGATCTGGAAGAACTCGATCGGGCCGCCGCCATACATCTCGCCGCCGAGTCCGCTGCCCTGACCCGGCTGGCCTTCGTTGTTGTAGTAGCCGGGCGTGCATTCCTGGAGAAACCCGAGGTTGTTGATCGCTTTCCGCCTGATCGTGGCGATCCACTCGGCTTCGGCCTCGGCGGTCGGCTCGATGCATCGGGCCTCTTGCTCCTTGGCGTGCTGGATAAGCGCGGTGATGTGCTGCGATTGCTCCTCCAGCATATGCGGAAAGTTGGCGGTCAGCGAATTCTGCGTGATTCCCATATGGAAGCAGTTGGGAAATCCGTGGCTATAGAAGCCGTGCAGCGTCCTGAGTCCGTTCGCCCAGTACTCGGTCAGTGATTTGTTGCCGCGCCCATAGACTTCCAGACCGGCGCGCCGGGTGTAGGCGGTGCCGACCTCGAAGCCGGTGGCGAAGATGATGCAATCGACCTCGTATTCGACTCCATCGAACACGAGGCCTTTGTCGGTAATGCGGTCAACGCCGCGGCCCCGGGTATCGACCAAAGTGACGTTAGGCCGATTGAACGAGGGCAAGTATTCGTCGTTGAAGGTGGGACGCTTGCAAAACTGCCGATACCAGGGCTTGAGCGCCTCGGCAGTCCGCTTGTCCTTGACGACCGCATCCACCCGCGCCCGGATCTGGTTCATCTTCTTGAAATCCGCCAGCTCCATCATCCGGGCCATTTCCTCCGGCGACGTCACACCCTCGCTCTTGCGCGGGAGGATCGCCCCGAGGTTGCGGATGATGTCGGTCCATCCGTCGCTCACGAGATCTACTTCCGCGTTGCCTCCCGTCACCAGCGTGTTGAAGTTCTCCATCCGCCGCTTCTGCCATCCGGGAGTGAGCGATTTTACCCACTCGGGATCGGTGGGGCGGTTGCCCCGCTCATCGACCGATGAGGGCGTGCGCTGGAAGACATAAAGATGCCGCGCGTGGCGGGCGAGATGCGGCACGCACTGAATCGCCGTGGCGCCGGTGCCGATCACGGCAACGCGCTTGTCGCCCAGCTTGTGCAGATTTCCGGTGGTATCGCCGCCGGTGTACTCGTAATCCCATCGGCTGGTGTGAAACGTGTGGCCCTTGAAAGTATCGATTCCGGGGATGCCGGGAAGTTTGGGGCGGTTGAGCGGCCCGCTGGACATGACCACGAAGCGGGCGCGCAGGCGATCGTCACGATCGGTCGTGACAATCCATCGGCATTCCTCGTCGCTCCAGACCATGTTCCGGATCTGGGTCTGAAACAGGGCTCCGCGGTAGAGATCGAACTTCTCTCCGATGCGCCGGGCGTGCGCCAGGATTTCCGGCGCGAACGAATATTTCTCTTTGGGGATGTAACCGGTCTCTTCGAGCAGCGGCAGATAGATGTACGACTCGATATCGCACTGCGCGCCCGGGTAGCGGTTCCAGTACCAGGTCCCGCCGAAATCTCCGCCCTTCTCGATGACGCGAATGTCCTGGACTCCGGCCTGACGCAGCCGCGCGCCCGCGAGCAAGCCGCCGAAGCCGCCGCCGATGATCAACACTTCGACCGCATCGTTGAGCGGCGCCCTCGTAAATCCGGGCTCAACGTAGGGATCGTCTATATAGCGGCTGAAGTCGCCCTTGACTTCGACGTACTGATCGTTGCCGTCGGGGCGGATGCGTTTGTCGCGCTCCTCGCGATACCTGGCGCGCAAAGCATCGGGATCGAAGTCGAGACCGTCAATTCCGTGGTTGGCGGAAACGCTGACTGAATCACTCATATGGCAAGCTCCCTAACCGTGGCGGGCGCACACGCGAAATTTCCAAAATACCGATCGTTCAAGAGGACGGGTTTCTCGTAGCCAAACGGGCCGGAAGAAGTCAAGCGCGGATGCGCGCGCCGCGATGCCCGCGGCTGGCGGCAGGCATCGCGGTGCGCGCGAGGGCGGCGGAAACCACTTCAGTTGCCGAAGTCCCAGCTCTCTCCGTTGTGATAGTGGCTCAGCACGTTCTTGGCGATGAGAATCTTGTGCACCTCGTCCGGTCCGTCCGCGATTCGCAGGGTCCGGGCGCCCGTGTACATCGCGGCAAGCGGCAGATCGCCGGATACACCCGCCGCGCCCCACACCTGGATGGCGCGGTCCACCACGCGCTCATACGCCGCGGGGACGAAAATTTTGATTGCGGAAATGTCGGTGCGCGGCTCTCCTCCCCGGTCCATCCGTTCCGCGCAATGGATGGTCATAAGCCGGGCGGCCTGGATGTCGATATATGAATCGGCGATGAAGCCCTGAATGAATTGCTTGGTTTCGAGCTTGCCGCCATGCACCTCGCGCATCGTGGCACGCTCGACCATCAGATCAAACGCGCGCCACATCTGCCCGACCGAGTTCATGCAGTGATAGACGCGCCCCGCGCCGAGGCGATCCTGGGCGGCCTGATGGCCCGAACCGGCGCGGCCGAGCTGATTGGTCAGCGGCACGCGGACGTCATCGTAGATGATCTCGCAGTGGTCGCTCGGTCTGCCCCACACTTCGACCCCGCGCACGATACGAAGGCCCGGAGTGTCGGTAGGCACGATAATTTGGGTCATTCGACCATTGTCAGCGCCGCTGCCTTCGGTGCGGCACATCACGATCAGGAAATCGGCGCGAAATCCGTTGGACGTGAACCATTTGTGGCCGTTGATTACCCACTGATCGCCTTCGCGGCGCGCGGTGGTCCGGATGGAGCGCGGGTCGGAGCCGGCGGAGTCAGGCTCCGTCATCGAAAATCCCGACTCCATCTTGCCCTCGGTAAGCGGTACCAGCCACTTCCGCTTCTGCTCTTCGGTGCCGTATTTGAGAAGGATCTGCTGATTGCCCGAATTGGGCGCGACCACGCCGAACAGCGCCGCCGCCCCCATGCTGTAGGCAAGCACCTCGTTCATGTAGGCGTGTTCGAGGAAATTCAGCCCGGCGCCGCCGTACTCGGGGGGAAGATGGGGAGCCCACAGGCCCGCCTGCTTGACCTTTTGCTTGATCGACTCGCGCAAAGCCCGCGCCTCGCGGCGTTCTTCGTCGGTCGCCCCATCGCGCCATCCCGCCCACAGCTTGCGTTCGTTGGGCAGGATCTCACGGTTGACGATTTGCGCCGTGAGCGATCGGATCTCATTGATCCGCGGGTCGAGCGTTGGAACTGGCTTCACATTCATCTGCATAGTGATCTCCTTCGCGCGCCGGGCTTGCCAGGACGCGTGGAACTGTCGCCCCAAAATCTCGAAACGACCAGGGCCTTCGTCAGCTCCATGTGTGCGGTTATCTTAACCCGCGAAACACATACCACAACAGGGACTTGGGAAGGCCGCGATCGCGGAACAGATGCGCTCCTAGAACCCGATTTCCCGGATAAACGGCGTCAACGCCTCCAGCAATCCGGCGGGATTGTCGCCCTGAATCGTATGGCCGGCGTTGGGAACTTTAACCCAGCGTCCGCGCGGCAGTGCCGCCGCAAATTTCGCGGCATGTTCGTCGCTGAACACGTCGCTGCGCTCCCCCCGCATCACCAGCGTCGGGCAGGTTATCTGGTGGGCGCTTTCGAGGATCTGTTTGGCGCGGGCGAGCCGCTCCTTTGCGAAATCTCCCACCATCGACATCCGATTTGGATCGTGCTTCCAGGTCCACTTGCCGTTGGGTAGCTGGCGCAGATTATGGAGGAGGCTGCGCCTCAGCAGGACCGGATCGCGCCGCGGATTGAACGCCATCGCGCGCTCCACGAACGCATCGACGGAATCCAGCACGCGATCCTGCGTAATAAAGTCGCGAATCCGCTTCGCTCCGGTAAAGTCCAGCTCCGGCCCGACATCCACCAGCACCAGTCCGCTCAGCGTCGCGGCGTGCCTGAGCGCATAGCCCAATGCCGCAAATCCACCCATCGAATGAGCGACGATGAGCGGCTTGTGGAGCTTGAGTTTGGCCACGAACCCTTCGACATCTCCGACCTGGCTCTCATGGCTGTAGTCCGAGGTCGGTTCCCATGCGCTGTCGCCGTGGCCGCGCTGATCGAGCGCCAGGCAGTGATAGTCCCGGCGCAGCATCAGGCAGACGATGTCCCAGGTGTGGGCGTTCAGCCCTCCCCCGTGCAAAAACACGATCGGCGGGCGTCCCGCGGCGCCCCAATCGAGGTAATGAAACCGCATCCGATGGATAACGATATGATGTGACTCGGGGAGAACGATTTCGGGAAGGTCGAGTCCGGCGTGGCGGGCGGTAAGCTCGAGATGCTCGAGCTGCTCAGCATCGGTCAGCATTCCTCAGCACTCCTGGTCTGTTTCGATGGCGATAACAGCCTCGCGAACGTTCGAGGTATAGCAAGCCGGAGAAAAGCGGAGCAATCGCAAGGGGGCACATCTCGATCCCGCCGATGGCGCTCTCTGCGAGTATCAGGATGGCGGATCGAAAGCCTGATGGTATTCTAGGCGCGGAACGAGTCCGAGATGTCGCCGCTTTCCGCCGCCGAGAAGGTTTCGAACAGCCTCGCCTTCAAAGGCCGTTCGCCGCTGTTGTTTTTCATTTTGATTTTCCTTCTGTCCATTCCTTTCTGGTTGATCGGCGCTGCGACGAACCGCGAGCTGCTGCCCGGTCTCCCAATAAGCTCGTTCGAATGGATCTGCCCGGTGACCGCGGCGGCCATCCTTCTCTATCGAGAAAAGAAGATCGCCGGAGTGATCGAGTTGCTGAGGAGGTCCTTCGACTACCCGCGCATCAGGGCGAAGGTCTGGTATGCGCCGGTCGTGCTCCTGATGCCCGGCGTGACGGTTCTGGCGTATGGACTGATGCGGCTGATGGGGCGGCCGCTTCCGATTTCACACTTCTCGATGCCGGCAAGCTTGGCGCTGTTCTTCTTGTTCTTCATCCCGGCGCTGTGTGAGGAGCTGGGATGGTCTGGATACGTCACAGATCCGATGCAGGACCGATGGAACGCGCTCGAAGCCGGCATTCTTATCGGGCTGGTCTGGGCCGTTTGGCACTGGATCCCGCTGTTGCAGGCGCATCGGTCGGCGCAGTGGATCGCCTGGTGGTCGCTCTACACGGCGGCATCGCGGGTGCTGATAGTCTGGATCTACAACAGCACCGGCAAGAGCGTATTCGCGGCGGCTCTATATCACGATGTGATGAACCTGTGCTGGCAGCTCTTTCCCATCCGCGGCTCATATTGGGATCCGTGTATTACAGGCGTCATCGTCACCTTCGCAGCCGCGGCGGTCACGGTCGTCTGGGGACCGCAAAGGCTGGCTCGGTACGGGATCGCGCACTGATCGATTTCGGTGCCGGACGTTCATCCATTTCCTCGCGCTGAACGTTCGACGGTGCGACATGAGAGACGGCGTTCAGGGGATGTGGTCAGAGCTGAGATTCAAGGACGCTCTTGATCACCACGGCCTGGTTGTGTTCCTCGTCTTTGGCGCTGTAGACGAGAGTCAATTTTCCTTTCCGGGCGATTTCGAGAAGCTGGTCGAGGAGAGCGCGAGCTTGCGGCCGTCTAAGCTCCGCCACATACTGCTTTCGAAATTCGTTCCAGCGTTTCGGATCATGGCCGAAGAATTGCCGGAGTTCGTTGCTTGGTCCCAGCTCGCGCATCCATTGCTTCACGTGAGCTTCTTCTTTTTTCACTCCGCGGGGCCAAAGGCGATCGACCAGAATTCTTGTGCCGTCACTCCGGGTCACCGGTTCATACGCGCGCTTAATTGCAATCATCTTGCCTTCTCAAATCGCGCCATGAAGATTTACTCAATCGCAGGGGCCGGCGATTGATGCCGCGCTCATCGTCGCGAGTCTTGTTGCCAGAGCTTCGCGGTTTCATCGGCTCTCGCGCTTCCTTCCGACCGTCCTGCCTCCATAGCCGCGCCGGCGCGACTGCTGTCTCCCAGCGTACCACCGAATGCCTTCATACTCGCAGCGTCCGGAACGACAAGTTCAACCTTGCATCCGCTGTCGCGCAGGACGCGCAACTCACGGTTGAGCGGATCGACGGTGACTTTCGCGAGCCCGTCTTTCGGCCCTATCGTCGGCGCGAGCACGATCGCGCTGAGGCATCCGCGCGCCAGGTCGGCATTGGTGGCGGAGCGCATCCCACCGTCCATGTATTCGCGCCCGCGGATGGCCACCGGAAGGAAAAGACCCGGCAACGCGCAACTGGAAGCGACCGCCAGCGCCGGCGAAATGTCCGACGATCTGTCCCAGACGCGCAGAGATCCGTCCGCCGCATCGACGCTGACGCACTCATACGCGCGACTCGGCCACTCTTCTTTTGGAAATCGCCGCCGGAAGCTCGCGACGAACTCGGCCTCGCTCACAATCGGATGGGCGGCGCGCGCCCACGCGCCGATTTTCGCTTCAATTGATTGCGCCGGCGCTTCCCCTTTGTTCATCTCCTCGAGCTCGCTAACAAGGAACGAGAAGTCCGGCGGGGGAGGAGGCCTCTCGGGGGAAGGTGGCGGGCTCCGGAACTCAGCGAGAGCGGCTTTGAGCAGATCCGGCGGCGGCATCCCGAGCGCGACCCTGGCTCCCACGATCGCCCCCGCCGAGGTGCCGATGATCTTGTCCGCGCCGTACACATCGACCCCCTTCTGCATCAGCCTCGCGATTACTCCCGATTCCCACGCCTCTCCGACCGGCCCTCCTCCACCCAGGATCAGGGCACGCCGGATTGGTTTTCCGGTGCCGGCCGCGTTCGCGACGGACGCCGCGAACAGACCGACCCCGATCAGCACCGTCAGCAAGGCGGCGCCTTTGCGCCATATTCGGCTCGGCAATGCCGGCATGCGCCGTTGACCTCGATGGGGCATACGATAGATCGTTGCAGCAATCTTGTTTGAAGGAAATGAGGGCGAGACGTCCATGACTGCAGCGTTCGATCAATCGCTTTCGATTTGCGGAGAATTCCGCCGGCCACGGCAAATGCTCGCGGAGCAATCCTACGACGGCCATCTTTCGCTTCACGACGATGGGACAGCGCAGGCGCTCGGTTTTCGCGCCGGACCGATCGAAGGTCCGACGCACTTCAGCCAGTTCATCCCCCTGCTCCACCATATTTTCGGCGATGCCTGGTTCGAGCGGGGATGTATCAGCGCGCACTACCAGAACATGGTGGTCGAAGGCGAAGAAGTCCGCGCTTTTGCGCAACTGCCCGCGAAGGACGCCGCGCCCGTTCATATCTGGGCCGAGAAACGCGACGGCACTCCGGTACTGACCGGGACGGCCTCAGTCGGGCCGCAATACGGCGAGACAGAGATCGCGAAGCGGATCGCGGCGCTGCGCCCATCGCGGCAGCTCGTGATCCTGCGCGATCTCAAGGTCGGACAGAAAGGCGCCCGTAGTCCGGAGAAGGTACGGATGGGCTTCGACCAGCACATGGGCGCCCAGTACCCCTTTTCGCTGAATGACAAGCTCAAGGTGATTACCGAACCAAGCCCCTGGTACACATCCGAAGGCGGACCGGCTTCGCCGTGGGGCCGCGCGATCATTCCATTCGAGATGATCAGCGTTCTGCTGCAGTACACCAGCGGTCAAGCCGGGTTCCGCATCCGGGGCCCGGTGATCGGCCTGTTCGCGGGCCAAGAAATCAAGCTCGTCAAAGGACCGCTGTTCGTCGATCATCCTTATGAAGTGGAGCGCGAGATCATCGCGCTTAGCGAGAGCAAGCGCACCGAGTCGAACTGGGTGCGCACGCGGGTCTTCGACGGCATCACGCGCGAGCTCGTCGCGGAAATGATCCTGAACAGCGCGACGCTCAAGAACTCTTACGCAAAGTACGACGAAGAGGCCAAAGCCCTCGGAAAATCATAGTGCGCCGCGACCAGCCCCTGCCCTGTAACGTCCGTGGCAGTCATTCCGCCAGGCGGCTCGGCGGAGTGCGTGCGTTGGTACAGACGATGCTTGCCTGAATGTGCAGCAACGCAGCATTCGAGGTCATCAGATGGCTATTCTCAAGCGCAGGGCGCCGCGCAAGCGCCGGATCGTAAAGCTTGAAAACCATCGCGGCATCCATTGGCCGCCGGGTGCGGAACCCAATCCTCCCTGGGTCGGTCCGACTTCAGAATTTCCGAATCCGCTTCTGGTTACGCTCGGCGAAGTGGAGCTTGTGAAAGGCAGCAAGGATTCTGAGCGTCACCTCAGGCTCACCGGTACGTACGATGGCAATCTGTACCGGACCAGCTTCACGGTCGATGACCCGGCCCTGCTCTTCAATCTGTTCGAGCTGCTTTCAAAGCGCGCCGGCGAGACGATTGGCGCAATCGGCGGCCAAATGGTCGATCTTTCGCTCAAACCGCTTCCAGCAGGACGGGCAGCGTAGGCAGACTTCTCCGCGCCGGCACCGCCGCCATCGCATGACTTTTTTCCCGAGGTCTCAGCATCAGGCGCCGGCTTCGCCGATTGAGAGCGAGAGGCGGCGGGTTCCCCACGCGCCCGGCGCTCCATCGAACACGCCCGCGCAGCGAGTCCCGCATCGCCCGCATCGGCCATCGGAGGTCAGATTCCAGGAAGTGATCTGGTACCAATCGCGGCCGCTGAGCCGCAAGCCGCATCCGCGGCAATAGGGAGCCGAATGGAGACACGCGAAGTCATCTTTGTCGCGAACCGACCCACACCTGAGATCATTTTCCACTCGTAGTGGCCAAAAGTTGCCCATTCCACTCCGGCACAAACAATGCTCCGGCCCTGAATCGATTTGAGCCGGGGCAAATCGGACGCAAGGAGAAGCAACCGATGAAGGTGAAAGACTTGATGACGACCGACGTCAAAAGCTGCCGCGAATACGCCACCCTCAACACGGCGGCGGAGATAATGTGGGAGAATGACATCGGATGCGTCCCGATCGTGGATCCGGAAAACCGCGTTCTCGGGATGCTGACGGACCGCGACGTGTGCATGAGCGCATTCCTGCAAGGCGCGCCGCTGACCGCCATCGCGGTCACGACCGCGATGTCGAAAGACGTGTTTTCGTGCGGGCCGGCGGACGACCTCGTGTCGGTGGAGAAGCTGATGCGCGAAAAGCAGATCCATCGCGTTCCGGTCGTCGATGACCAGGGGCGCCTGATGGGAATAATCGCGCTGAACGACATCGCGCGCGAGGCCGCCCAGGAAGGCCAGGCAAACAAGCCGCGCCAGGTTACCGATGCGGAGATCAGCAGCACCATCGCGTCGGTCTGCGCGCCGCGCCATCGCATCATCCAGGCGCACGCGGCGTAAGAGAAGCGCCACCGAGCCAGGCAGACAGACGCCGATCTGGCTCCGATGGAAACATCCGGCCGGGCAGCGGAAGAGGAAACTTCAATCCCGCGCAAGGCCTGCGGGGCCTCGCCGATGGCGTAATCCTTGCGTGCCGGGGAATGATGGAACATCCGATGGCATCCCGGCCGACCATTGCAGGCATCCCCGTAGCCCGGTTCCTCCGGGCCCTGGCCGATCTCGTGAAGACCAAGGCCGTCGGGGCTCGTGCGGTGTTCGGCGGCGCCGGGGACGAGCGTGGCGAGGAGCCGATGCCCGCGGCGTTTCAGCCGGACGTGATGCTGCCGGTGCAGTACTTCGAGGCGCTCAGGCGAAGGCCGTTTCTCGAAGGAGAAAAGCTCCTCTTCTTCACGATCCTGAAACAGGCGATTGACGACTACATGGGATACGTGAACGCGGTGCGGCGGCGAGGTCAGCGCAAGTTTCGGGAAGCCGAGGAATGGATCGATCGCGAGGACCGAACCTCGCTGTTCTCGTTCGAGAACGTCTGCGCGGCGCTCGATATCGATCCGGATTACATGCGCCAGGGACTCCATCGCTGGAAGCTGGCTCATCAGCAAGAAACGGAATCCCTCGCTGAGGCCCATTGAAGAGAACGGGAGTTTGCAACACCGGCTCGGCGTCGGCGGAGAATTGCGAACCGCCACGGTAGCTGCATACCGCGATGAGCATGCGAGTGTTTGAAACGATCCTCTGTCCTGTCGATCTCGACAAGATCTCGAAATCCGCGCTGGAGATCGCCCGCAAGCTGGCGGAACAGAACAACGCGGCGGTGCACCTGGTGCACGCGGTAACGCCGCCGCTGCCGCGCCCGCTGGAACCCGTCCCGGGATGGGAAAAAGCTCTGAACGGGCGTCTGGAGCAGATCGCGCATCAATATTTCGGCGACAAGGTAAGGTGCGATGTCAACGTAGTGCGCGGCGAGCCTGCCGCGGCGATAATCCGCGCCGCCGAAGACCTTGAAGCCAGCCTGATCGTGATGGCAACGCACGGCCATACCGGCCTGAACCGCGTGCTATTGGGCAGTATCACGGAGCGGGTGGTCCGAGAGTCGCGCGTTCCCGTCCTGACCGTAAGACCCGGCCCCGCGACAAGGCGTTAAAGTCGCCCCGCCCGCGTTGCGTCACTTGTGCATGAGATGCTCGGTGAACCAGTCCAGTGCCATCCTGGCGCTTTCGCGATAGTTCCTTTCATAAATGTCGTAGTGCGTTCCCGCAAACACGTGATACTTAACGATAGTCGTGCCGGGTATCGCGTTTTTCGCGGCGAGGCCGGAATTTTCCCGCCCACCGTATTCTTCCTGTTCCTGGTCGATAATCAGCGTCGGCGCCTTGATGTTGCGCGCAGCGACGCGCGGACGGTAACGCCACATCGTCCTGAAATCGCCGATGCCTTTCAGCGACTCGGGCTGCTCCTTCGGCCGCGGCAGTTCCTTGATATCGCCGCGAGCCATCGCGCTGGCAAGCTGCTGCACTTGCGGCCCAGGCGCGACGAAGCCTCGCTCGTCAGGCGCCGGACCCATCCCCGGCACCTGGCTGACCACTGCCTTGATGCGCGGGTCGTGCCCAGCCACGTACAGGACGTGCCCGCCGCCGAAGCTCGACCCCCAAAGCCCGATGCGCGATGAGTCGACCGCCGGCTGGCTAATCAAAAAATCCAAGGCGTTGTTGATGTCTCGATTCTGATCGAGGGGATCGACTATTTCCCTGACCGGCTTCCCCCGCAGCGTGACGAAACCGTCAGCATCCGGCGCCGGCTGTTTTTCGAACGTCGCGATACGCGCGTCGCTCTCGAACCATCCGCGATAGTCGAACGTGAGGCAGACGAAACCTCCCTTGCAGAAAAATGGAGCGTACGTCGAGCTGAGATGGGACTTGGGACCGCCCCATCCGTGACAGAGGAGAATTGCGGGCCGCTTCTCCTCTTCGCGCAGGTCGTCGGGAAGGAACAAATCCCCGGCCATACGCGTCCCTTCGCTCCAAATGGTGACTTCCTTCTTCATGCTCGCACCTTTCCGCGATGTAGCGGCGGCTCAGATGTCTTTCATGATCGCGTCGAAACGATTCCTGATGTACTGCGCGGTTTCTTTGTGCGGAATGATGTAGAGACGACCCTGCCGGATTCCCTCGTCGAAGACCGCCTCCGCGATCGCGACTGGAGGAGTCGCGTTCTTCATGACGTCGCGCAACTGCTCCCATCGTTTCAGCATCTCGGCGGTTGGCGGCGCTTCGGCCTGATTGCGAAGGCTCTCGGGCCGGTTGCGTCCCGACTCGTTGATGCGAGTCCGGACCCAGCTCGGGCACAGGACTGAGGCCTTGATTTGTGCGTTGATACGTTCGAGCTCGACCGCGAGCTGTTCGGTCAGCGCCACCACCGCATGCTTGGTAACCGCGTATGAAGCGCTGTGATGACCCCTGGTCAGCCCGGCGATCGAAGCGGTATTGACGATATGCGCCGGGCGATTCTGCTCGAGCATGATCGGAACGAAGGTCCGGATTCCGTGAATCACGCCCCACAAATTGACGCCCATCACCCACGTCCAGTCGTTGAGGGTGCTCTCCCAAATCGTCGAACCCGCGCCGACGCCCGCATTGTTGAACAGCAGGTCCACGCCGCCGAATGCTTCGAGAGTCTTGCGTGCAAGCGCTTCGATCGCCTGCGGCTGCGCAACATCGGTCAGGACGGAAATGGCCCTGGCGCCACTCCGTGCAAGCTCCTCCTGAAGCTGGGCCAACGGCGCCTGCTCGACGTCCGCCAGAACCACATTCATCCCCTCGCCGCACGCCTTCGCCGCCAAGGATCTGCCGATACCGCTGGCTGCGCCGGTTATGACCGCGGTCTTTCCCTTTAGATTCTCCATAGTCACTCGCTTACCTATGCGGCGCTGTTGAGCGGCGCGAACCCTGGGTTCGCTTCGAGTTCCGGGCGATCGGGCGACAGCTTCAGGATGTTGCGATGAAATTTGAGCAGAGTCGGGCGATGCCCGGAACTCAGGAATCGTATCTGTTGTTTGTTCAGCAGCTCATACATGAGTCGCTCGTTGTCCACGTCGAGCGCACTGGTCGCCTCATCGAGAAAGGCATAGCGGGGATGGTTGAGCAAAAGGCGCGCGAACGCGAGCCGCTGCTGCTCCCCCGGCGAGAGCACGTCCGCCCAATGCATCTCCACGTCAAGTCCGCCGAACCGGTCCGGCAGGTTTTCCAGGTTCACCGCCTTCAGGATTTCGCGCAATCGCACGTCGTCCGCTCCCGACGCCCTAGGGTAAGTCAGCTGATCGCGCAGGGTGCCCAGAATCATGTACGGCCGTTGCGGCAGAAACATCACGTCCTGCAGGTCTGGCCGGGTCACGGTACCGCTGCCCTCGCGCCAAATCCCGGCCAGCACCCGCATCAGCGAAGTCTTTCCCGTTCCGCTGGGGCCCTGAACCAGCACCGGTTCGAGCGCGCTGACGTCGGCGGTTAAATCATGGATCAGGGTCTTGCCGCCGCCCGGAGTCATCACGGTGACATTATCGAGAGCCACACGTTCGCCATCGACAATTCCGATCTTCGGACGCCCGTCGCTTTCGGCCTCTCTCGCGACCTTCACCTCTTCGAGGAATTCGCTCAGACGGACAACCACGTTGGCGTAGTCGGCCAATTGCGGAAAACTGGTCACCACGATTGAGAGCGATGCGTGCAGCGACATGAACACCGTCGCAGCCTGCACCACCTGCCCGAATTGAAGCCGCCCGGTGGCGTAGGTCGCCGCCAGGAACCAATACGGTACCAGGGCGGCTACGCCGCCGTAGGATTCGGTGAAAAAACCGAGATTGCGCTGCCAGAGAACGAGCTCCTTGAAGTTCTGTACGACCTTGGAGAACCGGCGCTTCAACTGGAGCGTCTCGTGCTGCTCTCCTCCGTAGATGAGAATCGGCTCGATGTTATCGCGCACATGAACCAGGCCGAAGCGAAAATCAGCCTGGTACCTTTCCTGATAGTAGTTGAGGCTTACCAGCCGCCGTCCTATCACGACCGACAGATATGAGCCCACTATCGCATATACAACCAGGGTCGATGCGAGCGCGGCGGAGATGGACCACAGAATCGCGAAGTAGGTAGCAACCCCGGCGATCGCGAATAATACCGTCACCGAGAGCGTGAGCGTCGAGGAGACGAAGGAGCTCAAGTCGTCGCTGATGCGCTGGTCGGGATTGTCGACCTTGCCGACCGCTCCCATGCGGTAAAAGGCACGATGGGCAAACCCGGCGTCGACGAAATAGTGCGTCAGCCATTCGCGCCATTCGATGTATAGGAGGCTGCCCAGGTAGATTCCCAGGACTCTCGCGATAACCCCAAGCGCGGTCACCCCCACCCAGAAGAGCATCAGATGGTAGAAGAGCGGCAGATGCTTTCCGACCAGGGCGTTGGTGGAATCGCGATTGAGATAGGAGCTGTAGGCGCCCAGCGTGATCCCCAGACCACTGAGCACGGCCACGCAGGCCAGCAGCTTCAGCCCGGTCCGGCGTTCGCCGGAAAACCAGTAGAGTTTGATTAAGGAACCGACCTTTTCCCAGAAAACTCTATCGAACCTGTTCATTGAAATGCCCGGCTATTGGCCGCGTGCAGACTGGTTTAACACCCTTGCGCTGGAGGCCACTATCTCGCATCGACTCGCATCGTCCACGATGATCCCGTCCTTGATTACGATTTGTGAAACTGCGTTCTCGCCGCTCAGGCGCGGCACAATCCCGCAAATTTTGGCGCAGAGGTATTCTCGCACGGGTTGAGAACCCGCAGACCCTCCGTGGCCTGAGCCTGAAAACGGCTATTCTAAAACCAATCGTCTCGTCAAGCCAAAACCGGAGCGGCGAAGGAAATCGCCGCGCGACAATCGAAGCGCGAATCAAAGACTCCGGCTCCCGCGACCGTACTCGGAGTCCGCTTCGACGACAAACTCGACGCGATCGCCCCCTGGAGCTTGAGATGCCGCCGTATTTCGCCCGGTATCGTCGTCCGCGCTTTGCTCGTGATCGTGGAAACTGCCATTCGCCATACCCGCACAGCTATTCCTTGCCCAGGGCCCGTTGGTGCGTCCAAGCATCAGCCGTTTCGCTCTCTGCGGCGAGCGTTCCACTGTCGCGGCGACACGGACCCGCGCGGCGAGCCCCCGCGGGCGCAATTCGCGCAGCCGAAGACCTTGAAGCCAACCTGATCGTGATGGCAACGCACGGCCACACCGGCCTTAACCGGTGCTGTTGGGCAGCATCACGGAGCGGGTGGTCCGAGAATCGCGGGTTCCCGTGCTGACCGTAAGACCCGGCCCCGCCACAACGCATTGGAATCGAGCCGCCTCTCACAAAGCGGCAAAGCCGCCGCGCCGACTCGCTTTGCGATCAAAGGTCACCGTTCGCTCGCATCCGCGACGGCAATTAACGGCGCCGATGAGAGAATCGGCGAAGTCAGCACCATCCTGATACTCGCGAAGGGAAGACCATGCCTCCTGATGGTCCTCGATCGTAAACTGGGCGGTGCGCAGGATCCGTTCCAGCGCCAGCGCCACTTTATCGCGCGCATAGCCGTAGGCAGTCTCCAGCACCCAGACCAGCTCGCAAAGAACGATCCGGTTGATGAATCCGGGATCCTCCGACGAGCACTCGTTGGTAATAAATCGGGTGGCCTTTCTCGCCTGCTCGGGGTCATCCTGCACGAGGTATCGGACGAGAACGTTCGTGTCGATTCCGGTCATCGCCGTCCCGCGCGCTTGCGGATCGCCACCTCCATCTCATCGAGCGAAACTCGCCGAGGAGCCGGAGCGAGAAGCCCCTTTAATTCGCGCACGTCCACCGTCGCAGGCACCAGGACCACCTTGCCGTCACGTTCGACTATGAACTCGACGCGATCGCCCGTTTTGAGCTTAAGATGCCGCCGGATTTCTCCAGGTATCGTCGTCTGCCCTTTGCTCGTGATCGTGGAAACTGGCACTTGCCTTACCTATGTGGATATTCCTTACTCCTAACCTTACATGAGCCCGTTGATGCGTCCAAGCATCGGACGTTTCGCTCTCTCCGGCGAGCGTTCCCCTGTCGCGGCGACACGGACCAATCCACTATGACCGCAGAGAACGGCCAAAGTTCAGCCAGTGTCGGCCTCCATCGCACCGCACGTCGCGCTCGACGTCTCGAGGTCGAGAGCTAAAAACCCAATCATGACACGCAGTCTAGAATGCCGGGGGCGGGATTCGAACCCGCACGGACCTTTCGGTCCAGGGGATTTTAAGTCCCCTGTGTCTACCAGTTCCACCACCCCGGCGGTTGGCCCTTATTTCTAACCATATTTGCGGGGTTGGCCGAAGAGGGCTGCGTCACGGCAGCGCGGGGGTCAACTTTTGCCGATACGACCCGGCGTTAGTTCGCGATTCCTAGCAGGGTTGCGGCGTTTTTCCCGCGGATCGCGGCGCGGTCGGCTTCTGAGAGCGATGCGACCTGGTCGAGGCGCGCCAGCGGATCGGGTACGCCCATGTCGAACGGGTAGTCGGTTCCCAACACCACCCGGTCCGGGCCTGCGTGGCGGATCAGGAAGCCCAGATGCTCGGGCGTATAGACCAGCGAATCGAACCACAGGCGTTTCAGATATTCGCTGGGGGCGTGGAGGCAGGTGTGGGCCTCGGGTCGCACGCGCCATCCGTGGTCGAACCGCGCCGAATAGAACGGGAAGTAGCCGCCGCCGTGCGCCGCGCAGATCTTCAGCCGGGGGCATCGGTCGAGCACGCCCGCGAAAATCAGATGCGCCAGCGCCATCGTCGTCTCCAGCGGATTGCCGATCACGTTGGAAAAATAGTGCGGAACCAGCCGCTTTCCGATCGCGCATCCGATCGGATGGATGAAAATCATCGCGCCGAGTTCCTCGGCCTTTTGCCAGAACGGCAGATGGCGCTCGTCCGCCAATTCGGCGCCGTTCACCTCCGTCGAAACCATCACGCCCTTGAGTCCCAGCGTTTGGATCGCGGTTTCGAGCTGCGCGACGGCGAGATCGGGATGCTGCAGCGCGGCGATGCCGAGTCCGGCGAGCCGCTCCGGATGCTTGCGGCATAGCGCCGCGATGCCCTGGTTGGCGGCGGCGACGATACGGGCCGCCAGTTCGCGGTTCGCCCAGTAGTAATACTGGGTGGGCGCGACGCTGACCGCCTGCATATCGATTCCCATCGCGTCCATCGCGGCGATGCGCCTCTCGGCGCGAGTAAGCGCCGGCCGCCATTCGTCCGCCATCACGCCGCGATTGTGGCGAAGCGAGGCTTCGCCGACGATTTCCGCCGCGCGCGCCGCCTCATGGGCCCATCGCGGGTCCGCGCGCGCGATGGTCTCGACGTCTTCGATCAGGGCGTGCGCGTGCATATCGATAGCAAGTGATTTCACCCGTTCGCTCCTCCGGCAATCGAATCAGTCCGGCCGCGCGAGCGTGCTGACTATCCGTTCGCGGGTAATAGGCAGGTCGCGGATTCTGCAATCCAAAGCGCGCGCGACCGCGTTGGCCACCGCCGCCGCGACCGGACCCTGCGCGGCTTCGCCGACCCCGAGCGACGGAAGATCGGGCCGCTGAATCAGCTCGACCTGAATCTCCGGCGCCTGCTCGAAGCGCAGGATCGGATATTCCTCCCAATTCCGCGCCGCGATGCCGCCGGGGCCGAACGCCGCCTGCTCGATCAGAGTCCAACTGATCGACTGGATGATACCGCCTTCGATCTGGTTGATGACTCCATCGGGATTGACCGCAAGGCCGGCATCGACGGCGCAATCGACGCGCTCGACGCGCACGCGCTCGTTGGCGTCCACGCGGGCGACCGCGGCGACATAAGCGGCAGTGGTCTTGTAGCGGGCGAAGCCGATTCCGGATGCGCGGCCGGTTCCGCGCGGCGCCCGCCGGTCCCATCCTGAGATTCGCGCGGCCGCCTCGATCGTCTCGCGGGCGCGCGGGTCAGAGAGGTTCAGTAACCGGAATTCGACCGGGTCGATTCCGGCCGCATCGGCAAGTTCGTCGATGAACGACTCGACCGCGAACACGTTGGCATAGCCGCCCAGCGTGCGCAGGGCCGAGGTTCGAAACGGCAGATTCGGCAGGCTGTGAAGGACGATTTTCCGGTACGGAAGGTCGTAAGGCGGTTCGGAATTGCGGGCGGCGCCCGCGAATCGATTCATATCCTCGTGCACAACCGGAAACGCGATGGGCCGCTCGAGCTGCGCCGCCGCGAGCAATTCGACGCCGAAGAGATTGGGCCGCCGGCCGTGCGGCCCGCTCCAGATTTCACTCGACCATTCGAGCAGCTTTCCGTCAGGGCCGACCGCGCCTTCGATCGCCACCGCCATCGGCGATCCGATTGGGGCCCACGCGAATTCATCTTCACGCATCCATTGAACGCGCACGTGCCGCGTCGGCACCTGCATCGCCAGCAACGCTGCATCCATCGCAACGTCGTCGGCGCCGTTGTGCCCGTAGCATCCGGCGCCCTGCGCGTGGATAACCTCGATTCGCCGCGGATCGACGCTGAGCGCCTTCGCGAGCGCCTCGCGCAATGGAAACACTCCCTGGGAATGGGTCCATACGGACAACGCGCCGTCGTTGAAGCAGGCGACGGCGCAGGAAGGGCCCAGCGATGCGTGCGCGATCGGGGGCTTCGAATAAATCGCCTTGCGGCGGATTACGTCGCCCTCGACCGGGGAGCGGCGTCCGGTTTCGGATTGAGAATCGACGGCCAGCCGCGTTGTCAGCCAGTCTTTCCAATTTCCCGCAATGAGAAGGCGATCGTCGTGCGTCCAGCTCGCGCTCGCGCGCAGAGCCTCGATCGCCTTGACGGCCTGATACTCGCGTTCGCAGCAGACCGCGGCGAAATCGCCGCTGCGCCAGACCTTCACGACGCCCGGACGCCGCTCGGCCGCGGACAGGTCGATAGCGGTGAGATGCATGTTCGCGGACGGAGGGCGAAGCACGCGCGCATGCAGCATCCCGGGGAATTCGAGGTCGTGAACGAACGCGCCTCCCGCGACCTTGGCCGGCAGATCGAAGCGGGCGGTACTGCGGCCGAGATAGGTCGCATCCTTCGGATCGGTAAGAGTCGCGGTTCCCGAAACCGCGCGGTTCATGTCTATTTCGGGGGCGAGCTTCCAATAATCGAGGTCAGATTGCCGGCCGTCCAGCAAAATCGATCCTCCCGCGACGCTAAGCCGGGCCTTGTCGGCCTTGAGCCGGCGCGCCGCCGCTTCGATCATCAACTCGCGCGCTTCGGCGCATGCGAGCCGGAGCGAGCTCCCACCGATTTCGATGGACATGCTGCCGGCGGTGTAGCTTTCGTTGGGAGAATGGCGCGTGTCGCCGGAGACGACCGCGATCCGCTCGATCGGCAATCGAAGCTCGTCGGCCGCGATCTGCGCGAGCGCGGTCAGGATTCCCTGCCCGAGCTCGACCTTGGCCGTGAACACTCGCGCCGTCCCGGGGACGGAGAAATCGACCCATTGGCGCAGGATCGGGTTATCGCGCAAGCTCCATGGAAGTCGAACCGGCTCACTCATTTGCCGCCTCCGGCTGAGTCTTCCTTCCATGCGCGCTCGATCGCGTTCAGGATGCGCGCATGCGCGCCGCATCGGCACAGGTTTTCATCGAGCGCCGCCGCGAGCTTTTCGCGCGAGGGCTGATGGTCGCGTTCGATCAGCTCGGCGGCCTTCATGATGATTCCCGACAGGCAAAAGCCGCATTGCCCCGCCTGGCCGTCGATGATCGCGCGCTGAAGGGGATGCATCCGGCCGGCGGTTGCGAGCCCTTCGATGGTCGTGATCGGCCGGCCTTCGACCGACCATACCGGAAGCTCGCAGGATCGCTCCGCGCGTCCGTCGATCAGAACGGTGCATGCGCCGCACTGTCCAGCACCGCATCCGAACCGGACTCCCTTCAGCCTCAAATCGTCGCGCAGGACGTACAGGAGCGGAGTGTCGTCGTAATCGACGGTGACGCGATGGGATTGGCCGTTGACCAGTAGCTGAAACGTGCTGCTCATAACGAGTTACAGGACCTCGGAGCAAATGAAGTTTCAGATCTGTGCGGGTCGCGAACAACAGCATAGCGGCAGTCGCGGCGGGAAGCAGCAGATCATCTCGATCCGCTTCGGAAAATTCCAAAGAAGCCGGGCGGAGCGAAGCCGGCGGGCCTAGCGAACCGCGCGCAGGCGGCGGGACTTCGATTTCGATGCGCGAATGGCGGCGAGGCGGTCGAGGATTATTTCCGCGACTTCGTCCTTCGAGAGCTTCGGGCAGTCCTGGAAGGATCCGTCGGCGCCGATCAGCGTGACGATATTGGTGTCCACGCCGAAGCCCGCGCCTTCCTTGGTCACATCGTTGGCGACGATAAGGTCGAGGCCTTTGCGCTTCAGTTTGTCGCGCGCGTTCGCTTCGAGATCGTTGGTCTCGGCCGCAAATCCGATCAGCACCCGCGATCCCTTTTTTTCGGCGAGCTTCGGCATCTCGTCGGCAATCGGCGCCATCCTGAGGTCGAAGCCGCGCGCGTTCTTCTTGACCTTGTGCGATGCGGGTTCGGCGGGGCGAAAGTCCGCGATCGCCGCCGCCATCACCAGGGCGGTGCACCACGGGAAATTGCGGGAAGTCGCACCGAGCAATTCGGCGGCGCTGACGGTGTCGATTCGTTCCACGCCGGAGGGCGTTGCGAGGGAGGACGGCCCCGCGATCATTCTGACCTGGGCGCCGCGATGCGCCGCGGCGCGCGCGATCGCGAATCCCATCTTTCCCGACGATCGGTTCGACACGAACCGCACCGGGTCGATCGCTTCCTGGGTCGGCCCCGCGGTCACCAGCACGCGCTCGCCGCTCAAGTCCTGCGGCGCGAGCATCCGCTCCAGCTCCTCGACGATTGCGGCCGGATCGGCAAGGCGGCCCTTGCCCTCGTATCCGCAGGCGAGCTCGCCTTCGCCCGGCTCGATTATCGTCACGCCGCGGGCGCGAAGCCGCGCGAGATTCTCCTGCACGGCGGGATGCGCATACATATGCACGTTCATCGCGGGAGCGAACGCGACTTTCGCCTGCGTCGCGAGCAGGACCGTGGTCACGATGTCGTCGGCGATACCGGCGGCGGCCTTCGCGATCACATCGGCGGTAGCCGGAGCGATCAGCACGAGGTCGGCGGCATCGGCGAGGCGGATATGGCCAATCTGCGATTCCTCGGTCAGCGAGAAGGTGTCGGTCGCGACTGGATTTTGTGAGAGCGCCTGGAGCGTAAGCGGCGTAATGAATTCGCGCGCGTTCGGCGTCATCATCACGCGCACTTTCGCATCGCGCTGCACGAGCATCCGCGTGATCTCGGCCGCCTTGTATGCGGCAATGCCGCCGGTCACGCCGAGAACGATGGTCTTGTCCTTAAGCCGCGACATCGTGAGTCGGATTCTATTAATCGCCGCGCCGCTTCGCCATGCCCTCCGGCTCGGGCAGGCTTTGGAGACTCGCGCTCATCCGATTGACGCCGCCGTCCCACGCGGGGGCAAAGGCGCCCCGGCGGGCACAGGCTGAAAGCCCGGGCCCGGGGCGCGACGCTGGATTATTTCGGAATGCGCGGGCGTTCGCCCGCGCAGCGAAAGGCCTTTTACTTCTTGAATCGCGAAGGGAAGTCCGGGCCGAAGGTCTGATCCGGATGGAGCTTCTTGGCGCGCTCGATCAGTACTTCCTCGCTCTCGGGAATGTTGGGGTCGGGGATACAGCAATCCACGGGGCAGACCGCGGCGCATTGTTCCTGGTCAAAGAAACCGACGCATTCGGTGCATTTCTGCGGAACAATGTAATAGATGTCTTCCTTCAATGCGGCGCCCGTTTGTCCATCGAGCTCCCAGGCTGCGCCGCCTTCATAGATGGCGGTATTCGGGCACTCCGGCTCGCACGCGCCGCAGTTAATGCATTCTTCCGTAATCAGTGTCGACATATCCTGACGATTCTCCAGCCACAACGCACACTTGCGTGAACTAAACTCGATCCGGAGGGCCTGATGAAGGGGCCGTCTTTCCTCTCGGTTTGAAGGGGAAGAATATCGGCGGACTCCATACCGAGCAAGCTATCGGAACTGTTTTTCGACCTCATTCCGGCATCGCCGCCACCACCCGCCGGGCCAGATCCTTGAAAGCAATACTGGCGGGATGCGAGGGATTCCTGATCACCAGCGGCATCCCTTCATCGCCCGCCTTCCTGAGGTCGGTCTGAATCGGAATTTTTGCGAGCAGGTCGATGCGCTCCTGCACCGCCATCCGCTCTCCGCCTCCGTGCCCGAACAGTTCGTCTCGCTCGCCGCAGTCGGGACATTCGAAGTAGCTCATGTTCTCGACGACGCCGAGCAGCGGGCAATGCACCTGCCGGAACATCCGCACCGCCCGGAGCGCATCGAGCAGCGCCACATCCTGAGGGGTGGTGACGATGATAGCGCCGTCCAGCGAGACCTGCTGCGCCAGTGTCAATTGCGCATCGCCGGTGCCGGGCGGCAGATCGACGATCAGAAAATCCTGCGTGCCCCAGAGGGTGTCCTTGAGAAACTGGCGCACCGCGCCCATCACCATCGGACCGCGCCATATGACGGGGGCGCGTTCGCCGAGAAAGAATCCAATCGAGATGAGCTTAACGCCGTATTTTTCGATGGGATAAAAGTTCTGTCCGCCCGCCGATTTGGGCCGTTCGTCTCCGGTCCCAAACATCATCGGCACCGACGGCCCGTAGATGTCCGCATCGAGAAGCCCGACGCTTAGCCCGAGCTGCGCGAGCGCGCAGGCAAGATTGGCGGCCACGGTGGACTTGCCGACACCGCCCTTTCCGCTCGCCACGGCCACGATGTATTTCGTTCCTTCGAGCCGGACCCGACCGGTCTTTTCTCCGAGTTCGGCTTCGAGCTTGCGTACGCGCAGCTCGAATTCCTCAATTCCGATTCCGTGCACGAGCGTGTGATGAATCGCATCGGCGAGATGCTGGATTACGCCGTCGCGCTCGGTTGCCTGCCTTAGCAGGATCGAGAAGCCGCCCCCGGCTTTGGGAACGACCTCCTCGATGATGCCGAGGGTGACGATATCGTCCTGGTAGCCGGGGTACTTTACCTGGCGTAGAGCTTCCAGAACCGATTGCGCTGATGCCTTCGCAGCCACTTATACATTTATCGCAGATGTATTAGGCGCACGAAAGTATGCCGGCGCGGGCCGGCGCGCGCGACCTGTCGCCCGCCACGGCAGGCTACGTGCGATAGACCCTGTAGATGATGCCGCCCTTGATGGTCTCGCCCTCGGCCACCGCCTGCACGGAGTTTATCCAGGCGTACTTGCCGTGCGTGGAGGTCGAGAAGGTCGGAGCGGTGCGCGTTCGGAGCGGCTCGCCGCGCTGTTTCGGCATCTCGGCGCGCCCCTGGTAGGTCATGTAGATGAGCTCGCCGTCGTCGGTGCGCAGAAGCAGCCGCACATCGAGGCATCCGACTCCGTCGGGCCGCTCGACGAACCAATCGCCGCCGCCGGGCAGGACCTCGCCCTTCAGGTTCGGTCCCTCGAACGTGCCGCCGCCGATGTACGCAATCGTGCGATTGCCTTCGGGCGTGTTCTGGAGCGCGTGCATTTGACCGATCGTGATGGTGGTTTCGAAAAGCAGTTCCGGCTCCATGCGCGTTCTCCGGGCCGAGTAGGCCAGCTTAGAGATTGAAGGCGCGGACGGCGTTGTCCCACAGGATTTTGCGTTTGCTCGCGTCGGGAATCGGCTGCTCCAGGATTGCGCTGACGCCCCACGGGAAGGTTCCGTCGGGATGCGGGTAGTCGGTGTCCCAGAGAAAGTTGTCGTCGCCAACGATCTCGATCGCCGCTTTCATCGTCGGCTCGTCGCCGCGAAAGGCCACGAAGAAGTTCGATTTGAAATATTCGGTCGGACGGCGAGTCAGATATTCATGCTCCGCGTTGCCGCTGTAGTTCCAGTGCTGTTCCATCCGCTGCAGCCAGTACGGCACCCATCCGCCATCCGCCTCGACCTGAACCACCCGCAGCTTGGGATACTTCTCGAAGACTCCGTACCAGATAAGCCCCGCCATCGCGGCCATCGCTTCGAACGGATGCGACAGGATGTGGCCGCTCACGTGGGTGTCCATGCGGTCGCCGAACGAATCGACCGAGGCGGAGGCGGAGTCGTGGGTGGAGATGGGAATTCCGATCTTCTCGACCTCGCCCCACAGCGGCAGGTAGTCCTGATGAAAGATGGTGCGGCCGCGCACCGGATTGGGCCGCACATAGAAGCTGACCGCGCCGTTTTTGGCGGAGCGATGGGCTTCCTTGATCGCCTCGTCCGGATCCTGCATCGGCAGAATCGCGGCCCATCGCAGCCGCTTCGGATCGTGCGAGCAGAAGTCCGCGCTCCAATCGTTGTAGGCGCGGCAGCACGCGGCCAGCAGCTTCGTGTCCCTGAACTCGCGTCCCATCATCTGCCCGGCCGCGGTGGGATAGATGATCTGGACATCGACCCCCTGCTCGTCCATGTCCAGGATTCGGCTTTCGGGGCTGAATCCGGTTTTGGCGGCGCGCTCGAAGCGCTTCATCGCCTTGCGCACGGATTCGAGAAAGCCCGGCGCCGCCATCGGGTACTTGCCCTTTTCGCGGGTGAACGCCTCACCCTCGACGAGAAACGTGCGGCGTCCGGAGTCGGGCGCGATTCCCATTTTCGGCGCCTGCGACTTGTAGCGATCGTCGATGTACTTCTCGAAGACGTAGTCGGGTTCCATCAGATGGGTATCGGTATCGACAATTTTGAATCCGTTCCTCATGAGCGTACTCCCGAATTAAAAGCATCGCGCGCGGATCATCCGTGCGGCAGAATCAGCGCTTTGACTCCCTTGCGTTCGCGCAGCAACTCGAACGCATCGACACCCCGAGCGAGTTCATATCGATGCGTCACCATCGGCATCAAATCGATCGCGCCCGAAGCGACCAGCGCGATGGCTCGCCGCCAGGTCTCGGGCGTCCGGATTCGCGAATTAATCCATTTTACACCGTGGAAAAAGAGCCCGCGAAGCTCCGCGGAAGAGAGATCGCGCGCGGGCCATCCCACCTCGATGAACTCTCCGCCGCGGCGCAGCAGATCGCGCGGCGAATCGATTGAGCCGGATGCGTCGAACAAGGCGTCCGCGCCTTCGGACGGAAGCTGGTTGCGGACCTGTTTTATCCAGCCTTCGTCGCCGGCGGTCACCGTGGTGAATTTCAGATCGCGGGCCAGCGCGAGCCGGTCCGCATCCTGGGGAAGCCCGGTGATGACGATCGAGCTGACGCCGAGCGCGCGCGCCGCCATCGCGATCGAAAGACCAATCGGTCCGGGACCCTCGATTACCGCACTATCGCCCGCCTTGAGGGAAGACTGCTCGACCGCATGAAGGCCGGTGCCGAACGGTTCCAGCAGCGCCGCCTGCTCGAGATTCATCGACGGCGGCACCAGATGCGAATTTCCCACGGGCGCGATGGTGAATTCCGCGAATGCGCCGGAGAGCGTGGTCGGAGAAGAGCACAGGTTGAAACGCCCCGCGCGGCATGGTCCGCATCGCCCGCAATGCCCGAATGGATCGAGCGCGACGCGATCGCCGGGCTTGAAGCCGGACTCGCCGGGCCCCACCTCGACGACCTCGCCGGCCGGCTCATGGCCCATCACGAATGGCATCCGGGCGACCATCCGGTCGGCGCCCAGTTCCCATTCATACAGATGGAGATCGCTGCCGCACACTCCGCACGCACCCACGCGAACCAGCAGCTCGCCGTCGCCGGGCTTTGGGGTCGGCAGATCGATGACTTCAGCGCCGTATCCGGATTTGGTCTTGGCCAGAGCCTTCATCGCGGTCGCCTCGCTTCTTTTTCAATACGACTTGACGGCGCCTCGCGTCAAAGCATCGAAGCGCCCTCCGCGCAGTCAAAGAGCACGTTGCACGAGAAGTCAATCCGAGATGTGATGGAACCGCGCGGGTTCCGCGGCGCTATCAGGGCCAGCCGCGCGACGAATGACCGACGATGCGATCGTGGGATGCTCTTCCGGACGATGTTCTCAAGCCCGCCGGGGCGGTAAGCGAGGCGTTTCTCGATCTCGGCATCGGCGATTATCGCGCCGCCGCGCGCCATGTGAACCTTCTTCCGTATGGACGCAACCGCGACCGCAGCGATCCGATCGCGGTGCTGCGCGAGCGGCGAGGAACCTGCAGCACCAAGCACGCGCTGCTCAAACTGCTTGCGGCCGAACAGGGGCTGGAAGTAGCGCTCGTGATCGGAATCTACGAGATGAGCGAGCGCAACACTCCCGGCGTCGGAATCGTGCTCGACCGCCACGGTCTCGACCGCGTGCCCGAGGCGCATTGCTACCTGCGCTATCGCGGGGAGCGAATCGACATAACCCGCGACCTGAAGGGCGCATCGGCGGAGCCGATCGCACGCTTCCTACATGAAGCGGAAATCGAGCCGGCACAGATCGGCGATTACAAGAAAACCCTTCATCAGCAGTTTGTCCGGCGCTGGATAGCGGACAATCCCGATGTGGCGGGGGGCAAGAGCTTCGATCGGGTGTGGCAAATTCGCGAGGAATGTATCGCCGCGCTTGGCCAGGATTGATCGCGCGGCGCGGGATCAATCCCCCCAGGAATTCCAATGGCGCAGCGGGCTTCCGCGATAGCGCATCCGCGGCCGAATCAGGCGGTTGTCGGCATATTGTTCGAGGACGTGCGCGATCCATCCCGCGCTTCGTCCGACGGCAAAGACAGCGGCGGGTATTCCGCGCGGAAATCCGAGCATCCGCGCCGATACCGTCAGGTAGAAGTCCAGGTTCGGGCGCAGCCGCTCGCGCTTCCACACCGCTTCCTCGATGCGCAGGGCGATATCGAGCAGCTTGCGGCCCTTGCGGCGGGCGATAGTCTCCGCGTGCTTGCGGAGCAGCACGGCGCGCGGATCGCCGTTGGGATAGATGGCGTGTCCGAAGCCAGGGGGCAGCCGGTTCTCCCGGGTGATCGCATCGAGACAGTCGCCGATTCGCGCCCCGGCCACAATTCGCGCGAACAGCTCTTCGATCCGATCGCACGCTCCGCCATGAATCGGTCCGGAAAGCGAACAGAGCGCCGAAAGCACCGATGCAAACAGGTCCGCGCCGGTGCTCGCGACCACCCGCGCCGCGAAGGTTGAGGCGTTGAGTTCGTGCTCGGCGCAGGCCACCAGCACCCGGTCCATCGCGATCACTTCCCACTCCGCCGCCGACGTCCCCGCCACCGATTCGAGCAGCCGCTCCGCCATCCCGCCGTGATCCGGACGAACGCCATATTGACGCTGGCGCGCGAGCGCGAGCGGGAGATGGCTGATGACGAGCTTGGCGCGATCGATCGGGCTGCGCGGCGCCTGCCGGCTGTCCCACGCCGCCAGCGCCGGCATCACCGCCGCCAGCCGAAGCAGCGGAGGCGCATCCTCGCCGACGGCGGACAGGGCCGAGGCGACCTGCGGCGGCATCCGCGCATCGCGAATCTCCGCCCTGAGCGCGGCGATCTCGTCGGCGGAGGGACGCTCGCCGTTCCAGAGCAAAAGGCAGACCTCTTCAAAGGAAGCGTGCTCGACAACTTCTTCGATCGGATAGCCGCGATAGGCCAGTCTGCCGTCGATTATGGAACTCACACCCGATTCCGCGACGATGACTCCCGAGGTCGCCGTCTCCGCGCTCTTGGGCTGCGCGACCGTCACCCACGACGAGGCGTCCGGCAGGCTGCGCCCGCGCCGTCCGCGCTCGGGCGTCACCACGCCGCGCAGTGCCTCGATGTCGGCGCGGCGGTAGAGAGCCTGCCTGCCGATGCGGCGGCGGTAGCTTTTCAGCCATCCGCGGCTCACGTACGCGTACAAAGTGCCGAGCTTGACGCCGAGGGCGCCTGCGGCCTCGGCGGCCGTGAGCATCTGCGCGCGGTCGGAGGTTCGATTTCCCACGTGCAGATGACGCCATCCCCGAACCGCGCCGTCAAGACTGCCTTTGGTGTTCAAGTTGAATACAGCAGTGCAAAGATATATCAAGTCAGAAGTCAAGGCCACCTCCAGCCGACCGCGAGGAGACTTCTGATGTCGTCGGCAGAAGTGAAAGCCGGCAGCCTGAGAGCCGACTTCGGACGCACCGCCGCCGATTACGGCAAGCATCGCGCGGGCTTTCCGCCGTCGTTCTTCGAACGGCTGGCCGCGATGGGGGTTGTAAAGGCCGGGATGCGAACGCTTGACCTGGGAACCGGCACCGGCACTATCGCGCGCGGTCTCGCCGAGCGCGGATGCGAATCGGTCGGGCTCGACCGATCGGCGCCCCTGATGGAAGAAGCGGCGCGGCTCGACCGCGAGGCCGGCGTTGCCGTGCGCTACGTCGAAGCCGCGGCGGAAGCGACAGCACTGCCCGATCGCGCATTCGATCTGGTGATAGCGGGACAGTGCTGGCATTGGTTCGACCGGACGCGTGCGGCCGCGGAGGCGCGCCGCCTGCTCAAGCCGGGAGGACAACTGGTGATTGCTCATTTCGACTGGATTCCGCTTCCCGGCAACGTCGCGGATGCGACCGAAAAGCTGATCGAGAAGCATAATCCCAAATGGAAGCTGGGCGGGGGCGTCGGGATGTACCCGCAATGGATGGCGGGATTGGCGACTTCGGGCTTTCGCAACCTCGAAACATTCTCCTTCGATCTCGACGTGCCCTACTCTCACGAGGCGTGGCGCGGGCGCATCCGCGCCAGCGCCGGCGTGGGCGCAAGCCTGCCGGCGGATGCGGTCGCGGCATTTGACGCCGATCTCAAGGCAACGCTGGAGAATCGGTTTCCGGAGGATCCGCTGATGGTGCTGCATCGGGTGTTCGCCGCGATCGCCACCGCTCCGTGACCGCGATCTCATAGCGATCTGATTGCACCGCGGTTGCGCGCGGGCGCGGTGCGCGCTTTGCGCATCGCGCTCTCCGCTTCAATGGCAGACTTGATGCTCGAATAGGTGGCATCGCGAGGGCGCGCGAAAGCCCGCGATGCTGAACCGCCGTGCACTGCTGCCCTGTTGGGCAAGGCGGTTTTGGCGGGATTATCGGGACGCTCGCAGCTTCAGCCTGAAACTCCATCGAAAGTTTGACGACCGGTCATCCGCTCGATCGCGACTCGACTCCGCCATCCGAGCGAGAGCTTCATCGCCGGTTCGAGGCACGCGCATTGCTGATGGCCACGGGGCCGCCATCGAATCGGCGACCATGTCATCGAGATCAGCTTTGGAGGGAATGCGAGGAAATGAAAAAAGGACCAGGCGGAGGGGGAATCTACGAGCGGCTTCGCGAGGCGCTCAGCGATTCAGAGACGCGAAAGAAAGCCGGCACGCTGCTGCTGGCGAAAACGATCGGTCTGGCGATCGTGCTCACGCTCATGACCAAGTGGTACCTGCCCGGGCAGGCGTACGCCGACGCGGCGCCGCCGCTGCCCCCGCCCCACATCAACGCGATCAATACCGTGTGGACGCTGGTCGCAGCCTACCTGGTGTTCTGCATGCAGGTCGGCTTCGTGATGCTGGAGGCGGGGTTCGCGCGCTCGCGCGAGAGCGTCAACATCCTGGTCGAAGGAATCGCCGACACCTGCATCTGCGGCGTCACTTTCTGGCTATGGGGCTTCGCTTTCATGTTCTGCCCGGGAACGCCGTGGATCGGCACAACAGGCTTTATGCTGCACGGACTTCCCGCGACTTACGGCACGACCGGGGTGCCGCTGCTTGCTTACTGGGTCTTTCAGTACGCATTCGCGGACACCTGCTCGACGGTCACTTCGGGCGCGATGATTGGGCGCTGCGACTTTATCGGCGACCTGCTCTACAGCGTCGGCGTGACCGGCTTTATCTACCCGATTATTGGGCACTGGGCGTGGGGTCCGGACGGATGGCTGGCCAACATGGCGCCGATGGCGTTTCATGACTTCGCCGGATCGACCGTGGTTCACACGATCGGCGGCACGATCTCGCTGGCCGGCGCAATTGTGCTGGGCCCGCGGCTCGGACGCGTCTTCAAGCGCGACGGCGGGCAGCCGATGAAGCCGCATGACCTCATCATCGGCGCAACCGGCGGACTCATCCTGTGGTTCGGATGGTACGGCTTCAACCCGGGAAGCACGCTATCGGCGCTCGACGCGCAAGGCATCGGCCGGGTCTCCTTCAACACCACGCTGGCGGCCTGCTCCGCGGGTCTCACCTCCCTCTTCTACTCATATATCAAGGGCGGGAAATGGGACCTCGGACTGACGGTCAACGGGTTTCTGGCCGGCCTGGTCGCAATCACATGCCCCTGCTACTGGGTCGATCCCGAAGGCGCGTTCCTGCTCGGCATCGTCGCGGGCATCGTCGTGGTGTGGGGTATCGATCTCCTCGAATACCTGCGAATCGACGATCCGATCGGGGCGGTTCCAGTGCACATGGTTGCGGGAATCTGGGGCACGCTCTCGCTCGGCCTGTTCGCGGCCGGCAAATACGGAGCGCCGACTCCTACGGGCGCGGACACCAGCACCGTGCTTACGGGGTTGTTTTATGGCGGCGGTCTCAGCGTTCTGAAAGCGCAGATCATCGGCAGCTTCTCGATCACGATAGCTACCTTTATCGCCTCGATGGCGCTGATGTACGGAGTGCACCTGGCGTTCCGCCTGCGCATCCCGACCGAGGGCGAAATCGAAGGGCTCGATCTTCACGAGCACGGCTTCCCGGCCTATCCCGAGTATGTCGTGACGGGCGAAGACGGATGCCCGAAGAGCATCGACGACGTTCCGATCGGAAGACGTACGCTGGCTCGCCCGAGCAAGCCGAAGAAAGTAGCGTAAGCATCTCTCTCCATCGACCGAAGGGCCGGCCCCGATGCGGAGACCGGCCCTTCTCTTTTTCATGGCATCGCCGCCGATCGGGCTTGAAACAGTAACGGGCTCGATGGATTATCGCGGTCGATGTCCCAGGTGAAGATTCTGCTCGATGAGTCCGAGATACCGGCGCACTGGTACAACGTGGTCGCGGACCTGCCCAATCCGCCCGCGCCGCCGCTTGGTCCCGATGGCAAGCCGATAGATCCGTCGGCGCTCGCGGCGATCTTTCCTCAACCGATTATCGAGCATGAAGTCTCGCGCGAGCGATGGATTGCGATTCCCGATCCGGTGCGGGAAATCTATCGGCAATGGCGGCCCACGCCGATGTTCCGGGCGCGGCGGCTTGAAGCCGCAATCGGAACCCCCGCGCGCATCTACTATAAGTACGAAGGCGTGAGCCCCGCCGGCTCGCATAAACCCAACACCGCCGTCGCGCAGGCCTACCTCAATCACATCGCAGGCGTGCGCCGCCTAACCACCGAGACGGGCGCCGGACAGTGGGGATCGGCGCTGGCGATGGCGGGCCGGATGTTCGGGATCGAGGTGCGGGTCTTCATGGTCCGAGTCAGTTACGACCAGAAGCCGTTTCGCCGCTCGATGATGGAAACGTGGGGGGCGGAAGTGATCGCAAGCCCGAGCTCGCACACGCGATCGGGCCGCAGGATTCTCGATCTCGATCCCGAGTCGCCGGGCTCGTTGGGAATCGCTATCTCCGAGGCGGTCGAGGAAGCGGTCTCGCGCGACGACACGAAATACGCGCTGGGATCGGTGCTCAACCACGTCCTTCTCCATCAGACCGTGATAGGTCTCGAAGCGAAGCGACAGTTCGAAAAAGCCGGCGACTATCCGGATGTGGTAATCGCGTGCTGCGGCGGAGGGTCGAACTTCGGCGGCACCGCGTTTCCGTTCCTCGCGGACAAGGCGGCGGGCCGCAAGGTTCGCCTGATAGCGGTCGAACCGGAGTCGTGCCCTACCCTGACGCGGGGCCATTATGCGTACGACTCGGGCGATGCTTCCGGGTTGACGCCGCTGATGCTGATGTACACGCTGGGCCACAACTTCGTGCCGCCCTCGATCCACGCGGGCGGTCTGCGCTATCACGGCGATTCGCCGCTGGTCTCGCAGCTCTGTCACGAAAAGATCGTTGAGGCGGTAGCGGTGCCACAGTTGGCAACTTTCGAGTCCGGACTCACGTTCGCGCGCTCCGAAGGGATCATCCCCGCACCCGAAAGCAACCATGCGATTCGCGCCGCAATCGACGAGGCGATCGCGTGCAAGCGTTCGGGCGAACCGAAAACGATCTTCTTTACGCTCTCGGGCCACGGCCATTTCGACATGACCGCCTACGACCGCTACCTTCACGGCGAGCTCGAGGACATCTCGTATCCGGCGGACGCGATCGCGGCGGCGCTGGATCAATTGCCGAAGGTCGCGCCTTCATGATCGAGCCGTACACCGCCGTCGGTCTTATTCCCACCGTGCGCGGAATCCGCACCCGCCCCGACATCGCGGTAAATCTCGATCATCTGCACCATCTCGCCAGGGCGGCGGCATGGCTTTCGAGCCTCGATCTGCCGGTGCGCCTGATCGCGATACCCGAAGGCGCGCTGCAGGGCTTCAACGATGAGGTGCTCGATCTCGATCACGCAACCTTCGCCCGCGAATGCGCGATCGACATCCCCGGCCCGGAAACCGAATCGTTGGGCGAGATCGCCCGGCAATACAACGCCTTCGTGATCGCGCAGGCCAAAGCGCGTCATCCTGAGTGGCAGGACCGCTTCTTCAACGTCGGTTTCATCCTGGATCCCCGCGGCGAAGTCATCCTCAAGCATTACAAGGTGTCGCCGCTCTTTCCGGTCGAGCATTCAGTCTGTCCTCACGACATCTTCGATTGGTGGGTTGAGCGATACGGCAAGACCCTCGATGCGTTCTGGCCGGTCGCCGACACGGAAATCGGCCGGCTCGGCATCATGATGGCCAACGAAGGGTCCTATCCTGAGAATGCGCGAGCGCTGGCGCTCAACGGCGCCGAGATTGTGTACCGGGGATCGTATCCTCATCCCGCGGCGGGCAACGAGATGTTCGAAATCCAGAGCCGCGCGAGGGCGCTGGACAACAACTTCTATGTCGTGGCGCCCAACATGGGGACGTATTACCTGAGTGCGAGCGACAATACGCCCATCGATACCTTTGGCGGCCGCTCGTTCATCTTTGACTATCGCGGGCAAATTGTGGCGCGCCAGGAATACGGCGGCGGCTCAACCTACATGGCCGGCGTCATCGACGTCGAAGCGCTGCGCCACCATCGGACTCACGCGCAGTGGGACAACTGGATGAAGGATCTGCGCACCGAGCTTTATCAACTCCTGTACAAAGCGCCGATTTATCCGAAGAATCTGTACCTGGGCCGTGCTCCGATGAAGCACGAAGAGTATCGCCGCGAAGTGCTCGAGAACCAGATCGCGCTGCTGATCGAGCGCGGCATCTGGAAAAAATCGTCGCGTGGCGGCTGATCCCCCTTGATTGCCGGGACCGATACCCATACGCTGTGTCACAGCCGATGAACGGCGAACGCGCGTCGGATTCCGCGACGCATTAACCCTTTAACCCCTCAGAACCTTCGTTCGGCCTCACCGCCCAACGGGAATCCGCTGGCTCTGACAATGGAGTTCGTTTGTCCTTTTCTGTCCTCTCCCTATCTCCCGAAATTCTGCGCGCAGTTCGCGACCGCGGACATCACAATCCAACGCCGATTCAATCTGAAGCGATTCCGGTAGCCCTGGCGGGCCGTGACCTTGTCGCAACCGCCAGCACCGGCAGCGGCAAGACCGCGGCGTTTCTGCTGCCGATGCTCGATCGGATTCGTGGCGCCGGCTCGCGCGAGCTGAGCGCGATGATCCTGGCTCCGACGCGCGAGCTGGCCGCTCAAATCGCGCACGAGTTTGCGCTTCTCGCCCGCCATCTGGGACTTCGCGCCGCGGTGGCCGTGGGCGGTGAATCGATGAATCGCCAGATTCACGAATTGCGATCGGCCCACGTCGTCATCGCCTGCCCCGGACGGCTGATCGATCATCTCGAACGCGGCACCGTGCGGCTCGATCGCATCAGGACCGTCGTGCTCGACGAGGCGGACCGGATGCTCGACATGGGTTTCCTTCCCCAGTTGCGCCGAATCCTCAAGGCGGTCACCGCAGAGCATCAGACCCTGATGTTCTCGGCGACGATGGATGCGGGCGTGGAAGAAGTCGCGCGAGCGTTCCTGCGCGACCCGGTGCGCGTGAGCGCCGGCAAGGCCGCCACCCCTCCCGCAAGCATCCGCCAGGCGATCTACGCGGTATCTCGCGAGAACAAGGGGCCGATGCTGATCAAGCTGCTAGCGCGCGAGGAAGTCGATCGCGCAATCGTGTTTACCCGCACCAAAAGCCGCGCCGACCGTGCCGCAAAACTCCTGGTCCGAAGCGGAATCAAAGCGGTCGCGATCCATGGCGATCGCTCCCAGAGCCAACGCAACGCCGCGCTTGCGGGCTTTCGCCGGGGCCAGTACGACGTCCTGGTCGCGACGGATGTCGCGGCACGGGGCCTCGACGTGCCCGACGTTTCTCACGTCATCAACTTCGATCTCCCGGACACCTCGGAAAGCTATATCCATCGCATCGGCCGGACGGCCCGGATGGGCAAATCGGGCGAGGCGCTCAGCCTCGTGATGCCGGAAGACGGGCTTTTGCTGCGCGGGATCGAGAAGACGCTTGGCGTCAGGCTGGGCCGCGCGACGCTCGAAGGATTCGAGCATCCTGAAATTCCCAGCGGTCCGCGTGTGCAGCCCGCCAAACCATCAGCCGCCCACCATCGTCAGCCTCGCGGTTATCGGGGCGATCGAGGATATCCGGCACGTGCAAGATACGTTTCGCATGGTGAAAGATGATCAACGCCGCACTTGAGCAAAGCCCCGAACACGAACCCGCGCAGCGCGGATGGGAATGGCCGTGGTGGCGCACCACCCGCCACGACTTCATCATCCTGCCGTGGTTCATCCTGATTCATGTAACCGCGCTGATCGGGCTGATTCTCTTCCCTCTCCCCGGATGGCGGATCCTCGTGGGCGCGATTGCGCTGGCCTGGATTGGCGGACTCGGCACGACGGTTTGCTATCATCGCGCGCTCGCCCATCGCTCGCTGAAGCTTCATCCGGCCCTGAGCGCCGCGCTGACGTTCTTCGCCGTGTTCAATGGTTCCGGATCGCCGGTGACCTGGACCGCGAGCCATCGCGTTCATCACGCGAGCGCGGACACGCCCGGCGATGTCTCCAGCCCCGCGCTGTACGGCTTCTGGTGGGCGCATCTGCGATGGCTCTGGCAGGCGGAGGCCCCGTCGATCGAACGCTACTGCCCGGATTTGAACCGGCTGCAGTATCGAATCTGGAAACCGCTTCAGCCTGCGATTTTGACGCTGGCGTATTTTGGAGGGCTGTATTTCGGCCCTGCGGCATTTTTCTGGCTCGGTTCAATCCGCCTGGTGTTCGCGCTTCACGCACAGTGCTTCGTAAACAGCGTGTGCCACATGGAGCCCAACACGCCGTTCGGGCAGGATTCGAGCCGCAACGTCGGATGGCTCGCGCTGATGCATTTCTTCCAGGGCGAGAACTGGCATCGAAATCATCATGCCCGCCCTTCGCTCGCGCGGCTCGGATGGAACTGGCGCCAACCTGACATCGGCTATGCGCTAATCTGCCTGTTCGAGAAGCTCGGGCTGGCGAGCAATGTTCGGCACGCCCCGGCGACGAACGCCGCTCCCTGAAGTTCCCGCGGCGAGAATCGCGATCGGCCCCGACTGCGTGGTCCTGCGCGAACGCTGCGCTTAGTCGGCCAGCAATTCGGGATCGAAGCCGGCGCGCGAGATGGCGCGCCGAGCCGAGGCTTCGACCCTGTCGCTGTCAACGTGGTTGGCGGCCGGAACTTCGGGCGCTTGCCGCAACCGGTCGAGAATCGCCTCCCGCTCGGCACCCGCGATACGATCGCATTCGGCATAGACGCCGCTCAGACCCTCTTCGCCGGCATTGTGCATGGCAAGTATCGCCTTGAGCGCGCGCAACACGGCGGGACGCGGGCTCGGCACCAGCAGCGCCGCGATTGCGCCATGCTCGAGCCTGATTTTTGCCGCGATTGGCAGGGGTTCTCCACCGCGGAGTTGCTGGATGGCGGGCAGGAGAATCTTTTCCTCCATCCCGATGTGCTTGAGCAGGCCGCGGCGAAATTCTCCGAATGCCGCAAGATCGATCTGACCAGGCTCGCGCCCGGCGCGCTCGAGTAACGCATCGAGCCGCTTGTGATCGCATTCAAGAAAATCCCGGATCGTTTCCTGGTTCATGAGCCGGTGAATCGCGCCTTTCCCGCTTGCCAGACGCCCGCGTGGCGTCTCACGCTCGATAGTGGCATTGATCTTCCCTGCGGTTACGTCAAGGAGGCGCCTCGCGCATCGCCCCTCTCCCTGTGGCATTATTAGGAGCGGCCGGCAGAGTCTCGCTCTCCGGCCGGTGAACAGGACGTTGTTTGATGGAGCAGCCGAAAAAAACCCAGTCGGTCAAAAGCCGCGCCGCCAGGACCCTACGGGACATTTTCGAATCCGGGCGTCCGCTGACTTATGTGAGGACGACCGAAGAGCACCGGATCGCCAAAGTGTTGCGCGAAGCCGGGCTGGGATTGTTCGGCGACACGCCGACGCCTATCTGGACCTGGACTCTGACCGAGGGGATGCGCCGCGGCGACGGGAAGCCGGAGGCCGGAGCTTCAAGCCCGCGCGAGGCGCTCGACTTTATCGCCGTTCTCAAGGACGCCGCGATTTTCCATCTGAAGGACTTCCACGAGCCGCTGCGGGAATCGCCCGAGGTGCGCCGCCGGCTTCGCGATCTGTACCAGTTGTGCCTCGACCAAAAGAAGTTCGTGGTCATAAGCTCTCCGGTTCGATTCGTGCCCGAGGAACTGGATCGCGATGTGGCGTTCGTCGAACTGAGGCCGCCGGATCTGGTCGAGTTGATGGATTTTGTTCGCGAGGAAGCCGAGCAGGCCCACGCGCGCGGCGCAAAGGTCGATAACGACAAGGCGGCGCTGGAACAACTGGCGCGCGCCCTTCAGGGACTCACCATCGACGAAGCGCGCCACGCGGTGCGGCGCGCCCTTGCCGCGAACAACCATCTCGGGATGGAGTCGATGCCGGCGCTGCTCGAAGAAAAGCGCCTGCTCATCAGCCGCACCGGAGTCGTCGAGTTCATTTCCGACAATACCGATATCGGGCAGGTCGGGGGGCTGGAAAACCTGAAGACCTGGCTGATGGAGCGCAAGAAGCTGTTCGAGCTGCGCGACACGCTCAGCGCCGATATCGTTCCCAAGGGCGTGTTGATGATGGGCATTCCCGGGTGCGGGAAAAGCCTTTCGGTCAAGGCGGTCGCATCGCACTTCGGGCTGCCCCTTTATCGCATCGACATGATCGAAATCTTCTCGGGACGCCACGGACAGCCCGCCGCGACATTCGTTCAGACCTGCAAGATGCTGGAAGAGATGGCGCCGGCGGTGGTGTGGTTCGACGAGATCGAGATGGGCATAACTTCGTCCGAAGCGAGCGGCGAGCAGGGCAGAATCTTCGCCTTCTTCCTGACCTGGATGCAGGAAAAGGCGCGCGGACTTTTCGTCGCGGCCACCGCGAACCGAATCGACCTTCTGCCCGCCGAGATGATCCGCAAAGGACGATTCGACGAAGTGTTCTTTGTCGATCTTCCGCTTGCCAGCGAGCGGGTTGACATCTTCAGAATTCATCTGAGCCGCCGCGGCGTTGACCCGTCGAAGTTCAATCTGCAGGAACTGGTCGAGTTCACCAAGGACTGGACCGGCGCCGAAATCGAGCAGTGCGTCATATCGGCGCTAACCAAGGCGCGCCTCAAGGAGCATGAACTGACGCGCGAGGATCTGATCGGCGTGGCGATGGGCACAGTCCCGCTGGCGCGCACGATGAAGGAACAGATCAATCATATTCGCCAGTGGGCGTTCGATCGCGCGATGCGCGCGACGCTGCGTCCGGTGGGCCGATAGGCGCTCCTCGCCTGCATCCGTAGGCGCCACCGCAGTCCGGTCCTGACGCCATAAGCCACAATCAGCCGGCGACGAAATTGCGGCTGCCCGTGCGATTCGCCGCGCCCGCCGATGGCATGCGTGATGCTTTTGCGCCTGGGACGGCTGGGCATGACGAGTCCATTCCACAGAATTCTGTGCGCTGTCGATTTCGACGACAATTGCACCGCTACGATCAGAACCGCACGCGGCCTTCTGCCCCCCGGCGGGCAACTCTTTCTATTTCACGCGATGAGATTTCCTTTCGCATTGACGCGTGACGAGGCGGACCTTCCGATCTTGAACGCAAAGGAGCGCCTTCGCGAGATCGTCGATGAGCAGCTTGGCAAAGGTGCCGCCTGCGAGATGATTATCGAGCCCAGCGACGATGTCGCCAAATCCATTCTCGAAGCCGCCCGGCGCCTTTCCGCGCAATGCATCGTCATCGCGACGCACGCTCGCAAGGGCATCGACCGATTCTTTCTCGGAAGCGTGGCTGAACAGGTGGTGCGCGCGGCTTCATGTCCGGTCATGACCATTCGCCCGCAAGAATCGGCGGAACATGGCGACACAGGCCATCCTTCCCGACGGAACGCCGAGTGATCCTGGCGCGCATCCTTGCATCCGCGATGCTCCTGCCGGCAATCGCGCTCACTCTCGGCATCGCCCGCGCGCAGGAAGACGCAACCGTGCTCGTTTATCATCGCTTCGGGCCGGTGGTGGCCGACAGCATGACGGTCACCACGCCGGTGTTCGAAGCTCAGTTGAAGTTCCTGCGCGACCACGGCTATGCGCCGGTCCCGCTTCGCGAGGTGGTGGAATTCGTGGCTGGACGGGGCACGCTCCCCGCGCGGGCGGTGGCGATCACCGCCGACGATGGGCATCGCACCGTGTTCACCGAGATGAAGCCGCTGGCCGAGCGTTATCGGGTCCCGATAACGCTCTTCATCTATCCGTCGGCGATTTCGAACGCGTCGTACGCGATGACCTGGGAGGAGCTGGCGGAGCTTAAAAAGACGGGGTTGTTTACGATCGAGTCGCACACCTACTGGCATCCAAACTTCCGCATCGAAAAGGCGCGCCTGTCGGCGGACGCGTATCGCAGGTTCGTTGAGACGCAGTTCACCAAGTCGCGCGAGGTTCTCGAGCGGCGGCTCGATATCAAGGTGGATTTGCTCTCCTGGCCGTTCGGAATCGTGGATGACAGCCTGATCGAAATGGCGCGCGGCACAGGTTACGTCGCCGGCTTCACCATCGAGCGCCATCACGCCTCGCGCGCTGACAACGTGATGGCCATCCCCCGCTATATCGTGACCGATCATGACCGGGGCGCGGCTTTCGCCGCCATCCTGGAAGGAAGGTAGCCGTGCGAGGAACGCGCCGGTTAAGGAATGCAATTGCGCTGCTGCTCTGGCTCGTTATCGCCGCGGCCGCGGCACGCGCTCTCGCATACGAAGGAAAGGTCTTCGACGCATCGACTCATCTGCCGCTTGAAGATGCGATCGTTACCTTGGGCGACAGGATGGTTCGCAGCGACCATAACGGGAGCTTCAAGGTGAGCGGTCCCGGCGACACGCTCGGCTTCAGGGCCTACGGTCACTTGCGCCAATCGGTTCCGGTCGGCGAATGGGACGGCGGCACTCGCCAAGTCGCGCTGACCCCGTTTCAGCCGAAAGCCTTGTATCTTTCCTTCTACGGAATTGGCAGCAACATCCTGCGCGAAGCCGCCCTCGATCTGGTTAACAAGACGGAACTCAACGCGGTCGTGGTCGACGTCAAGGGCGATCGCGGGATGGTGGCATTCAGAACGTCCATTCCGCTTGCGCAGAATTCCGGCGCGCAAAAAACCATCACCATCGGCGACGGCAAGGCGCTTGTCGATCGGCTGCACAAGCAGGGACTCTATGCGATCGCGCGCATCGTGGTTTTCAAGGACGATCCGGTCGCGACCTCGCGCCCCGATCTCGCGGTGAAGAGGAGCGACGGCTCGCTGTTTCGAGACCGCGAGCATCTGGCCTGGACCGATCCCTTCAAGCGGGAAGTCTGGGACTACAACGTCGAGGTTGCGGTCGAGGCCGCGCAATTCGGTTTCGACGAAATCCAGTTCGACTACGTTCGGTTTCCCGATGCGACCGGGCTTCAGTTCTCGGAGCCGGTCAACATGCCGAGCCGGATGAGCGCGGTCGCGGGCTTTCTCGATCGAGCCTACAAGCGGCTCGCGCCCTACAATGTGTACGTGGCGGCCGACATCTTCGGCTACGTGATGTGGAATCTGGACGACACGCATATCGGGCAGCGGCTCGAGGAGTTGGCGCCGGTGGTCGATTACATCTCGCCGATGCTTTACCCGTCGTGCTTCCAGTTCGGCATTCCCGGATATCGCCTGCCGGTCGCGCATCCGTATGAGATAGTTTTTCTGTCGCTGCAGAACGGCCGTGAGCGCGTGGGCATCCCGTCGATCCGGTTCCGCCCGTGGCTTCAGGCCTTTCGCGACTACGCGTTCGACCGGCGCGAGTTCACCGCCAATGAAATACGGGCGCAGATAACGGCCGCGGAGAAATTCGGGTCGGACGGCTGGATGCTCTGGAATCCGCGCAACCGCTATACAGAGGCGGGCCTCAAGATCGAGGGATCGGCGTGCAAACAGGATGCTCCATCGAAATGACCAGGACCGCCGGAATTCCGCTCGCGCCGCGCGATTGATCGCGCGAGCGGCCGCGAGCTGGACCAGAGTTCGCCGCGAATGGAAACAGCCGTAGTCGAAGTCGACGGATCGTTTGGCGAAGGCGGCGGACAAATCGTGCGGACGGCCTGCAGCCTCGCGGCGGTTACGGGAAAAGCCTGCGGTATCTTCAAGATTCGTCATTCCCGCCGACAGCCCGGGCTCAGGCCGCAGCATCTGGCGGGAGTCCGCGCGCTCGCGCAGTTGTGCGACGCTCGGCTCGAGGGCGATCAGATCGATTCGCGCGAGCTTTTCTTTCGCCCGGGGCAGGATCGCGCGCGCCATCTGATGGTCAAGGTGGAAACCGCCGGAAGCATAACGCTGATAATTCAGGCGTTGCTTCCCGCGATCGTCGCGGCAAAAACGCCCGTCACCGTCGAGTTCGAAGGCGGCGGGACCGACACCTCGCGCGCGCCAACGCTCGACTACCTCGAGCAGGTGTTCCTGCGGCTTCTTCGGCGCGTTGGAGTAGTTGCAGAGATAAGCGTCGCGCGGCGCGGTTACTATCCCAAGGGCGGAGCCGCCCTCCGCTTCCAGTCAGGTTCGGCGAACCTCGGGCGCATCGAGCTGCTCGAACGCGGAGCGCTGCGGCGGGTCACCCTGACCTCGCGTGCATCGGAGGCCCTCGCCCGCCGCCGAGTGGCCGAAAGGCAGATCGAGGGCGCGCTGGGCGTCCTCGGAACACTTTCGGTTCCGGCGCGATCGGACTTCGAGTATCACTTTAGTTTTTCGCCGGGCAGCTCATTTTGCGCCGTCGCGGAATTTGACAACTCGGTGATAGGCGCAAGCAGCCTCGGCGCCCCGGGGAAGATGGCGGAAGATGTCGGCAGGGAGGGTGCGGCCAAGCTTGCAGATCAATTGCGCGAGTCCGCCTGCCTGGACCGCCATATGGCGGATCAGATTCTCCCTTATCTGGCGCTGGCCGGCGATCGGAGCGCAGCGACGGTCTCGGAAATAACCAGCCATTGCCGGACCAACATGTGGGTCATCGAGAAGTTCCTGGAGGGACGGTTTGAGGTGAGGGAGCGCACGATAACCTGGGCGGGCCCGGCTCGCAGGGGCGGCGCCCGGTAAGCTCGTCTCAGTGCGCGGAAACCGCAACCAATCGGGAGAAAGCGATGCTCGACGTTTTCAACAAGCGGCACTCCGTCAGGAGTTTCCAACCGCGTGGAGTCACGATGGAAACGCTGGCTGAGATCCTCGATGCGATAAACACCGCGCCTTCCGCCGGCGGTCTCAAGGCGCGCGAAATTCACGTTATCGCCGACGGCGAAATAAAGCGGAGACTTGCTCGCGCCGCATTCGGCCAGGATTTCGTGGCGCAGGCGCCCGTCGTTCTCGTTTTCTGGGCCGTGCCCTCACGATCCGCCGCAAAATACGGATCGCGCGGCCGCGACCTCTACTGCATCCAGGACGCGACCATCGCCGCCAGCTTCGCGTGGCTTCAAGCGGTAGCCTCGGGGCTCGCCGGATGCTGGGTCGGCGCGTTCGGAGATGATGAGGTCAAAGCGATCTTCCGCAAGGAAATTCAATCCGACTGGCGGCCCGTTGCCCTGCTTCCGATCGGCTACCCCGCCGAGTGACCTCGACCAACTCCGCAATGATACAATCCCTGTCGTGACCAGGCCGTCGATCATCGGTTGGCGAGGCGGCATTATCGTCGCGCTGCTTATGGTGATGGCGGCGCCGGGGCTCGCGAGCGCCCGCTTCTCGCCGGCGCTGACTGCGGCCGCATTGTCGCCGATCGACAGTATTGTCCAAAGCGAAATCGAGGCGGGCAGAATTCCCGGCGCGGTCATCGAGATCGGCCAGAGCGATCACGCGGTTTACCGGCGAGCGTTCGGTTATCGGGAGTTGGCGCCGAGCCGCGTCGCGATGACGCCGGACACCGTCTTCGATCTCGCGTCATTGACCAAGGTCGTCGCCACCACCGTCGCGATCATGCAGCTCGCCGACGCCGGAAAGCTCGACCTCGACGCTCCGGCGGCGCGCTACTGGCCGGCATTCGGCCGATACGGCAAAAGCGGCATCACGATCCGCCAGTTGATGACTCACTACTCGGGGCTGAAGGCCGACCTCGATTTGAGTGCTGGATGGACCGGCTACCGCAGCGCGATGAAAATGATCGAGGCTGCGCATCCCGATTATCCACCGGGCTCACATTACGAATACAGCGACATAAATTTTGAAACACTCGGCGAAGTTGTAAGGCGCGTTTCCGGAACGCCGCTCGATTCGTATTGCCGCAAGCACATCTTCGGTCCGCTGCGCATGAACGATACCGGCTTCGACCCGCCCCCATCCGTGTATCCGCGCATCGCCCCTACACTCTTTGTCAACGGCAAGCTTCGCGTGGGTGTGCCGCACGATCCGACGGCCGCGCGGATGGGAGGAGTTGCCGGACACGCGGGTCTATTCTCGACCGCAGACGATCTGGCGGCCTTTGCCCGCGCGATGCTTGACGCGTCCGCCCCGAATCGCGCTTGTGTTCTGAGCCGCCACGCCATCGATGAGATGACAATCCCCCGCACGCCCGCGGGAGCGGCACGGTTGCGCGGTCTTGGATGGGATCTCGCGGCGCCGTTCGCTCCCAACCGCGACCAACTGCCCCCGGTAGGCTCCTACGGACACACGGGCTTCACCGGAACGATGCTGTGGATCGATCCGCTGTCCAGTACCTGGGTGATCGTTCTCACCAATCGAACCTATCCGGATGGCCGCGGCGATGCGGGCCCGCTGCGAAAGAAGCTTCTCGCGCTGGTTGCGGACCAGCTTGCGCCGGTCTCCGAACAGGAACTCATCACCGAGCGTCCGGAACTGAGGCCATATTGCCCGTCGCCCGGCCGGCCGCGATTGCCGGAGTCGAACGTGGCAAGCGGTGCCGATGTGCTCGTCGCCGACGGATTTGTCGAAATGAACGGCAAGCGGGTCGGGCTCATTACAAATCAAACCGGCGTGACGCGCGCGGGCATCAGCGACATCGATGCGTTCTCGCGAGCGCCGAACGTGAAGTTGAGTGCAATCTTCAGTCCCGAGCACGGCCTTTACGGCGATGTTGACGATGCGGCCGCATCCGGAGTCGAGCCGCGCACGGGGCTGCCGCTCTTCAGCCTCTACGGACGATTAACGCATCCCAGCGACGCGATGCTCGAAGGCATCGATGCGCTTGTCTTCGATGTTCAAGACTCGGGCGCGCGCTTCTACACGTATATGACCACGATGGCGTACGCGATGGAGGCGGCGGCGCGGCGCGGAATCGATTTTTATGTTCTCGACCGCCCGAATCCTATATCAGCCGCCGTCGTGCAGGGACCCGTGCTCGACGCGAATCGCACATCGTTCACCGGTTACTTTCCCCTGCCCACGCGCCACGGAATGACCGCGGGCGAATTGGCAGGGATGTTCAATCGCGAGAAACGAATCGGCGCTCGCCTGCATGTGATCGAGATGCGCGGGTATCATCGCGGCGAGTGGTACGACGCAACCGGACTCAAGTGGATTCCCCCCTCGCCGAATCTCAGAACTCTTTCGGAGGCCGTGCTTTATCCTGGTGTCGCGATGGCGGAAGGCGCGAACGTGAGCGTCGGGCGCGGCACTGCAACGCCATTCGAGCTGGTCGGCGCGCCGTGGGCAGATGCGAACCAACTGACAGACTACCTGAACCATCGGGGGATTGCCGGGGTGCGGTTCGAGCCCGCAGCGTTCGCGCCCGTTGGTGATCATTACGCCGGCCGCACGTGCAAAGGATCAAGAATCATCGTGGAAGACCGTGATGCACTCGATTCTCCGAGGCTCGGAATCGAGCTAATCGCCGCACTCCGCCATTTGTACCCGGACACTTTCGATACGGACTCGACGCTCGCGATGGTGGGATCGGCCGAGGTCCTGAATGAAATCAAGTCCGACGAGGATCCGCGATCGATCGCCGCGCGCTGGCAGCCGTCGCTGCACAGATTCGAATGGTTGCGGTCCGCCTATCTGCTTTATGATTCGGCGCCTACAGTCGTTGCGGGAGCGGAAAGTTCCGGCAATCCGCCCCTGGGCCACCAAAAGCTACGCCTTTCAGGTCTCGATGAACCAGTCGCGCGCGAGGTTGGACGCGGGTGGTAACACTGGTCATAAATCGCGCCGTGCTTGCGTATCGAGCCGGGGCAATGGCGGCTTCGCCAGGATCAGAAAATCAAAATCGTAATCCGGTGCGAAGCACCAGAGTTGAATAGAAGTACAATTCTGCGTCGAGCGCGCGCTTGATGTTCTCCGACTTTCGAAAACCGTGCTGCTCGCCGGCGAAAAGCAGATAGGCAACCGGCAAGCCTTTGGCGCGGATCGCCTCGACCATCTTCCCGGTTTGATCGGGCGGAACGATTCGGTCTTCATCTCCCTGGAAGAATATGACGGGCGTCGAGAGTTGTTCCGCATGGTTGACGGGCGACCGTTCGATATACAGATCGCGCCGCTCGGGGTACGGCCCGACCAGGCGATCGAGATAGCGCGCTTCGAATTTATGGGTGTCCTTCGCCAGAGCTTCCAGATCGCTCACGCCGTAGTGGCTTGCTCCGGCCTTGAAGAAATCGTGAAAGGTAAGCGCGCAGAGAACAGTGTAACCGCCCGCGCTGCCGCCCGTGATCATCGCGCGCCGGGCATCGATGCGTCCGGATGCCGCGAGGCTCTTTGCGCCGGCGATGCAGTCCTCGACATCGACGATGCCCCATTGGCCGCGCAGGCGATTGCGATATTCGCGCCCGTACCCGCTGCTGCCGCCGTAGTTCACGTCGAGCACCGCGATTCCGCGGCTGGTCCAGAACTGGATCAGCAGTTCGAGCGTGCTGGACGAAGCTGAAGTCGGACCGCCGTGGCTCCTCACGAGCAGCGGCGGGGCCTCGCCGGCCGGCCCTTCATAGTCGGGATTAGACGGAGGGTAAAACAGGCCGTGCGCAGTGAGGCCGTTTGCGGTGGGAAACTCGATGGGCTCAGGATGCGAGAAACAGGCGCGAAGCGCCGGATCGCTCGCCGCGCGGCTCGACCGCCGCAGCACTTCCGTCTGTTCCGCCGCCGCATCCATGGTGACGATGCTCATGCACTCGCTCGGAGCGCCGCCCTGGAACACGATGCGTCCCCGCGAGGCGCGCAGATCCGCGATGTCGGTGTATGGAATGTGGATCGGCGCGAGGCTTCCGGTCGAGGGAGTGAGCCAGGCCAGTTTGCCGATCCCGCGCTCCGAGAACGTGCAAACGACCCGGTCAGACGACTCGAACGCGTAGGTTGACAAGCCGAAGACCCATTGCGGCCGGCCGAACTCGGCCTCGCGCGGGCATACCGGCTTCACGCCGCCGCCCTCGTAACGGTAGATGTTCCACCATCCCGTGCGATCGGACACAAAATAAAGCCGGCCGTCAGGAGACCATTCCGGCTGGCAGATCGACTCGTCATCCCCGCCCGCTATCTTTCCCACAGACCGGAGCGAGCCGTCCGGTGCGATCGTCCCGATCCACAATTCGGCTGCGTCCCACGGCATGTTCGGATGGTTCCAGGTAAGCCACGCCAGATGGGAACCATCGGGGCTTAGCCGCGGGTTCGAGTAGAAATCGTTGCCTTCGATGAGCACGCGCTGCGGGCCGGATCCATCCGCATCGATCGCGACAATCGTGTTGGCGACGCTGTCTTCCCCTCGGGTGTGGTCTTCGCGCACGCAGATGATTGCGTTGCGATAGCTATCGAAGACGCCGTCCGCGTACCTGAAAGCAAGTGCCGGTGTGATCGGTCGCGGAGTGTTGTTGGATCCGCGCAACTCCTGGCGGTACAGCCGCTGATCCGTGAAATTCGAGAACCATGCGGTCTCGCCCGCGATGACGACGGCTCCGCCGCCGTACTCATGAACGCGGGTCCGCACGTTGAAGCCATCGGGCGTTACGTCGGCGACGCCGCCATTGGCATCGCGCCTGACCAGCACACACCTGCCGGCTTCGCGCGGTCTCATCTCCAGCCAGTAGATATCCGAGCCGTCGATGAAGACGCCCGCAAGTCTAATCATCTCGGACGCGATCAGATCGGAAGTGATGGGCGATTTCCAGGAGCCGTACGGCGCGACTGTCATAGATAATTCTCCGTCACATTACGCCGGGATATCCGCCGGAGCATCGAGCGCCTCGCCGCCCGCGATTGTCTCCTAACGCGCCACTCGCCGCGGTGTGCGATTGGCTCGAATTGAATCATCGTCTGTAACTCGTCTCGCCGGCAGTAGACTTTTCTGGGCCCTTCTTCTGGCATTTGACTTGCTGATTTTTGTTCGAATCCGTCGATGCGTTCAAACGCAACTCCACGGCGGTAAGGAAGGCCCCGATGCGAATTTCGTTGATTTACGAGCTTCAAATGGCGAAGCCGTGGCATGAACTCTCCGAGTACAACACATATTGGCAGGCGATCGCGCAGATCGAGCTCGCGGAAGAGATGGGATTCCACGGTGTGTGGTGCGTCGAGCATCACTTTCTGACCGAATATTCCCACAGCTCGGCGCCCGAGGTCTTCTTTGGCGCAATCAGCCAGCGCACGCAGCGGATCCGGCTGGGACACGGCGTCGTCCTGCTGCCGCATCGCTACAACCATCCGGTGCGGGTCGCCGAACGCGCGGCGGTGCTGGACATTCTATCGAATGGACGTGTCGAACTCGGCACCGGCCGTTCAATTACGGAACAGGAGCTGGGCGGGTTCGCGATCGACCCGGACGAAACGATCGGCCAGTGGGAAGAAGCGGTTCGCGCCATCCCGAAAATGTGGATGAAGGACAAAGTAAGCTTCGACGGAAAGTATCTGAAGATGCCGGAGCGGTCGGTCCTGCCCAAGCCGCTCCAGAAGCCGCATCCGCCCCTGTGGCACGCTGCCACGCAGCCCTCGAGCTTCGAGCGGGCGGGCAAGCTCGGACTGGGACTCCTGTCCTTCGGATTCCTCGCTCCTGGGATGCTCGAGGCGCAGCTCAAGATTTATCGGGACGCCGCCAATGCGTGCACCGAGCCGGCGGGCGCGTTCGTCAACAATCAGGTTGCGGCATCGGCGATGGCGTGCTGCGCGGAGACCAGAAAGAAAGCATACGAGGTTGCCGAAACGAACATGCGTTTCTTCTGGGAGCTCGGCCAGCAACTCTACATCCCGAAGACCGCCAAGACCTACCAGTACTACTCGAATATCACTGACGCGCTCATTTCTAGCCGCGGCGGGAAAAAGGACGAGTCGAAGCCGCTGACCGCGGCGCCGATCGCGCCCAGCGCTTTCAACATCGAGGCCGCGGCGCAAAGCGGCACGGTAATCTGCGGCAACCCCGACGATTGCATCAGCGGCATCCAGAAATATCCTGAGGCGGGAATCGACGAGCTGCTGCTTCTGGTGCAGGTAGGCCGGATGCCTCATGCGGCGATTATGGATACTATCAAGTTGCTGGGCCGCCACGTGATTCCGTATTTCCGCAACGTGGAGGCGAAGGGCGCGCGACGGCAGGAACCTGCGGCGGCGGCGGGAAGATAGCTGGTTTACTCGTTTGTACAGATCAGGCATAAGCGGCGCATCGGCGCCGCTTATGCCTGCTAACCAAGGAAGAGGGACGAGGCGATGAAGATCGAGATCGATCTCAAGCTATGCGAAGGCAATGAGCGCTGCGTAGCCGCCGCGCCCGAAGTGTTTGAAGTGCGCGACGATCAGGCGCACCTTCGGATCGAAAATCCACCGGACTCGCTGATTGAAAAGGTGAAGCTGGCTGTCCGGATGTGTCCGCGGCAGGCGATATCGCTGCGCGAGAAGTAGGTTGCGCGCCGCACATAAGACCAGCATCGGAGTATAATCAATGGAAGCACGGACAGCAGCCAACCCGGGCGCCAAGCCTCGCGAATTGTCGCTCGACACCATCGACATCGTCAGCCCCGAACACTACGAACAAAACGGGTACCCGCATGCCGAATGGGCCTACCTGCGCAAGCACAAGCCCGTATTCCACGTCGAACATCCACGCACCGATCCGTTCTGGGCGATCACCAAGGCCGCCGATATCATGGAAATCAGCAAGCAGCCGCGCCTGTGGCTGAACGGCCCGCGGCTTGCGGTGTTCGTGCTCGCTCCCGGTGAAGAAGCGCTGCCACCCGAAGCCCTTCCGCTCAAGCATCTGCTCAACATGGACCCGCCCGAGCACGGCGAGTATCGCCGGCTGCTCAGCACCTATTTCACCCCCCGATCGGTCCGTGCGCTGGAGCCGGAGGTCACGAGAATAACCACCGAGGTTCTGAACGACCTGATGGGTCGTACCGAATGCGATTTCGTCACGGAAATCTCGGCAAGGGTGCCGGTCGCGGTAATCGCTGAGATGCTCGGGGTGCCGCGCCCGGACTGGCCGCGGATGTTCCGATGGACCAACGAAATTATCGGCGGCGGCGACCCCGAGTTTCAGCGCGGGGAGAATCCGACCGAGACCTTCGCACAGGCCCGGATGGAGGTCTTCGAATACTTCACCAACATGGTCGAGGAGCGCCGAAAGCATCCGACCAACGACGTCACCAGCATCCTCGCCAACGCGAAGATCAACGGCGCGCCCATGCCGACGCTGGAGTTGCTGTCGTATCTGCTGGTGCTGGTCGTGGCCGGGAACGAGACCACGCGCAATGCGACCACTGGCGGCTTGCTTGCGATGATCGAGAATCCCGACCAGTTCGAGCGCCTCAAGGCCGACCCCGGGATGATCAAATCCGCGGTCGAGGAAATTGCGCGCTGGACGTCTCCGGTGATCCAGTTCGCGCGCACCGCGACTCAGGACACCGTCGTAAGAGGGCAGAAGATTCGCGCCGGCGAGTCGGTTTGCCTGTTCTATCCGTCCGCGAACCGCGACGAGGACGTGTTCGACGAGCCTTTCAAGTTCGATATCGGCCGCAACCCGAATCCGCATCTGGCCTTCGGTATCGGCGAGCACTTCTGCCTCGGGTCGAACCTGGCGCGGCTGGAACTCGAGGTCATTTTCCGCGAGCTGGCGAAGCGGCTTGAATCTGCGGAACTCGCGGGACCGATTTCGAGGCTGCGATCGAGCTTCGTCGGCGGCATCAAGCACATGCCGATCCGCTACAAGCTCAGCCCCGCGCGCAATTGAGCGCAGTCGAGCGCGGCCGCCCGGCTGCGCTCGGCATGTCTCAGTCCCTTCATCGGAACACTTTCCGCAGGCGCGCTGAGAGCCCTGGCAGGAGCCGCTGCTGGGGCCTCGGTTCAACGAGGATTCGAGGCCCCCAGAACACTCCGTAGCCCTCCGCGAGAAAAGCTTTCAAAAGGTCGCTGGTCGTCACGATTCCGACCAGCTCTCCGGATGCAAGCACAGGCAAGCCCCCAATCTTGTGCTTGAGCATCAGAGTCGCCGCGTCCCGCACTGTATTGTATGGAGACACGGTTATGACGGGGCTGCGCATAGCGGCGTCAACTCGGGTCGATTCCAGATAACCCGCGTGCCCGCGGATATCGCGCTCGGTCAGGATTCCGACGAGCTGGCCGCCATCAACGACTGGGACCCGCCGGAACCCGCCTTCATCCATTACGCGCTTAGCGTCGGCAAGTTTGTCATTCGGACCCACAGTTATCGCGTCAGAGGTCATGAGATTGACGATCTGCATGGTGTCGCACCGCCTGATTCGCGAAATAAAGGAGCAATTCGTCTGCCACTCGCGAATCGGAGGGTCGCCGCCCGCGGTGCGAGTGTGAGCCGCATTCGGACTTTCGATTGGCGCGGACGGAAACATGATTCCATAGGCATCACTATCAATACCGCGCACTTATCAACTGAACGGTTGGTAATCGCATGTTTTGCTCGGCATTTTGTTCATCGAACACGCGCCTACGGATGGCACATTACGTGCAGCCTATGCCGCGCGAGGTTGATTTGTTTGTCTGATGGAAGGCGGAGCGGTGGGTGCTGAAACCAGGCTGGCGCCCGAAGAACTCGAGGCCCTGCTCTTAATCATGAACTTCTACCGGGATGCCGAGCTTCGGGGGGCGCGTCTGCTCCTGAATCTGCATCGCCATCTGCGCGACCCCGATTCCCAGGCCAAGCTCACGCGCCATCTCGCTGACGAGACTCGCCATGCATGGCTCTGGACCCAGCGCATCTGCGAGTTGGGCGGAGCGCCTTCGGATGTCGTCGGCGGTTATCAGCATCGGATGGGGCAAAAGATCGGAGTGCCGCGCGACGTAGTCGAGATTCTCGCATTGACCATCGTCGCCGAGAATCGAGCCCTTGAACGATACAACGAGCACGCGATGCGCACGGGCGTCGACAAAGGCACGCTGGAAGTACTCGAAGCGGTGACGGCGGACGAGCAGTGGCACCTGTCGTGGGTCGGAGAAAAATTGTCCGAATTGGCCCCTGGCCGCGGCGGGCAGGACCGGGTTGCGCAGCTACTGGAACGCTACCGTGCCGCCGAGCAGGAGGTTTATGCGAGCTTCCAGGCTGACGAGGCCAAACTGCTGGACTTAATCAGGAGAGAGTCGCAGTGATCGCAAGCCTGTTTCCGCAAAGCGTGTCCACCTTCGGCGGGGAGATCGACCATGTCTTCTGGATGATCTTCTACATCGTCGGCTTTTTCTTTATCGTCGCCGAAGCTCTGCTGGTCTATTTTGCGATTCGCTACCGGCGCGGCGCCCAGACACGGGCATTTTACAATCGCGGCAATACGCGCAGGGAAGCGGCGTGGGTTCTGGTGCCCGCGCTAATCGTCCTGTGCTTCGACCTCGGAATCGATTCCGCCGGTCATCGCGCCTGGCAACTGGTGAAAGGCACCCCTCCTCCCTCGCAAGTCGAGGTCAAAGTCACCGCCAAGCAGTTCAACTGGAATTTCACCTACCCGGACGCCGCCGGGAAGCTGGACAGCTCGAACAACGTCACGCTGGAAAACGAGCTCCACGTTCCGGTCGGCAAGGTCGTTCGTCTCACGCTTTCGTCCGAGGATGTGATCCACAGCTTCTGGGTTCCCAATCTGCGGCTTAAGCAGGACGTGGTCCCCGGGCGCAAGATCATCGCGTGGTTCGAGGCGACCAAGCCTGGCCGCTATGAAATTGCATGCTCCGAATTGTGCGGTTTCGGCCACTACTCGATGCGCGGCGAAGTAATCGTGCATACGCCTGACGATTACGGGAAATGGCGGGCCGAAAATCTCGATAACAAGAGCGCTTCCAACTGACGAGCGCCTGAGGCAGACGCGGCGATGAACGTAAAGTCGGCAGAACACGATGAACACGCGGCAGGCTTCGTCCGCCGCTACATCTTTTCCGTCGATCACAAGGTGATCGCCAAGCAGTACATGGCGCTCTCCGCGGTGATGGCGCTGATCGGCGGCGGTTCGAGCTACCTGATTCGATGGCAGCTCGCGTGGCCGGAGACTTCGATTCCCGGCTGGGGGCCGATCGGGCCTGACAACTACAACGCGCTCATCACGCTGCACGGCACGGTGATGGTGTTTTTCGTCGCGATGCCGTTTCTGCTGGGCGGTTTCGGCAACTACCTGATTCCGCTGATGGTCGGAGCGGACGACATGGCGTTTCCCCGCCTCAACGCGATGTCATTCTGGACCCTGTTCGCCGCGTCCGCCGTGCTGATCGCGTCATTCTTCGTCCCGAACGGTCCGGCCGCGGCTGGATGGACGAGTTATGTTCCGCTGTCGGACAAAGCGGTCTACACCGGAGTGACCTGGGGGCAGAATCTCTGGATTCTGGCGGTGGCGCTCGAGTTTGCCTCGTTCCTGATGGGCGGGGTGAACTTTCTTGTGACGGGCCTCAACCTTCGCGCACGCGGCCTCACCTTGATGAGGCTACCGATGCTGGTGTGGATGGAGATGACGGCGGCGGTGGTTTTTCTGCTCTCGGTCGGACCGCTGGTAGCCGGCGCAATAATGCTGCTTCTGGATCGGGTCGCGGGTACTTCGTTTTTCCAGCCGGACCGCGGCGGCGATCCAATCCTGTGGGAGCATCTGTTCTGGTTCTTTGGGCATCCGGAAGTGTACGTGGTCGCCCTGCCCGGCTTCGGGATCATTCTTGAAGTGATTCCGGTGTTTACGCGCAAACCGATCTTCGGTTACTCGATGATCGTCTATTCAACGCTGGCCGCCGGGCTGCTCAGCTTCATCGTTTGGGCGCATCACATGTTCGTCTCGGGGATGGACCCACGCCTGGCGAGCCCGTTCAGCATCACGACCATCATGATTTCAGTGCCTTTCGCGATCATCGTATTCGCGATGATCGCGTCGCTGTGGAAGGGCGCAATCAACCTGGCATCGCCGATGCTGTTCGCGCTGGGCGGTCTGGCGACATTTATCATCGGCGGGGTGACGGGAATCTTCCTGGGATCGGCAGCCAGCGACATCTACATGCATGGGACCTACTTCGTGGTCGCGCACTTTCATTACACGCTCTTCCCCGTGCTGTTCTTCGGGGGCTTTGCCGGGATGTATTTCTGGTTCCCCAAGATGTTCGGCAGGATGATGAACGAAGCGCTCGGCAAGATACATTTCTGGGTTTCGTTCATCGCCTTCAACGGCGTCTTTATTCCGTTGTTCCTGGTTGGAATCGGCGGGAGCCCGCGGCGAATCTACGAACTGTCGTCGTACGAGATGCTGAAGCCGCTGCAGCCGTTTCACGTAATCGCGACGGTTTTCGCGATCATCCTGCTGCTCGGCCAGATTCCATTCATCGTGAATTTCTTCTACTCGATGGTCCGGGGGCCGGTAGCGGAGAAAAACCCCTGGCACGCGAACACCCTGGAATGGACGGTCTCCTCTCCGCCGAAGCATCCGAACTTCTCTCCGCCGCCGCGCGTATATCGCGATCCGTACGAATATAGCGTTCCGGGCGCGGCGCACGATTGGATCGCCCAGAATGAACTGGACCAGCAAGGTGCGCAGGCCGCTGGCCGGTAGAGGCTATCTGCCTTCTGACCTGTGAGGAACTGGCGATGAGTGCAACCGCGGATGTAACCCGGACGATACTTCCGGAAAACGATTCAATTCACGAGATCGCGCCCGGCAAAATTGCCATTTGGTGGTTTCTGGCCTCGGAAATCATGGTGTTTGGCGCGCTGATGGGAGTGTTTGTCCTGTTCTCCTTTTCGCATGACTTCGCCGCCGACGGCGCTCATGTCAAATGGCGGCTCGGCGCCTTTAATACACTCGTGCTGGTTACCTCCAGCCTGACGATGATCATGGCGCTGGCCTCGGCGCGCAAGCACAACCTCACTCAAACCAGGATGTTCCTGCTCGCGACCGTGCTGCTGGGCTTTGTGTTCCTGGGCGTCAAGGGCTTCGAATACACGACCGAAATTCGCGAAGGATTTACGCCCGCCACGGGTATGTTCTGGTCGTTCTACTTCGGAATGACCGGCCTTCACGGACTTCATGTGATCGGGGGAATCGTGGTCAACCTGGTGCTGCTGGTTGCCGCGCTTAGCCGCAAACCCTGGGATTTTCTCGAACGGCGAATCGAGTTCGCCGGTCTCTACTGGCACTTCGTGGACGTAGTGTGGATTTTTCTGTTTCCGCTTCTCTATTTGACCTGAGGTTCGGCCGATGAGTCATGGAACGCTCGAGAGTGTGCCCGCCGACAACGAAAGCAGGCTTTACGTCATCGTCTGGGCCCTGCTCGTGGTCTTGCTGATCGTTGGATTGGCGATCTTTATCTTGCCGATTCCGCGCGAGGCGGCAGTGGCGCTTATCTTCGCGGTCGCTGCCGTCAAGGCGACGCTGGTGCTTCGCAACTACATGCATCTGAAGCACGAGCATCTGCTTATCTACATCATTGTGGCGGTGCCGGCCCTGTTCCTGGTGGGATTCGCGATCACGCTCATTCCCGACATCGTGTTTCGGCACGGCGGTTGACCTGATGTTCCGCCGACAATCTCTCACAGGGATAAGCCGCTCGGTTTGCGGCGCTCTGGCGATCACCCTGCTTTGGTCGTCCTTGGCTCACGCATGCCCGGCCTGCTTCGCCGCCTCGAGCGGACGCGGCCTTCACGCGTATTATCTGAGCACCCTTCTTCTGACCGCGATGCCGTTTGTCATGATCGGAATGATCGGCGCAGTCGCGTACGTGGCAAAGCGTTCGACCGCGAGAAGAACGGCCTCAACGAATCAGCAGGGCGCGTAGCCGCCTGCATTCGCCTGATATCGGTTTGCTTTCTCTCGGGCGGCCCGCGCCGTTCAGGCTGAGTCGCGTATTCGCCCGACCAGCCGCAACAATCCGTCCAGAATCGTAACCGGATGCGGGGGACAGCCCGGAACGAAGAGATCCACCGGCAGGATGCGGTCAGCGGGCCCCACGGTTTCCGGATGGCCGCGAAATGGTCCGCCGGAAATCGCGCAGGCCCCGACCGCTATCACGACCTTCGGATCGGGGACCGCGTCGTGAGTTTTTTCCAGCGCGGCCAGCATGTTGCGCGTGACCGGACCAGTGATCAGAAGGCCGTCGGCGTGCCGCGGAGAGGCGACGAATTGAATTCCGAAACGTCCCAGGTCGAACACTACCGTGTTGAGCACGTTGACATCCGCTTCGCACGCGTTGCATCCGCCGGCGCTTACCTGCCGGAGCTTAAGCGATCGACCCAGGACGCGATAAAGCTCATCCGCCATGCGGCGCGCGAGCTTTGGAGTTTCGGCGCCGGTGAGGATCAGATCTTCTCGCCGATTTGCGGCCATCCGGTAATCGTTTCCCGGATGAATCGCCTGTTGGGGGCACGCGATGGCGCACTCCGGGCAGAATAGGCATCTGCCAAGGTCAAGTTTCACCGCCGCGCCGTGAGAAATCGCATCGGTCGGGCAAACCTCCGCGCACGCGGAACACCCGGAAACGCAAAGCGAGGAATCGATCTCGGGAATTCCGCGAAATCTCTCCGGCAGCGCCGGCTCAACCTCGGGAAACGGGATTGTGCGTTTACCCTGCCGTATTCGAGTGAAGATGAGACTGGACAAGTGCGCTCCTCAAAGATCGTGGCCGCAATACGAGAGATTGAAGCTCTTGTTGCACAGCGGAAAGTCGGAGATCTGTTGGCCACGCATCGCCAGCGCCAGGCCCATCCAATTGTGAAACGATGGGTCGACGACCTTGTAGTGGGCGAAGCTTCCCTGCGAATCGGTGATTGCAACGTGGCAGATTTCTCCGCGCCATCCTTCCACCATCGCCACCGCCAGATGATTCGGACGCAGAGGCCCCGGGCGCTCCAGTTCCGATCCGCCGGGAAGCGAGGCAATTTGCTCACGTACAAACGTTTCCGATCGCTGGATCTCCAGCCATCGCACCCACGCGCGCGCGAACACGTCGCCACTGTCCCATTTGGAAACCGGAATCTGTACCGACCGGAAGATTCCGCTGGGAAAGTCGCGCCGAACGTCTCGCTCTATCCCGCATGCGCGTGCGGCCGGACCAACGAGACCGAGCGCGATGCAATCCTCGCGGGACACTGGACCGGTGTCCTCAAACCTTGCCTGAACCGAAGGACGATCCCAAAGCTGAACGGCCGCATCGGACAGATCGCGGAAAGCATCCTTCAGTCGTTTAAGGAACTCCGCTGTCCGATCGCGAGCGAGCCCGAATCCAACTCCCCCTGGCCGTATCATCCCCCGGCCGAACCTGCTCCCACAGAGCATCGCCGTGAGGTTGAGAAAATCTCCGCGGATTCGGCCGAAGTAAGCTGCGCTGGGGAGATAGCCGACGTCGCCCGCCAGCGCGCCAAGGTCTCCGCAATGATTTGCCATCCGCTCCAATTCGAGCGCGACGCCGCGCAACACCTGACCGGCGGGAGGAACCTGCGTATCGCTCAATGCCTCAAGTGCTTCGCAATACGCGGTTGTATGCCCGACCGTCGTGTCGCCGCATAGCGTCTCGGCAAGATGGATGGTGCGCTTGTCAGGCCCGCTCGCCAGCGCGCGCTCGACTCCCCGATGCTGGTAGCCGAGCGCGATCTCCAGATGGAAAACGCGTTCGCCGTGGCATTGAAACCGGAAGTGTCCGGGCTCAATGATCCCCGCATGCACGGGGCCCACCGCGACTTCGTGAACTTCCTCGCCGCGCATCGAGAAAAAGTTGGTTACACCAGGCGCCGGCGCTTCCGCGACCACTCCGTTGCGGTGGAGAGCATGGAAGCGAATCGGCTTCAGCCACGGATGGCCTTCCGGGATGGCGCCCCATTGCTCGGCGATTTCCCGCTCAAACCAATGCGCCTGCGGACAATCGAGCGTGAGGCACGGATATGCGCCGTCCGCCGTGGTGCGGACGATCGACAGGCGGCCAGTGGCCGCATTCGCCAGCACCGCTAGCAATTCAAGGTATCGGCCGTCGCGTTGGCGGCCAAGCAGCGCGGACAGCGAAGCGCCGCCGTTCACGGAGGATACGACCGCATCCCTGAACTCGGGCATCCGCAACTCCGGAACGTTTGCCAGCGGTATTGCTTCGGCGGCGTGGAACGATGGGCTCGATGAGGACATCTCAGCCTCGGCTGAACAGGTGCGCCGCCTCATGCAGCGAGCGGTTCAGTACTGGTGGCAGGTAGATTCCGATCACGAGAATGGCGGCACAGCAGAGGGCAGGAACAGCGCTGAACACGATGCTTTGGCGCACCGGTTCCGTGCCGCCAGTTCGCGGGCGGCCGTACGCCATCGCCATCGCCGGCGCCGACATTCCGGCCACGACAATCGCGAGCACCGCCAGGTACGCCATCGCGACAAAGTTGCGACCCTGATCCAGCGCGGCCTTCAGAATCACGAATTCGCTCAGAAACGGACCAAACGGCGGCGCGCCGATAATCGCCAGAATGCCAAGCATCCACAGCAGTCCCGAAACCGGAACTATTCTCAGCGCGCCCGAGACGTCGTTGCTGGTCTTGGTGCGGTACACCGCGAGCAGATTGCCCGCGACCATGAACAGCATCGCCTTGGCGAACGAATGACCGACCACATGAAGAATCGCGCCGAATGCGGCGGCGCCGCCAATTCCCGCGCCGACCGCGAGGATGCCCATGTGCTCGACGCTTGAGTAGGCGAGCATCCGCTTGTAATCGCTCTGGCCGACGATGAAGGCTGCCGCCACTCCCATCGAAAGCAACCCGAAGCCGAGCAAAAGACCGCCACTGAAAGCTCCCAGGCCGCCGGCAATACAGACCTCGTGCGCTCGCAGGATCCCCAGGAATGCGCAATTGAGCAGCGCTCCGGACAGCAGAGCGGATGCGACCGACGGAGCTTCGCTGTGCGCATCGGGAAGCCAGGTGTGAAACGGCGCCAGCCCCATCTTCGATCCGTACCCCACCAGCATCAGCACGAATGCGGCCTTAAGCCAGATCGCATTCAGTCGCGGCGCGTCCTTGAGCAGATCGGCGAGGATCAGCGATACGGCGTTGTCCCCGGGCCTGATCGCGGCGACCGCCAGGAAAAACACACCCAGCAGCGCGAGCGCGATTCCAACCGAACAAATCAGAAGGTATTTCCAGGTCGCCTCGAGAGAACGATGATGGCGGTGGAAGTAAATCAAAGGAGCGCTTGCCAGCGTGGTCGCTTCGACCGCCACCCACAGCAGCGCCAGATGCTGGCTTAGGGCGACCAGCGACATGGCCGAAAGGAACAATAACAGGCAACCGGTGAAGCTGGCCTCTCGCGCGTTGGAAAAGAAGAACCCTTCCTCGATATCGGAATGGACTTTCTCGCGCTCCTCGCGCAAATAGGCAACCGCATAAACGCTGCACGCCAGAAACAGCACGCTCGTCAGCGTTACGAACAACCGCCCCAGGGCATCTTCTGCAAGCCAGCCGCCGAACTGAGCAGGCGGAGCGTTCACCCATGTCGCGATCGAGAGCGCGGCCTCGAGAGCGGCGGTCACGATCAAAATCGCGCGACGCGCGGGGTCCGACGCGATCAGCAGGCAGACAAGGCCGGCGGCGGCCGGCAGCAGTATCAAGGCAAGCAGCATCAGACGCGATCGTTCAGGCTTGCGAGCCGCAGAGAATCGATATGGTCAAATTGCCGGCTGATGTGGAACACCGCGATGCCCATCACAAACACCCCGACGAAGACGTCGAGCAGGATGCCCAGCTCCACCAGCACCGGCATCCGCAGGGCGACCGCGGTACCAAACACATACACGCCGTTTTCAAGCATCAGATATCCAATTACCTGGGTAATCGCTTTGCGCCGGCTTACTATCACGAGCAATCCGGCGAGGATGGTGAATATCGCGGCCGGCACAAAGAACGATGAAACCGGGTCCGCTGGAAGCCGCAGATGGCGTCCAATCCAGAGCGACATCGCGAGCTCGAGGGCGCCTGCCAGAACCGACAGATTGAAGCTGATCAGCGGCTCGACTTCGCGAGTCGTGTCCGCCTCCCGCATCGCGCGGAACAACAACACCGGCAGCAGAATGCCTTTGACCGTCGCGCCAATCAGCGCAAGCACCACGCCGGTTATCGAGAGGTCGCCGCTTTGCACAACCAGCGCAAGCAATCCGAGCAGCGCTCCCTGAATACCCACGGCCTTGATACAGGCGGCCAGCCTGCTCGACCCCAACAGGACAAAGCCCGTCAGCGTCAGAAGAATCAGGATGGAATCGATAACCTGGTTCATCGCTTCACTTCGCGACCATCACGAATGCCAGCGCCGAAAGCATTGCGGCGGTGAGAAGCAGAGTCGGGACGCGCAACAGCCTGAGCCGCGCCATCGATGCCTCGATAAGCCCGGTCACAATTCCCAGCGCCGCGATTCCGGCAAGGGCGCATGCCGCATCGGCCAACGCATTCCCGACGTGCCACGGAACGGCGATCGCCACGATGATTGCGCCGAGAAACCACATCTTGAGCGCCGCCGAGTACTGGACTATCGCGAAGTCCGGGCCGCTATGATCGAGCACCATGACTTCGTGAATCATCGTGAGTTCGAGATGCGTAGTCGGGTCGTCCACTGGAATTCGCGCATTCTCGGTGAGAAACACGATCAGCAATGCCCCGATTGTCAGGCACATCGATGGAGCCGCGTGGTTCCACACGTTGATAGAGACCGCCCCGAGCGCTGGCGTGAGCGAAAGCGAGCCGGTTTCGCGCACAATCGCAGCAAGCGCGAGAAACAGCGGCGCTTCCGCCAGTGCGGCAAAGGCTATCTCCCGGCTTGCGCCCATCCCCTCAAAACTGGAGCCGGTGTCGAGCGCGCCGAGGACTATGGCAAAGCGGCCCAGCGCCAGAAGATAGCCAAGGAGAACCAGATCGCCGCCGAAGTGCGTAAGCGATGGAAAGGCAGCGAAGGGGATCAGCGCTCCCGCGCAGATGATCGCGGAAAGTCCGACCGCCGGGGCGGTCCGAAACACCCATGACGCGGTTTCGCTGTAGACCGCTCCCTTGCGAAGCAGTTTGGCCAGGTCAAGATAGGGTTGCATCAGCGGCTGACCCGCCCTGCCCGCCACGATCGCTTTCGTTCGATTGATGATTCCCTGCACCATCGGCGCCAGTGCGATCGCGAGAAGAAGCGGAAATGCGGACTGCGGCTTCATGGGTCAGGCGAACTGCCAGAGTAAAAGCGCGATCAGCGTGATCGCGATGTACAGGACGTAAAGTTGAACCAGCCCCTGTTGAAGCGGCCGCAGCATCGAGAGTCCGCGGCCGATCGCTCCGAACAAGGACGCAAACAGCCGGTCCTGATAAGGATCGCGCGCTTCGGTCGTGAGGCTCGCATCGGATGGGAACAGACCGCGCGGCTCGATCACGCGGATTCGGGTTCCGAGTACCGCGGCGAACGCAGCCGTCAGCGGTTGAACAAATGACGAGCCCGTGTACTGCATCCGCGGCGCCGGCCGGTAGTAACCGCAATCCCACGTCAGCGCCGATCGGACTTTTCGGCCTGCCAGCAGGCGCGAGCGCGCCGCCATAACCACCAGTGAGATTCCGGCCAGTGCTCCACCCACGAATGCAACGTGCGCGACCGCATTTGCGGCGCCGCTCAGATAGCTCTTCGCATCGGGCATCCCGGTGATGCTCGCGATCAGTGGCGCGATGGCGGCAACCAGCCGTGCGCCGAAGCTTCCCGCAAGCGCGCACGCCGCCGCCAGCACCGTCGCGGGCGCGAGCATCGTCCATCCGGGGTCTCTGGCATGCTCCGCCGATTCGCTGCGCGGATGGCCCAGAAAGGCGATGCCAAAGGCCTTTGCAAAAGCAACCGCGGCAAATCCCCCGGCGGCCGCCAGCGCGGCAAACGCGGAGACCAGAACCGTCAGGCCGCCGCCGTCGAATTCCGCGATCCCTCTCAAGCTCGCAAGATAAACGAGAAACTCGCCGATCAGGCCGTTGAGCGGCGGCAATGCTGAAACCGCCACGGCTCCGACCGCGAACAGAACGCCCGTAACCGGCATCCGTTTGAGAAGCCCGCCAAGCCGGTCAAGATCGCGCGTGTGCGACCCGTGCACGACCGCGCCGGCGGTCAGGAACAGCAGGCTTTTGAAAAGGGAGTGGTTGAGCAAGTGAAGCAGCCCGCCGGCAAATCCGGCGCAGGCCACCAGCGGACTCTTCGACGCAATTCCGATTAGGCCGACGCCGATCCCAAGCGCGATTATTCCCGCATTTTCGACCGAGCTGTACGCCAGCAGGCGCTTCAAGTCGCGCTGCGCCAGCGCGTGTAGCGCGCCGGTGAGCGCGGACAGAATTCCGACCACGCACAGGAGCCATCCGCACCACGCGGGCAGCGGCCCGATCAGCGTGAACACTCTCAACAATCCGTAGATGCCGGTGTTGATCATCACCGCCGACATCACGGCTGAGACGTGGCTCGGAGCGGCCGGATGCGCTTGCGGCAGCCATACGTGGAGCGGAACGAATCCCGCCTTGGTTCCAAACCCAATCAGCGCAAGCGCGAAGAGCAGGCCCGTCCCCGCGGACGCATCAAAGCGATCGAAGTCCAGCGAACCGTGAGCGCGTCCGAGCAGGATGAAAAGCGCGAACAAAAACGCGGTTCCGGCATGACTGGCAACCAGATAGATCCATCCCGCACGCCGCACCTCTTCCTTCTCATCCTCGAATGTAACCAGGAACAGCGACGACAGCGCCATCATCTCCCACGCGGCCAGAAACAGGAGTCCGTTTCGCGCGACGATGACCATGGCCATGCTGGCGGCCAGCAAGTTGAACAGGAACCAGGGAGGCGCAAGCGACTTCTTTGGACGAAACGCTTCCAGGTAGCCAGCTCCATAGATCGCCGCGAGCGGACAGATCGCGAACACCGGCAGCAGGAAGAATCCCGACAACGCGTCAAGCCGCAAGAAAAAGCTGCCGTATGGCACCGCCCATCCGGCATGAATTGACTCGACAGGCCCACCGAGGGCGGCGCGAAGCGCGGGCACTATCCCAACCGCGCATCCAGCCACCACACCGCCGACTCCCGCATAAGTGGTCCAACGGCCATGATTGGCGAAGATAAGCGCGCCCGCAGCGCCGGCGCCAAAGAGCGCTATCGAAAGCAAGAGACCGGCCACGGTTTAGAAACTACCCGTGGCTGGCTGCGCCTTCGCGCCGCGAACTCGCGAGGTGGTACCGAATTGAGACCGGATCGGATCGCCGGACTCTCCGGCGGCGAGCGGCGATCCGGGCTTTGAATCGCTTGATTCGAAGAAAAGCTGCAAAAACATACTCTGACGACTGGAAGGTGAGGCTCGAATGTCCCGATAGACTTGTAAAGCGGCCTAGCAGCGCATCGACATCCTGCGACTGACACGATTGCGCATCCCGCATGCGGTCCCGGCCGTTCCAACCGTCGCCGGGAGAGGATTAATCGGGAGCTTGCCGAGCCGTTCTACAGGCCGAAGGCGAAGGGTCTCAAATCGGGAATGCATTTGAACGTAAACAATTGCAGTTCTAGGTAATCTGACGTAATACTAGGTCGGTGTCAAACAAGGTCAGGAAAATGACCCAGGCAGCGGCGCCGATAACCGATCATCTGATGACGGTGCGGCAGGTCGCGGCATACCTGAACGTGAATGAAAGGACGGTGCTGAAACTCGTCGCGGAAGGAGCACTTCCCGGCGTCAAAATCGGAAACCAGTGGCGCTTTCGCAAGGCGATGCTGGACACCTGGCTCGACGATCAGATGCTGGGGGTGACACCGCCGCAGCCCGAGGTTAATCCGGCCAAACCGGTGCCGCGCCGCCTGCTCACGCTGGACAGTTGTTTTCAGCCGACCCACATAATTCCTGAGCTGCGCGCGACCACGAAGACCGGGGTAATCGAGGAACTGGCCGCGCTGGCCATGAGCCTCAAGCTCGTCCGCGACAAAACCTGGTTCGTCGGCGCGCTCATCGAGCGCGAGAACGTAATGCCGAGCGCCACCGGCAACGGCATCGCATTCCTTCACACCCTGCAGCGGCATCCCGAGCAGGTTTTCAAGCCATTCATGGTATTGGGGCGATCGCGCGGCGGCGTCGATTTCGATGCGCTGGACGGCGGCCTGACCCATCTGTTCTTCGTTCTCGGCCTGAAGTTTCACGAGTTGCATCTTCCGTGGCTGGCGAAACTTCCGCAGATGTGCGCGCGGCCCGAAACCCTGCGGACCCTGATGACGGCGCCCACGCGCGAAGCAATTTTCGCGGCGCTTTCAAGAGCGGAACGGAATCTGTCTCTGCCCCCGTGAACCGCTCCGGAAACGAGGATTGACCTTTTCAGAGATTGCTTTTAACCAGTGTCAAATAGTTCGCATCCACAGTAAACAGACGATGAGTTGCGGCATCAAATTGAAGTCCAATGCAATGCGTTGTGCACTGGCATCGAAGTCCAAAAACGGGAGCGTTGTCGATGCGTTCAGGGCAAGTGCAGAGCCTCAAGGTGGGAGCAACGGTCTGGATCTGGGTAGTGCGCCTTGGCCGGGGGCGATGGTGGCCCGGCACGGTTGAGGGCCTGAGGACAGTAGAGAACAAAACTCGAGTCGTGGTGCGCTTCGAATGCCGGATGGCAAACGATCGCGACGGCACTCCTCCCGTCATGGTCGGCATCACAACCGCCGCGGTTCGTTATCTCGAACCGCGTGACGTGAATCTGATGGGAGTGGACCAGCCGCGCTACACACCGGTCTCGCTCCTGGAACTCCCCGAGGAAAGCGACTCAGTGTAGGGCGCGGGCGCCGCAGGCGGTTCATGCGACATCTCGTTCAACTTCCGCGGTAAAGAGCCGCGTTGAAACCTGTTCGCCCGACACGCGCGCCGCACTCGGATAGATCACGCCGCGGACGCATAGAACCAGGAGCGGCAGCGCGCCACCCACGATGAACAGCACGTCGCCCGGCAGCCGCAGCCATTCGAGCGCATGCACCCAGGGTGTCTCGATAAATGCGGCGGCACGCGCGTGCCAATAACCTACTTTCACCGCGTCGTAGAGCTGAACGATCCCAACCGGAAACAGATTGCAAAAGGCCATCCACGCAAGGCCGAGATTCAATGACCAGAACGAGATGCCGGCCAGCCGGTCGCTCCACGCCTCGGGACGCATCTGATACCTGAGGCAAAACAGCAGCAACCCCACAGCCAGCATCCCGTAAACACCCATCATCGCGGTATGCGCATGATTGGCGGTCAGGCCGGTTCCGATCTCGTAGTAACTCACCACCGGCAGGTTGATCAGGAAACCGAACACCCCGGCGCCGAGAAAATTCCATAGGCCGGTCGCGATCAGGAACCATACGGCCCAGCGATGGGGATGCTCGTTCGGAGCCATCGAACGCTCGCCGGAGCGTATGAACGCCCAGGCCTCCAGAGTGAGCAGCAGCAGCGGAATCACTTCCATCGCCGAGAAGGCGGCGCCCAGCGCCATGTGCGCGGCGGGTGTGCCGCTGAAGTAAAGATGGTGCATCGTCCCGATCACGCCGCCGACTGAATAGAGAATAATGTCGAGGTAGATGACGCGAATCGCGGTGCTCTCGCGCACCGTCCCAAGCAAGACAAACAGGTAGGCAACCACTACGGTGGTGAACAGTTCAAGGAAGTCCTCGACCCACAGATGGACTACCCAGAATCGCCAGAAATCAATCACGACGAATCCGCTGTTTGGGCTGGCCAGCAGTCCTACCGCATAGAAGCCGGGGATCGCGAGCGCGGCGTAGAGCAGCAACCAGGGGAGATTTCCGAATGATTCCGTAGCGAGCTTTCGGCGCAATCCACGCCACAAGATAACCACCCACAGCACCAGGCCGGCTATCAGCAGCACCTGCCAGAGCCGCCCGAGGTCGAGATATTCCCATCCCTGATCGCCCAGCCAGAACCATCCTTTGGTCAACCATCCCCTGATGCTCGCGTATTCTCCCGCCATGCTGCCGAAGACCACTATCGCCAGCGCGCCCAGCAAAACCACCGACAGCGCCGCCTGTCCCTTCGGCTCGTGGCCCGAGATGAGCGGTGCGAGGAAGATACCCGCCGCGAGATATGAAGTCGCAACCCAGAAAATCGCGAGCTGGACGTGCCAGGTCCTCGCGAGGTTGTAGGGAATCAGCGCCGAAATGTCGAAACCGAAGAAGTTCGACGGTTCCGCCCGGTAGTGCGCGGTGAGCCCGCCAACCAGCGTTTGCAAAACGAACAGCGCGGAAGTCACCAGCAGATACCATACGACCACCCGCTGTGCGGGTGTCAGACCCACCGTCTCGACCGGCAGAAACCTGATCTCAGCCGCGCTCTCGGTCCATCCGAGCCAGTCATAGCGCCCGAAGAAAAACAGCACGATTCCCATCCCGCCCAGCAGGAAGATGATCGATATGACGCTCCACGCAACCGCATCGGCGGTGACTGAGTTGCCGGCCAAAGGTTCGGGCGGCCAGTTGTTGGTGTAAGAATAATCGCGGCCGGGGCGATCCGCCGCCGCCGTCCACGCCGTCCACGCGAAGAAATCGGCGAGCTTGTCGATATCGGCGCGGTCGGCGATCGAATGCGCCTGCAATCCCGATTCCGAGGAACTCGCCCCGAACATCCGCTCATAATAGCCGCGCAGCTCTACGAACGCGGCGCCGCGCGCGTCACTGACGGTCACCGTTCCCGTGCCGGGATCGTAGGTGTTGCGATGCAACTCTTCAGCGACGCGAGCGGCGGCCGATTGCGTCGCGCCCGCGGCATTCTCGTAAGATTGAACGAGCGACTCGGCTTCGCGATGCAGATACTGAGCGGTGAAGTCCGGCCCCAGGTACGCCCCATGACCGTACACGGTGCCGTATTCCATCAGCCCGTAGCGTTCGAACACATGCATCCCGTCCATGACGTCTCGCGATGTAAACAGGACGTCGCCGCTTTGCGTAACCATTCGCGCCGGAAGCGGCGGCTCGTCGGAGTAGGTCATGTAGGCGAGGATGCCGAGGACGAGGAATCCGAACAGGTAGGTCAGGATCGCTCCCTGCAACCACCAACGAGAAATCAGCATCGGCCGGCGCGCCATAGTCTCTCCTGGCTCAAGTGTTACATCCCGCGGCGGGCACCTGGCAAAGTACCGCCAGTTTCACATCCGTTATTTTCTTTGGCGGGCGCAAACCGCTTTGCGCCGCGCGGCACGAACTGGCCTGCTCCTAGAAGCCCATCGTGATGATACCTGGATGCTCCTGCGCATAGGCTCTGGCAGTTTCGAGCTGTTCCGTGCTGCAGGCGTGAATCTCGAACAGAGGCTCGCCCTTCGACAATATGTCGCCGACGGATTTCAGCATTTTAACGCCTGCCGCGACGTTGGCAGGCGCGCCGGCGCGTTTTGCCACCCGGGCGATTTCCCAGCAATCGACATTGCGAATGCGGCCGTCAGCGGGGGCGGTGACGGTGTAACGATAAGGCGCTTCCGGAGGCAGGTCGCGCGGACCTTGCGCGTCCACGATTTCCGAAAACTTCGCCATTGCCGCGCCGCAATCGAGGGTGCGCCGCACTTCGCGATATCCGGCGCCGGGCAGCACCCTGCCGCTCATCTCGATAATCCTCGAAGCGAGATAGAGCGATTTCTCGCGCAAATCCTGGGGCGCATCCGCGTCACAACGCAGCACGGAAAGGACATCCAGGGCTTCAAGGCGCGGGCCGATCCCGCGTCCGACGGGTGCGCGCGCATCGGTGAGCGCCACCTCCAGATGGAGATCGAGATGCGCCGCGACCGCGCGAAAGAGCGATGCGAGCTGATCCGCGGCCGCGTAGGTGCGCACTTTCGCTGACGGACCCACGGGAATATCGATCAGCACGTGAGTCGCGCTGACGGTCTTCTTTTTAGCCAGTATCGACGCGACCATCTGCGCTTCCGTGTCCAGTTCCATCGGCCGCTCCACCGTGATCAGTACGTCATCGGCCGGCGCCAGTTCCAGCGCCCCTCCCCATGCGATGCAGGCGCCGGTGCGGTTGACGACCTGATGGATGCGATCCGCGGAAAGCGATACATCCGCCAGCACGCCCATCGTGTCCGCGGTGCCGGCCGGAGAGGTTATCGCGCGCGAGGACGTTTTCGGGATAGTAAGGCCGAGGGACGCGAGAATCGGCACCACGATCATGGTCGTGCGATTGCCCGGAATACCGCCGATACAGTGCTTGTCCGCGACGATATCGGCCTCGAATTTGAGCTGGTCACCGGTGTCAATCATCGCGTGCGTGTAATCAACCAGCTCCGCGAGATCGAGGCGCTTGAGCGCGCACGCCAGCACAAACATCGCCAATTCCACGCGCGAATAACGCCGCGCCGCGACGTCCGCGAGGATCGCCGTGAAGCCCGTCCGATCGAGCCGCTTTCCGGCGAGCTTGTCGCGGACCAGGTCCACGCTGTGAGGAGCGACGGCAAGGCTTGCGCTGACCAGCGTGCCCTCGGGAAGCCCGAAATCGTGAAAAGCTTCGTCTGAGAGCCCTACCTCCTCGGGGCCGACCAGGGCATCGCGGCAGAAGTTCAGCACTCCGGTTATCTCGCGAGACTTTCCGGTCGCCGGATCGCTGCCCGAGACACGCACGCGATCCAGCGGATTGAAGCCGAGATTGCCGCTTCTCACCGCCTGTTCATGGATCATGATCACGTGCTCGCGCAGAGTGTCGACGGGAAGATGCTTCAGGCGGAACATATTGTCTCCTAGTCAAGTCTCACGCGTTCGAGATAGCGCGGGACGACCGTTTGCCACCGGAGCTCCGACTCAATCCTCTGTCGCAGCGCGTCGATGGCTCCGGGGTCGCCGTGGACCAGGTACACGACTTCGGGGCACGCTTCGGCGCTCTTGAGCCAGCTTATTATCTCTGACTGGTCCGCGTGGACTGAAAACGCCGGAATACTGACGATTTCGGCGCCGACCGCAACGTACCGTCCCAGCATCTTCACCGTTTCGGCGCCGTCCAGCATCGAGCGCCCGCGCGTCCCTTCGGCCTGGTAGCCAACCAGGATGACGGTGTTGCGTTCGTCCGGGAGGCGATTGGCGAGATGATGCAAAACGCGCCCGCCGGTCGCCATCCCGGAAGCCGAGATAATGATCATTGGCCCTTCCCTCTCGTTCAATGCGATGGATTCCTCAATCGTTTTCACCTCGGTGAGATTCTCCGGATGCAGGATGTCGGGTTTGCCGGCAATTTCCGGAGCGATGGACGGCTCGCGCGATGTAATCGCGGCCTTGTAGAGTCTCAGCGCCGCGAGCGCCATCGGACTGTCCACATGAATCGGGAGAGCGGGGATGCGGCGTTCCTGCTGCAAGCGGCGCAGATGCAACAGGACGACCTCGGTCCGATCGACCGCGAATGAAGGCACGATGATCGTGCCGCCGCGCGCCGCGGTGCGCACGATCGCATCCGCAAATGCCGCGAGTGCGCCGCTGTCGTCATGCAGGCGGTCGCCGTAAGTCGATTCGACAACTATTACATCAGCCTTCGGCGGCGGCTCCGGCGCCTTCAGGATCGGATGGCGCGGACGTCCCAGGTCTCCGCTGAAGAAGATTCGGCGGTTTCCCAGTTCGACGAGCACCGACGATGCGCCCAGGATGTGGCCGGCGCGACGAAAACTGACGCGGCAGCCTGCGATCTCGAATGGCGCTCCGGACGATACCGGATGAAACCGCTCGAGAGCCTTCCATGCCTCCTCTTCGGTGTAGAGCGGCAGCGCCGGGGTGTGCTTCGAGTAGCCTTTGCGATTGGCGTAGTCCGCTTCCTCTTCCTGCAGCCGGCCGCTGTCAGGCAGCAGTATTCTGCACAGGGAATGCGTTCCGGCGCTGGAAAATACGTTGCCCTTGAAGCCGTTGCGGCAAAGCGCGGGCAGGTAGCCGCTGTGATCCAGATGCGCGTGGGTCAGGACTACCGATCGGATCGCGCGGGGATCGACCGGAAGCGAATCCCAGTTGCGCAGGCGGTTTTCCTTCAAACCCTGGAACAGGCCGCAATCGACAAGCACGGCCGCACCTCCGCGCTGAACCAGAAACTTGCTTCCGGTAACGGTTCCGGCGGCGCCAAGAAAACGAAGCGTGGGCGACGATTGAAATCCGGATGCGATCCTTGTCTCCATCGATCTCCGCCCTTGCGCGGCAAAAGGCGCGTCAATCCAGCGACTTCTCGAAGCGCGCCACGCTCACCGCGAACATCGCCACCCCCAGTATCGCCATCGCCACCATCTGCGGCCACAGGATGGCGAGCCCGGTTCCCTTCAGAAAGGTTCCCCTCAGCACCACAAGGTAATAACGAAGCGGATCCAGATAGGTGATCCACTGCATCACTGTCGGCATGCTCGAAATGGGGAACGCGAACCCGGACAGCGTAAACGCCGGCGTGAGGTAGAAGAATCCCGATGCGAACGCCTGCTGCTGCGTCCGGCAGGTCGTTGAGATCAACAATCCGACCGCCAGGCTGCTTATCAAAAAGAGCGACGTGCCCAGCAACATTACCAGCGGGTTGCCCCGAAACGGCACTCCGAACCACAGGGCGCCCGCCACCGCGACCAGCGCGACCTCGATCAGGCCCAGCACAAAAAACGGAACGGTCTTGCCGAGAATGAACTCGATCGGCCGAATCGGCGTGACCATGATCTGTTCGAGGGTTCCGATTTCGCGCTCTCTCACGATCGCGAACGAAGTGACATTGACGATCGTCATGAGCGCGATGCTTCCGACCAGACCGGGGACAAAGAACCACTGGCTGTCAAGGTCCGGGTTGTACCACGGCCGCTCCTCCATTTTTGCGCTCGGGAGCATCACCTGGTATTCGGGAAAGATTCGATTCATGTAGTCGCGCTGGTAGTCGGAGGAGAATCGGGCGGCGATTTGCCCGACGTAGTCGAGCGCGAGCAGCGCGGTGTTGGAATTGGTCCCGTCCACTATCACCTGCAGCGGCGCGGTCTGTCCCTTGCGCAGGAGTTCGCCGAACTGCGGATTGATGCGGATGCCGACGGTTATCTTGCTGCGATCGATAAGGCCGCGCATCGCCTGGCTGCTGGAGGGCAGCGCCTCCACGTCAAAGCGCCCGTTGCCGGTGAAGCGCGATACCATCTCGCGGCTTTCCTGGCTGTGGTCGAGATCGAGCACCGCGGTCGAGACGTGATAAACCTCGAAAGTCGCCGCGTACCCGAACAGCACCTTCTGAATCAGCGGAGGGACCAGCAGGCGAAAGCGCTCCCACTTGTCGCGCTTAACCTCGAGGAACTCCTTGAGCAGCATGTGAAAAATTCGTCCGAACATATTCAATCCAGCGTCTTGCGAAACGCGCGCGTAGCCAGCAGCCCGATCACCGCCGCATAGACCGCCAGCGCCGTCATCTCCGCGCCGAGCGCCTTCACTCCGACACCCTTCAGATAAATCGCCTTGAGTATCGTCACGTAGTATCGCGAATAGACCAGGTACGTTATCGCGCGCACCGCGGCCGGCATCTGGTCGATCGGAAACGCGTAGCCGGAGAGCAGCGACGTCGGCATCAGGGTAACCAGCAGCGCTATCATGCTTGCTCCGAGCTGGTTTCGGATCGCGACCGAGATCATGAACCCGATCCCGAGAATCACGATGAGAAAGAGCGCGGTCGTGGTGAAGAACGACGCGAGGGTTCCGCGGAACGGCACCCCGAACCACCATACGCTCATCATCAGGCACAGCGCCGCGTCCGCCATCCCGACCATGAAATAGGGAATCAGCTTTCCGAGCATCACCTCCGAAGGAGTTATCGGCGTGGACAGAAGCTGTTCCATCGTTCCCCGTTCCCACTCGCGCGCGATGGTGAGCGAAGTCAGGAGCGCGCCCACCAGAGCCATGACGAGCGCGACGATGCCGGGGATGATGAAGTTGCGGCTCTCGAGGTCCTCGTTGAACCAGATGCGAGTATCAACCGAGATGTTGCCGTTGGATGCCGCGATGGGCATCCCCTGGCGCTGAAGCCAGTTGTGCTGAACATCCGCCGAAAAGCGCGCGATAACGGCGCGCGCGTAGCCTTTCGACAGGTTGGCGGTGTTGTCGTCGGTTCCATCCACGATAACCTGCACCGGCGCAAAGCCCGTGTCGCGCAGCTTCCGTGAGAAGTCGAACGGGATGACGATCGCGAGCTTGCAGCGGTCGGAGTCGATCGCGTACCGCAGATCGCGATAGCTGTTCACGGTCTTTCGGACGTCAAAATAGGGAGACGCCTGAAAGCGCTTGAGAAGCGCCTGGCTGTCCTGGCTTCCTTCCTGGTCGTAGACGTAAACGGGGATATTCTTCGCATCCAGACTTACCCCGTAGCCGAGCAGAACCATCTGCATCACCGGCATCAGCAATGCGATGAGCAGGCTGCGAGGATCGCGAACAATCTGGATGAACTCCTTGCGCGACATCGCGATTAGCCGCCTTGGGCTCATCGGTCCGGACCTCCGCGGACGGCGGACTGTTCGCCGGCAAGCTGAACGAAAACATCTTCGAGTGACGCCTCTATCGGCTTAAGCGACACGCACTTGACGCCACGGCTTTCCAGCATCGCGGGAAGCGTGACCAGGGCATCCTCGGCTTGTTCAACCCTCACATGCAGGCTGTTTCCAAATACGGCAGCCTCGGCGACGCCGGGGCTCCCCTGGAGAATCTGCAAGGCGGTGCCGAGCGGCTCGCACTTCGCGAGCAGCAGCGCGCCTTTTTTCACCAGATGGCGCAGTTCGGGCGGAGTACCCATCGCGACCACTCGACCGCGATTCATGAGCACGAGGCGGTCGCAATACTCCGCTTCATCCATGTAGTGCGTGGAGACGAAGACGGTTACCCCCCGGCCGGACATGCCATGGATCAGGTCCCAGAACTGCCTGCGCGACATCGGATCGACCCCCGAGGTCGGTTCATCCAAAAACAGGATTTCCGGGCGGTGCAACAACGCGCATCCGAGCGCGAGCCGTTGCTTCCATCCCCCGGCGAGGGTTCCGGTCAGGTCGTGCTCGTGACCTTGCAGCCCCGCAAGAGAGATTGCTTCGCGGATGCGATCGCCGGCGATCCCGCGGTCCACACCGTAGAGTCCGGCGAAGAAGCGCAGATTCTCGCTCACTTCCAGGTCGTTGTAGAGCGAGAACTTCTGCGACATATAGCCGATATGGTGGCGCACTCCTTCAGGGTCCTTGCCTACATCGACTCCGGCCACGATCACCGAACCCTCACTTGGACGGAGGAGCCCGCACAGGATTCTGATCACGGTGGACTTTCCCGCGCCGTTCGGCCCCAAAAACCCCAGGATCTCGCCGCGATACGCGCTGAAGCTGACCCTATCGACCGCGGTGAAGCTGCCGAACCGCTTGACCAGTCCATCGACCCGGACCGAAATGTTGCCATCGTTCGGCATTGCGCTACCGCCCCTGCACGTACGCCACGAACAGGTCTTCGATCGCGGGTTCACTGGCAGTTATCTCATCGAACGCGATTCCCGCGGACTGTATCCGGGCTTTCAGCTCCGGCACGCGCCGGTCCGCATCGTCCACCACCAGATGGAGGCCGGCTCCCACCAGGATCACCGTCGAGACACCTTCCGCACCGGCGAGCAGTTCGCGCAGATCGCGCGCCTGCGGCGAGCTGACGACCACGGTCGCGCCGGGCATCCGCTTTTTCAGATTTTCGGGAGTATCGCAGAGCAGCAGGCGGCCTTTGTGCAAGAGAGCGAGCCGGCTGCATCGCTCGGCTTCATCGAGGTAGGCCGTCGAAATGATTATCGTAACGCCTTGCGCGAGAAGTGAATAAAGCACCTGCCAGAATTCGCGGCGCGACACCGGATCGACTCCCGTGGTCGGCTCATCCAGCAACAGCACGCGCGGGCGGTGGATCAGCGCGCATATGAGACCGAGTTTCTGCTTCATCCCGCCCGACAACTTGCCTGCAAGCCGGTCGCGAAACTCCGTCATCCCCGCTGCTTTAAGCAGCATCGCGCCGCGCTCCCGGCGTTCGGTCCGGGCGACCCCAAACAGGTCGGCGTAAAACCGGATGTTTTCATCGACGGTCAGGTCTTCGTAGAGCCCGAAGCGTTGCGGCATGTAGCTGATGCTGCCTTTTACGGCTTCCGCGTTGGCGGCGACGTCGTGCCCGGCGACTTTCATCCTGCCGCCATCGCACGACATCACTCCGGCCAGCATCCGCATGGTGGTCGTCTTGCCGGCGCCGTCCGGTCCGACCAGGCCGAAAATCTCGCCACGATTTACCGCGAAGCTGAGGCAATCAACGGCGGATACCGGTCCGAAGCGCTTGCTCAATCCCTCGACTGCGATCTCAGGTTCCATGGGTGCGCCTGGTCCGTAGTGCCATTCAGTTGAATCTCGGCATCCGCCGGCATTCCCGGCACCAGCTCATGCGTCGGGTTGTTGATGTCGATTTTGATCCGATAGACGAGCGTTACCCGCTCCGTGTGCGTCTCGACGCTCTTGGGGGTGAATTCAGCGCGCGAGGCAATCGACGAAATGCGGCCGTCGTAGGTTTTGCCAGGAAACGTGTCAGTGGTGATGGCAGCCGGCTGGCCGAAGCGAACCCTGCCGATGTCGGGCTCGTTGACGTAGCCGCGCAGCCAGACGTGGTCGAGGTCCGCCAGGGTAACCACCGGCGCGCCCGGAAGCATCACCTCTCCGAGCTCGGCCTGGCGGGTCAAAATCACTCCGTCGAATGGAGCGGTCAGAACGGTATAACCAAGAATGATCTTCTGCAGCTTCAGATCTTCCCGCGCAGTTTTGACCGCGGCCTCCGCGGCGGTAACGCTTCTCTCGGCCGCGGCCCTAAGGGCAACGTCGCGCATGTACGCAGCCTTGGATTGATCGTACGCGGTCTCCGCCAGGTCCCGGCTCTGGGTCGAGGTGGCTCCACTCTCCCACAGCGCCTGAAAGCGGCTGAAGTCGATCGTCTTCTGCTTCAAATCGGCTTCATCGTTGACGACGACCTTGCGTGCAGCTTCGAGGTTGGCCTGCGACGCCGCCAGTTGCTGCACGCTCTGTTCAACCTTTGCCTCCGCCGTGGCGACGTTTTGCCGGTAGTCCGAATCATCAAGCCGCGCGATTAGGGTGCCCCTCGTGACCCACTGACCCTCGTCAAAAGGCAACTCGACGATGCGTGATTGAACCGCTTTGAAGCTGAGAACGCTCTCGTGGGCCTCGATGTTGCCGGACACGAGGAGCGTGTTGCTCCGGTCGGAACCGCCGAAGAGTCCCAGGAGCCATGACGGATTATCCAGCGCCGCTACCAGTCCGCCCCCGAACATTGCGGCCGCGATAGTTGCCGCGATCACGCTCCTGCGGAACATCGCCACACCTCAACGTTCAGCGTGACGCCAGACCATCGACAGCGAGCGGCGAACAAATTCAGCGGACAGAGGCGGGCCGGAACCAACGATCGGCCGGCAAGCGCCTTTCGCCGCGGTAAGAGAGGAATTCGGAACAGGCATGAGGAATGTTCTGAAGAGATAAGGCACCATACGGCTCCCGCTCTGAATTGCTTCCACTGGATGCCTAAGCGAGCGCCGTGCCAGCGAAATTCCAAGAAACGCGGGAGCGTTGATGGTTGCCTGTCCTCGCCGTGAAGGCCCGCTGTATCCATCGGAGCCACTCGGTCGTCGCGTGATGATGCGAACTGTCACGTAAAACTCCGAATTTTGCGCCCGAAGTGCGCCGGGTCTGGCAGGCGATTTGCGTTAACCAAACGCAGAGGAAGAAGAAGGTGTTGCCACGAGTGGCGATCGGGCGCCCCAACGCTTCAGTGCGCGCCAATGTCGATCGGTACCGGCTGCTGGTCGGTGACGATCTGATGAACGAGGTTGCGGCGCTTGCCCGCGAACTTAACGGCGTTCGTATATGCCATATCAATTCGACCGCGTACGGCGGCGGCGTGGCCGAACTGCTTGGCCGCTATCTGCCGATGCTGCAGGGGCTTGGAATCAGCGCCGAATGGCGGCTGATTCACGGTGACCCCGAGTTCTTTACGGTAACCAAGGCGTTTCACAACGCGCTTCAGGGCGCGCATTACGATCTACCCAAATCAGCCCGGCAGCTTTACCTGAGCGTCAATGAAGAAAGCGCAAGGCTGCTCGAGGACGAGTACGACGTGATTATCGTGCACGATCCGCAGCCGGCCGCGATCCGCCATTTCATCGGTCGTAACAAGGCGAAATGGATTTGGCGTTGCCACGTCGATAGTTCCGCGGCCGACCCGCAGGTAAGCGAGTTTCTCGTCCCGTACATCAACGAGTACGACGCGTTCGTCTTCACGATGCCGGAATTTTTGCCGCCCCACCTCGACCGATCGCGCGCAACCTACATCGCCCCAGCCATCGACCCGTTCTCGACAAAAAACATCGAGCTTCCAATCGAGCTATGCCGGCGCGCAATCGCCGATTCGGGTGTTGATGTCGACAGGCCGCTGCTTCTCCAGGTCTCGCGATTCGATCCGTGGAAAGATCCGTTGGGAGTGGTTGATGCCTACCGGCTGGTGAAGCGCGAGATTCCCGAGGTTCAATTGGCTCTGATCGGAGCGATGGCCGGGGACGACCCTGAAGGCTGGCGTCTGCTGGATCTAGTGCAGGAAGAAGGCGCCCACGACCCCGACCTTTATGTCTTCACTAACGTCGCCGGCGTCGGAAGCATGGAAGTTAATCTGTTCCAGCGCGGATGCGACGTCGTCATCCAGAAGTCGCTGCGCGAAGGATTCGGGCTGGTCGTCTCGGAAGCGCTATGGAAGGAAAAACCGATCGTGGCAGGCCGCGCGGGTGGAATTCCGATGCAGTTTCCCCCCGGATTCGAGCGATACCTGATAGACAATGTCGAAGACTGCGCGCAGCGGATCGTTCATCTCTTGAACCATCTCGGTGAACGCGGCGAGTTCGGGCGGGCTGGACGCGAGAGGGTACGCGCGCAGTTTCTCCTGCCTCGGCTCGCGCGAGATGAGCTCCGCCTGATCTGTGACAAAATCCGGACGAAACCGCTGTGAACGCGAGCCTGTCGATGGCAATCGCAAATCGTCCTTGAGGTCACGAAAATGGACCCTTATCACGAGCTGAACCCGCAGGTGTCGAAGCAATGCGAATCGTTGCGCGACGAAGCGCATCGCTTCGCCGCCGAAGTGATGCGTCCGGGGGCCGCCGCAATCGATCGCCTCGACGATCCGCGTTCGCTCACCGCTCCCGATTCACCTCTGATGCAGGTATTCAAAGCGGCGTACGGCCTTGGTTATCACAGCGCCGCAATCCCCACGCATCTCGGAGGACTCGGACTGTCGCCGGTAGGCGTTCACATGCTGCTCGAGGAACTGGGCTGGGGCAGCGCCGGAATCACGCTGAGTCTTGTGGCGTCGAGCGTGCCCGCGATGGCGATGATCGCCGACGGCAGACCGGAACTGATGGAAACGTTCGTTCGGCCCTTCGCGGAGAACCGCGACGCCTCGTGGATCGGATGCTGGGCGCTCAGCGAATTGCGGCACGGCTCGGATCATTTCCTGGTAGGGAGCGACGAGTTCCGCTATCCGACCAGCGGCGCTCAGCTCGTCGCGCGTGTGGCCGGCCCGGACTACCTCGTCAACGGAAGCAAAGCTTCGTGGATAACCAATGGCGGCATCGCGACCCACGCGCTGTGCTCGGTCGCGATCGAGCCGTCCAAGGCTGCCCAAGGCTTCCTGATCATCCCGCTCAACCTGCCGGGAGTTTCCCGCGGAGAGCAGCCGCGAAAGATGGGCCAGCGCGAAATGAATCAAGGCGCACTGATGTTCGAAGATACCAGGGTTCCGCGACATTTCATGCTCAAGGGCGAAGGGTTCGAGCTGGAAGTCGTCAGAATGCTCGCATACGCCCATTCGTGCATGGGCGCGGTAATCACCGGAACGGCGCGCGCCGCCTATGAAGAGGCCTTGGAGCACGCGAAGCGCCGCCGCCAGGGCGGCCGGCGCATCTGCGACCATCAACTCGTGCAGGAGCGCTTGTTCGAGATGTTCACCGAGGTGGAAGCTTGCAGGGCGCTCTCGCGCGCCGCGCTGATTCATAACCTCGAAGCCGCGACGCCGTCATTGGAGGCCGCGATCGCCGCCAAGAGCTACTGCACCCGCACGGCATTCCGGATTGCCGATACGGCAATGCAACTCTTCGGAGCGGACGGATTCACGGCAGGCAACCTGATCGAGAAACTGTTTCGCGACGCCCGGCTCTCGACCGTCGAGCAGGGCACGAATGAAGTCCTTGCCCTGGCGGGTGCGCGCCGCATCCTCTAGCGGCGAAAGTCAGCCCTCGTTACTGCGCGGCTTGCCGGTCGCCGCCGCACCCGGCCGCGAATGGCCCCTTCATTCCAACCCGTACTTCGCGATCTTTGCGTAGAGCTTCTTGCGGGAGATCTTGAGCAGCTTGGCCGCCTGCAACTTGTTGCCCTCGGTGGTCTCGAGCGCGCGCTGGATGATCGCCCGCTCCGTGTCGGCGAAGCTGCCGACCGGCAGGTCCTGGACGATCGACGAACGCTCCCGTACCGGACTGCCAGACAACACCGTTGGCAGGTCCTCAAGACGGATGCTTGGCGAGCGACTGAAGGTGAACGCGCCCTCGATGGCGTTGGCGAGTTCGCGCACGTTGCCCGGCCACGAGTAACGGCGCATCGCCTCCAGCGCCGCCTCCTCGATTCCCGTCACCGGCTCCTGGCGCATCTGCCGCGCGTTGAACAGATCGATGAAGTGCTCCACCAGCAGCGGCACATCCTCCAGCCGCTCCCGCAGCGGCGG
>JAJPKP010000047.1 GCA_021323675.1 Pseudomonadota bacterium | reverse complement strand
CGTCAGGCTCGCCTGCACCGGACCCTCGCTGTCGGTCCCCAGCAGCTTCGGCGTGCTGCTCCGAATCAGTATCGTCGATGACGCCGTGTACAGGTCCGGCAGCATCACCTCCCGTATCCCCACCACCACCGTCACCACAATCGGAATCGCAACCAACACCCCGACGTGCTTGCGTATCGTCTTCCAAATCTGGTGCAGATCGATCGCCGGCCCCGAGGAACCGGAGTCGATGAGAGCCTGAAAATTGGGCTCGTCGACCTCAACCGTCGGAGTCAAGCGTCGCAGAGAGTAAGGTGAAATCGGCCCGGCTGACATGGCACTATCCTTAGGGAACTCCACTGACAATCAATGCCGCCGGAGCAAACTGAATCACCGCAACAGTGGCGTAGTACACTGCGTAGCCCGGAAGCTTGTAGAGCGCGTACGGAACCTGAACCACGTCATTGCTCTCCAACACCACGTCAGGTTCCTGAAGCTGCTGCACTTTGTTGAGATTGACCTTGATAATTTGAGCCTGGGCATCGTGGCCCTGGCGGATAACCTCGACGTTGCTCATATCGGCGGCGAACAAAGGTCCTCCGGCGGCGGCGACCGCGCCAAGGGCCGTAAGGCCGGGAGTGAGCTGGACGGGTTTGGGCTGCGAAACCCATCCGATAACTTTGACCGTGCCCCCCAGCGGGACATCGATCTGATCGCCCGGGCGCAGAGGAACGCCAAGGCATCCGGGTCCGCCCGCCTTCACCAGGTTGATCAGCACGGGCAGTTCGGTTGAATACGGGGAAGTTTCCTGCGGCACGTTCGGTTGTGGAGGCGGCGAAGGCTGCATCGCAGGCGGCGCCGGGACCGTCGCCGAAACCGGGCGCACCGCGCCCTGCTCCGCGAGCGCGGCCGTCTTCGGCGCACCGACTCCCTCGATTGGCCCCGCGTTTTCGCGAATCGTTCCGCCTTCGATCTTCTGGGAAGCGTCCGCAACCGCAGGCGTGAAAAGGATTTCCTGGGCCGCATCGCGGCTCATACCGCCCGCGCGCTGGATGATGCTCTCGATGGTGTCGTCGGGGCTGAGAGTGAACATTCCGGGATTGGCCACCGAACCGACCACGGCGACCTGGCGGCTATGGTAAGTCTGCACGAAGACGGTGACCTCAGGATGGTACATGTAGTCGCCGAGTTTTCTTTCGATCGCCGCCTTCGCTTCCTTTTCCGTCAGCCCGGAGAGCTTGATATCGCCGATCAGAGGCAGCGAAACGTTCCCGTTCGCGTCCAGCCTGACGACGCGATCTTTGAGTTCGTTGACGTTCGGGCTCGATACCTGCAGAACGTCGCCCGGGCCGAGCGTGAATTCACCGGGATTTTCGGTCCGATGTTTCCAAATCTCGATGACCTTCGGGTTGCTGCACATCTGGGTATCGAGCGCGGCACGCGCCTGGCGCGCTTCGTTCGAGAATTCGGGCGGGAGGTTTCCCGCCGGCTGCTGCTTCGAGGTCGAGCATCCGCAAATCGGTGCTGCCAACAGCATCAAGAGCAGCAGGCCGCGCAAACTTCCAAGCCGAAGCCGCGAGCTGCTCATTTTTCTTTTCAACATGGCCATGGTTGTTTTCGGTTGAAGCCCTCAGCGACTATCGGGACGGGCTGACCGGGGGTGTTGGCGTCGGTTGATTTTTTGCGATTGGCACAAGTACGGCGCCCACAGGCACGCCGCCGACTACACCGCTCGGCCCGCCGGGAACGCCAGTCCCGCCCGAGGGGTTCGCCGCTGAACCGCCAGTCGGATCAGTGTTCGATCCGGCGTTGGAATTGCCCCCAACGGGGCCGGTCATTCCAGAAAAGAAACTCGAGGCATTGTCCGTGCCCAGTTGAAACGCGGACGGATCTGTCGAGGCGGTTGCGAGGGCCGCTCCGCTCGTCATCGTCCAATCGATATTGAGGCCGGTAGGAGGAAGATGTGCGATGGTTTCGTTTCCGCCGCGAAATCCGACGGGTCCTCCGTCCACCGTGTATGTGTAAACCGCGGGAGTGAGACCGGACACGCGATAAATGCCGTTCTTGTCGGTGTAGACGGTCGATATGACCTTGCCCCGCGCATCCTTCACGATGACTTTGACGTGGACAAGGGGCAGGCCTCTCCTGCTCGTCACCACGCCGGTCAGGTCGGCGCCCACGGCGGCATCGACATGCAGGAGAATGGCTGCGAGCAAAAGAATCGCCAGACGGGGAATCTTTCGCAGGCCACCGACGAGCGTGGTTTGCAAAGCGTTCGAAAGATATCGACCGGATGTAGGCATACTGATCGTTTTAGTAGCTTTTAGCCAATGCGTCCGCCAGCCGGAGGCTGTTATCTTAGTTTCTCCGTATCGCACTATAGACAAATAGAGCCGAGTTAAGCAAGCAATCGACTATCGGTTCTCTAGACGAAAACAATCAATGCCTGTCGTCTGCTCAAATTTTGTCCTATTGACGTCTCGTGCAACGTTAATATTCGACAAGAAATCTCAGCTTGCTTCTGCCAGCAAAAGCCAAAGCCGGAACATTCGAAGCAATTCGCGTGCCGTGAAAACAGCCTCGATAATCGCAAGAAATTGCTTGACGACCCTGCTTGAGCATGTCGCAAATGGGTCGCTCACGACCATTCGAGTCATCTTCTCGCGCTCCTGATGGCCAGACCTTCGTCCCGCGCCCGCGCATCAGGCCCCGGCCGCCAAACCCGCAAAGCGTCCGGGAAAGGGCTCGACCTGCCGATGCTCGTTCCAGGGTGCACGCGCGCTCTTGCGTCTTCGTTAGTTCACTACGGGGAAGCCGCCGGCCTGCTGATTAAGCATCACGCAAATGCCAGTTTCTGCGCCGGCGCTGGTCGCGGATTCGGATGTCAAGGGGCGGCTTCCGTCGAAGTTCGGACAGCCTCACTACCACAGCACCGTTGTTTTGGCAATATTTGAATCAACCCATTGTGCACGACGAGTGATAGATTGTTCGCCGCCGCTCGCCCCTTCAACACCGGCAGTCAACCCGCAATCCTTCGCGGATCCAGGGCCCGCTTCCGCCCGATCTGGCGGCCGCTATTGTGAGAATTGTCCTCGCCTTCGCCGAGAGTCGAGGTTGTTCGCGATCCTCCGGCTCATGAGGGTGTCACTTCGTATGGCCGCATCATCTCATTGTCTTCGTGCTCGAGTACGTGACAGTGCCATACATATCTGCCGGTGAATCCTTCGAATCGCATGATGATGCGAACCATCGTTCCCGGAGGAACGCATACGGTGTCTTTCCATCCGCGCAGATTCGGCTCGGGCTGCTCGGGCGGTCCGGTGAACCGCAGTTCTTTACCGCGCTGATAAGCGGCGGCATCGAACCGGCGGCGGTCGAGGATCTGGAAACGCACCAGGTGCAAATGAATGGGATGGGTGTCGCGGGTCAGGTTGAGCAGGCGCCAGACTTCGACGGAATCGATGGCGGGAGTTTCGGTGATCGGCGCGCCCCAGCGGGTTTTGTTCAAAAGCGTAAGAGTCGTGCCGCCGCGCGGGCCGAAGTATTCATCCAGCGTCAGCGTGCGGACGCGGGCCGCGCTCGCTTCGGTCAGCCGCGGTATTTCGCGAAGCTTGCCGGGGATCGGGCGCGCCGGCGCGGCCGGCGCATCGCTCGCCACCCGGAATTGCATCACTTCCTGGCCGCCGCTCTTCAGCACGGTTTGCCGGCCGCGATAGCGTGCGAAATCGACGATCACGTCGGCGCGTTCCGCCGGCGCCAGCGTCACGGATCTCTGTTCGACGGGCTCCTGGAGCAATCCCTGGTCGGTTCCGATTTGATGGAAGGGATCGTTATCGCCAAGCGACAGCGTGAAGAAGCTGCTGTTCGCCACGTTGACGATTCGCAGCCGGTACGGGCGAGGTTCGACCTCGAGATACGGAAAGATCCGCCCATTGATCAGGGTCGCGTTGCCGTGAAACTCCGGCACCCAGCGCGCGAAGGGCAGGTTGTGAAAGTGCATGTACTCGAGTTGCGACGCGAGATTGAACGCGCGATCACAGATTGTTATCGGCAGCTCATACCTGCCCGCCGGAAGCTCGAGCGACCGCTCGTGCTCGTCCCGGACCACGAACATCCCGTACAACCCCGCATAGACGTTGAGGCGCGTGATGCCGAGAGCGTGGTCGTGGTACCAAAGCGTCGCCGCATCCTGGCGGTTCGGGTAGTAGTAGAGGGCGGATTCTCCCGTAACGAACCATGACTCCGGGTACCCGTCGCTATCCGGCGGAACCTTGGCCCCGTGGACATGCACCACCGTGCGCACCGCCGGATGCGATCGTTCGGCGCCGTGAATTGACGGATCCAGCGCAAAGAGATGCGCGCGCGGCAGGTGATTGCTCCATTCAATCAGCAACGGCTTGCCGCTATGCGCTTCGATGAGCGGCCCCGGCGAACTGCCGTTGTAGCCCCACAGGCGCACCGGCTTGAGATCGCGATGGACCCGTCCGAAAAACTGATTCATCCGCATCCGGTAGACAGGGATGGCTGAACCGGGGTTGTGCGGATCAGGCTTTTCGCCTTCAGGCCTCAACGCCGGCGCAAGCGGCAGAGGATCCACGAACCTGGCCAGGCGATTGGGATCGATTTTCGGAACATGCTTTTCAAACTCGATCACGGGGCCGGCAGCATCGGGATCCGTCGCCGCGCGTTCAAGCGCGCCGCTCTGGTTGGGGTCGCGGCCGCACCACGGGATGGGGCCGTCATCGGATGCGCCGATTCGCGCCGCGGCCAGCCCCGCGCCGGCCAACGCCGCCGCGCCAAGAAACCTTCGCCGCGTCAGGATTTTACTTCGCAGGGCCACGACCTCGTTCGCGCAATTTCGATGGACCAGGACAGGCCTTACGACGGGGAGGCAAGATCGGCCAGCACTGCCGCGCGAAGCGCGGGCAGCTCCCTTACGTCGCGGACATACGTGAGCCGTTTTACGGGAACGGCGCGTGCCAGTTCAGTCGCGAAGCGAAACAGGCGCTCGAGCCGCTCGGGGTCGGCGGTCCAATTGTTGATCGTGGCCTCAAGGATCAGCGCGAACGCATCTCCAGGCGGCACTCGCTCGATCCTCGGCCGCGCGTCCGCGTTGTCTTGCGGCGGCTGAATCACGTAAAGCGCCCGCAGTCGATGGGGCCGAGCGACGGCGAGCGCGCCCGCCGCGGGAATAATGACCTTATGCATCAGCGGATTCGAGGGAAGATCCGCGAATTGCGAGCCGAAGATCGTCTCGGCCATATGCGGGTAAAGCTTGAGCCGCGCGGGCCCCGGATGTGCGAGAAATTCCTGTCCACTTCGGGTTGCCACCAGCATGTCGTCGGTAACCAATGGACAACCCGCTTCCACCATCAGGGCCCCCAGCGTCGATTTTCCATATCCGCTGTCGCCGATGAAGGCGGCCACCCCGCCATCGAAGAGCACCGCCGTGGCGTGCAGCGGTTCGTGTCCAAGTTTCACCATCGAAACGGCGAGCGCCTGGCTCAGCAGGTAAGCCTGAAACCCCTCGTCATGGACGCGGGAGCAGGAAAGGACCTCGATGCGGCGCGCGTCAGGCGAAACCGTAAAATCGAACAATCCCGGCCATCGGCAAAGGAAACCCCCGTGCGGAAGGTTGACCGCCTGATATCGCCCGCTGTTCCATCCGGGCAGAGCGGCGGCCGCCCGCGCGAAGGCGGCGGGATCGCCCTCGACCAATTCCACGTCACAGTTCGGGGTGTCGGCGGCGGGGACGCCGGCCAACCGCCACGGCGCGCGGAGGCTGATTCCGTAAACGCGATGGGTCCATCGGCGCGGATTCCGCCTCGATGCCGCATCCCGAGCCGTCGATGCATCCGAATTCGTCATCGTGCTTCAGCCGGTCTTGCGGACTCCCACAATCGCCCGAGGCCGGGGTCCCGCCTCCTTGCCAAAATAGGCTCGGATCCAGAATTCCAGGCCCAACGCCTCGAGGTATTGTTCGTCGGTCAGATGTTGACTTGGAGTGAAACCGAGCGATTCGCTCTCGAATGCCCCGGGATCGGAGCCACGATAGGCGCCGAGCCGCAGGCGTTCAAGCCGCGAGGAAGTCGTCCCCTCGTCACGCCATCGCCGCAACCGGGCCTGGCGCGGGATGAGGCCGCGCACCGCGTCCCTGAGCAATCCGCGGGGAACGCCTCCCCTGGTCTGGGTTTCGCCGGGAATCGCCATCAGGAACGCGATCACGTCGCGGTCGAGGAACGGCGACGTGCGGACGAGTCCGAACCGCGCCGCCATCATCTCGTCCGCATCGAGAGCGAGGCGATGCGATTTGGCGTGAATGACCTCGTAGATATTCCGGGCGTGCGCGTTGGCATAGCGGGGATGCTGGATGCGAGGGCGCGGCCGCCGCGCGCGGCGGATCAATTCGTCGGCCACCCACGCGCGATTGCGCGCCGCGCCGCGGCCATACAGCAGGCGCAGCAGCGAGCGCATCGCCTGCGGCGTAAGGCCGAGCGCCAATTCGCGGCAGAAGCGCCGGTAGAAATACGAAGGATCGATGTTCCCGAACCATCTCGGATATTCGCGAAGATGGCGGAGCACTTTGCGCCACCCCAGCTTCTTCCACAGATCGACCAGGTAGCCGGTCACGAACATCAACTGGTCGCTCCACAGGCCCGTGAGCAGCACTCTCGCGCCCCGGGCGCTCGCCTGGGCGAGCAGCGGAGTCTCGGCGCACCAACTGTCGTCGAAGAAAGGGGTCTCGGAATGCCAGGCGGCGTCAGCCAAATGATCGAAATTGCCGGGGCGGCCCATCTCAACTCGGTCAATCCGTATGCCGCAGTATTGCTCCATCAGCGCGAGGATTTCGTTTTCCTGGCTTCGCTCGTCGGATAGCGGCGCATAGGAAAGCGGAAGCAGCGAGGGCCGCGACACTTTGCTTTTGCTCTCCAGGTCCGCGATGCCGAGGACGATGGTGGAATCGAGGCCGCCGCTGGCGCCGATCGCCACCGGGTAGTCGCTGCGCATCCTGCGCCGGATCGCACGGATGAGCAATTCACGCAATGTCAGCACGTAATCCGAATAGGCGCGATGGCGGATTTGCGCGGCCGGATTGAAGTCCCAAAAACACTCCTCCGCGATTCCATCCGGCGTCACGACGAGCAGATGGCCGGGCAATACGCGCCGGATGCGCGCAAAAAATGACTGTCCATCATCCTCATACGGAAGCTGTTTCAGCACCAGGGAATCGGCCAGCAGGTCAAGGTTCGGCTCCGCGCTGATCCGGGGATGCGCGAGCAGGGCTTTCGCTTCGGAAGCAAAGACCAGGTTCCTGCCGTCGGTCCAGTAGTAAAGCGGGCGGCATCCCACCGGGTCTCGCGCCAGCAGGAGTTGCCGGCCGATGGGCGAGAAAGCGGCCATCGCGAATTCGCCAACGATATGAGCGGGGCAGGTCTTGCCCCATCTGCGCAGTGACGCCAGGACCAGGTCGGTATCCGAATGCATCGCGCCGTCCCGCGCGATATTCAGCGCCGCCATCAACTCGCCGCGATTGTCGAGCCTCCCGTCAAACAGCACCACGTTGCCTTGATCGTCGGACAGCGGCTGATGCTCCGTGCGGGACTCAGGGACAACGCGCCGCAGATGACATCCCATCCCGACGGGACCTTGAATGCAGAAATCGAGACCGTCGCCGCCGCGATGAGCAATCCGATCGGCCATCGAGGCCAGGATCGAGCGGTCGACCGGACTGCCGTCACCGTTCCAGACGCCGACAAGCCCGCTCATCCGAGCCCTCGGTCTTCAAGGAAATTCTCGAAATGGAGCCGCGCGCGGCGCCAAACTCGGGCGCTGTGAGCTTTCAAACTTCGGGGAAGCTGGCGCGCGGCCTGGGCGAGCTGGCTGACAGCTTCACGGCGTTGCCCCGTTTTCACATACAGGCGGGCCAGCCGGAGGCGGTCGCGCGTGTGGTCGAGGCCGGCGGTGAACGCGATTTGGTAACACGAAATCGCGCGGGCGCTATCGCCCCGAAGCGCCAGGAGCCGGCCGAGATCGGCGTAAGTCAACCAGTGATCTTCATCTATCACCCGCGCCGGTTGCGTGCAGGTAAGAATGTGCCAGGAGAGAGGCTTCTGCCCATGCAGCGCCAGGCTCAGCGATCGTTCGTAGTGCTCGATCGCATCGTCAAGCCTGCCGCCGCGGGCGCAGGCCTGCGCCAGGCATCGGTGCGCATCGAGATTGTCGGTCCATAGCGCAAGAGACCGATCCGACCATTCGGCCGCATCCGCCCATTTTCTTCGGCGTATCGCGACTCGCGCAAGCCCGGCCATCGCGTGAAAATCGGCAGGGTTGATCCCGAGCGCCCAGCGGAACTCGGCTTCGGCTTGCGACCAGCGGCCCCGCCAGAGACAACGCAACCCCAGGCTGTTGAAAGGGTTCTGATAGCTCGGATCGATTTCAAGCGCTCGACAGCTATGGCTTTGCGCCTCGCGCAGGCGGCCGGCTCGGGCGGACAGCAGCGCGAGATGGTAGTGCGGCGCGGCGCTGTCCGGAAGCAGTTTGATTGCCTGCGTGAAGAGCGTCCGCGCCTTTTCCATGTCTCCCCGCGCCGCGCAGAGCGATCCTTCGCGCAATCGATCGTAGCCGGCGCTGTCGATAGAACCCCGAAGCCGGCATTCGAGTTCCTCGCCAAGATACTTCCACGCCAGCGGCGTATAGCAGCCGTCCACCGAGTGCGCGATCGTAATCATCTCGGGCTCGAGACGCGCCGCCCGGATTTGATCGATCAGCTCGTCGGGCCATCGCCAGGGCAAAGCAGAGTGCGTGTCGGGCCGTGCATGGGCAATCTGCGGGATGGCGAAATAGTCGACGTCGATGTCGAGCAGAACGCGCTGTCCGGCGAAATCAAGCGAAGACATCGCGGCGACGGTGAGCAACCTGCCGTTGAGGCGCAGGCGGATGCGGTCAGGCAGAATTTCGATCGAGCGCGGCGAAGTCCCGTAGTCCTTTGCGAGGCTTCGCAGTTGCCGCACGAGGATTCCGCGCGCGCGCCGATCGCTTATCGAGCGATCGGGCACCACCCAACAGACTTCGCGTACGATGTCTTGCTCGAGGGCTGCGCAGATGAAATTGGCAATCGTGATGCCCTCGCCGCGGATTCGCCACATGTCGTGATGCGCGTCGATATGCACCAGCAGCGCCGCCCGTATTCCGGCATCACGCCAGATGTAAAAGGCCTCGTCGTGATTTTCGATGCGATGGAGAGGCGGCGCTTGAGAGTCGAGGGAATTTGATGCGGACGGAAGCGCGCAGGAGGCCGAGGAGGACATTCTTAGTCCTCCAGTGTCAGCAGCCGGGCGTAGCCCTCCAGCTCGGCAGGATCATCGAGTAAGGGTGCGCGATCGTGCTCCACCCAGGCGTGAGCGGCAAACCGGCCTTCGGGGCTCCTGGTGACTCCCAGATGGATTCGTGAGACGTGCCCGCCGCGCGATAGCATCTGGTTCAGCGCGAGCGCCCGCGAGAGGCAGGTGGAACCGGGGATCCATCTACTTGCGCATCCAACCGCCCATTCCGCTTCGGCTACGGTGAACCGCATTCTCGGGGGAACCGGAATACTCCTTGCGGCTTGAAGCGCCGCGCGCCACGGCATCAGCTTGAGACATATACCAGCAACAGAGAGCAGCGCGCCCGCGCTTATCAGGAGCGCACGATCCTTCCAACTCAAGCTCACAAACCTGCTGAAGAACCTCATTCGACCACTTCGACCAGACCGTGAGCCACCAGGTCTTGAATCAGCTCGCGCAGGTCCGCTTCAAGCGTCTCGCGCTGCACATCGTACTCTTGCGCCAGTTCGATGCAGAGCTGGTCAAGCGTGACAGGAGCAAGCAGGGCTTTCCAGACTCGGGCTCCGATCGGGTCCAGGCCGAAATAGACCCCGCTCTTCAGGTTGAGGATGGCAGCTTCGCCGGCGAGGTCGCAGGAGACCTGGTTCCTGGATGCGACGAGGCGCGAGTTGAGAGTTAGCGCAAGCTCACTCATTAAACCCTTATATTCTCTAAAACGGCAAAAACAACGTTAATAATAGCACAGCGCAGGCTCCGCCGTCCAAGTAAGCCGAAATTTACATGAAATTCGCTAAATCCTTGAATTTTCAAGCGCACAGGCCAGTCTAAGTCTAAAATTGAACGTATTTAAAGCTCAAGAGCTTTGCAAGATTGCTATAACAAAGCTATACTAACAAAGGCGGCATTGAGACATTTTAGCGTGTTTTTTGTCTATTTGTAGCAAGTGCGAAAGGGGGCGTTCGCATGAACACTTTGAAGGAGTTTGCACCCATTGAGTTCTCTCTTCTTCGGGTTAAAAAATCTGAGCACTCTGTCGCGTGAGCGACGAATTCTTCCGGCTTTTGTTGGGATTCTCGCGCTCGCGGCCTTCTTCTCGCTTCCCGGACGCACAGCCGCACTGGCTAGCGATGGCGGCCGATCATCCGGAGGCGGGGACGAAAACCACGGCGCCTACCATTCATCCGATGGCGATGGCTCGCGCCGCGGCGGTCCCTGCGATGACAACGGCAGGGGCGACGATCATCACAGCGATGCCGACTCGGAGGGCCATCGCAACAGTGGCTCGTCCGACTGGCCCTGGAAAAACGCGCACGAGAATGACGGTGGATGCTCACCGTCGCCATCGCCGAGCCCCAAGCCGACGCCGACGATCTGCCCGCGACGAACGCCGACTCCGACTTCGACGCGCACGCCAGTTCCGACCCTGACTCCGACGCCGACTTTGACACCAACTCCGACGCTGACGCCGACCCCGACCCCGACCCCGACTCCGCGGCCTACCGTCGCAGCGGTACCGGCATCGCTGCCCGCGGGTGGCGCGATGGCCGGAAACGCGGCGGGCGCATTCGGTCTGCTGAGCATCGGAGGCGTCGAATACGCATACGTGCCAAACGGCAGCTACCTGGAGGATCCGAATCCCTTGGTCAATCCTGATGTGACTCAGCCGGTGATTCCAGGCGTGACCTACACGGGAGTTTCGGTGGTTCCGCTTTCGACGACCGGCGTGAAGACGCAGATCAACACTCCGCAGGCGGTCAACTCGTGCGCCGGCAACCAGAACACCGGCATCGTCGTTTGTACCAGCAATCAGAACGACATCTACATCATCAACAGCGCGACCAACACTATAACCGCGACTCTCACCAGCGCCGGCAATCCGAACTTTCCTTTTTATTCATCGGGTGGCGCGTGCGTGACCTGCGGAGTTAGCGTCAATGCGGCCGACAACACGGCAATAATCGGAGTGAGCGCGGATCCATCGGTCAATCCGGGCATGAGCGGCTACCAGGTTCTGAACCTGGCGAACAATACCCTGAGCCCCGTTTTCTATGCGACCGGCAACCATATTGCCGAAGCATGGAGCGTCGATACCGATCGGAACCTCCTGGTTTCCGCAACCGAAAACATCGGCCCCTTGCAGCAGGACTTCTCGGGCAATCCTGTTTCAGGAATCGGGCCCTGGGACCTGACGCAGCCGCCCGATCTTGAATTGTTCGACTTGAGCGTGAGTTCGCCCTCGCAGCAGAACTTCAGCCCGGCGTCGTCGTTGCTGGATCCTGATGCGGAGATGGACTCGGCCGTACAGGATTCGACGGGAGCAACGGTCGCGACCGAAGAATTCACTGGCAACCTGCTGCTGACCGATTTGAGTCAGCGGACGGGCACGGCCGGCAGCCCCGGAAGCTGGAATTCACCCAGCAGCGTGCAAAATCTGCCCGAGCTGGGACCGGTCAATATGTCACAGTTCTGGCTTCCGACCGGGCCGGCGCCCAGCTTCTTTACCTCGGGCGCGACCGCAATTTCGATCGCGACCGGAACGCACTACGGCTTTATAGAGGACGAATTCGGCTCCGGCGCGATTGGCGCCTTCGTGCTGCCATCCTCATCGACGGCGGGTTCCGCTCCGCAGGTGCTGGACTACGTATTGGCGGCGCTGCCAAACGATCCGGTGACTCAGGCGCCCTGGGAAAATTCGTTCGATCCGCACGGGCTGGCCGCCGCGTATGCGACGATCGGCAGCGGCAACGCCTACGGCATCCTGATGAACACCACGTACAACGTGACCACGGCTCTCTCGGAAGCCTCGCCGAGCGGGACGTCGTCGCTTCCTTACTCGCGGACTTCGATCGCGGTTGTGAGCCTGCCGGGGCTGATCGCTGCGCCGCGGGTTTCGGGATGTACTCAGAACACGGTGCCAATCGCCAGCATTACCGAAAGCGGATCGACCGTCACCGTCACGACCGCATCGCCGCACGGTTTCTCACCCGGTCAGGTTGTGACTATCGGCGATCTGTTTGACGGTTGGGTGGTGGATCCCTTAGGCAGCCTCGGGTACAACGGCACCTTCACGATAACTTCGGTACCCGATGCGGGAACGACCGACGTGACCTTCACCTACACCGCCCCCGTCACCGGGCTGGGCGACGCGATCAACGGAACGGGGCTGTTTGCCGGAGCGGATGCCACTTCGAGTGTGTGCACGCCCGATTTCAGCGGACATTTCGTCGATCCCTCGTACGATCTCGTCGCAAACGGCGTGGTTCGGTTCTTCTCGGTGCATTAGGGGCGTCTTTCGCCCGGACTCTCGGGACGTGGCCGCGATGCGGTCACGTCCCGGTGCTTTCTGCGGCCTGCTATTCGTGATACGCAAGCGGACGCGGCGGCGTGCAATCGCACCATCTCAATGAGCGGAGTACTGGGCGTTTGGCATCTGGACGAGCAGCCGGTCGAGGCTGTCGCCTTCGAAGGCTCGCTTGCGCGGCTGGCCCATCGCGGCCCTGACAAATCGGGAATCTGGCGCCTGGGGCCCGTAGCGGTCGGATGCTGCCTTTCGCGGACCACGCCGGAGTCGATCGAAGAACACCAGCCGCTGGCGGATGGGACGACGGTATGCGTCTTCGACGGCCGCCTGGATAATCGCGAGGAGCTGGCCGAGATGCTCCGCGATCATCATCTATACTCGCCAGCCGCTCCCGATTCACATTTCGCACTTGCCGCATACGATCGATTCGGAAGCGATTTCGTTCTGCGGCTCGAAGGCGATTTTGCGCTCTGCGTGTTCGACGGCCGCGCGCGGCGGATGATACTTGCGCGTGACCGGCTTGGCGTTCGGCCGCTGTGTTATGCGCTGACCGCAAAGGCGTTCCTGCTCGCATCCGACGCCAAGGCAATTCTTGCCTATCCCGGCATCGAGGCGGCCGCTGACGAGGAAATGCTGGCCGACTTCATCCTTTATTTCCCGTCGTTCGCGGCGCGCGAACGAACTTTTTTCCGCGGGATCCGCTCGCTGCCCCCGGGGCATCTGGCGATCTTCGAGGAAAATCGACTGACGGTCCGCGCCTACTTCGACTTCGACGGTTTGCATCCGGTGCGCCTGAACAGTTTTCGCGATTATGCGCACGCGTTTTCCACTCTCTTCGAGCGGGCGGTCCGCAGGCGGCTTAGAAGCCGGAGTCCGGTCGCGATCTCAGTAAGCGGCGGGCTCGATTCTTCGTACATCTTTTGCCTCGCCGACCGGATGGCCGAGAGTTCGACCGCCAGTGTCCTGGGACTTAACTATGGCGGAAGTCCGGGGACCCCGTCCGACGAGCGTGAATTCATCCTCGCGCTGGGGCGCGCGTGCCGGTCGCCGATCGAGCATGTCGAGCCGATGCCCGGATTTGTAAAGACCGCCGGAGACTACGCGTGGCACACCGAATCGCCCGGCATCGAGGGCCTCGGGCTGACCCATCGCGCGCTGATGGATCGCGCGCACGAACGGGGATCGCGCGTGATGCTCACCGGGCACTGGGGCGACCAGCTTCTGGTCAGTTGGGACTATCTGTCAGATCTGATTCGGGGCGGGCGATGGAAGCTTCTCGCGGCCCATTTGCGCGCCTGGAACTTCCCGGCGTCCACGATCGCCCGGAATTTCGTTCGCGATCAAGCCGAGCGGTATTCACCGGAACCTTTGCTGGCTCTGATACGCCGCCTGCGAACGCGATTCGAGGGCAGACTGACGGCGCCCTGGTTCACCGCGCGCTTTCGAAGCTTGATGGCTGAACGGCTGGCGGCCGGACGCCTTCCGCGCATCGCGGGCAGCGCGCACGCGTGGTCGGCCTACCAGCAGTGCCGGCTCAGCTATCAGATTCACTGCATCGAATGGAACTCGCGCGCGATGTCGCAAAGGGGCATCGAGGTCGCCTTCCCGTTTCTCGATCGCGACATCGTTCAGTTCCTTATCAATATTCCGGGCGAGATCCAGTCGTACGGCGGCATCTCGCGCAACCTGATGCGCGAAGCGATGCGAGGCGTCGTGCCGGACATTATCGTGGACCGCCGCACCAAGGGTGCTTTCACTCATCTGGGCAACGCCAGCATCGAGCGCGATTTCGAACGAATTCGCAGCCTGCTCGGCCCGGGCGCGCTTGCGGTCGAGATGGGCTATTTTGACGGCCCTGTACTCTGGAAGCTGCTGGATGCTTGGCGGGCCGAGAATCAGCGCTCAACCGAGTCGGTCGTCGCCTGGCGAATCGTGGACCTCTGCGGTTTCGAAGTCTTCCTGCGCACATTTTTCGGCGGCGCCACCCGGCCGGAACTTCAGTAGCGCGCGAAGGGTTTCGCGAAGCGCGCTCTCTACTGATACCGGAGCAGGATATAGAAATACCGCGGCTGCCCCGGCCCCCGAAGCCACGTCAAAATCCAGCGCTCGGGCGCGCTGTAGGGAAGATAGCCCCGCTGCGTCACCGTGCGGCCTTTGGCGAGCCGGTCCTCGAGGCCGGTCACCCACGCATCCGGCGAAGTGTCGTGGCTGTGCCGCAGAAGCCAGATGGTCCGCGGCCCCGCCTGTTCGGCGTCCTCGGTGGCGGATGCGCGATGCTCTTCGTCAAGCGGCACCACGCGGATATCGGGCCGGATCTTTTCCATCAGCGGTTCGGCGAAAGTGCTGTATTCGTCAACCATCAGGAGCGTTCCGCCAGTTGGAGACTCCTTGTTGATCACGGCCGCCATCTGGTTATAGGGGACGCAATATTCCTTGTTCAGGTAGCCGGTTCGCGAAAAGTAATCATAGTCTCCGGCCGCATACAGGAGCGCCAGCGCGCAGAGCATCACGGTCCCGTGTTTCGTGGTGCGCGCTCCTTTGACCACGATCATCAGGAAGAACGGCAGCAAAAACAGCATCCGGGCGGGTGTAAAGGGAAAGCTCGTCCATCGGATCACGCCCGCATAGCCGAACAGGGCCGAAAGAGCGACGACCCCAAGCCATTCGGGCCGCCGCACGACGCCGCGATACAGGCAAAACAGAATCGCCGGCGCGAGCGCCGCGCCGACAATCAACGCCGGGGTTGACAGGGTTTCCCCGAAGCTGAACGAAACGAACCACCATCCGAGACGCACCGCCTGATCCAGGAAATAGTTGCCGGCCGGCGCCGAGCTGGAGGAGAGCCATTCTTCGATCGCGCCCGCGATGGCTCCAAGCCCGGGCAGATACAGGATCGCCGCAACCAGCGCCGCACTCCCCATGAGCATCGCGCGCGACTGAAGAGACAAATCGCGGCGGAAAGCAAACGCGACCGCGACGGCGCCACCGATAGCCAGCCCGGGAAGATAGTGAATATACAAAAGAAGGGCGGACAACGCCGCGTAGGCCAAAAGCCGGCCAAGGCTCCGCGGCCGGCGCATCCATTCGGTCGCCGCCGCGAGGACCGGCAGCGCCGCGGCAACCTGGATGCTGTAAGACCGCGCCATGCGCGTGTAGAGCAACAGGCAAGGCGAAAGCACCCACAGCGCGATGACCCATAGTTGCACCGCGCGAGGCTCTCGCTTCAGCCACAAGCGATACAGGATCGCGGTCGCGGCAAGCCCCCACAGAACGGACATCGCGCGCAGCCGCACTAACTCGCCCGGCGGCCATGGAATTCGAATCCAGTAATGGGAGAGAACGAAGTAGAGCGGAGGATGGCCGACTTCGGCGGCTGTTGTGCGGATCTGGCTGAGCGGCTGCGGCACGACCTGGAGCGTGAACCATTCGTCGCGCCACGCCGCCAGGAACCCCAGGCGATGGAATTGAATGACGGCCTGAAGCGGCAATGCCCAGATCAATGGATCGTCCCGCACCGCATCGATCCATCGGGAAATCCTGCTCGAAGCCATTCGCGGCGATACTACACGGCCGCTTCCGGCTTCACCACTTGAGTACGCTATACTGGCGGCGATCGAAGGGATTTTGCCGATGTCCGGAACTTCAGCTTGACAGGCCGCCCGCAATATCCAGCTAATCGCGAAGCCGTTTTCCTTGCCGCCGCGGTTCGCCGTTTCCTCGACAAAGACATTCCCCCGCCCGATCCGGAGAAGATCGATCCCGAGCAGACATTGCGGCTCGCCGTGGCCCACGCCGTGGTTCCGATGGTGTATGACACGGTGCGGGAGGCCGCGCCGGACCATCGCCTCGCGCTCATGCTGCGGCCCGCGTTCGAGAACGACGCGCGCTTCAGCCTGGCGCTCGCCGGCGAGTTGCGCACGATCGGCAGATTGCTGGCCGAGCACGAGGTTGCCTTCGTTTCGCTGAAGGGGCCGCTGCTTAGTCAGCGGCTGTATGGCGATCCGGCCGTGCGTTCACCGGGCGATGTGGACCTTCTTCTGCATCCTGGCGACATAATCGGAGCGCGAGACCTTCTGATCGCGCACGACTACCGTATCGCCAGTCCTCTGCATTGGTCCGGCGATGCGGCATGCCTCAAGTCGCGCGAATGCGAGCTGCTGATGGTGCATCGCGAGCGGCAGCTTGCGATCGATCTGCACTGGCGAATCCTGCCACGCTACTTCCCGAGCGCCTTCGATCGCATCGAGGTGTGGAACCATCTCGTCTCGATCGCGATGTTCGGAGAAAGGCTCCCGGACCTCGCTCCGGAGCATCTGCTGCTGTTTCTGTGCGCGCATGCAAGCAAGCATGCATTCGAGCGGCTTTCGTGGATCTGCGATATCGCACGATGCCTGCGGGTGTTGAAGCTTGATTGGCCGGCGGTCATATCGGCCGCCGCCGCGAGTGGAACCACGCGCCAACTCCTGACCGGGATGAAAGTTGCGGCGGACCTGCTGGGAGCGCCGTTGCCATCCGGACTGCCTGCCGACGATGCGGCGGATCGCCTGGCCGCCGTTGCGATCGCGCGGTTGCTCGGCGCGCGTCCGTTGCCTGTCGCGGAGGCGGAGCTGATACCGTTCTGTCTGAAGATGTTTCCATCGCCGCGCCATCGGGCGCGCTACCTGCTCGGGCATCTTTCGCCGTCCGACGCGGAATACGCCGCCGTGCAAATCCCGCCGGCGCTGCACTTTCTCTACTATCCGCTTCGGCCGTTGCGGCTCGCTTCGAGATTCGTGGTCCGGCGCAGCGGGCGGCGGGCGCTCCCGGGCTGAGCGTTTTTCGCGCTGGAGTTGCGTTGCGGACGCGGGCGGCCGATAAGCGAATTGTCGCCATCTCCGCGGCCGCGGCCCTCTTGACCTTTAGATAGCACAAATTAGACAATGTGGTGCTACAGCATGCTTCTTGCAAAAGTGGGGGGAGGCTTTGCGCAGACCCGCGACCGCGACGTTGTTTCTGCTGGCGCTGACAGGGGCCTTTCTATATCTCTCGCTCTTCCTCTTGCCTGCGACTCCGCGTCTGCTCGACGGCGATCAATTCATCAATTTCGACAACGCGCGGCGGATGGTTCAGGGCCAGACGCTCTACCGGGACATCTTTCAATACACTTTGCCTGGCACCGAACTGCTCGAGGTTCCGCTGATAAAGGTTTTCGGCGCGAAGCTGGCTCTTATCGAGGCTCTCCTGATCGTCACCTATGTCGCGTACGTATGGCTCGCTCTGCGCATCGGATCGACGCTGCTGAACGGCTGGGACGCGGCCCTGGCAAGCCTGATGTTTCTTTGCTTCGGGCTTCATTGCGGGCTGGATGCGACCCATCACATCTTCAGCGTGCTGTTCGTGTATCTTGCCGCGGCGGTAATCATTCAGAGCCGCAGCGCGCCGCGGCTGCTGTTAGCCGGTTTGTTTCTTGGGATGGCGACCTGCTTCACGCAGACGCGGGCATTGCTTGTGCCCGCGGTAGCGGGCTTTCTGGTATGGGACAACCGCGTCAAGGCGCAAGATGAACGCCATCTGCTGCGCGAGGAAATAAGCCTCTTCGCTCCATTCGCTGCTCTGGTCCTTATGGCCAGCGCGTATGTGATCTGGAATGCCGGGCCGATCAATTTCTACCGGTACATCATAAGATTTCCATTCCTGCACTACCGCGAGGGCCAGGGTAACAATTGGTCAACCGCCTTTGAGGACTGGGTTCCAACCGTGCGCGGCGTCGCGGTCTGGACCTTTATGAAGCTGCTGGTACCCGGCTCTTATCTTGCTTTCTTTGCGTACGGATGGATGACAAAGAGGCGCCGCGGCGGCGTTCGCCTTCCTCTCGAAGCTGTACTCCTTGCGGTCGTGGGTCTCGCGCTGTTCTGCACTGTCGCGTACGCGCCCTTGCACGTGCGCCTGGCGGGCATCTCTTTGCCGGCTTTCGTCCTTGTTATCTGGATGTTGAATCAGGGCGCGAGCGGACTCTGGAAAGTGCCGGCATGGGGCGTCACGGCCGCATTCCTGGTGATGGCCCCGCTGAAAACGCAGCTTCAGCACTACTGGTTTTACGATACCCCCGCCGGGCAGGTCGCGATCGAGGACCATGACCTGTTTTCTGACCTGGCATGGCTCGACAAGCACACTGACCCGGGCGACAAATTCTTCGCCGCCTCGACGCCGATGTTCTACGTTCTGCTCGATCTGCAAAATCCGGCCAGAGTTCCGTTTGTGGAGCCGGACGGCTACACCCGCCCGCGCCAGGTGGCGAGGATCGCACGCCGATTGCATCGCGAGGCTCCGAAATTCATCTTATGGCCATTCTCAAGGGCAGAGTCGGACGATCCAGGCGACCCGCTTTATCTGCTGGGCCGGGAACTGCGCAAGGATTATCGTCCAGTCGAGTCGCTTCCTGACGGGACGGTCTGGGAGTTGAATCAGCAAGCGACCAACGTCTCAACTAAATCGCAAAGTCAGTCGCCTTACCGATTAGAAATGCCCCAGCCCGAGTAAGCATCGTCTCATTGACCGCGGCGTGCTGAGTAAGGGTGTGGATATCGCGCAAGTGCCTCTGTAGCGGCGAAGAATTATAGGGCGCGGTTCCCCCTCCCGCCGTGTAGCAGGTATCGACGATCGACGCGGCGGTATGGGCGGCCCACGCGACGCTCCCTATGATTCGCGCCATCTCAGGCGGAGTCGGCGGGCGCCCGGCCAGCGATGACTGCCACATCGCGCGCGACTCCGCCATCAGGAGTTCCCGCGCGGCGCGCAGGCTGGTCTCCGCGTGCGCGAGCCGATAGTGGAACAGAGGAGAATCCGCGATCGCCATGCTCGTATAGAGCCGCTTCTTGTTGGTGCCGGCGAGCGCGATTATGTCGGCGATCGCATGGCGGGCGATGCCGATTCCGACCGCTCCGATATGAAGCGCAAAGGACACTACCGGCGCGCGGTAGAGCGGCCCCTCAAGACAGGGCTCGCCTCGAAAGATGTCCAGCGAGTCGTCGTTCTCCACGCGCAGGTCGCGCACCTCGATGTCCTGGCTGCCGGTACCGCGCAGTCCGCTCACTTCCCAGGTGTCGATGATCTTCACCCGATCGCGCGGGAACAACATCGCGCGAGTCTCGCTGGAACCGGGCACAGGGCCGGGGCGCGGCTTTCCGTTCTCGCGGACCTCGCAATTGCCGATCAGCCACTGGCAATGCTGGCATCCGCTCGCAAACGCCCATCGTCCATTGACCAGGTAGCCGCCGCTTTGGAGCTCGGCGTGTCCGCGCGGGGCAAACCCGCCTCCGATGATTACATCGGGACCGTTGGAATAGAGCTGATCGAATCGATGGCGCGGGAGCAGCGCCAGCAGCATCGGCGATTCCGATCCGATCATCACTGTCCAGCCGGTCGCACCATCCGCCGCGGCGATCGCCTCGATGATCTCCATCGAGTCCGTAAAGGCGACCTCCATACCGCCATGGCTCCGCGGCGCCAGCATCCGGAAGACTCCGGCGGCGGTCAGTTGCTCGAGCAGGTCCGTGGGCAGGCATCGCGCGGATTCGATCTCAGCGGACCGCGCCGCGAGCATCGGCGCGCTTTCCCGAATCGCATCACGCAGGCGCGCTACGTCATCGGCCATCGCGTCCTCCGGCGCGATCGTTTGCCGCGGATGCGGCCCGGCGCGCCGTCCGGAGAGTATTCCACTTGGCGGCGGATCGGAATCGCGCGCCGCTGTGCGTGCGAAGAGTTTGAGGCTTATCGTGCGTGCGCTTCCGCGTATCGCTTGAAGGCATCCAGCGCGCCGTCCCAGAACCTGCTCACTTGCTCGAGCTCGGCGATCAGGGCTCGAATCGCGTCCTGGCCGGACGGAGCAAGTTCGTATATCTGTTCGCGACCGTTTTTTCTGGACCTGATGAGACCGGCTTTTTTCAGCACTCGCGTATGTTTGACGACGGCGGGACGGCTTATCGCGAATCCCCTGGCCAGGGCCGTGGCCCGACAGGGGTTGGAAGCGAGGCGGCGCAGCAATTCGCGGCGGGTCGGGTCGGCCAGCGCGGCGATGGTGTTATCAATCTTCACGGATAATACGTCACCCTTTAGTTACGCGATTGTCAAGTCCCTCCGCGCCCGCTTCCGCCGAGCCATGCTCAGCTCGCCCGCCGCTTCGCCTCTTCGCGAGCTCTCAGTTCGCGCCGCATGATCTTGCCCGTCACGGTCGAGGGGAACTCGTCCAGAAACTCGAATTCGCGCGGTGCTTCGTGCGCGGCGAGCCGCGTCTTCACGTGCGTCTGAATTTCCTTGATCAACTGATCGGAGGGCGAGAACCCCGGCAGCAGTTTGATGAAGGCCTTGATCGCCTGTCCGCGCTGGGGATCGGGCACTCCGATCACGGCGCACGATGCGACCGAGGAGTGCTCCATGATTTTCGCTTCGATTTCCGAGGGTCCGATCCGATAGCCCGAGCTCTTGATCACGTCATCGTTGCGGCCCTGGAAATAGACGTAACCCTCGTCATCCATATGGCCGAGGTCGCCGGTCATGCACCATTCGCCCTTGAACTTGTCGCTCATCGCGGCCGGATTCTTCCAGTATTCGCGCATCACCACCGGCGAATCGCGGCGAATCGCGATCTCGCCGGTCTCGCCGGTCTTGAGCACCCGTCCTTCCGGCGAGACGATGGCGACGTCATGGCCGGGATAGGGTTTGCCCAGAGGCTCGAGGCGCGCTTGTTCCACCGTGCTGCAGGTGCCGATGAAATAGTTCGCCTCGGTCTGGCCGAAGCCCTGATTGAACTCGACCTGGAGTTCCTCGTCGACCCATTTGGCGAGCTGCGGGCTGACGGGCTCGGCCCCGCTCACGATGCATCGGAGGCGGAGCTGGCGGAATTTCTCGCGCGGATTCTTGATCTCCCGCAACACCTTCAGCGCTGTCGGCGGATACAACCCCACCGACGCACCGTACTTTTCGAGCAGCCTGAATGTCACCTCGGGATCGAAGCGCGCCTTCGTCCGGTAGGCGAGGACCGGAATTCCATAGGGCCAGATCGCGAGCAATCCGTCGAGCAGGCCGCCCGCCCAGGCCCAGTCAGCCGGGCTGTAGTATAAATCGCCGTCGCGCAGATAGTTGTAGGAATAGTCGATTCCGTTGTGCCCCAGTACATAGCGCGCGACGTGCAGCACGCCTTTGGGATTGCCGGTGGTGCCCGAGGTGTACATCAGCAGCACGGGATCCTCGGCGCTGGTCTTGTCCATCACAAATGAAGGCGCGCCCTCGCTCATCAGGTCGTCGAAGGCGAGTCCACCCCTGCCCCGGCCGGCCACGATGACGTGCTTGAAATTCGGCAGGCTCTTGCGGTCCACCGCATCCATTTTCTCGACCGTCTCCGGCTCCATCAGGATCGCCTTGGCGGAGCTGTTGTCGAGGCGGTACTGGATCGCATCGGGCCCGAACAGCTTCGAGATTGGCAGCGCGATCGCCCCGAGCCGATAAAGCGCCATATGAGCGATTGCGGTTTCGGGACGCTGGGGAGTATGGACGGCAACCACGTCGCCGCGTCCGATTCCGATGCCGCGCAGGGCGTTGGCGAAACGATTTGAGGCTTCGATCATTTGCGCGAAGGTGTAGCGCGCCGTGTGGCCTTCATCGTCCTCGTACAGCAGCGCTACCTTGTCGCGCAGCGCGGTGTGGCGGTCGAGGCAATCGATCGCCACGTTGTAATCGCTCGGGATATTCCATTTGTGCTTCGCGCGAAGTTCCGCGAAGGTTTTCGCCCCGCGAACCGTCTGTTCCTTAAGCCCGATCATCTGAACACTCCCCAGAATGAAAAGTGGTTGAATCCACCCCCTAGTCTGTGTGCCACAGCTTCGGGCAAAAAGTCGATGGCAACCCTGAGGGGCATCAAAAGGCGGACGTATGCAGCAGCCTCGGCGTTCGCGACGGCGGCATCCTGGCCCCGGAAGGGGGCGGCCAAGGACGTCCGGGACGGCTACGCGGCGATACGCGGGATACGGGCGATTCGAAGCGCGCGATTGTAGCGGCGGATCGGCAGATCCTTGAGCTTCAGTTTCGAAAGGCCCCGCGCAAGCTGGTACGAGTCGATCCCCAGTTGCTCGCAGATGCTGTGGAAGCCAAACAGACCCTGCGGCGCGGAAGTAGGCGGAAAGAACCAGTCGCAGACTTCGGCGAAATCGATCCGCTGCTTGCGCGTCGTCCTCTTCGCATTGACCACGTACGCGCGGATGGCGTCCTCCAACACCGCCCACATCAGACGGTATTCGCCGTCAAATCCCGACTTGCGCCGCCTGACCAGGTCGTTGAATTGCGAGGGTAGAATGGCGTAGCTGAATTCTTCCCTGCCGTCGTTGGCGAAGCTGTACATTTCCCGTTGGCTCCAGAAGCGTGGCTTGGGGTTCAGCAGGGTAAGCAAAACAGGGGCCGCGGGAACTGGCGCTCCAAGCGTGCGGTTCGCCGCCGGGTGCTTCTATCGGCGTCAAGCGAATGTCCCGATTTGGGCCATCCCGCAACGGTTTTCAGAAACCTTCGCCGTCCGCCAGAGCAACAGCGCGATTTCGCGTGTCGGATTATTCCAACAGGATTCGGAGTTAAGCGCAGATGATGCAGACCCCGCAATGAGCGTGGACGTTTGAAACGTCCGGGCAAAATGGTCCGAAAATTGCTCCCCAAAGAGGGGGCGCTGTGAGCTCAACTGTGTATGTGCGCATTATGGCCGAGGACCGCAGAGAACTCGCATGAAATCGAGTGTCTCGAGGACGGATACGACGGCTAGCGGCCGCGGGTCGCCGTCATCATCAGGCGCATCGGCCGCTCAGAAGCAGCCCTCATCAAACGGTCCGCACCTGTTCAGTATCGAACGCGTGCCGTACCCCACCCTCACGTTCGCCGCCGATGGGACCGTTACAAGAATAAACGCCGCCGCGTTGGCGCTCTTCGAGGCCGACCGCGAAGAAGAAGTTCTCGGCCGAAACATTTATGCCGTAGGCGAACCGCCACAGTGGTCTCCGGATGACACTGCCGCGGCGGTGACCAAGGTTCAAGCCGGGCAACCAGTCACCCTCTCCAAGTGGGGCTTCAAGACACTGAAAGGACGGCGGCGGCTTCTCGACATAGTCGCCATACCCCTCGTCACCGAAAGCGGGGAAATCGAACAGATCCTCGGCTTTGCGAGAGACATCACCGAGGAAGCGGCCGCCGAGCGCAATCAGGCGCTGCTGGCCGCGATCGTCGAATCCACGGAAGACGCAATTTTGAGCATTTCGACGGACGCGCGGGTGATGAGCTGGAATTCGGGGGCGGAACGGATGCTCGGATTCAGCGCCGCGGAGGCGATCGGACACCGCGTTGTGGATCTTTATGTCCCTCCGGAAGCACGCGACTTCGTGGAGGGCGAGATTCGCAACGACCTCAAGACCCTCGAAACAAACCCCAGATTCGTGCGCCGCGGAGAATTCCCCCTGCAGAGAAAGGATGGCAGCAGGGTCGATGCGTGGCTGGTCGCCTCGGGAATCTCCGATGCGGCCGGCAAAGTGATCGGCATGAGCAACATCCTGCGCGACATGAGCGATCGCAGAAACGCCGAGCGGGAACAAAGGCTGCTCTCCGCACTGGTCAATTCGTCGGACGACGCGATCAATAGCGTTTCTCCCGATCTCAAGATCATGACCTGGAACCGCGGCTCTGAGAGGCTGCTTGGCTTCACCGCCGAGGAAGCGATGGGTAGGAACGCGGCTGAACTGTACGCGTCGCCTGAGCTACGTCCGCTCGCAGAACTGGGGATTCGGCAGGACATGGAAAAGCTTGCCGCTGACCCCAATTTCGTTCATCGCCTCGAGCAGCAGGTCGCAAGAAAGGACGGCAGCATCATTGACGTGTCGATCGTCGCCTCGGGCATCTACGACAGCTCGGGCGAGCTGCTTGGGATGTCGAACGTTATCCGCGACATCACGGAGCGACGCCGTCAGGAGCGGGAACAGGGGCTGCTCGCCGCGCTCGTGAAGTCGTCCGAAGACGGTATCATCAGCGTCGATCTTGACGCGCGGATTACAAGCTGGAACGCAGCCGCGGAAAAGTTGTTTGGCTACAGCGCGAAGGAAGCGATCGGCCAGAATATCGCGAATCTCGTCGTTCCTCCGGACCGTCGCGACCTTGCGGTCGCCGGTGTCAAGCGCGAGTTCGCCGCCGCATCGGCCGGACGCCCACTGGCCGTGCGCCACTCGGAGGTCGCGGCGCTTAGAAAGGGCGGGGGAACGGTTGACGTTTCGGTCTGGGTGTCTGGAATCTATGATTCAAGCGGAAAACTGCTCGGCGCCTCCACCATCGTCCGCGATATAACAGAGGCCAAGCGCGCGGAGCGGCATCAGAGAGAACTGGCGACGATTGTCAACGCGACACAGGACGCGATAATCGGCCTCTCCGCCGATTCCAAAATCGCGAGCTGGAACCGGGCTGCCGAAGAAACTTTTGGATTCACCGCCGAGCAGGCAATTGGACGCGGTCTCGATCTGATTCTTCCTCTCGAGGAAGTGGAACGCGCGGTCCAGGGCCATCGCCGGGTCATGGATACCGGCGAGTCGGCCTGCTTCGAGTTGCGCGCCAAAAGGAAAACCGGCGAATCGTACGTTTCGCAGGTGAACGTCTTTCCGATTCGCGATTCCTCCGGAAAGATCGTGAGCACCGCGGGAATCGGCCGCGATATCAACGCGCTCAAGCAAATCGAAACGGAGCTGCGCGACGCGCACGAATACACGCGCGGGCTTATCGAGTCGTCGATTGACGCGATGGTCACGGTTGACCAGGAAATGCGGATCACCGACAGCAACATGCAGCTTTCCAACCTCACCCAGGTTCCGCGGAACATTCTCCTGGGCAGCCCGTTTGAGAGCTATTTCACCGACCCGTCAGTCGCGCGTGACGCGGTCAAGAAGGCCTTCAGCGAAGGCTTTGTTTCCAATATCGAACTGGTGGTGAAAACCGCCAGTGGCCGCGAAGTTCCCATCTCCTTCAACGCGTCGCTCTTTTACAAGGCGGGCCAGGTCTCCGGTATTTTCGGCGTCGCGCGCGACGTGACCGAGCAACGGGCAATCGAGCGGACCTTGCGCACGGAGCGCGAATACAGCCGCAACCTGGTTCAATCTTCGCCGGACGCGATGCTGGTAAGCGACGGCTCTCTCAAGCTGACTGACGTGAACGAGCGCGCACTCGCGCTTACCGGCTACACGCGCGAAGAATTGCTCGGAGTAAAGGTCGAATCGCTCTTCAGTGATCCACTGGGCACGCAATCGGTGCTGGAAAAAGTGCTGCGGGAGGGACCGGCGCACGACATCCAGCTTTCGCTGCTGACTCGCGACGCGCGGACGATCCCGGTTTCGCTCAACGCTTCCGCATTCGGGGAGCCCAACCATCCGCCCGACCGAATCGCGATCGCGATGCGCGATGCGAGCGAGAGCAAGCGCGCGCAGGAAGCCAGCGCGCTGCTCGCCTCCATCGTCGGCGCATCCGCCGAAGCGATCTACAGCGAAACGAGAGACATGATCGTAACAAGCTGGAACCCCGCGGCCGAGGCGCTGTTCGGTTATCGCGCCAATGAGATCATCGGACACAGCGCCGCGCTGCTGGTGCCGCTCGATCGGCGCGGCGAACTCCTCGATCGCGCTCAACGCATCTGTAAAACGCGCAAAGCCGAGCAATTCGAAACCGTCCGCCTGCGCAAGGACGGCAAGCCGCTAAACGTCGCGGTGACCACATCACCGATGCTCAGTCCGACGGGCGAGGTCCTGGGGATGTCGATCACGATGCGCGACATCGGCGCAGAAAAGCATCGCGACATCAAGGGAGCGAAACCTCCAGCACAACAGGATTCCGCGAAGCCCGCCTGATTTTCTCGAGTTCAACCCTGGCCAGCCGGTAGCTCCGACCTGCCGCGAGAACCGTATTGTGTTCAATTGTGGCAGGACGGACCGGCGTTTACTTTGGCGGAGAGGGAGGGATTCGAACCCTCGGTACCGGTTACCCAGTACGCCAGATTAGCAATCTGGTGCCTTCGACCACTCGGCCACCTCTCCGCTGAGGATTGCGAACGATCGCAGCGCTCCAACATATCAGTTTCGCCGACACGGAGAAAAACATCGCGCACCCGCGAGTGAAGCCGCACGGCGGAACAGGCGGAATTTCGGGCTGGGTGTCGCTAGAGACTTTTGGGGGTGCGGCGGGTGGGATGCGGCAGGGTGTTTCCTTTTACGCGCGGCAGAGCGTCGGTTGTGTCGAACCATGCGAGCCTGCTTTCGACGAACTGATGAATCTGCGGGCTCACTTTCTCCGGCTCGTCGAGGGTTCCGGTTCGAACCGAGAAATATCGGCCGTTGGCGGCGAGCGGATGGCCCTGTTTGGAATATTCGCCGTACAGGCCCGTGCCGCACTTGCCGCAGAAGAAGCTGCGCCCCGACGCGGACGTCCTGTACTCGGTAGGCGATCCCTTCGTCAGGCGGAACGAATCGCCGGCTACCTGCGCGGTCACGACTACCGGAGCGCCGGTGCCCCGGCGGCATCGGTTGCAATGGCAATAGATAACGTCGAAGATCCGATCGATCTCGTACCGAATCTCCCCGCAGACGCATCCGCCTTTGAACCGCTCTTCCATCATCGCGATTGCGACAACTATCCGGACAACGCTTCGTTATCGACCATAGACATTTGGCGGCATGAGGAAAAGCCGGGCCGCGCCCGGTAATATCTCGCCTCGATGGCCAAGGAGCGCATCGCCAAGGTTCTCGCGCGGGCCGGTGTAGGCTCGCGGCGCGATTGCGAGCGGATGATCGAAGCGGGCCGCGTCGCGCTCAACGGCGCCGTGATCCGGCATCCGGTTCATCTCGTGGACGAGGCGGACCTGGTGACCGTCGATGGCAAACCGGTCGCTGGCGCGCAGCGTACGATGCTCTGGCGGTACCACAAACCGGCAGGGTTGGTGACCACGGCTCGCGATCCTGAAGGGCGGCCCACCGTCTTCTCGGCGTTGCCAAAGTCGCTGCCGCGAGTGATTTCGGTGGGCCGCCTCGACATCAACACCGAGGGGCTTCTGCTTCTGACCAACGACGGCGGCCTCGCCCGCTATCTCGAGCATCCTGCGCAAAAGTTTCTGCGCGTATACCGCGTCCGCGCGCATGGACGCGTCAACCGCCGCTCGCTCGAAGAGCTGAGCCGGGGCCTGACGGTCGATGGCGTCGCTTACCGGCCGGCGCGATGCACGTTGGATCGAGTTCAGGGCGGCAACAGTTGGCTCACGATGGCGCTCGAGGAGGGCAAGAACCGGGAAGTGAAGCGGTTGCTGCAACATATCGGCCTCAGGGTTACCCGCCTTATCCGTATCGCCTACGGTCCCTTTCAGCTCGGTGATTTGAAGACAGGGGCGGTCGAAGAGGTGGCGAACCACGACCTCGCGCGGCTGCTCTCCGGCTATTTTCGCAAGCGCATCGATGAGGCGGGCGAGGCCGGATAAATATCGAAAGCCGCATCGCGCCCGCGCGCCGCAACCGGGTTGCCGCTTTCGGACACGCGCCGTAAGTAAACGTAATGGCGAGCACCGAGGTCTCTCCGCGGCGGTCGGTATGGCGCTTCGTTCTGGTCGTCGCCATCACCAATTTCTTCGCGGATATGACCTATGAAGGCGCGCGCGGAGTGACCGGCGATTTCCTTGGGCACCTTGGCGCGAGCGGCACGATTGTCGGCATCGTTGCGGGAGGAGGCGAGCTGGCCGGGTACGTCGTGCGCATCCTTTCCGGCGTGATCGCGGATCGCACCGGACAATATTGGATGGAAATCTGGGCCGGCTACGCTATCAATCTCCTATGCGTTCCGGCGCTGGCGCTTGCGCGCGCGTGGCCGGCCGCCGCGGGGTTGATGATCGGCGAGCGTCTCGGCCGCGGCATCAGGCGTCCGGCGATGTCGTCGCTGCTATCGCGCGCGGGCGGAGAGCTGGGAAGCGGAAAGGTCTTCGGAATAAATCACGCGCTCGATTCGATTGGAGGCGCGATGGGACCGCTGATCGTCGCGATGGTTCTCGTCCGCCGCGGGAGCTTTCGCGCGGGCTTTGGAATTCTCCTGATTCCGGCAGTGGCCGCTTTCGTATGCCTGGCCGCGGCCGGCGCGGCGTCGCGGGGCGCGACCGTTCGTCCAGTGCTGAGAGCATCCCGATCGCCGATCCGGTTTCCGCGGCTGTTCTGGATCTACGCGATCGGAGGGGCCTTGTTTGCCGCGGGTTACGCTGACTTCGCGCTGATCGCCTACCATCTGGGGCAGACGGGGATCGCGTCGCCCGCGATGATTTCGGTGCTGTACGCTATCGCTATGGTGTTAGCGGCGTTAAGCGCTCCGGCCCTGGGCTTCGTGCTCGATCGGATGGGAATGGTCGCGATCGCGATTGCGATCGCGGTGGGAGCCGCCGCAACTCCGATGGTGTTTCTTGGCTCGGGACTGGCCGTGGGCTTCGGCGTTGCTATCTGGGGAATCGCGACTGCGATCCAGGACTCTCTCCTGGTGGCTCTGGTAGCGAATGTGACGCCGGAGCAGAATCGATCTACCGCGTACGGCGTTTTCGATCTGTTCTACGGAGTCGCCTGGATGGCGGGGAGTGCGGCGCTCGGCGTCCTGTACGATCACTTCGTGTGGGGACTGGTCGCCCTTTCGGTCGGCCTTCAAGCCGCGGCGATGGCGGTATTCTGGACCAGCGAGAGGATGGCGGGCAGCAATCACGCAAAGCCCGCCTGATCGGATGATGCGAACCGGCGGCGGATCTTCGTTTGCGATTCCGAGCGGACGCGCGATCATTTTTATCCGCCTCGCTGTCGGCCTGATTTTTTTCACCCAGGGCATTCTGAAATACATCGACCCCCACATGGGCGTGCTGCGCTTTGCGCGCATCGGCCTTCCGATGCCCGGTTTCACCGCTCCCTTCGTGGGAGCTTTCGAAATCGTATGCGGATTGCTGGTGCTTGCGGGGTTGCTCACCAGGATCGCGAGCCTTCCGCTGTTGATCGTGATTTTGACGGCAATCGCGACGACCAAGATCCCGGAGCTGTTTCGCGCCGATCAGGGCTTCTGGTTCATGGTAAGCGACGCGAGGACCGACTTCGCGATGACGATGTGCCTGCTTTTTCTGATCGGCACGGGCGGCGGGCCATGGTCCGTCGACGCATGGTTGCAACGCCGATCGGAACCGCCTAAATAGCATTGGCTCGGACGCTCATTGATCGCTGAAGACCTCGGACATCCGCCCTCCGCTCGCATGAACTCAATCCATCGCGCGCCCATCGCCTGCCGCGGCTGCGCACCGCTTGCCGCGCACGAGAAAGAAGAGAGCGGGATTTGACCTGGCTCTCGGAAATCAGCGTATCCGCGCCGATGATCAAGGCGATTGCGATCGCGGTTTTCGCTGTGACCTACGTCGCGGTCGGCATCGGACGCCTGCCCGGCCTTCGCATCGACCGCGCCGGCGCGGCGTTTGCGGGTGCGGCGCTGATGGTTGCGGCGGGCGTTATTCCGCTGCGTGCGGCCTATGATGCGATCGATTTCGACACGATTACGCTGCTGCTCGGCGTGATGATCGTGGTGGCAAACCTGCGGCTGTCGGGACTCTTGCGGTTCGCGTCCGCGTGGATCGTCGAGCGCGCGCGCCATCCGCTGACCCTGTTGATCGCGGTCGTAGCGCTCACCGGAATTCTCTCCGCGTTCCTCGTGAATGATGCGATCTGTCTGGCGATGACGCCGCTGGTGATGGAAATAGCGCTCCACGCGCGCCGCAATCCGGTGCCGTACGCGCTGGCGATCGCCATGGCATCGAACGTCGGCAGCACCGCGACCATCACCGGAAATCCGCAGAACATCATCATCGGCAGCCTCTCGCATCTCGCCTACGGCGGGTTTGCGGCGGCGCTTTCGCCGGTCGCCGCGATCGGACTTGTGCTCACGATCGTTCTAATCGCGATCGCCTACCCGTCCGAGTTCCGGACTTCCGAGCGGCTCGCCACCTATTTCCCGCCGGTCAGCGCCAACCGGGCGTTGATGGTCAAGTCGGGAATCATTTCGCTTTTGATGGTTGCGGCGTTCTTTGCGGGAGTTGCGCCGGCGCGCGCGGCGATCGGCGCGGGCGGCGTGCTGATGCTCACGCGCCGCGTCAAGTCGCGCCGAATTTACGCGGAAATCGACTGGCCGCTCCTGCTGATGTTCGCCGGATTGTTCATCGTCGTCGCGGGACTCGAACGACAGGTGTTGACCGCGCGAGCCATCCAGACGATCGCGCGATGGCATCTGGAGAAAGTCGCAATCCTCAGCATCGTGACCGCTCTCCTCTCCAATCTCGTGAGCAATGTTCCCGCCGTCCTGGTGCTGAGCCCGTTTGTCAAGTCGCTGCCCAATCAACACGCGGCGTGGCTCACGATGGCGATGGCATCGACGCTGGCCGGAAACTTCACCATCCCCGGTTCGATCGCCAACCTGATCGTGGTTCAGCGCGCCCGCGCGGAGGGTGTGGAGATCAGCTTCTGGGAATACTTCAAGGTCGGCGCTCCGCTCACCGCGATAACTATCGTGATCGGCGCGCTGTTTCTGAGCGCCCGGCGCTTCTGAATATGAAAGGCGCGCCTATCCCTTAGGCAGGCCCAGGACGCGCTCGCCGATCACGTTGCGCTGAATCTCGGAGGTGCCGCCTGCAATCGTCTGGGCGCGCGCATAGAAGAGCGAATGCATCCAGCGCCCGTGCTCGATCGCGAACGGAGAGCCTTCCACGAGCTGGGCGTACGGCCCCAGCACTTCTTCGGCAAAGCTCACCATCCGCAGCATCGCCTCGGTCCGGAACAGCTTCGCGATCGATCCTTCCGGTCCCGGCGGCTGTCCCTTGAGCCTTCGCGTCAGGCTTCGCAGCGAGCTGTAGCGGGCGGCCTGGCAGTCGCTGTGAATTTCGGCGAAGCGCTGTCTCACGTACGGATCGTCAGCCGGGCGGCAGCCGGAAGCATCGGGCCTGCTGAGCAGGTCGCGCAGCCGCGACACCTCGCGCTCGATCTGGAGCAGAGCGCCGACCGTCACCCGCTCGAACATCAGGGTGGTCACCCCCACCCGCCATCCATCGTTCTGCGGACCGAGCAGGTTCTTTTTCGGAACGATCACGTCCTCAAAAAATATCTCGTTGAAATCGTGATTGCCGGTGATCTGGACGAGCGGACGCACGGTGATACCGGGGCTTTTCATGTCCACCAGCATGTAGGACAGGCCCTTGTGCCGGGGCGCGGACGGATCGGTGCGGCAAAGGAGCAGGCAGAAGTGGGCGCGATGGGCCAGCGTGGTCCAAACCTTCTGGCCGTTGACCACGAAGTAATCGCCGCGATCTTCGGCTCGAGTGGTAAGCGAAGCGACGTCGGAGCCGGCTCCCGGCTCGGAGTATCCCTGGCACCAGATTTCATCGCCGGAGAGAATCGGCGGCAGGTAGCGCCGTTTCACCTCCTCGCTGCCCCACTGCATGATCGTGGGTCCGGCGATATTGAGTCCCACGGGATTGATGGTTCCGGGCGCGCCGATTCGGTCCATCTCCTCTTCATAGATGTACTGTTCGACCAGGGTCGATCCGCGTCCGCCGTATTCCATCGGCCAGTAGATTCCGACCCATCCGGCGGCGTGGAGCGCCCGATGCCAGCGCATCGCGCGTTCCCATCGCTTCTCCGGGTCGGAGTATTGGGGTCCATCGGCGAGGAGCTTCGGCGCATTCTCGTCGAGCCACGCGCGCAAGCTTTTGCGAAACCGGTTCTCCTGTTCGGTAAAATCAAAATTCATTTCCGTTTCCGAAATGCGGATTACGATCGAGCGCCGGCCCCGAGTCCTTGAAGTGGCGCCGTTTACAATCTCAGCAGGCCGCGCGCGTTGTCCCGCAGAATCCTGGCCTCATCGGCAGCGTCCAGTCCGAGCGCTTTGACTTCCTGCACCGGATGCGCCAGGCCGGCGGCCAGCGGATAGTCGCTGCCCAGCACGAAGCGATCGGCGCCCCAGGTTTTCACCAGATGCGCGAGCAGGTCGCGATTGTGCGCGATGATGTCGAAGTGAAACTGCGAAACGTAGGTCGAGGGCGGACGCGGAATCGCCTGCTTGCATTCCGGCACCAGCCGATAACCCATGTCGAGCCGGCCCACCAGTGCGGAGAGCGCTCCGCCCGCGTGATAGAGAACCACTTTGAGCCGCGGATGATGTTCCAGTACGCCGCCGTAAATCAAAAGCGCCGCAGCCAGCCCGGTGTCATAGAGGTTGCCGACGAGGTTCCCAAGGAAATAGCGCGAGAGCGCGCCCGAAGGCGCGGCTTCAAATGGATGGATGCATACGGCCATCTGAAGCGACTCGGCGGCGGCCCAGAATTCCTCGAACTCTGGTTCATCCAACTGTCGTTCGCCGGCCTTGGGCGGAATTTCGACGCCGCGCAGCCCGAGCGTTGCGGCGCGCTCGAGTTCTTTTGCCGCCGCCGAAGGATCCTGCATCGGAACCGACGCGAGCGGCGCGAAATGTTCCGGGTCGCGAGCCGCAAGCTGCGCCATCGCGTCGTTGTTGATCCGCGCGATCGCGAGACCCAGGTCGGCCGCGACTTCCGGATACATCAGGAACGGAACGCACGAGATTGCCTGTTTCGCGACGCCCTCGCGCTCCATCTCAGCGACGCGCGCGGCCGCATCCGAGATCGGCCCATCAATCGGGCGCATCGCTTTTTCCTGGATCAGGAAGAACCTGCGTCCGTCGCGCTCGACGATGCGGGTCGCGTAATGCCTGCCCTCCCGCGCCAGGAAATCGATCACGCCGGGAGCGACGAGATGGTTATGCATGTCGATGGCGTTCATGCGATCTGCGGTTGGGCGACTACAGGATGAAGCTGATTTTTCCGTGAGGTCGAAGCGCCTCGTTGTCGAGGATCGCCCGCCGCTCTTTTATTTTCAGCTCTCCACCGGCGCGCGCGAGCTTGTAATCGTAGCGGCCGATATAGGTATCGACCGACTCATAGCGCATCCGATGGACCGCAAAGTTCGCGGTGACAAGGATGCCGCCGTCGTCAGCGCCGAGGACGCGCACATTGGTTATCAGCCTGCGGGTGCGCGAATGAGGATTTTCCGCCCACGCGAACCGGCCGAGAAGCTGCTTTACGCGCGATCGAATCCGGACCGCGTCATCCGCGATGATAAACAGCGTATTGCGCGCATCCCCCTCCGGCACGTCGGTGGGAGGAACCTGGTAAACCGCGTCTTCGGTGAGCAGCTCGAGCCATTCCTCCAGCCGCCACTCATCCAGCAGCGCGGCCTCCTTGTAGAGGAGATCCTCGACCTCCTGGCGGGTCGGCAGTTGGTCGGTGCTCATGCTGCTTTCCTCGCGCGCCGAATCTGCGGCTCCGTCATAAGCTGGTTCCATCGCCTCCAGAATGCGCGCATCTGAAGCTCGTCGGTGATTGTCGGATATTCGCGCTTCATCCCGCGCGAGATGTCCGACCACTCGACCTCGCGATTGCGAAAGCCCACCTGGCACGACTCGAGCATCTCGACATCGTCCGGCGTCGCGAAACCTCCGGGGCCAAGGAAGGTGAGAAAGTTGTCGAGGCGAAGGGCCGAGTCTTCCGCGCCTTCATCGGCGGGCGCCAGCGCCCACGCATTCACCTCCATGTAGTCGGGCGCCACGGGATAAAAGGTGCGAATCGTGATCGCCATGATGTCGTTGATGACCAGGTTCGGGAAGATGCCAAGGTTGCGGCTGGTCTCGCAGATGCGCCAGGCGCGCTCCTTGCCGAAACGATCCTCGAAGCGGCGCCTGATCGCTTCGAAATGCGCCTTGCGATGTTCGCCGAAGGGCGGCACCCAATGCGCGATCGGCCTGCCCCACGCGCTTTGATACTCGACCACCGCGTGGCCGTTGCCGAGATCGACGGGCTTTTGATGAGGCGGCGCGGCAATGTTGCGCGATCGCACGTCGATTCCGATATCGCCAAGGAAGCTGAAGTAGCGCTGATGCGTCGGCAGGCCGTGATAGCCGTCGTAGCTGTTCTCGACCAGCAGTTTCCAGTTGGCGCGCGCGCTGTAGGATTGCTGCCCGGCGACGACTTTCATTCCGACTTCGGACTGATCGGCCACCAGGTCGAGGTACTCCCTCGCTCCGGCCAGGTAGTCGTAGAGGCTTTCGGCGGCCGGGTCGTAGCAGGCAAAGACAAACCCGCGATAGCTGTCCACCTGCGCGGGAGCGGCCAGCGCGCGCTCATCGCGCGAAAATTCTCCGCCGTAGGAATCTTCGCCGGGGATGCCGGTGAGGCGGCCGCGCGAGTCGAAGGTCCAGGCGTGATATGGACATTGAAAGGACTTCGTGTTGCCGGCCTTCTGCCGGCAGACCAGTGCGCCGCGATGCGTGCACGTGTTGAGCAGCACGCGGATCACGCCGTCATCGCCGCGCACCAGGATGATCGGACGCCCGGCGACGGTGCGCGACTGGTAATCGCCCGCGTGCGGCACTTCGGATTCGTGACCGACGTAGATCCAGCATTTTTCGAAAATCCGCCGCTGCTCCCGCTCAAGGCACTCGGGATCGGTAAATACCCGGCGATTGACGCGGAACAGTCCCGCTTCCTTGTCGTCGATGATGTAGGTTTCGGCCGACTTTTCCATGGCTCGTCTCCTTGGCGCGCTCAGGCTTGCCTGCGCGACGGATCCCACGCCCAGTACTGGGCAATCGCTCCAGCATCGACACGCAAGTCGATGCCGGTGATCATCTCGGCGTCATCCGACGCCAGAAAAACCGCGGCTCTCGCATAATCGCTCGGGCTCGGCAGCCTTTGCATCGCGACCCGCGAGCGAAACGGCTCGAACGCCTCCTTCAGGCGCGCGGGGTCGGGCGTCTTGCGGCCCCATCGCGCGGCCCTCCCCAGCGATTCCGACGGATCGGTCGCGGTAGGCGTCAGGCTGTTGACGCGAATCCTGTGTCCAATCAGTTCCATCGCCGCCGATCGGGTGAAATTCAACAGGCCGCTCTTGCCGGTGCAGTACGCGATATTCCCGGGCTCGCCCTGATGACCGGCGGTTGAAATTATATTGATGATGCTGCCCTTGCAGCGCTGCTCGATCATCGAGTTCGCCGCATACTTGGTGAACAGGAACGCTCCGCCCAGGATCACGGCGAGCTGCTTGTGCCATTCATCGAACGGCATGTCGAGCACGCCTTTGCGATTGAAAAAGGCGGCGTTGTTCACGAGGACATTGACCGTCCCGAAGCTCTCTCGCGCGCGGGCGACGGCGGCGCTGACCTGCGCTTCGTCGGTGACGTCGCAGGTGATTGCGATTGCGCGCCCGCCGCTGGCGGCGATCGACTGGGCGCAATCGCGCGCGTTTTCAGTCCGCGCGTCCACGCACACGACGGCGGCGCCTTCGAGGGCCAGTCCCTCCGCGATTCCGCCGCCGATATTGGGGCTCGTGCCGGTTACTATCGCGACTTTGCCTTCGAGTTTCATGAGCGCTCACGCCACCAGGAAGCACTTCGAGGAGTTGAAAATCCACGTTTCGATAAACCCGGTTTCGCGCGGCTTGCGGCCGAGCTCGGAAAGTGCGCCTGCTACGCACATCCAGTTGAGCAACTCCTGCTGGCCGCTGTCCTCGACGGCGGCGGCAGAGTAATCGCGCCACTGCTCGTAACGCCCCGCGCGAAGCGCCTCGTACATCCGCCGGTCGGCGGGAGTATCGGGATAGAGGAAATGATTTTTCGCGGTGAGAAACGCATGCGACCATCCCGACGATGCCATCAGCGCGACGCGCCACGGACTCTGCTTCAGAATTCGCGCGGTGGCCGCGCCCAGATCGAACAGCCGGCGCGCGCTGGGTGCGGGCGGATCCAACTCCGACTCGCTCGGCGGATTTTCAAAAATGGGAAGACCGCCGCGCTGGGCGATCACGCGCCTGCCGTAGCAGTTGACGGCAAAGGGGATTATCGAAAACGGAAAGCCTTTGCGATCATAGTCAAGGTAGAAGACCGCATTGGCAAACGCATGGCCGAGCGGAGGATGCAGCGGCTTGTACGAGTATGCCGTATCGAAGCCGGCTTCGATGAGGCGGCTTGCAAGCTCTTTGGCCGCGGCGACATTGCCGGAGACGCGGAACTTCTTGTCGGGCGGCTCGTTCCATACGTTCCGGTGCGGCGGACCGAACTCGAACGACGGATGCGCATAGATGCAATAGGGAGGAACAACCTCTTCGCGGAAGTTTTCGTACTGATCGTCGCCCCAGACCACGATGAAGTCGGGCTTGAAGTCATCGAGCGCGCCCCGCACCTTTCGAAGCCAGGCCAGATGGTCCTGGCGATGGCGCGCGGCGGCGGATTTTCCCTCGTCGGCGCCCCACTCCTCGCGCATCGCCGGGGGCCATCCGCTCGGCGTGCGCAATTCGCCGGGAAGCTGCGGGTTCTGCAGCATCCGCTTCAGAATCCAGGCCATCGATTCATCGGGCCCGGCGAGCGGAGGGTAATGAGTAATTCCCGCGATCAGGATTTCGCCCATTTTCTTGTCCTCCGGCTGCGACGTTTACCCGCCCACCAGAACCTTCTGCGCGCGAAGATCGTCGATCTCCCCTGCCGAATATTCGAGCACCCTGGACAGAATCTCGGGGCCGTCGGCTCCGAGCGAAGGCACGTAGTCGCGCGCGCGAACCTCGCTCCCGAGCATCCGGAAAGCGGGATTCGGGACGCTGAGCGCGCCCGCTCCGTCATCGATCGTGGCGAAGCTGCCGCGCTCGGCCAGATGCGGCAGCGACTGCGCCTCGCGCACGGAGTAATAGCGCGAGCACGGCACGCCGGCCGCATCGAGAATTTCTTCGCATTCGGCGGAAGTGCGTGCGGACGCCCATTCGCCGACCAGGTCCATCAATTCCGCCCAATGCTTCATGCGCGCCTGGATGGTGCTGAAGCGCGGATCAACGATCCATTCCGGATGTCCGACGGCGCGGGCGGTCGCCTCGAAATTGTTGGGCTTCACGAACGCGATCATCACAAACCCGTCTTTGGTTCGGGTGGGCGGAAACCCGCGCGCTTTCTTGCCGACCGGAAACTGCGCCTCCTGGAATTCGTAGATGAGCATTCCCAGCATCGCATCCATCATCGCGAGATCGATGTAGTCTCCGCGCCCGGTTCTTTCCCGACGATACAAAGCTGCCTGGATTGCGCCAAACGCGCAGGTCCCTCCGAGCACGTCGCCGACGTAGATGCCGGTATTGAGCGGCGTTTCGAGCCCGTCCTGGTAGGAGAGATTCACCATGTCGAAACCGGATGCGGCGTGCAGAATCGGCGCGTATGCGCTGCGCCCGGCCCAGGGACCCGTCTGCCCGAATCCGGAGATCGAGCAATAGACGATGCGCGGATTGCGGCGGTCGAGCGCATCGTAGTCCAGCCCCAATCGGCGCATCACACCCGGGCGCGAGTTCTCCACCACGACATCGCATCGCTCGGCCAACTCGCGCATCAGATCGACGGCGCGCGGCTTTTTCAGATCGACGGCCAGACTCTTCTTGCCGCAGTTGAGATGCGCGAAATAGGCGCTTCTGCCATCGCGCAACGGCGGTTGGGTGCGGATGTAATCGCCCTCGGGTGGCTCGACCTTGATAACCTCCGCGCCGAGGTCGGCAAGCAGTCGGGTGCAGTACGGCCCGGACACGATGGTCGTGAAGTCGAGCACGCGCACGCCGGCGAGAACGCCGTCATCCATTGGCCGCCTCCGCGCGATCTTTTTCCTTCCAGCGCGAGAGGTAATAGCGGTTGAGCCGCTCGAGATGCTGTTCCATCTCGGCCGCGGCCGCGTCGGCGTTGCGGGCTTCGAAATGCTTCATGAAGCGGCGGCGCGACGGCATGACCCACGGATTGCGGGTCTGGCCGATCTCGCGGATGAAGTGCTGCATCACGTCGATCAGCGCCTCCATCACGATCGACATCACCGGGTTTCGGGTGGCGCGGGCGAGCACGCGATGAAAATCGAGATGGAGCGCGGCCTGCTCATAGAAAGGCAATTTGCCGCGGGCCGCCTTCTCGGCGGCCTCGATATTGGCGTTGAGCGCCGCGACGTCGTCCGCCGTGGCGCGATCGCAGGCCACGCGCACCACGATCGATTCGATCAGTACGCGGGCTTCGGTCAGATGCTCGGGCTGGATGGCGCCGAGGTGAAACATGTCGCGCAGCCCGGTGATAATCGCTTCGCCCGTGCTCTCGCGCACGAAGGCCCCTCCGGTCGCGCCCTTCTGCAACCTGAGCAGGCCCGAGTTTTCCAGCGAGCGCAGCGCCTCGCGCAAAGTGTTGCGCGACACGCCGAACTGCTCGGCGAGCACGCGCTCGGGCGGAAGCCGGTCGCCCGCTCTGAGCCGGCGCCTGGACAGTTCGCGGCGAATCTGGTCGGCGATTTCCTCGAAGGCGCGCGTGGTCCTGACCGGCCGGAATTCGAGCGGCGCGAGGCTCGACGCGCGGGCGCGCGTGCGTCCCACCGCATGCGCGAAGGCCGCGCGCTTGACAGTCGTCTCTCGCCTGTGCTCCATTGGTTGAACCATTGCAAATAGAGTTCGCCGCTGTCAAGAGAACCCGATTCGGCAATCCGCCGCACCTCACATCGAAGCCCTGGGGAGGAATTGACCTTTGATCTCGTTTGAACTGACCGAAGAACAGCAACTCGCGCAATCGATGGTGCGCGATCTCGCCGCCGCGCTGCGCCCCGCGGCGCGCCAGGGCGACGACCGCGAGGCAACGCCGGCTTCGGTGCTGGATGCGCTCTGGTCGGCCGGAATCGTTCAGAACCAGGCCGCGGCGGACGGATCGAACTCGTCGCCGATACTGAATGCGCTGATGCTGGAAGAGCTTGCCGCCGGCGACCCGTCGTTCGCGATGGCGGCGGGAGCGACGATGGGATTCGTCAGCGCGATCGCCGCGCACGGTTCGCCCCGGCAGAAAAACACGCTGTTGCCGGAATTTGCGGGCGACAAGTTTCGATGCGCCGCGGTCGCGATCATGGAACCCGATTTCGCCTTTGATGTGGCCGCGATCCGCACCACTGCCGCGCCCGCCGGCGACGGCTACCGCCTAAGCGGCGTCAAGAGCTTCGTTCCGCTCGCCGCGCGATGCGATCATTTTCTGGTACTCGCGCGATGCGACGAGCGCCTCGACGCGTTCATCGTCGATCGCGGCGCCCGCGGAGTTGACATCAGCGAAAAGAAACCCGGCCTGGGACTGCGCGCGCTGGAAACCGCCGCTGTCAGCTTCGATCGAGTCGAACTTGGTCCGGGATCGCGCCTGGGCGAGCCGGCGGGATGCGACGCGCAGCGGCTCATCGATTCTTCGCGCGCCGCGCTTGCGGCGATCATGACGGGAGCCGGCCGCGCGGTGATGGAATTCGCGATCCCTTACGTAAAGCAGCGCGTCGTTCACGGCGCGCCTCTCGCCCAGAAGCAGGTAATCGCCTTCCGGCTCGCGGATATGCGAATCGAAACTGACGCGATGCGCTGGATGGCGTGGAAGGCCGCCTCGATTCTGGAGAAGCGCGGCGACGCCTCGCGGCAGGCGCAACTCGCCTACACCTACGCCGGCGAGCAGGCGATGTGGATCGCGGACGAAGGCGTGCAAATGCTCGGCGGCCACGGCTACCTGCGCGACAACCCGGTCGAGATGTGGTACCGCGACATCCGCACTCTCTCCGTGCTGGAGGGCGCCGCCGGCCTGTAACAAGGCATCGGACTCGCGCCGGCTCTGGATATCCGAGGATCAAGGCCCATGATAGATTTCGAGCTCACTTCCAAAGATCAGGAAATCATCCGCCTCGCGCACGAGCAGGCGGAAATCGCGCGCCGCTACGGGGACTATTACGACAAGCACGAGGACGAGCTTCCTCCCGATCAATTCCCCGAGGCGGAAGGAAGACCCAATCCGATTGTTCTGGCGGAAGAGACCGGAGACGGCAGCAGCGGCCCCCGAATACTGCATTCGCTCGTGATGCACGAGATCTACGGGGGCGGCCTCGCGCTCCATCGCGCGCGTTGGGGCCTCGGCAATACGGTGCTGCAAACGGTGGCCACGCCCGATCAGTTCGAGAAGTGGAAAAATCACACGATCGCGATCGCAATCACCGAGCCCGGCGCCGGGTCCGACCCGGCCGACATCCGCACCACCGCGACCTTCGATCGTGAAACCGGAGAATGGATCCTTAACGGCGAGAAGATCTTTATCTCGCAGGCGCAGTCCGCTGACGCGGCGATGGTGTTTTCGCGATTTATCGCCCCCGACGGCAGCCGCGGGATGACCACGTTCCTGGTCGAGAAGGGAACGGCGGGCTTTACCGTCGGACCGCAACTGAAAAAACTCGGCATCCGCTCCCACGACACGTGCAACCTGCTGTTCGAAGACTGCCGTATCCCGGAGTTCAACCATATCAAGGGCGACTTCAAGTCCACGATGTCGGTGTTCAACGACTCGCGGCCGATGGTGGGTGCGATGGCGCTGGGGGTGGCGCGCGCCGCGCTCGATTTCACGCGCCAAAAGCTCGCGGAACGCGGAATCGAGATCGACTATCGAGGCGGAATGCGAAGCCGCTGCGCGATTGCCGATCGCTTCCTGCGCCTCGAGGCCGCCTACGAAGCCGCCCTGCTTACAGTGATGCGTTCAAAATGGCTGGAACAGCGCGACGTAGCGCCCAAGGTCGAAGCCTCGATCGCCAAGGCCGCGGGCGGAAAGGCCGCGCGCAGGATCACCCAGGGATGCATCGAACTGCTCGGTCCCGAGGCGCTGTCGGAAGACCATCGGCTCGAGCGATGCTTCCGCGACGGCCGCATCTTCGACATCTATGAAGGCGCCGGAGAAATCCAGCGCCTGATAATCGCCCGCGCGATCCTGGACTACACCGCCAGAGAACTGCGCTAGCCGGTTTGACGGAAGCAAGCCGCGCGCGATGGGGCGAGCTTCGACGCCTTCTTCAGCGGCTCTGCTCGAAGTTCAGGCCCAGCGCGGCGTTTTCGACCTGACCTCCGCACGCGCGCGCCAGCATCGGCTTCACCTCTTCGGCGAAGTACTGCATCTGATCTTCGATCTCCTTGCTGGAAAAGCCGCCTTTCTCGAACCATGCATTGAAGGCAAAATCGTCGTAGCCGCAGGACTGCTTGATGCGCATGATCTGTTCGGTGACCTCCGACGGCGTGCCGAACAGCGCCACTTCTTTTTTCAGCAGCATGTCGGGATCGACCTTGGCCGCGGGATCGAGCTTCTCTTCGTTCGCATCGGCCAGCACCGAAGCAAAGCCGAACGGCCCGTAATAATCCCACTGCACTTCGAGCGCTTCTTTGTAGCGTTTGAGCTCGCGGTCGCGGTTCTGGCCGGGAAGCACCATATGAATGTAGCGGCCGGTGAGGACTCCGCGATGCTTCTCCGCATCCCATCCATACTTGAGACGGCCCCGCCCCAGCCGATCCGGCCATCCCGCCTTCTCGGACTCGCGGTAGAAGATCTCGATGTTCTTGCGCAGGCGAGAATTGGGCTCGACGATGAAATAGCCGTTGAGTCCGCGCTCCGCCGCCCACTTGATCGATCGCTCCGTGGTCAGCGGCTCCCAAATTTGCGGATGCGGGCGCTGGAGCGGCTGCGGGAACACCTGCAGCTCCTTCAGCACGGTCGCGCTCTGCATGACCGGATTCGCGCCGCCGTAGGGATCGGGGGCGCCGATGCTCAATACTTCTTCGAGCCTGCGGCCCGCCCTGCCGGATTCGAAGTAGGCGATGGTCTGCTGATGGTTCCATCGCGTGAATACGGGCGGGATCGTGAAGAACTGGCCGCGATAGGAGAAAGACGGCTGCGTCCAGGCCTTGAGGATGATCTCGTACGCTTCCTGATAGTAAGCGCGGTTGCGCTCCTGATCCTGGATCGTCGCGAACGGCCATCCGAACACTTCGGCCTCGCGCGGCTGGTAGCCGCGTCCGATTCCGAATTCGAGCCGCCCGCCGCTGAGCACATCGAGCATCGCGGCCTGCTCGGCGATTCGCACCGGATGCCACCAGGTGACGATGTTCGCGGCCTGCCCGAGCCGAATCTGGCGGGTGCGCGCGGCGATCGCGGTCTCAGCCAGAAGCGGGTTGGGGCTGAACTCGGCGCCCTCGGGCTGAAAGTGATGCTCGGTCATGAAGAAGTAGTTGAAGCCGAGTTTGTCGGCGAGAATTCCCTGCCGCACCTGCGCGACCAGGCCGCGCTGGCTCGATTCGTGGACCTCGGCCAGGTTGCCGTCGTTGATTGCGACACCGGAAGCCGTGCGCAGCACGGGGAGATCGGATGCGCCGTTATGGAAAACGCCTATCTCGATCATAGCTTCTCCTGAATGGCCCGACGCCGCCCGAGCAGCAGGTCGACGTCGAACTTGAACATCTTCGCCGCGTTGAGTCCCAGAATTTTCGCGCGCGCCCCGTCGCTCAGATGGCCCATCTGGCGCTCGATCGCTTCGGCGGAATGCGGCCAGGTGCCTTCCGCGTGCGGATAGTCATTGGCCCACATGAAGTTGTCGACGAGGTTCCATTTCTCGGCGAGCTCCAGACCCGCGCGATCTTCCTGGAAGGTCGCCCCGCCGTTGGCGCGAAAATATTCGCTCGGCAGCTTCTTCAGCTTCGGATACGCCCACAGATGATGCTTGCGATACGCCTCATCCATTGCATCGAGCGCCCACGGCACCCATCCGATTCCGCTTTCCACGGCCGCAAACTTGAGCTTCGGGAACCGCTCGATCACTCCCGATCCGCACAGGCTCGCGACAGGCTCGATCGTCGGCGAAAGCGAATGCGAAACGTAGTTGATGACGGCGCCGCCTTCCTTGCGAGCGGCACGCGGGTCGCGCCCGGTCGAGACATGGAAGGTGATGGGCAGGTCGCAGTCCTGAATCACCGCCCACATCGGATCGTAGATGGTCAGATTGTAGTTGGGGTCGCGCGAGTCATGCCCGCCGAAGATCGGCTTGCACGGCAACGTCAGAAAACGAAATCCGATTCGGGCAACCCGCTTGATCTCCTCGATCGCGAGGTCGACGTCCGCAGTCATGATCGCGGCGGCCGGCGACATGAAGTCGTTGTACCTGCCGTACATCTCCCACGCGAAATCGTTCCAGACCTTGCACTGCGCCATCCCGAACTCGGCGTCCTTCGTCGCGAACATCATCAGGCCCTTGTTGGGAAAGATGAGCTCGGCATCGATTCCGTCGCGAAGGTGATCGCGGATGCGGCCTTCGGGATCGGCGCCAGCCTGGCCGCGCAGGCGATCTTCGCTGTTCTCGCGCGGAACGTCGGCGATCATCCGGGCGCGCACGCGAGATCTGCCCAGGCCTTCCGCCACGAACCACTTTTCGCCGTTGGCGTCGACTTCGACATGCGGCAGGCGGCCGCGAAATTTGGCGTCGATGCGGCTGCGCCACAGATTGCCGGGTTCGTTGGCGTGGCAATCCGTCGAGATCATGAGGTACTTGTTCGGATCGCCGGGCCGCGCCGTACGTTCCCATCCTTCATGCCCGGGAGTCTCGAGGCGATAGCGATTTTTCTCGTCAACCTCGTAGTGGCCCTGCTCCATGACCGACCTCTCGACAACGGTTAAAGGTCCGAACTTCCGCGGCGCGGAATCTACCGTTCGTATGATTGCCTTTTACGCCCATTGTGCCGAAAATTTCAAACACACCGGTATCCGGACGCGGCCGGTGGAAGGGAGACGAATTGGTTATGGACCGGCTCAAGGGAAAAGTTGCGCTCATCACCGGCGGCGCCCGCGGGCAGGGGGCGGCCGAGGCAAAAATCTTCGTGCGCGAAGGCGCCAGGGTCATCGTCGCCGACGTGCTTGACCGCGAAGCGGCGCAATTGGCGGATGAAATCAATCGCAGCGCAGCCGGGCGCTGCGCGATCGCAGTTCATCTCGACGTCACGCGCGCCGCGGACTGGCGCGCCGCCGCGGAGCTCGCCGAGCGCGAGTTCGGCGGACTCGATATTCTCGTCAACAACGCCGGCATCCTCAGCTTCAACCGCATCGAGGACACCAGCGAAGAGGAATGGGACAGCGTGGTCGCGGTGAACCAGAAGGGAGTGTGGCTGGGGATGAAGACGGCGGTTCCCGCGATGCGCCGGCGTGGCGGCGGCTCGATCGTCAACATCTCGTCGATTTACGGCATCATCGGCTCCGCCGGCGCTGCCGCATACCATGGGACCAAGGGGGCAGTTCGCGTGCTGAGCAAGGTAGGCGCGGTGCACTATGCGCCCGACAATATCCGCGTCAACTCGGTTCATCCGGGAGTAATCAAGACTCCGATGACCGACGTGTTGCCGCAGGATCTCCTCAAGAGCATCGCGGAGACGGCGCCGATGAAGCGCGCCGGGACTCCCGAGGAAGTCGCCAATGTCGTCCTATTCCTGGCTTCCGACGAAGCCTCGTTCGTGACGGGCGCCGAATTCGTCGTTGACGGCGGCTACACCGCCGTCTAGCTTGGTGCGACTACAATAAAGGGAGGGAATTGTCTTTGAAGATCCGAATTCGCCGTCTCGTGTTGGCCGCGTCCGTCCTCCTGATCGCGGCGGCCTGGATCAATTCCACGCCCGCTCCCGCGGCCGCTCAACCATCTTCCGCAATGAAGGATGACATCGAGCAACTCGCGGTCGATTTACATGTCGGGATGGACCGCTCAAGTCTCACCGAGCAGCAGAAGCAGCAGATGCGCGAGGATTTGCGCCAGCTTCGCGAAGCGCGCCAGAACCACACCCCGCTCAAAGGATTCGAAGCGGCGCGAAGCCTGCGCTCGATGCTCGATAGCGGCGCATTCAAGCCCGAGGACAAGGAGCGCATCAAGCAGGATCTCAAGGCGATTCGCGAAGCGCGCGGCAACGGCGGAATGATGGAAGGTGGCCCGATGGGTGGAGGAAACCGCCCCGGATTTTAGCGGCGCATCCAGGCGCCTCCGTCCCGCGGTCGGCGCGGCTCAGTGCTTTTCGTGTCCGCGGCAGATGTGCTCGCAGGCCACCGTGCCCGCGTGAGCCGCGGGCCCCGCCTTGAAGCCGTCTTCGCATATGCCGGGCTCGGCTTCCGGACTGGGCCTTGGCGTCGGCCCCTTGGCGATGACCGGGGGCCGGCGAATGATCTGATTCACCCGCGGCCTTCCGCGCCGCACAAACTTCCAGGTATGGGTTGACGGGTCGAGCACCTCATAATTGCTGAACGCGGTTGGAAAAGTTCCGCCCAGAACCGGCTTGCCGACCGCCTGATGCAGATGACAGTTGTTTTTTCCGCGGGTTCCCGCTCTCGCGATCCACTCGCCCATCGTTACCGGAATACTCAAAGGCGCGGGATTGGTAACGGGCGAATGTTTGAAGTCGCTTGCGTGGGAGGACATCGCTTGCTCCATCGATCCCTTCTGCAGATGCAGATATTGGCCTTCCATCTGAGCGTCGAGATCGATGTTCATGAAGTCGTAGCCGTCGATGAGCGGACCGTCGTTCGTGAATTGCGCCGCCGACCCGGAGCATCCGCCTTCCAAATGCGCGACATCGGTCGGGTCGCCCAGATCGCACGCCCTGACGATAGTGCCCGTTCCGATCGAAGTGACCTTGGTGCCGCAGGTTTGCGCCTGGTCCACACTCGGGTCCCCGCGCCTGAAGTCCCAGGAAAACGCCGCGTAGTCGTTATGGCTCGCAAGTCCCTCATTCCCTTGCAATACCCACCATTGGTCGCCCGGTTCGAACGGCAGCTCGGTCACCTGCGTCTGAAACGTAAGCGGAAGAATCCTCACATCCTTGGCACTGTCGCGCGTCTCCGATAGTCCGCCGTACTGGTCAGCGGATCCTACCCGAGTGACCGGATGCGCGAACTTCGGGGGCAACGGGCTGCCATCCGGCAGCGCTTTGTCGAACGTCCAGGCCTCGACCAGGCTGGACGTATCGATGCTCGCGCTGAACCGCGACACGGCGAACAGCGCGGCGATTTCAGATTGGGACATCGCTTTGTTGAAAACCGCGACGTCGTCAACAAACCCGTAGTATTGGGGCAGATCGTCAGGGTTGCGCCGCCCCAGCCTGACGTTTCCGGTTACCGATGAGATATCGGCGGAAGTCGCGACGAGGTCGCCGCCGCCGTCCTTGTCGATTCGCTTGCCGTCGAGAAAAAACTTGAAGGTATTTCCGCTGCGCACAATCGCGGCTGTATGCCACTTGTCCTCGAGCGGAATCGGGGCTCCGTCCTTGGCTGGCTTTCCAAACGAATAAAAGGCCATGCTCTTGCCGACCTGCAATTCGAGCTTGACCGCCTCGCCGCCACCCGCCCGGTACCCGCCGATGCCGGCGGTAAAATTGTTCTGGCCGTTGTCGCAGAAAATCGGCGCCTCGCCGACCATCGTGAACTGCGGCAGAAACCGGAACGCGATCGTGTGATCGCCGCCAAAGAACGACGAGAACGCCAGGTCGGTATCGGCAAAACCCTGCCATCCGAAGGCCGCCCCGAAATTGGGGCTTTCCGCGCGCGCCGGCGCGGGCATTACGAATCCTGCTACTATTAGAAGCAATATTATTCGCAGTGTTTTCATGGCCCGCTCTTTGAATGCGGCCATCCATACCTTTGCGCCGCGTCAAGTGCAAATGGCCGCGGGCGCAGGGAGCCAAGCCTGCTATTTTGTTGGTTATTTTAACAGGCGGTCAGGATCGATCAGATCGTGTCCCGCACGCCCGGGATGAACAGCGGCTGCATCGCGAACGCCGCCACGTCGGCTTCCATCTCGGATCGCGACGGCGCCGCGGGCGGCTCGCCGGCGGCATCGAGGATGTCGCGCAGGATGGTCGCGTCGCTCGAGCTGTTCAGAAACAGGCCCGGCCGGCTCAACACGAAGTGGACCGCGCGCCGGAGCGCGTCGCGGTCGCGCAGGGGTTCGTACCAACTGAACTTCCGATCGCCGCCGTTTTGCCATCGCCGGCGCGCCGCCGACTTTATGGTCTGCGCCGCCACGCCGCGCTGGCCGCATATTTCGAGCAGCGCCTCCACGTCGGCCGCGTACTGCGGATTCTCCAGCATCGTGAAGTTGTATGGAAACAGCACCGAGTCGAAGGCGAAGCGCTCGATGCTCCGGCGATGCATCGCCGGCGCCTGGCTGCCGTGGCCGGTTACGCCGATGAAGCGCACCAGGCCTTGATCGCGCGCCTCGACCAGCGCTTCGAGCGCGCCGCCGGGGCCCATCGCCGTCTGCCACTCGTTCTCATCGACCAGGTTGTGAAGCTGGATCAGATCGACGCGATCGACGCGCAGGCGTTCGAGCGATCGACGGAGGCTTGCGCGCGCGCCTTCATAAGTGCGGTCGCCGGTCTTGGTGGCAAGGAAAAAGCGCTTTCGATGCTCCCGCATCCAGGGGCCGATCCGCAGCTCCGAATCGCCGTACGCGGCGGCCGTGTCGATGTGATTGATTCCGTATTCCAGCAGAATCTCGAGAACGCGATCGGCGCGGTCCTGCTTCATTCCGCCCAGCGCTGCCGCGCCAAAGATGACACGCGTGCTTAGATGCCCGGTTTTTCCAAATGGACTCGTCGCAATCATCTTTTTTCACCTCGGCTCCGGTGTAACCGCCGCCGCCATCGCGCGCGCTCTCGCTTCGGCCAGCGGCATGTGCACGACCTCGAATTTCAGCTTGTCCGGGCCAAGAAAATAAACGGCGTAGTACCCGCCCGGACCGAAGGGAAACTCCCCGGGACCGTCGAGAATCTCGGCGCCAAGCCCGCGCACCAGGTCGTGAACGGCATCGACCTGCTCATGTTTCTCGACGTTGAACGCCAGATGATGCAGTCCGGGCGCGTAAATCTCGAACGGATTTTCCGCCAGCTCGGGCTTTGCCTGCCAGAGATTGATCGCGGTTCCGTTCGCCGCGTTGAGGTTGACCGCCAGATCGGCCCCCGAGCGGCTGCGAAAAATCTCGCCCACGGTGTAACCGAGAGCCTCGAGCAATGGCCGGAAGAACCGCATCGCCTTGGGCAAATCGCTCACGGTAATCGACACATGGTTGATCGAACCCAGCAGCATATTGCCTCGATTCGCGACTTCGTCGCGCCGGCCAAGGTCAGCCCAATTCGAAGGTCGTCACGCCATAGATTCGTCCGAGCGGCAACGGCGGCGCGTCGTGATTGTACATCCTGACCGTCTCGAACATCGGCCTCATCGCGTGGCGCCGCGCCAGTGCGAGAGCCGCGGAATTTCCTTCGGGGATGTCCAGAAACACCGGCTGTCCGGGGGCCTTCGCGCACATCGCCAGAAACAACGCCTCCGCCGTCGATTCGTCATCGGCAAACAGCGGCCCGATTTTGAAACCGGTGATACACGGCCTGAGCACGCCATAGCCCGCAAGCTCCCCGTCTTTGACCGCGGCCACCGCGCCAGCGCCCGGCTGATCGATCCATGCGCGCAGAAAGGCCGGCCGCCTGGTCGCGAACAGCGGCGCATCATACGCAACCAGACTTTCGAACTCGACGCCCGACAAGGGCACGATGGCTTTGGGAGCATCGCCGCCGCCGACGCCTTCATGGCGGATATTGTGGTACTCGGACTTGAAGCCGTACTTCTTATAGCTGGCTTCCTGCGCCAGCACTCCATCCAGTCCGACCGTGCGGGATCCGAGATGGCGCGTCGCGGCCCTGCGCATGCTGCGACCGAAGCCATGCATCCGCAGGTCGGGTCTCACAATATAGAAGCCGGCGAAGGCGAAAGTGTCGTCATAGACCACGGCGGAAATCGTCGCGACGGGCTCATCGTTCAGCAGGCCCACGAAGAACCCCTCCGGGTCGGCCGCGTAAAAGCATCGGGCGTCGTTGCGCCCCGGGTTCCATCCCTCCTCGGCCGCCCACCTTACCGCAATTGCCAATTCATCGAGGGTTGCGGTTCGCACGACGAGCTGGTCGCTGAGAGATGGCGCCTTCATGGAATCGGGCTCTTTCAAATCGTCGAGCCTATCGCTGCGATCTTGGCAGCCCCAATGCAGCTCGAATCTTCGGCTTCAGGATCCGGACCAGTTCCTCGTCCCAGCACACGTAGTTGTCGGGCACATCGAGAACGACGACCTTCGAGGCGTACTCGGCGCCGAATCGTTCGTGGATATGGCGATGATGCGCGTCTTCCATCACGCAGATGATGTCGGCTTCTTCGAGCAGCTCGTGCGTCACCTTGTTCTTCGCCCATCGCTCGGTGCCGGCGGATGCGACCCACATCGGGGCGCACATTTCCGCCAGCAGCATCGCCGCCGTAGGGCTGCGGTCCAGATTACCCGAACAGACCATCAGGACTTTCTTCATAGACACTTGTGCGGCACCAGTTTATCTCAATTCCGGCGCAAGGCCGGCTCCCATAAGATCGACGAAATTATCGCGATAGAAGCGCCGCTTCGCGGTTTCGCCAGCATTCGCCATCGAGGCGCCGAAGCGCTTGAGCGGATTTCTGCCGCCCTCGACGTGCGGATAGTCGGACGAGAACATGCAGATCTCTTCGCCCGAGTTCGCGATTATCCATCCGGTATCTTCGGCCGGGTACGGCGTGACCCGCACCTGGCGGCGGACAAATTCGCTCGGCTTCATCGACATCTTCTGCAAGCGCTCTTCGTTCTTGAAGAACGCCTCATGCGCCGAATCCAACATCCGCATCCATCCCGGCAGCCACGAAGCGCCCTGCTCGATCACGCCGAACTTGAGCCTCGGAAACCGGTCCAGGACGCGATCGAAGATAAGAACGGCCAGCGTCTGCATCGGCGGATTCGGAATTGCCATGTAGTCAACCGAGCGGAAGTTGCCGTCGCCGCCGTGAAAATCCGGCACCGGCGCAAGCCCGTTCTTGAAATAGTCGGGCGAAAGAAGCTGACCGCCGCCGCCCACGTGAAACAGGATCGGCAGTCCGGCATCCTGGGCAAGCGCCCACAGCGGGTCGAATCCGATATGGCTCGGGGAATGGCCGCGAGGGCATCGGGAGGGGATCAGCATGCCCTTCGCGCCGAGCTTGATGGCGTCGCGCGCCACAGCCTCGGCGCCGCCAAAATCCGCCATCGGCACGTAGCAGGTCGCCAGCAGGCGGCGATCGACCGAGCAGAACTCGACCATCGCGCGATTGACCGCGCGGGCTACCGCGAGCGTGAGCCCGACGTCATCGCGCATCTCGAGATCCATCAGCCCAAGAAACCAGGTCGTGAAGACAAGCTGGCTTGCGAATCCCATGTGATCGAGCGCCTCGGAGCGGTCCTCGCGGCGCCACGATCCGAGCGCGTCGTAGTTCTTGCGCAGCATGATCTGGCGGGCGTTTTCCGCCCGCCAGTTCGGATCGTCGTGTCGCGTGCGCAGCGATTCCATCGAATCGCGCAGCAGATTGGTCGGACCGCCGTACCACTTACGCACGTTCACCTTGTCGCGGTAGGCGGGTTCAAGATGATGGTCGAGGAAATCCGGCGCCTCCATGATATGCGCGTCGGCATCGTGAATCGTCTGTCCTTCTACATAGGGCATCGTCGTCTCGTGGCTCCGGCGCCGGCAGGCTCGGTTGATAATATCATCTCAGGCTCCCCGCGGCGGAAGCCCCGCGGCGCGGTATACGTCGTCGATGACGCGCATGTTGATGATTCCCTGCGCGCCGTCGGTCGGAAAGACGCCGCGTCCGCGCATCTGCGCGACAAACGCGCGAAGCTGGCAGGTATAGCTGGTTTCTCCGGGAACGCTTTCGGTCGTTTCGCCGCCCGCGGTCTTCAAGGTCAGTTGATTGCCAACCTGCGGAGCTACAGGGTTGAGCACGGCAAGCTCGCCCTTCTCGCCGCGCGCGACAAAGCTGGCGCCGACTTGCACCCCCTGCTCCATCGAACAGATCATCCGCGCCGTGACGCCGCCCGCTAACTCAAACTCTGCTTCCATCGATACATCGACGTTGGCCGGCCCGGTATTGGCGGACGCCTTTACGACGCGCGGCACGAGACCCGAGAATTCGCGCAGCATGTGCAAGGGATAGCAGCCCAGGTCCATGGTGGCGCCGCCCGCGAGAGTCCAGTCATAGCGGATATTGTCGGGGGCAATCGGCACCGTGAATCTGCCTTCCAGATGCCGCAGGCGGCCGAGCGTCCCGCTGCCGATAATCTCGCGCACGCGCGCCGCCAGAGGATGGTAGCGGTAGTGGAACGCCTCTCCCAGAAAGCGGCCGGTCTCGCGCGCGGCGGCGGCCATCCGCTCCGCCTCGGCGGCGTTGGATGCGATCGGCTTTTCGCACAGGACGTGCTTGCCGGCGCGCAGCGCCGCGATGGTCCATTCGCAATGATGGGAATTCGGAAGCGGATTGTAGATTACATCGACCTCGGGATCGTTGATAAGGTCGTCGTAGGTGGCGTGGACGCGCGCGATTTTATGCTCCGCCGCGAATCGCACGGCCCGTTTGCGATCGCGCGCCGCTATCGCGACCACTTCGGCCTCTGCCACCTCCAAAGCCGGCTTGATCAGCGCATTCGGCGTGATTTTCGCCGCGCCCAATGTTCCGAAGCGTATGCGACCGGTTTCCGCCATTGCATTCTCCGTAACGTAATATTTACCGTACGAGCCGATGGCAGGAACAGAGAAGCATTGTTCATTGCCGATATGTAGTTTAAATCGCAGCGGCGCGCACCGCGCCGCGGCAGATCCCTGGCCGATGACTTCGAGGAGGACATCCAACTGTGCCTGACTACGATTTCGATCTATTCACCATCGGAGCCGGCAGCGGCGGCGTGCGCGCGAGCCGGATGGCGGCATCGTTCGGAGCGCGCGTCGCGGTCGCCGAGGAGCGTTACCTGGGCGGCACCTGCGTCAACGTCGGTGGCATCCCGAAGAAGCTGCTGGTCTACGCGTCGGAGTTCGGCGAAAGTTTTGCCGACGCCGCGGGCTTTGGATGGGACCTCGGACCGCGCCATCTCGACTGGAAGCGGCTAATCGAAAACAAGAATCGCGAGATCGCCCGGCTAAACGGCGTTTATCGCCGCCTGCTCACGGAGGCCGGCGCGCAGATAATCGAAGGCCGCGCGGTTGTCGCCGATCCTCATACCGTCACGATCGGCGGGCGGCGCTACACCGCGAAATACATCCTGATCGCGACGGGAAGCTGGCCGGTGGTTCCCGGCGTTCCCGGCGCGAATCTCGCGATCACCTCGAACGAGGCGTTCTTTCTCGAACGCCGGCCGGAACGGGTTGTGCTCGTCGGCGGAGGCTATATCGCGCTCGAGTTCGCGGGAATCTTTCACGGGATGGGCAGCCAGGTCACGCTCGTCCATCGCGGCGCCAAGGTGCTGCGCGGCTTCGACGAAGAGCTGCGCGAGGTTCTCGGGCGCGAGGTCGCCAAGCGCGGCGTCGCGCTTCGGCTCAACTCGAGAATCGAGCGAATCGAAAAAATCGGAACCGGCCTGCGGGCGCATCTCGACAGTCACGAAACGATCGAGGCCGACCTCATGATGTACGCGACGGGGCGCGCTCCGAATACGCGCGGTCTCGGCCTGGAAGCGGCGGGCGTCAAGCTGGATGAACACGGCGCGGTCGTGGTCGATGAATATTCACAGTCGTCGGTCGCCAGCATCTACGCGATCGGCGATTGCACCGACCGCGTGATGCTCACGCCGGTCGCGATTGCCGAAGGGCGGGCCGTGGCAGAGACGCTCTTTAACAATCGGCCGATGGCGGTTGACTACGCCGGAATTCCGTCCGCGGTCTTCAGCCAACCGAACCTCGGGACGGTCGGATTAACCGAAGACGAAGCGCGCAAGCAATTCGGCGAAATAGTCGTGTACCGATCGACCTTCCGTCCGCTTAAGCACACCCTGAGCGGCCGCGATGAAAGCACCTTCATGAAGCTCGTGGTGGACAAAAAGACCGATCGCGTTCTCGGATGCCACATGATCGGGGCGGACGCGGGCGAGATGATCCAGGGACTGGCGGTCGCGCTCAAGTGCAACGCCACCAAGGCGCAATTCGACGCGACTATCGGAATCCATCCTACCGCGGCGGAAGAATGGGTAACCATGCGGACGGCATCGTGAGCTGAAATCCGGAGAAATCGCCGCTGCCGGGCTGCGAAACGACCGTGTCGCATACGCGATATTCTCTGGCGTATCCGCGCTATAGCGACATTCCTCCCGCGGAGCATACTGAACGCAACGCCCATCACCGCCGGGAGAGATGCCATGAAAGCCGACAGCAATTCGGTGCTAGGCCGGAGCAGGATCGTCGCCTTCGTCGCGGCGCGCGATGCAGCTCGTGCCAAAACCTTCTATCGCGATACGCTCGGTCTCCGCTGCGTCAGCGAGGATCAGTTCGCGGTCTGCTTCGATGCGCACGGCACCCCGCTTCGCGTCTCGATCGTGCGCGAGATGACGCCGGCGGCGCACACCGTCCTGGGCTGGGAGGTCGATGACATCGTCGCGGCGGCCGGCCAGCTCGCGAAGTCCGGCATCAGGTTCGAACGCTACGACATGCTCCCGCAGGACGGCCTCGGAATCTGGGCCGCGCCCGGCGGGGGCCGCGTGGCGTGGTTCAAGGACCCCGATGGGAACACGCTGAGCATCACCCAGCCCGCGGAGGCATCGAGATGAACCGGGTCCATCGATGGCTCTGCCGGTCGGGATGGTGGCGGCGCACGGTTGAAAACTCGCTGCTGCCCTGGGTGCTCAAAGATATCGAGCTGGGCCAGAACGTCCTGGAAGTTGGCCCCGGGCCCGGCCTTACCACCGATGTGCTGCGCAATCGCGTGCCGCGCCTGACCTGCGTGGAAATAGACGAAAGGCTTGCCGACTCGCTTTCTCAGCGGATGGCGGGAAGCAACGTAACCGTGCAACGCGGCGATGCGACCGCGATGTCGTTTCCCGACGCATCGTTTGACGGCGCGGTGAGCTTCACGATGCTCCATCATGTCCCGTCCGCCGAGCTGCAGGATCGTCTGCTCGCCGAGGTCGCGCGCGTGCTGCGGCCGAACGCGGTGTTCGCGGGCAGCGATAGCCGCTACAGCCGCATCTTTGGCGCGCTGCATCTGTTCGACACGATGGTGCTGGTCGATCCTGAGAGCCTTCCGAGGCGTCTGGAAGCGGCAGGGTTCAAGGATGTTCGCATCGATGTCGCGAAAAGCGCCTTCCGGTTTCGCGCGCGCCGCGCTTGAATCGCAAGCGACGGTGGCGGCACGATGGCGGCGGTGCCGACTCGCAACCCCTCCCGCGCCCGCAGCCATCAGGTCTCACGTCGCGAGGCGATCTCGCTTCTTGTCCTTGGCAACGCGTTGTGGGCCGGCACTTACGCGGCGGGAAAAATCGCGCTTGCGAGCCTCTCTTTTATCGAGCTGAACGCGATCCGTTTCACGATCGCCACGCTGCTGATGGTGCCGGTGTTGTGGTCCGGCCGCGCCCTGCTTCGGCGCGAGCTGTCCCATCGCTCGTCAATACACGCGATGGTGCGGCTGGTGGTGCTGGGCTTCGTTCTCAACAAGGCGTTCGAGTACGCGGGCTTGTCGCTTTCCACCGCGGTCGACGTGGCATTGCTCATCGCGACTGAATCGATCTTTACCGCCGTGCTTTCCTGGATTGTCCTCGATGAAGCCGTAACGGCGGCGGGAATAACGGCGCTGACAGTGGGACTTGCGGGAGTTTACCTGGTCGTCGCGCGCGGGCTGGTTCCCGATCTCGCGGGTCCGGCGGGAATCAGCCGAATCGCCGGCGACCTGCTCGTGATATTCGCGCTGACATTCGAAGCGGGCTACACGGTCAGCGGGAAGGCATCGCTCGAGCGGCTGCCGCCACTGTTGCTCACGGGATTTTCGGTCGCGGGAAGCCTGGTGGTCTGGATTCCCGCGGGACTGATTTCAGTCGCGCAGCAAGGATTGCCCGCGATGACATCCGGCGCATGGCTGGCGGTCGGCTATATGGCCGCGTTCGCAACGGTGGGAGGCTATTGGATGTGGTTTCGGGGGCTCAGCGCAATCGACGCATCAGCGGCGGCGCCGTTTCTGTTCATCCAGCCCCTGCTCGGCGCCGCACTGGGAGTGGTGCTGCTCGGCGAGTCCCTCACCTGGGCGACAGTCACGGGCGCAGTCCTGATCCTTCTAAGCCTTGCAATCGTAACAGTGGGCGCGCCGAGCCCGCGCGAAGCCGCCCTGCTGGTCGGAGAACCGCCTCAGTAACTGGCTCGCCGCGCCGATATCGAACTGCTTCATCTGCCCGAGTTTGGTCCATCTCCGGCAAGCAAGGTGGAAAACCTTGTCGGCACAACGCGCGCCGAATCCTTTACGCAGAGCGGGGTTTCGCCCGGATATAGCGCCTATCGCCCGAGTACCGCCAGCGCCCTCTCCAGCGGGACACTGGAGATCTGAATCAGCCCGGAGAACGGGTGATCGAGCTCAAGAACCAGAAATAGCGCCCCGGCCACGGACATCGCACTCACAACCATCGCGATGATCACCGTTCCGTTGCGCGGCGCGAACATTCCGAAGCTGACGAATAAAATGGCCAGCCAGAAGACCACGACCACCAGAAAGGGCGTCGAAATCGATGATCCGCTCTGTTCGAACAACAGCCAGCGCGTCTGCCCCAGGCTGATCACCATCGACTCCGCCTGCGCTTGCAGTGCGCGCTGCGAATCGGTCCGGGGCGCCAGTTCCTGGATCCCGTCGAATAGCGGCTCTCCTGTGACGGGTGATGCTTTGGAACCGCCGGCGCGGCCGTTCTTCACCCAGGTATCATCGATCATCCGGGCGACCGCGGCTTTCAGCGTGGCGCGCACCTTCGCGCTTTCCGGGCCGTAGTGGGCAAGGACGCGATCGAGCAGGATTGCGTTGGCGGCCATTTGCGTCAGCTCGCCGCGGCGTTCATCGTACGAACTCTTCGCCGAGGCCACCAGGAGTCCGAGCACCAGTGCCGCCATCGTGCCGATGAGTCCGACGCCGAGCTTCACGACGTCCTTGGTTTCGTCGCTCAGGTGATGCTTGGGAAGGCGGGCGCGCAACCACATGCCAAGAAGGGCGCCGCCGAAAACGAAGGCGAATGCAATCGCACTTGTTTCAGTCGGGTCCAAGAATTCGGTGGCTACTCTCCTCGTTCATTCGCACGCCGCTTCGCGGCTGAGGGTCGTTCGAGGAACATCCCGAAGAGCGCGCCGCCAACCATAGCATCATCGATTTCCCGCATCGTCAAGCAAATGGCGATGACCAGATTGATGAGGAAGGGCAGCCGCGGAAAAAGCCAACGAAACGTCCGCTCCAGCGCGGTGACATCGACTTGACGCGACTGGCGATTACATCGCGTCGAGCGCGGACCAGAGCGCGTCGAGGGCGCGCCGTCCCGATTCGATCGCGCTTTCCGATGCGACCTTGTCGTTCGCGCAATGCCGCTCGATCAGTTCGGCGTCCGTTTGTGAATGCCACACGTCGGCTTTTTCGTGGACGGCGAAAAACGCGATTCCGCGTTCTTCGCTGATTCCGTAACAGCGCTTCAGGCCGTCGATTTTCGCGGCGGCGACCGAAGGAATCTGCGCCTCGTAGGCGTAAATCGCGGCAAGGCCGTCGGCGGTATTTTCGCTCGAGCAGAGCTGCGTGAACGTTCGCACCAGGTTGTCGATCGGGGGAGAAACCGGCGCCTCAAGCACCCTCGCCCGATCGACTCCAAGCGCTTCGGCGAATCGCAGCCACAATTCGGGATGGTTTTCCGGGCCGCGCTCCTCCTCGATCAGGTTTTCGAGCAGCGCCTGGCGCGTCGCCATATCGGCGCATCGCGAATGGATCGCGCTCAAGTAGCGGGGAAACGCCGCCACATGCGGATAATAGTGAATCGCGTAATTGCGAAGCCGCTCGATTGGAAGCTCGCCCGCGGTCCACGCCTGGTAAAAGGGATGCTTGAGCAGGCTTCGCGATGCGATCAGTTCGTTGAGGGTCGCGACAACTTCACGCGCCATCGGAAAAACTCCTTCCGTGTAACCGGCGGATAATGCCCGATAGCAGATTGCCGGTCGCGGCAATCTTGCGGGAGGCGCGCGGGCGATTCAACCTGAGACGACGCGAAGGGCGAAAACCCCGCTCGTCCGATGTGCGATGAATTCCCTAGTCGATAGGCGGGCGCAGATGTTTCCACGGGCGCGCCTGCTCGAACTCCGCGGCTAGCGCGATTACTCCAGCCTCGTCATTCGGGCGTCCGACTATCTGCAGCGCCAGCGGCAATCCCGATTTCGTGAAGCCGTTGGGCAGCGAGATGGCGGGCTGGCCCGTGGAATTGAACGGGAAGGTAAACGAAATCCAGGAGTAGATGTCGTCAGCCACTTTCTCGGGGACCATCGCGACGGTGCCCAGCCGCGGCGCGGGACGGGTAAGGGTCGGGGTCAGCAGCGCATCGTACGGCGCCAGCGCCCGGATGATCGCGCGCGCGGTGTTGTGCAGGCCGGCCAGTGCGTTGAGATATTCGGTCGCTGAGATTTTTCGGCCCCATTCCCAGCTCGGCCGCATCGCCGCATCGAGCAGCTCGGGCTTTTCGATTTCTATCGCGCCGACGCACGCGCAGACCACGATGGGCGGGAACGGCCTCAGCATCGACCCCGGGTCAAGCTCGATTACCTCGACGCTATGTCCCATCTCGCGGAACGCCGCGCAGGCCGAATCGAACGCCGCGAGCATCTCCGGATCGACCGGGCTCAGCTTCGTCTCGCGAATCGCGGCGAGCCTGAGCTTCTTCGGGCGAAGGCTGACGGCCTCGACGAACGGACGATCCGGCGGCGGGGCCGCATACGGGTCGCCGAGCGATCCTCCCGCGAACGCATCGAGCATCAAGGCGGCATCGCGCACGGTGCGTGCGATTGGCCCGGTGGTTGCCAGCCCGCCCCATCCTTCCGCCTTATCCGGAGCGACTGTCACTCGCCCGCGCGAGGTTTTTATTCCGACCAGCCCGCAGCATGCGGCGGGGATGCGGATCGATCCTCCGCCGTCACTGCCCTGCGCGATCGGATTGAGGCCGGCCGCGACCGACGTCGCCGCGCCCCCGCTCGATCCGCCGGCGGTATGCTCGAGATTCCACGGGTTGCGCGCAGCGGGATGCAATCCGCCCTCGGTCGTCGGACGCATCCCAAATTCCGGCGTGCTGGTTTTTCCGAGCAAAATGCCGCCCGCATCCCGAAGCCGCACCGCGAATTCGGCGTCCGCCGGCGCGTACCACTTTTCGAAATTTTTGGAACCGAATGTTGTCGGGAAGTCTTTGGTCCAGGTGAGGTCCTTAAGCGAGTAGGCGACGCCAAACAGAGGCCGATCCGCAGCCTCGCCGGGCGCCATCCTCTCCAGCCGGGCCGCATCGGAAAGCGCGCGCTCGGCCGTCACGGTGTAGAATGCGCCCAGCTTCGGGTTTAGCGCCTCGATGCGAGAGAGAAAAAACTCTGCCACCTCGCGCGGACGAACCTCGCGCTTGCGCACCAGCTCTCGCAGCTCCCATGCCTCAATGTACGGATCGAGCACCTGGATCTCCTTCCGGCTTCGTTAAGCGGCCGCATCAATCGATGGGCGGATGCTTGTCCTTCCACGGACGCGCTTCTTCAAATTGAGCCGCAAGCCCGATGATTGTCACTTCGTCGCCCTGGCGGCCGATGATCTGAAGGCCGATGGGCAGGCCGGCCTTGCTGAAGCCGTTGGGGACCGAGAAGCCCGGCTGTCCGGTCGCATTGAATGCGAATGTGTACGGAATCCATTCGGGCAACTCCTCGAGATAGCGCTCGGGCGTGGAAGGAAGGGTTCCAAGCTTGACCGCAGGCCGAGCCAGCGTCGGCGAGATGACTGCATCGTAGGCATCAAGTTCCTGCACGATTTGCCGGGCAGTGTTGTGCATCATGGCGACGGTATTGATGTACTCATGGGCGCTTACTTTGCGCCCGCGCTCCCACGCGTGGCGCACAACCGGATCCATCAAATCGGGGTTTTCGACCGGCACAGAGCCGATTCCCGCCATGATTAGCGCCATCACCGTGTCCTTGAGCCGCGCTCCCGGATCGACGTTGACGGGCTCGACCGTGTGCCCGAGTTCCTCGAACACCTTGGCGGCGGACTGAACCGCGGCCTCCGACTCGGAATCTCCGCGGGTGATTGCGCTCTTGGGGAGGACGGCGATCTTGAGATGACGAGGTGGGATGCTCACGGCGGAGCGGAACGAAGCAACCGGATCGGGCGCCCAATAAGGGTCGCCGGTCACGTGACCCGCGAGCACGTCGAGGAACAGCGCCACATCACGGACCGAACGCGCCATCGGCCCCGAGGTGGCAAACCCCGCCCATGCTTCGCCGAAAACCGGCGCCAAGGAAACCCGGCCGCGCGACGGCTTGAGTCCGACGACGCCGCAGCAGGCGGCGGGGATGCGAATCGAACCGCCGCCATCGCTGCCCTGCGCCAGGCATCCGAGTCCGGCAGCCAGTGCGCCGCCCGCGCCGCCGCTCGACCCGCCGGCGGTATGCGCGAGGTTCCAGGGATTGCGCGCCGGAGGACAGAGGCCGCCTTCGGTCGTGGGCCGTGCTCCGAATTCGGGCGTGGTGGTCTTGCCCAACAGGATTCCCCCGGCATTGCGCATCCGCACCACGATCTCTTCGTCGACCGGCGGACGATTTTGCGCATAATTGCGTGAGCCCATCGTGGTGACGATGTCCTTCGTCCAGTTGAGGTCCTTGATCGAATACGGCACGCCGAACATCAGGCAGCGCCGCCGGTCCGAATCGCCGAGCTTTTCGATTCGATCGGCATCCTCGATCGCGCGTTCCGGCGTGATGGTCATGAAGGCGCCGAGTTTCGGGTTGAGTTTCTCGGTGCGCGCGATGAAGAATTCCGCGACCTCGCGCGGGCGAACCTCTTTTTTCAGGATCAACTCGCGCAGTTCCCATGCCTCGATGTAAGGATTGAGCATTTTGGAGGGCCTCCGTAACCGGTTGGCCGCCGTCGCGCGTGTGGCTCGCGCGGGGCGGCTCGATCGTGCTTGTTATCGCAAAAGCGCCCCAACCGCCAAATCGGCCGTTTGGGACCTTCGCCTCGCGGCCGGCGGCCGGTAGTCTCTGATCGACAACGATGGAACTGCGGACCGCGATTCTCTGGATTCATGCGCTCGCCGGAGGGGCTTGGGTTGCCGCGGCGCTATGCTTCGTGGCGGCAGGGATGGCGTTGGCGGCGGGGAGCGACGATCAGCGCAATTTTGCGATGCGTGCGGCGCCCGCAATCGCGGCATTCGGCGCCGCCGCCGCCGTTGTCGTGCTTGCGGCGGGGGTGGTCAATTTCTTCCTCGCGGGCGCTGCCCGCGGTTTTAGGTTTTCATCCGAGTTCGGCCTCATTTTGAGCATCAAGAGCGCGCTGTTCGTGGGAATGTCGATCGCGCTCGGATGGACCCTGCGCACCGCCGTCTCGTTTCGCACCGCCGCCGAGCCGTGCGACCGAGATACGGTCGCGAAGGCCATGGCCGGGATGGTGCGGGCGAACGGAGCTATCGCGGTGATGGGCGCGATCGCGTTGCTGCTGGGACTCTGGCTGATGGGGAGCGCGTGAGCGGCATTCTTGCCTCCGCCCGTCCGGGCCATCTCCTCAGCCTGCCGGTCTTGGACCGAAGGGCGCCACTCCGTGTAATCATTTGATGTAAGGTTCAGGAGATGGCTGAAACGCCTCCATCGCTGCAAATCGGTTCTTTCAAGGTAGCCTTCCTCACCGACGGGTTATGGCGCAACGACGGGGGATGCATGTTCGGCGTGGTGCCGCGCGAGCTCTGGAAACGCGAGCATCCTCCCGACGAACAAAACCGAATCCGCCTTAATTTGACCTGTCCCCTGATTGCGCGGGGAAAAGAGGCAATTCTGGTCGATACGGGAATCGGAAACCGGCTCGATGCGGTCGAGCGGAAGATTTTCGATCATGGCGAAGGATGGCTTCCCGATCACCTGCGGGCGCTGGGAATGGAACTTGGCGATGTGACCGCGGTAGTCGTTTCGCATCTGCATTTCGACCATTGCGGTGGCCTTGTCCGCAGGCGCGAATCGGGAGCCCTGGAATCCGCGTTTCCTCGGGCGAGGATTTTTGTACAAAAAGGCGAACTGGAAATCGCGGAGACTCCCCGCAATGAGCGGCTGCGCGCCGCTTACCGGCATGCCGGCGAGATTCTCGCACCCAACCGCGGCCGTATCGAAGCGATCGAGGGCGACCTCGAACTGACGCCGGGTGTGGTCGCGGTCCCGACCGGAGGCCATACCCGCGACCATCAGGTCGTAAGGGTGGCCGATGCCGGATCATCGTTTGTTCACATGGCGGACATCGTGCCCACACGTTCGCATATGCGCGGACCCTGGAATCAGGCGTACGATCTCGATGCGATCACAACGATGGAGCAAAAGGCGCGCTATCTTTCCGCCGCGGTCAGGGACCGGACCTGGATTTCATTCGCTCACGACGACCAGGTCTTTGCCGCGCAAGTGGTCAACGACCGGGGGAAGCTGGTCGTATCCGACAAGGTGATTGTACCCGAGCGCTTGTACCAGGGTGCCGGAACGGGCCTGAAGTAAAGCTGTGGATAGCGCGTCAAATTGTTGAAGGGCGCGCTGTGCCGGGGGAAATCAACTTGTTGGAAAATCAAGGCTCCGTTATACTTGAAATTGGGATGCGCTTAAAAAATAGCACAACCCGCTCTTTTCCCTCTTTCCTCTTCCTAAAGCGGTCTCCCTCTAAACGTCCATAACCAGGAGTTTGGCAGATGGCAGAACTCAGCACGTTCGAAAAGGTTATCAAGGAAGATCGCGCCGCTCGCGAATCGAAGCAATGGAGCGGAACTCTTCTCCAGTACCTGGAGGTGGTAAAGGCCGATCCGACGATAACCAAGCTCTCGCACGCCCGCATCTACGACATGATCATCTCCGCGGGCGCCCGGAGCATCCAGGATACCGACGACCCCCGAACCAAGCGCCTCTACAAAGACGAGCCCGTAAAAGTTTACGAGTTTTTCGCTGACGAGTTCTTCGGCATCGAGCGCACGATCGCGCAGATTGTCCGCTATTTCCATTCCGCCTCGCTCAAGGGCGAAGAGAGCCGCCAGGTGCTCTACCTGATGGGACCGGTTGGCTCGGGCAAAAGCTCGCTGGTCGAGAGAGTCCAGCGGGGACTGGAACAGGTCGGGCCGCTCTACACGATCGAAGGATGTCCGATGAATGAGGAGCCGCTGCATCTCATACCGCGGCATCTGCGGCGCGAATTCGAAAAGATGCTGGGAGTGCATATCGAAGGCGACCTGTGCCCGGTATGCCGCTACCGGCTCAAGGTCGAATTCAACCAGCGCTATGAGGAATTTCCGGTCGAAACCCGCAACTTCTCCAAGCGCAACCGCGTCGGTATCGGCGTGGTGCCTCCGGTCGACCCCAATAACCAGGACACCTCGGTCCTGATCGGCAGCGAAGACATCTCCAAGCTCGACCAGTACTCCGAGGGCGACCCGAGGGTGCTGGAGCTCAATGGCGCGCTCAACGTCGGCAATCGCGGAATTGTCGAGTTTATCGAAGTTTTCAAGAACGAGACCGAGTATCTGCACGCGATGATCACCGCGACGCAGGAGAAAGTGATCCCGGCGCCGGGGCGGCACGGGATGGTTTACGTCGATACCACGATCCTGGCCCATTCGAACGAGGCCGAATGGCAGAAGTTCAAGGCGGACCATACCAACGAGGCGATTCTCGACCGTATCGTGGTGGTCAAGGTGCCGTACAACCTGCGGCTGTCGGAAGAGGTGAAGATTTACCAGAAGATCATCAGGAATTCCGACTTCCGCGCCCACGTCGCGCCGCACACGCTGGAACTCGCTTCGATGTACGCGATCCTGTCGCGGCTGGAACCAACCTCGAAGTGCGACCTGATGACGAAGCTGCGCCTTTACAACGGCGAGGAAGTCGTCGAGAAGGGGCGCACGAAGAAGATCGACGTGCAGGAGTTGAAAGAAGACGCCAAGCGCGAGGGGATGTCGGGAATTTCCACCCGCTTCATCATGAAGGCGCTGGACAATGCGCTGTCCGACAACGTCGCCGGCAACTGCATCAATCCGATCAACGTGCGCGAGGCGCTTATCCAGATGACCAAGGAGGCCGACCTCCCCGACGATACCCGCAAGCAGTACCTCGAATTCCTGCAGGACACCCTGCACAAGGAATACCTGGAGCTGCTGGAAAAGGAGATCACCCGGGCGTTCGTGTACTCCTACCAGGAGCAGGCGGAGGCGCTGTTCCAGAACTACCTCGACCACGCGGAGGCGTACGTCAACAAAACCAAGGTGCGCGACCGCAACACCAAGGAAGAGCTCCCGCCCGACGAAGGGTTCCTCAAGTCGATCGAGGAGCAAATCGCGATCATCGGCTCCGCCGCGGACGGTTTCCGGCAGGAAGTAATCGCGTACTTGTGGGCGACCTCGCGCCGCGGCGAAAAGGTCAGCTACAGAAGCTACGAGCCGCTCAAGGAAGCGATCGAAAAGAAGCTGATGACGTCGGTGCGCGACATCTCGCGCATCATCACCAAGGCCCGCACCCGTGACGAAGAGCAGAGCGGCAAATACAACGCGATGGTCAAGAACCTGCTGGAAAACGGCTACTGCGAATCGTGCGTGGACGTGGTCCTGAAGTACGCCGCGAACAACCTGTGGAAGGATTGAGGTCCTCTTCCCCAAACGGCTGAAGGATCGAAGCGCTCCTTCCCGCAGGGGAAGGAGCAAAAGGAAGCGGACTTGCCGGCAGACCGCAATTCCTTAGCAGGCCGCGTGCGCGAGCGGTTTCGATGCGGTCGATGCTCGCGGCGCGGATTTGCCGTATAATCGAGCCGAGGATACGCGGATGGCGACCAGCGAGACGATTTTTCGCGAGTACCGGCCTTCTGATGCTGAACGCTCCGATCGCTCCGCCGGCGACCGCCTGCGCCATCGCCAGAAGGTCCGCGAATCGATCCGCGAAAATATCGCCGACATCATCGCCGAAGAATCGATCATCGGCAAAGACAAGGACCGCGTCATCAAGGTTCCCCTGCGCGGCATCAAGGAATATCGCTTCGTTTACGGCGACAACGCCGGCGGCGCATCGCAGGGCGACGGCAACTCCCGCCCCGGGCAGGTGGTGGGCAAAACCGGCAAGGAAGGCCCGGGCAAGGGCGACGACATCGCGGGCGACCGGCCCGGCGTTGACTACTACGAAACCGACGTAACGCTGGAAGAATTGATCGAGATCATGTTCGAGGATTTGGAGCTGCCCAACCTCGAACGCCGCGCCCTGCGCGAAATTCCGTCCGAGGCCTCCAGCAAGCGCAAAGGCTATCGCCACGTGGGAATCCGCGTGCGGCTCGACAAGCGGCGCACCGCCAAGCAGCGCGTGATGCGGATGCTGGCACGCGACCGCCGCGTCAACGGCGAGGCGGCAGCACAGCAGGCCGAGGCATCGGAAACGCCGGAGGAGGAAGCGGGCGATCTCTCGGCCCTGCAGCCGGGCGCACCGATGGTCCCGCAGAAGCGGCGCTTCCCATTCCATCAGGACGACCTCCGCTACAAGCACATCGAGATCGATACGCGCGAGGAATCGAACGCCGCCGTCATTTGCATCATGGACACATCGGGCTCGATGGACACGATGAAGAAGTATCTCGCGCGGAGCTTCTTCTTTCTGCTCTACCAGTTCATCTCCACGCGCTACCGCAACGTCGAGATCGTCTTCATCGCGCATCACACCGAAGCGAGCGAGGTCACGGAGGAGGAGTTCTTCCACAAGGGCGAATCGGGCGGGACCTTCATTTCCTCGGGCTATCTGAAGGCGCTCGAGATCATCCAGGAGCGCTACCATCCTTCGCTCTGGAACGTGTATGCGTTCCACTGCTCGGACGGCGACAATTTCGATTCGGACAATCCCGCCGCGCTCAAGGCGGCCGAAGAGCTGGCGACGATATGCAATCTGTTCGGTTACGGCGAGATCAAGCCGCTGGGCTCGCGCTACTATGAAAGCTCGATGCTGAACGTGTTCCGGCGCATCCAGGCGCCCAACTTCCACACCGTGCTCATCGAGCGCAAGGAAGACATCTGGCCGTCGTTCAAGGCGTTTCT
>JAJPKP010000068.1 GCA_021323675.1 Pseudomonadota bacterium | reverse complement strand
TGGCAAAAGCGGCGCCGGTTTACATCCTGGGTGGAGCGCAGACTGACTTCGCCCGCAACTGGTCGAAAGAAGGCAAGCACTTTGTCGCGATGATGCGCGAGGCGGTGCTCGGCGGGCTCGAAGCGACGAAGATCGATCCCAAGGAAATCCAGACCGCGCACGTGGGCAACTTCGCCGCCGAGCTCTACGCCAAACAGGGCCACGTTGGCGCTTTCTTCGTCGAGATCGATCCGGCGTTCAGCGGGATGCCGACGTCGCGCCATGAGGCCGCCTGCGCCTCGGGCTCGATCGCGATCCTCGCGGCCTCAGCCGAAATCGAAGCCGGCCGGTACGACCTCGCCTGCGTCACGGGCGTGGAACAGATGAAGACGGTCGATTCCGCAACCGGCGGCGACTATCTGGGCACCGCGGCCTGGTACGAGCGCGAGGCCAAGGGCATCGAGTTTCCCTTCCCCAAACTGTTCGGACGGCTCGGCGATGAATACGACAAGCGCTTCGGCCTCAAGGACGAGCACCTCGCGCATATCTCGGCCGTCAATTATTCGAACGCCAAGCGCAATCCCAACGCGCAGACCCGCAACTGGTTCATGAGCGAGAGCCACGCGCAGCACGCTTCGAAGTTCAACACCGTCATCGGCGGCCGCATCAAGGTGAGCGACTGTTCGCAGGTGACGGACGGCGGCGTCGCGCTTTTCCTCGCCTCTGAGAACTATGCGAGCCAATGGGCCAAGCGAAACAACCTCAAGCTCAGCGACATTCCACGCATCCTCGGATGGGGCCATCACACCGCGCCCATCGAGTTCGACGCCAAGGTTGCCGAGAGCAAGGACAATCCCTACGTGCTGCCGCATACGCGCCAGGCAATCCTCGATGCTTTCAAGCGGGCGGGAATCGCGGGCGTCGAGCAGCTCTCGGGAATCGAAACCCACGACTGCTTTACCACCTCCGAGTACATGGCGATCGATCACTTCGGCCTGAGCAAGCCGGGCGAGTCCTGGAAGGCGATCGAGGCGGGCGTAATCGAGATGGGCGGCAAATGCCCGATCAATCCCTCCGGCGGGCTTATCGGGGCCGGCCATCCGGTCGGAGCGACGGGAGTGCGCCAGATGCTCGATTGCTGGCGGCAGATAACCGGCAAGGCCGGCGATTATCAGGTCGAAGACGCGAAGACGTTCGCGATGCTGAATATCGGCGGAAGCGGCACCACGAGCTGCGTTTTCGTAGTCGGCAAATAACCAAAGACACAAGCCGTGTTCTGCATAAAGGGATAGCGCCGGGAGCGCTATCCCTTTTTTGCGCCATCGCGCCTCCGGGCCCGCTCGGAATGCCATTTCCTGAAATGAAAAAACTGCAGTGACTCGGAACATCCGCGCACGTAGGCTTGGATGACACGATGAATGCCAGGCGGTGGTGCTGCATAGCAATAGTCGCAGGTGTCGTGGCGATGGGGTTGCGCGTGTCGGGCGCCCGTGCGGCTGACCGCAATGCTGATATGGCGATCGCTCTCCTGGTTCTCGACCTGCAAGTCGATTTCCTCAATCGCGACGGACGGATGCCAATCGCTTCCGGCCAGATGGAGCAAGTCCTCGCAAACTCGAACCGGGCCATCGAGGCCGCAGCCGCGCATCGCGCCGCGATCATCTATGTGGGAAACGAATACACGCGATGGGACATTCCGGGAAACTGGTTTCGGCATGATGCGGCGCGTGCCGGCACACCCGGCGCCTCACTCGACCCTCGTGTGAAACGAGTTGCCGAGGCGCCCTATTTTCCCAAGCGGAAGGGCGACGCGTTCTCGAATCCCGAGCTTGAGCCGTTCCTTCGCGAGCACCACGTAAAGCGCGTGGTCATCTGCGGCGTTTACGCCGACGCGTGCGTGACTGCCACCGCCCGCGGCGCACTGCGCCGGGGTTTCGAGGTCGCGGTCCTGAGCGACGCGGTTGGCGCCGCCGGTGACGACGCACGGCGGTCAGCCATCGAGAAACTCGGCCGCGATAACATCGAGATTGAAAGCACCGCCGAGTTCATCAAGGCCTTTTGAACAATTGCGAGCGTGCCCTCCGGAGGGAGCCTTCGCCTCATCAACCGCGCGTGCTGGCGGGCGCATCGAAAAGAGATCGGCGGTCCGAAAATGGACCACCGATCTTTTTTGAAGCCGCGCCTGTCAGCCCTGGAGATCAGAGTCCCGGCAACTTGGGCGTTTCCTGCCATGCCCGCCGCCCCCGAATGGCTTCCACATACGCGCGCACGTGCGGGAAGTCGGCGAAGCTGAATCCGGCCTTGTCCACCACGTTGAACACCGGACCGTAGTCGCAATCGACCAGCGAAAATTCCGAACCCAGCATCCACTTGTTCTTCGCCAGGTGGGCATCGATGATCGCCAGTGGCGCTGGCAGCGCCTTCTCGCCGCGCGCAATCGCGGCTTCGTCCGGGGTGCCCCCCGCCACCTTCACCGCGATCCGATTGAAAACGATGTCGGTCGCGTGCGGATGAATCGACCCGGTCAAAAAGAACAGCCATCTGAGCGCATCGGCGCGCCCCGCGGCGGTGGATGGCCACAGTTTGCCGGTCTTCTCGCCCAGATATGCCAGGATCGCATGCGATTCCCACAGCACCAGGTCTCCATCGACCAGCACCGGAACGCGCCCGCACGGATTCAGCGCCAGGAACTCAGGCGCGCGCTGCTCGCGCTTGGTGAGATCGACCGGTACGGTTTCGCATTCGAGTCCCAACTCGTTGAGCGCGAAGCGGACCTTTTGCGGATTCGGTGACGGAAAGTAATACAGCTTCATCGTTTGCCTCCCAAGCGATTTGTTTGGATCGAATCAGCGCGATTGGCCTGGCGCCGCCGCGCTCTGATAATGCCCTAATACCACGTCCCATCCCGACTCGTAGTTCTTGCGCGCATCGATGGTTTTTGCGCTCTGCTCCCATCCGCTGTGCTCGAGATCGACTCGGGTGCCTCCCCGCTCCGCGCTGAAGCGCACCTCGACCTGCGTGACCACATCCCAGCTCGGTGCGCGAAACGAAAACGCCACCATCGATGGCGGTTGATAGGCGGTCAGCCGCCCAATCTCGTACTCGCTGCCGTCATTCGCGCGTTCGTAAAAGCGCCCTCCGACCTTTGGTTCGAGAAACAATTTGCTGTCCTTGCCGGTGAATCCGCCCGGCCACCACGAGGACATCTCTTCGCAAAATACTTTGAACGAAACCTCCTGCGGCCGTTCGATCCAGATCGACTTGCGTATGGTCATTTATTCTCCTCCGCATACCGTTTGAAAGCCTCGAGCACGAGCTTCCACAGCCGGGCCAGCGCTTCGAGCTGTTTGGTGATGTTTGCCATTGGCATCTCCGTGGCCAATTCGTAACCTATTGGTTACGCATTGTCAAGGGTCAAAACGAGGCCGCGCTCCGGGATACACCGGAGCCTATCGCGCCGCGCGCGACAGGCGCATCGCAAGCAGCATCGGGAGTTGGCGTAGCGTTCTCCGCGCGGATTTTGTGAGACCAGTTCGGGCAAACACGCGCTCGCTCATCGAATCGCGCACTCACGGCAGATACGTGCGAGTTCTGTGAGATATTTTTCGAGCGAAGGAACGCGCGCGGCGACCAGTCCCGAGACGACGCGATCGAGCCATTCGATCGGTGCTTCGCGATTGGACTGCGGCTATGCTCGCCGCATGGCGACATCCGTTTCATTCACCATCGTCGATGTATTCACGCCGCGCGCGTTTGGGGGAAATCAGCTCGCGGTATTCCATGATGCGGGAAAGCTGGCGCGATCGCGGATGCAGGCGCTTGCGCGTGAAATGAACTTCAGCGAGTCGACGTTTGTGATTCCGCCGCCAACGCGCGCCGATCCGGTTCACGTGCGAATTTTCACGCCGCGGCGCGAAATTCCGATGGCAGGCCATCCGACCGTCGGCACCGCCTGGGTCCTGGCTCAGCGCGGAGAGGCGCGGCCCGGCGAGATAGTTTTGCGGCTTGGAATCGGCGACCTGCCGATAACGATCGAGGGTCGTGCGCGGAGTCCGGAATTTATCTGGATGAAGCACAAGCCGGCGCAATTCGGCGCGCGGAGGGCCGATCGCGATCGCATAGCCGCCGCTCTTGGCATCGGCGCCGACGACATCCGAAACGACCTGCCAATCGAGACGGTCTCCACCGGACTGCCTTTTCTGTTTGTACCGCTCAATTCGCCTGACGCGCTCGCCAGATGCGTCTCAAACGAAGCAGCCTTGCGAGGCCTGTTCGATGATCCGCAGGCCATGCTGCCGGTGTACATGTTCGCGTGCGGCCCGTCGCGACGCTCCGCCGTTCGCGCGCGGATGTTCGCGCCGCACACCGACGGAATCGTCGAAGACCCCGCCACCGGCAGCGCCGCTGCGCCTTTGGGCGCGTATCTGCTGGCGCACGGCGTTCTTCCTTCCGCTCCGCGCGCTCGCTGCACGATAGTGCAGGGAGTCGAGATGGGGCGGCGCAGTGAAATTACCGTCGAGATTGCTCGCGCTCCTGGCGCCGAACCGTCAATTCGCATCGGGGGCCGATGCGCAATCGTGGGTCAGGGCAGGATGGATCTGCGCTGACTATCGCGCCCTTTCGCGCTTTTCAAACATCCGTGGCGCGGCTTATGATTCCCGCCACGCTACTGATCCGGGTGAAGGATGGAGATGAAGTTTGTGCGGTTGTTCGGGTTGCGCCACGTTGCCGCCCTGACGGGGGCCTTGCTGCTTGCGGCTTGCTCGGGAGGAGAGGTCGCTGAACAGCCCGCCTACATAACTACTCAGCAAGGGGCGCGAGTCGAAGCCCTTACGATGACCACGCCGCGCGCCGATCATTCCGCGATCGCACTGCAGGATGGCCGCGTCCTGATCGCGGGCGGCACGGTGAATGCCAACGTTGGCGGCGTCACGTCGAGCGCGGAGATCTACGATCCCAACGCTCATTCCTTCGCCGCGACCGGCTCGATGACCGGGCCGCGCCAGGGCGCCACCGCGACGCTGCTCAACGACGGCCGAGTGCTTTTGGCGGGAGGGGTGCGGAATATCGGGTTTAGAAGCCAGCTCGCGAGCGCGGAACTTTACGATCCGGTTGCCGGCACATTCACCGCCACCGGCTCGATGCATACCCCGCGCGAGGGACATACGGCTACGCTGCTGCGCGACGGCCGCGTGTTCGTCGCGGGCGGCAGCGACAATGGCACCCATACCCTGAGCTCGGCTGAAATCTACGACCCTGCAACCGGGACGTGGTCTCCCGCGGGCCATATGACCGTTCCGCGGGTCGCCCATGTAGCCGTACCGCTGCGAAACGGCACCGTGCTCATCGCCGGCGGCGGACGCGCCGACATGCCCGGCGGTTACATCGTCTATCAGAACGCGGAGATCTTCGACCCGGCCACGGGCCAGTTCTATCCGGTTTCAGCCCGCATGAAGAGCGACCGGGTTGGCGCGGCCGCGGTGCTGCTCGACGACGGCCGGGCTCTTATCGTCGGCGGCAAAAGCGGCAAGGTTCTGATCACGGGCCCCTACGGAGGAACCCGTACCATCAACTCGTTCGCGCCGCTCAACACGGCGGAGGTTTACGACCCGGAGTCTTCTCTTTTCGCGGCGACCGGCGATATGCGAGAACCGCATTATCTTGGCAGGCTCGCAAAGCTGTCCGACGGCAGCGTGCTGGTGGTTGGCGGATGGCAGATTCAGGGGCCGGTCGTAATCGGGATGGCTGATGCCGAGGTGTTCCTTCCGGAATCGAACAGCTTCACCAAACCGCCCGATATGCACGTGGCCAGGCTTCAAAACTCGGCGACGCTGCTGCCCGACGGCGAAGTCCTGATCGCCGGCGGAATCGACGGCCAGAGCCTCGTCACTTCATCGGTGGAATTTTATCTGCCGAGGGAGCATCGTTTTCTGGTACGCGGCGAGTCCTCCGCCAGCGCCGCCTCGCCGGCCGACGTGCCGGCATCGATGTGAGCACGACGCCATGAGCGACACCGCATCCGCCGAATCGAAGAAGCTTCCGGAGTTCGCTCTTTCCGACCTGTCGGGCAAAACCTATTCCTTCCCGTCCGGGCGGCCGGCGCTGCTCTGCTTCGTGAAGGAGGACTGCCCTACTTGCGGCATCGCGATGCCGCTGGTCGAGGCGTTCCATCGCGCCTTCAGCGGCGGGGTCGATGTGCTCGCGGTCGGACAGGATGCTGAGGGAAATCGAATTCTCGCGCAGCGCCATTCGCTCACCTGCCCGATGCTCGATGACTCCGCGCTGAGCGTTTCGTTCAAGTACGGATTCGACTCCGTTCCCACGGTTATTTTGGCTGATGGCGGCGGGAACCGGCTGCTCGAATTTTCAGGCTTCGTCCGGGATGACTGGAAGGATTTGTCAGCGAGGCTGGCCGCGATGAGCGATCGGCCCGCACCCGACATCGACTGGCCGTCTCTGCCGGAATGGCGGGCCGGTTGCGGTTCCAAAGCGGTCGAGCCCGGGGTGGCAGAGCGCCTCGAGGCCGAAGCGCGGGGCGATCGGATGCAGGCGCGGCGAATCGAACTCGGCGACAACGAAGATGTGTTCGAGTTCATGTTTGAGCGCGGCCTTACTGACGGCCTGCCTGTCGTACCCCCCACGCCCGAGCGTGTTGCGTGGATGCTGACAGGAACGCGGCGCGATCCTCGTGACATCGTGGCCACCGTCCCGCCCAATCTCGCTCCGCTTACGGTTGAAAAGGTGGCGGTGAACGCGGTGATGGCGGGATGCCGTCCGGAATATCTGCCGGTCGTAATCGCGGCGCTGGATGCGGTCTGCACCGACACTTTCAATATTCACGGGGTGATGGCGACGACGTGGGGCGCGACACCCGTGATCATCGTCAACGGCCCGATTCGCAAGCGCCTGGGCATGAACATGGGAATCATGGCGCTCGGCTACGGGAGCCGCCCCAACGCCACCATCGGGCGCGCGGTCAAACTGGTGCTGCGCAACGTCGGCGGCTCGCGTCCCGGAGACATCGAGCGCTCCGCCCTGGGAGCAATCGGAAAGTTCACCACCTGCTTCGCGGAGTGGGAGGAGCGCAGCCCCTGGGAGCCGCTGCACGTCGAACGAGGCTTCAAGAAAGATGAAAGCGTGGTGACCGTGTTCGGGCTCGAAGCCGGCTCGCGCCAGATTGCCGACCAGACCTCGCGCACCGCCCGGGCGCTGGTGGGTTCGCTCGGGCTCGGGCTCGAAGCGTGCTGGCATCCGAAGCAACACGGCGCCGGAGAGGTGTTGCTGGTGATCTCGCCCGAGCACGCCGACACGATCGCGCGCGACGAATGGAGCAAGTCGCAGGTGCGCAACCGAATTCAGGAAGTCACGGCGCGCCCGCTTCGCGATCTGCTGCCTGACGAGGACAGCGGCGAGGGCACCTCGCCGCGAATTTTGGGCATCAAGGAACCCACTCCCGAGCAACTCGCTCAGCAAGTGCCGAAGTTCCGTTCTCCCGAAAACATCAATATTATCGTGGCGGGCGGCGAAGGCGGAAAATTTTCCGCCATCTTCGCCGGATGGGTTTCCGGACCGATGGGATCGTCCAGCGTAAGCCGCCGAATCGAGGAAATGCCGTGAAACAGGTTATCGTCGATCCAACCGATGAGCGCGTGCCGATACGTCGCTCGCTCGCCTCGCGCTCCGGAAGTATCACCGGACGCGTCGCCTTGCTCGACATCGCGAAACCGCGCGGAGACGTGCTGATGAACCGTCTCGCGCAGCGGCTAAGCGAGCGGCTGCCCGCGGTCGAAATCAGGCGCTATCGAAAACCCACGTTCACCAAGCCGGCGCCGGAAGAATTGCGCCGCCGAATTGCGGAGGAAAGCGACTTCGTCATCGAAGCGCTGGCCGATTGAGGGTCATTCACAACGTGCAGTGTGCACGACTCAGTATGGTTCGAAATAAATAGCAAGCCTGCGGTGATGATCGCGTCCGACGTCTTCGTGGACGCCGCGGAAAAGCAGGCTGCGGCCCTGGGGCTGCCCGAAGTACGCCGCATCTTCGTACCACATCCCATCCAGGACGCTACGGACGAGGAGATGCGCGCGAAGGCCGACGCTATCGTCGAACAAGTAATCGCAGCTCTTCGGAACTGATCGAAAGCGGTCTGCGGAGTCCCGGGGACCGCGGTACGAGCCCATACGCCCGGCGGCTCCGTACATCGCGCGGCGATAGCTGCTATCCTTTTCATCGGCATTCTCGGAAAAGTCTAGCAATCCGCCTGACGTATGTACGCGCCTTTACAGCCACCGCCCCGGCGCATCCTGGTTAAGGAGGTCAACTGGCTCGGCGATATCGTGATGAGCCTGCCGGCGCTGCGCGCGCTCCGGCGATCGTTTCCGCAATCCCATATCGCGATTCTCGTCAAACGCGAATTGGCATCGTTCTTCGACGGATTCGAATGGGTAAATGAGGTAATCCCCTACTCTGTGGGCAGCGGCCTCGGCGGGATCGGCGACCGTCTTTCGATCGTAAGCGCCATTCGTGCGCGCGGATTTGACGTCGCGGTGCTTTTTCCTACCAGCTTCGAGTCCGCGCTGTGGGTCACGCTGGCTCGGGTTCCTCGCCGTGCCGGATACGCGAAGGATGCGAGGGGCGCGATGCTCACGCATAAGACGGTTCCGCCCCCGCACGCATTGACGGGCCATCAGGTGCACTACTGGCTCGCGATGGTTCGAAGCACGGTGGGAGCATCCGGCAACGCCCAGGATTTCGCGATCGAGCCCAGTCCCCCCCATTTGGCGACGATGCGCGCCTGGCTGGAAAGGGAACGCCGGCGAAACGATTCGCGCACAATTGCGGTCGCGCCGGCGGCCGCCTACGGACCCGCCAAAGAGTGGCCGGCGGAATATTTCGCGCGAGTAATAGATACGCTGGCGGAAAACTACAACGTGGAGTGCGTGCTGGTGGGCGCGCCGAACGAGCGATCGCGATGCGATCAAATTGCGGCGCAAACGAAAAGCGGTGCGATGATCGCAGCGGGCAAAACCGGCATCGGCGAACTCGTCGCGCTGCTGGCGCTATCCGACGGATTTATCGGCAACGACTCCGGCGCGATGCACGTCGCGGCGGCGCTAGGGCGGCCAACCGTCGGCATCTTCGGTTCCACCAACCCCGAACGGACCGGTCCGATGGGCCCGAAGACCGAAATCCTGTGGCGTCATCTGGCCTGCAGTCCGTGCTTGCAGCGCACGTGCCGTTTCGGCCATTACAATTGCCTCAAGGAAATAACCCCCGAGGACGCGACGGAGGCGCTGGCCTCGCTTGCCTGCCTGCGATGAGGGGAGTTTCCTGTTTCGCGGCGTTCCAATATCCTGCTCAGTTAACGTTTCGGTGACGGCATGAAGCTCAAGGACCTCGCGTCGCGGCTCGAATTGGAGCTTCGCGGCGATGGCGAGACGGAAATTTTTGCTTCCGCTCCCATTGAAGCGGCCGGCCCGGGGATGATCATCTTCGTGGCGGCCGACAAGTATGCTCCGATTCTGGAGCGCACCAGCGCATCGGCGGCGATCGTATCGGCCGAATTCGCGGATCGCGCACGATGCCCCGTCTTGATCAGTCCGAATCCGTACGCCGATTTTGCGCGCACCGTCGCCATCTTCTTTCCCGCTTACCGCCCCAAACCCGGGATCGATCCCAGCGCCCGAATCGCGCCCGATGTGAAGCTGGGAGAGAACGCCTCCGTGGGCCCGAATGCCGTTATCGGCGCCGGAACCACCCTCGGCCGCAACGCCGTAATTCACGCCAACGCCACCATCTATCCCAACGTGCGCATCGGCGACGATTTCACCTGCCACAGCCAGGTGGTGATTCGCGAAGGATGCGTCATCGGCAATCGCGTAACGCTCCTGGACGGCGTGGTGATTGGAGCCGATGGTTTTGGCTTCGTGGAAGACCGCGGCGGTTTGGTCAAGATCCCGCAGGTCGGCAGCGTGATTCTTGAGGACGACGTCGAGATCGGCGCCAAATCCACCGTGGACCGCGCGATGCTCGGGGCGACGATCCTCCATCGCGGCGTCAAGCTCGATGACCAGGTCCATGTCGGCCACAACTGTGAGGTCGGCGAATTCACCCGGATGTGCGCGCAGGTCGGAATCGCAGGCTCGACCCGGATTGGAAAATGGTGCCTGTTCGGAGGACAGTCCGCCTGCGCGGACCATGTGACAGTGGGAGATCGTGTGATGGTCGCGGCGCGCGCCGCGCTGCATCGCGACGCTCCCGATGGCGCTATCGTGGGCGGCACGCCCGCGATCGAAATCAGCCAGTGGCGCCGCTACGTTGCGGTCTTGCCTCGTTTGCCTGAGCTGTTTCGGCGAGTGCGCTTGCTGGAGCGGCGACTTGGGGAGGAGGAGGAAAAGTGAGGATGCGAATGCCAAGCAGGCCCCGGATCGGAGCGCGGATCAAGCTTGCCGTACTGGTTGCGCTGATTCTTGGCGGCCTCGGCCTTAGCGGATGCCCCGCCTTGATGATTCCGGGACTTGCCTATTCCGGCTACCAGTACGAAAAGACCGGCAAGCTGCCTGGAATGCCATCGACGCCGGCCGAAGACCAGAAGGCATCTTCCCGATCGACTCCGTCAAACAGCATCGAATGAGAACTTCAGGAATACGCCACGAGGAGCGGCGCCTGGACCGGTCTTTTTCCGCGGAAGGACGGCACGGCACAGGCTGCACTTTGCGCGGGAGCCATGCCGTGCGAATGAAGCTGATGCGCCGCAACCGGATCAAATTGTCCAACGCCAGGGGGTTTTATTTTGGCCAGGAAGGATAACGTTACGATCGCGCCCGCCAACGGCAAGCTTGGAGTTCTGATTCCGGGACTCGGAGCCGTGAGCACGACCTTCATCGCGGGAGTCGAGGCGGTGAAGCGCGGGCTTGGGTTGCCGATCGGATCGCTCACGCAGCTCGCAACTGTGCGGCTCGGCAAACGCACCGAAGGCCGCGCCCCTTTGATCAAGGATTTTGTTCCGCTCGCATCGCTTGACGACCTCGAATTCGGCGGATGGGACATCTTTGAGGACAACGCCTATCAATCCGCCCGCAATGCCGCGGTCCTCGATCCCGCCCTGCTCGAACGGGTGCGCGATCCGCTGGAAAAGATTTACCCGATGGAGGCGGTGTTCGATCGCGATTACGTCCGGCGTATCAACGGTCCGAATGTGAAAGAGGGCCGCAACAAAATGGAAAAGGCGGAGATGCTGATGGACGATATCCGCCGATTCCAGGCTCGCACCGGCGTCAAGCGGATGATCATGATCTGGTGCGGATCGACCGAAGTCTTCCATTCGCCCGCGGAAGTTCATCAGTCGCTCAAGCGCTTCGAACGCGGCCTGCAGGACAGCGACCCTGAAATAGCGCCGAGCCAGATCTATGCCTACGCCGCGCTGAAGATGGGAATTCCCTACGCGAACGGCGCCCCCAATCTGACCACCGATACGCCGGCCCTGCTCGAGCTCGCGCGGGAAAACAACGTCCCGGTCTGCGGAAAAGACTTCAAAACCGGCCAGACCTTCATGAAGACCCTCATCGCGCCCGGCCTCAAGGCGCGGATGCTCGGTCTGTCGGGATGGTTTTCATCCAATATCCTCGGCAACCGCGACGGCGAAGTGCTGGACGATCCGGGCTCGTTCAAATCGAAGGAAGAGACCAAGCTGTCGGTGCTGGACCAGATTCTCCAGCCCAAGCTCTATCCGCAGCTCTACGGCAACGTTTTCCACCAGGTGCGTATCAACTACTACCCGCCGCGGGGAGACGCCAAGGAAGGATGGGACAATATCGATATCTTCGGATGGCTCGGCTATCCGATGCAGATAAAGATCGACTTCCTGTGCCGCGATTCAATTCTCGCCGCGCCGCTGGTGCTCGACCTGGTGTTGTTCCTCGATCTGGCGCAGCGCGCCGGCATGCACGGCATCCAGGAGTGGTTGTCCTTCTATTTCAAGGCGCCGATGCATGCGCCCGGTCTTTATCCCGAGCACGACATCTTCATCCAGCTCATGAAGCTGAAGAACACGTTGCGCTGGATGCGCGGCGAAGACCTGATCACGCATCTGGGCCTCGAATACTACGATTGAGCCTCCGCAGATGATGGCCTTTCTCGCGGTCGCTGTTGGCGGCGCGCTCGGGAGTCTCGCCCGATACTACGCCTCGCGTCTCGTAATGGAGCTTAGCGGCGGAATTTTCCCCGCCGGCACGATGTTTGTGAACGTCACGGGCGCCGTGCTGATCGGCTTCTTCGCCGCGCTTGCCGCGCCTGAGAGCCCCTTCCTGATAAGCGCCGAAACGCGACTGTTCCTGACGACGGGAATCTGCGGCGGATACACCACCTTCTCGACCTTTAGCCTGGAGACCGTCGCTCTGCTCAGGGACGGACAATGGCTGAGCGCATCGGTCAACGCGGTCGGCTCGGTTATACTGTGCCTGGGTGCGGTATGGATCGGCAGTGTAGCCGCTCAACTGCTCGGTAGAGGTGCCTAGCGATGCATGTCCCGCGCGATGCCGTCCTGCTGCGAATCTTTATCGGCGAAAAAGATCGGGCCGGGAACCGCCCCCTCTACGAAGCAATTGTCCTCAAGGCGCGCGAGGTCGGCCTCGCTGGAGCAACCGTTCTGCGCGGACCGATGAGTTTCGGCAAGACCAGCGTTCTGCACACCGCCAAGGTGCTGCGTCTGAGCGAAGATTTGCCGATGGTCATCGAGATCGTCGATACTCAGGAAAAAATCGATGCGTTCCTGCCCGTGCTCGACACGATGATGGGGGCCGGGCTGGTCACCCTCGAGCGTGTGCAGGTGTTGCAATACGGCGACTCCAACGGCAAAAACTGATCGCGGAGCAGAATCGATGGAAAAGAAGTTCATCAACCCGCCCACTTTGCTGCAGCCGCGCGGCTACACCCATGTCGTGACCGTCGAAGGCGCAAACAAGATGGTTTTTGTTTCCGGCCAAGTCTCCGTTGACAAGGACGGCAAGCTCGTCGGCGCCGGCGACCTGAAAGCCCAGATTCGCCAGGCTGCCACCAACCTGAAGGCTGCCCTTGAGGCTGCCGGCGCCACCGCCGCCGATATCGTGAAAACCAACACCTATATCGTCAACTACAAGCAGTCCGACTACGCGGCGATGCGCGAGGCGCGCGCGGAGCTTTTCCCCTCGGGCGACCCTCCGGCGTCCACGCTCGTCGGAGTCACCTCTCTCGCTGTGGAAGGACTGATGGTTGAGATGGAAGCGATCGCAGTGGTCCGCTGATTCGTTCGATGCGCGAGCAAGGCCGGTGACTTTTCCCGATGACCGCGATCCCACGCTGCCGGGGGTCGCTGATCCCTACCCGCTCTATCATCTCCTCAGGCGCGAGGACCCTGTTCACTGGAGCTCTTTCGCAAACGCCTGGATGTTAACGCGGCACGCCGATGCGACGGCCTATTTGCAGGACCGCAGATTCAGTCGGGTCGCCTTTCTTGACGCGATGCGGACGAAGTTCGGCGACAATCAGCCGATCCTGAAGTTCCAGAGCGAGGAGCTCGCGTTTCTGGACGGCGAGAAACATATGCGCCTGAAGAACCTGGTCGGCAAGGCGTTCAGCCCGCAGCGAATCGCCGCGATCCGCCCGTGGATTCGCGCCGCCGTCGATGCGCGCCTCGACGAGCTGGCGCCGTCGCATCGAATGGACGTGATCCGCGACTTCGCTTATCCGCTTCCGGCCAACGTTATCTCCCAGTTGCTGGGAGTTCCCGAAGCGGACCGGGCCAAGCTGCGCGCATGGGTCGATGGCATCGTGCTCTCGCGCGGCCTGGTGCGCACTTCGGAGATGATGGAGGAAGGCGACCGCTCCGCCGCCGCGTTCGAGAAGTACCTGCGCGAATTGCTCGCGAAGCGCAGGTCGAACCCTTCCGACGATCTCATGAGCGCCATGATCGCGGCCGAAGAACAAGGCGCGAGCCTGAGCGAGGACCAGATCGTTTCGATGACCGAGACCCTGTTCGCGGCTGGACACGCCACCACCCGCAGCCTTATCGGACTGGGTCTGATTGCGCTGCTCCGGCATCCCGACGAGCTGGCGCGCCTGCGCTCGAATCCCGATCTCATCGCCGACGCCGTCGAGGAAATGCTTCGTTACGATCCGCCCACGCAGGCGCCCTCGCCGCAGGTTGCTATGGAAGATGTCGAGATCGGCGGAAAATTGATTCGCAAGGGGCAGATGGTTTCGGTGCTGATCGGCGCGGCAAACCGCGACCCCGCGCGCTTTCCCGATCCCGATCGATTCGATATCGGCCGCCGCGATCACGACCATCTTTCGTTCAGCCAGGGTCCTCACTACTGCCTGGGCGCCAGTCTCGCCCGCGCCGAGGCACAAATCGCGATCCTTGCGCTGGTGGAACGGTTTCCCAGGCTCAGAATCGTCGAGAGAGCGATGCGCTATCAGATTGCGGGCCGGTTCCGCGGATTTGAATCTCTTCCGGTCGAGTTCTAGGCCGCGGCTCCGGCGAGCGGAAGCAATGGATACAATCGAAGACCGCTACCGCAAGCAGACCCCAACCTCCGCTGAGCTCGCCGAACGCGCCGAGCGCGTGATGCCCGGCGGTGACACGCGCACCACCACGTATCATCGCCCTTACGCGCTCACGATTGCGCGCGGCGAAGGACCTTTTTTGTGGGACGTTGACGGCAATCGCTACATCGATCTGCTGGGCAACTACACCAGTCTTGTTCATGGCCACGCTTACCCGCCGATTGCCGAGGCGATCGCGCGCGCGGCGCGCGAGAGCTCCGCATGGCCGGCGCGTTCGAAAGCGCAAATCGAGTTGGCCGAATTGCTGTGCGCGCGGGTCCCGTCAGTCGAACGCGTGCGCTTTTGCAATTCCGGGACGGAAGCGGGGATGCTGGCGGCGCACGTCGCGCGCCACGTCACCGGCCGCAAGCTCATCCTGATGGCCCGTTACGGCTACCACGGCTCGTACGACGACCTCGAACTGGGCCTGCTCGGCCACGACGGCGACCGGACCGTACTCGGCGAGTTCGGCCGCGCCGAATCTTTCGAACACCTTCTCGCCTCGCGCGGAGATGAAATTGCCGCCGTATTCCTCGAACCCGTGCTCGGATCGTCAGGAGTCGTTGCGCCGCCGGAAGGATTCCTGCCGCGAGTCATCGAGGCTGCCCACCGCGCGGGCGCGCTGTTCGTGCTTGACGAAGTGATCACCCTGCGGCTGTCGGAAGGAGGCGCGCAGAAGCGCTTCGGCATCACGCCCGACCTGACGATGATGGGCAAGATTATCGGGGGCGGGATGCCGGTCGGCGCCCTGGGCGGACGCGCAGAAATCATGGCGGCGTTCGATCCGCGCCGGCGCGGCTCCCTGATGCATTCCGGCACCTTCAACGGCAACGTGCTCACCTGCTCGGCCGGCATCGCTTCGGTCCGCGAGCTTACGCAGGAGCGCATCGACAAGATGGAGCGGCAGGCGGAGCGTCTCGGCGAAGAACTCAAACGCGCCGCCAAACAGGCGGAGATACCTTTCTCGGTGCGGCAGTTCGGTTCGCTGATGAATGTTTTCTTCACCAATGTGGCGCCGCCGGCCACGATCGCGCGCGAAGACCATCGCACGATGGCGCAATTCCATCTTGCCGCGCTGAATCACGGACTGTTCATCGCTCCGCGCGGATTGATCGCGCTGTCAACCGTGATCGATGACGGCTTGATCGACGAGGTATGCGCGCGCGCCGCGGAGGCGATGATCGACGTCGCGCGGCAGGCGGCGTAGCGCGTCCGCCTTTTATCCACAGAATAGCGTCTTCGCACATGCGTGCTTCACGCGCGCGTTACACATTTTTTTCCGCCGCGAAATTCCTCCTTTAATCGCGGGTCATCTTGAACGCGCATCATGCGATCGGACTCGCAACCCGACAGAGCCATGTCGATCTAGAGGAGGAGTACTAAATGCGACTTAGAGGACTGCTGGTGCGCCTTTCGGGCGCGCTTGCCGCCACCGCGTTATGCGCGAGCACCGCTGGAGCCACCGCAACACCCATCCAGCATATCGTGGTGATCTTCCAGGAAAACGTCTCATTCGACCACTACTTCGGCACCTACCCGAATGCCACGAATCCCGCGGGAGAGCCGGCCTTCACTCCCGTCCCGGGAACACCGACGGTCAACGGCCTGAGCGAGATTCTGCTGACCAACAATCCTAACCTTTCCAACCCGGCCAACGGCGCGGGTGCGACCAATCCGTTCCGGCTCGACCGCAGCGAGGCGGCGACCTCGGATCAGAATCACGCTTACCTCGCGGAACAGCTCGCGACGGACTTCGGCCTCATGGATCTTTTTCCGGCCGAAGTTGGAACCGCGGGACCGCCGCCCGGATCTTCGGCGCCAGTCGGCACCAAGGGACTGGTGATGGGCTATTACGACGGCAATACCGTGACCGCGATATGGAACTACGCGCAGCATTTCGCGATGAGCGACAATTCCTATTGCACGGTGTTCGGGCCATCGACGCCGGGCGCGCTCAATCTCATATCCGGACAGACCAACGGAATTGCGGTCAACCTGAATCCGAGCAGCAACTTCGAAGTCAGCGACGGCAACGGCGGACTGACGCTGATCAGCGACGCCGACCCGGTTGGCGACGTTTGCTCGGCACCCACCCGCAACCAGGTCCAGATGGCCGGCAAGAATATCGGCGATCTGCTCAACGCCGCGGGAATCTCGTGGGGTGCGTTCATGGGCGGTTTCGACCTGTCGGTCACCAACTCGAACGGCACCACCGGATGCAAGCGCAGCAGCACGTCGAGCCTGACCGGCACCACCGGCGATTACATCCCCCATCACGCGTGGTTCCAGTACTACGCCTCAACCGCGAACCCGACTCACGCGCGCCCCAGCTCGGTCACGGCGATCGGCCATCAGGGCGACGGCGCCAATCATCAGTATGACATCAATGATTTCTTCGCCACGGTCGAGGCGGGCAACATGCCGGCCGTGAGTTTCCTGAAGCCGATCTCGATCCAGGACGGCCATGCGGGTTATTCCGATCCGCTCGACGAACAGACCTTCCTGGTCAACACGATCAACTTCCTGCAGAAACGCAAGGAATGGAAAAACACGGCGATTGTTATCGCCTATGACGACTCCGACGGATGGTACGACCATCAGATGCCTCCGATCGTCAACCAGTCCGCCAGCGCAGCCGACGGCCTGACCGGCCCCAGTGCATGCGGCAGCGGCGACGGCGCTCTGCCGGGCGTCTCGGCCGGCACCAAGCACGCGCAGGGACGATGCGGCTTCGGCCCCCGCATCCCGTTGATGGTCATCTCGCCATGGGCGAAGGAGAACTTTGTCGATCACACCATGACCAACCAGGCCTCCGTCATTCGCTTCATCGAAGACAACTGGCTGAATGGCCAGCGAATCGGTCAAGGGTCGTTCGACGCGGTTTCGAATTCGATCGACAACATGTTCAACTTCAAGCATCGCGACCTGAGAAAGCTCATCCTCGATCCAAACACCGGCAATCGTTGACAACATCAGACGCATTTTCCGTCGCGGCGGGCACGAGCAGAAATGCTTGTGCCCGCCGCGTGTTCTTGACGTGCGGATAACTCGGCGCGAATTCCTCAAAACGGCGGGCGCGCTGGGCGCGGGCCTCGCGACGGGCTTGTACGGATTTCAGGCCGGCCGGCCCGCTCGCGCCGCGCAAGTCCCGAAGACCCTCGATCCGAATTCGATCGCGAAATTCGTCGATCAGCTCCCGGTTCCGCCTATCGCGCGAAGCAGTCTCCTGCGCCCCAGCCCGGCCGATCCTTCCATCCGCGTCCCTTTCCACCGAATCGAGATGAGCCAAATCGAAGCAAAGGTGCATCGCGATCTGAAGCCGACCCGGATGTGGAGCTATGGAGGATGCTCACCGGGGCCCACCTTCGAGACGCGCAGCGGACACGGCCTGATGGTCGAATGGGTCAACGCGCTTCCCGAACGCCATCTGATCCCGATCGATCACCGCATCCACGGAGCCGACCCAGGCCGCCCTGACGTGCGCGCAGTCGTGCATCTGCACGGGGCGAAGGCGCCTCCCGAAAGCGACGGCTACCCCGATGATTGGTATGCGCCCGGGAAATCCGCCGTGTACTACTACCCGAACGATCAGGAAGCGGCGATGCTCTGGTACCACGACCACGCCATCGGCATCACGCGTCTCAACATTTTCGCCGGCCTGTTCGGCGCTTACATCATCCGCGACGCCGTCGAAGACTCGCTCAATCTGCCCTCAGGCAGATATGAAATCCCGCTGATTATCTGCGATCGGATCTTTGATACCGAAGGTCAGCTTGCCTATGCGGTGTCCGGGATGCCGGAAGATGAATGGATGCCGGAATTTTTCGGCGACGCGATCGTGATCAACGGCAAGCTTTTTCCTTACCTGGAGGTCGAGCCGCGAAAGTACCGATTCCGCATCGTCAATGCCGCCAATGGCCGTTTCTTCCATCTATCGCTCTCCAGCGGCCAGGAATTCCATCAGATCGGATCCGATGTCGGGTTGCTGTCGGCCCCGGTCCCGTTGAACACAGTAACGGTCGCTCCGGGCGAGCGGGTCGATCTGATCGTCGATTTTGCTCGCGATGCCGGCCGCGAGATCACGCTGTGCAACGACAACCTCGATGTGATGCAGTTTCGGGTTGCGAGCTCCGGTTCCAGCGAAGCGTTTTCGATGCCCCCTGCGCTGCGCCCGGTCGCGCGAATTCCGGAGTCACAGGCAACCAGGACGCGCCTGCTGTCGCTCGATGAATACGTCGATCGGCGCGGCAACACGATGGTGATGCTGCTGAACGGCACGTACTGGCATCAGCCGGTTACGGAAAATCCCGTTCTCGGCACAACCGAGATCTGGACCCTCATTAATCAGACGGAAGACGCGCATCCGATTCATCTGCACCTCGTGCGCTTTCAGATTCTCGACCGCCGTCCGTTCGACCCGCTTCAATATCAGGCGTCGAAAAAGCTGGTTTACACCGGCCCGCCGGTTCCGCCCGATCCGAACGAAATGGGATGGAAAGACACGGTACGAGCGAATCCGATGATGGTGACGCGGATAATCGCTAAGTTCGAAGGCTACCCCGGCCGCTATGTCTGGCACTGCCACATCCTGGAGCACGAAGACAACGAGATGATGCGTCCGTACGAGATACTGGCGGCAAATGGCGCAAGGGCCGCGTCTTCGCCGCCTTCACAGGAGTGGTGCAAGAGCGGCGGCGCTCAACTGACCGTCAAATGACGGCCGCTTGAGCTGGTTCCAACTGTCGCGCGCCGGATTTCTCCACGCCGGGCGGCTCCGCGCTTATGCCGCCTTGAGCTCGGCCGTGCAATGGGCGCATTTGCTCGCGGCCGCGGCGATTTTGCTCAGGCAGAAAGGACAGTTCTTCTCGACTGGAGGCGGCGGCGGTGGCGCGAGGCGCGCGACCTGCTGCACGAGAATAAACATCGCGAACGCGACGATCACAAAGTCGATGATCGTGTTGATAAACGACCCGTAAGCGATTATCGGCGCGCCGGCCGCCTTCGCCGCCGCCAGCGACTCATACGGCTTGCCCGAGAGATTCAGATACAAGCTCGTAAAATCGACCTTGCCCAGCACGAATCCGACCGGCGGCATGATCACGTCGTTTACCAGCGAGCTCGTGATCTTGCCGAACGCGGCGCCCAGGATGAATCCCACGGCAAGATCGACCACGTTTCCTCTCATCGCGAACTGCTTGAAATCGGAGAGCATCGACATGTCTGAGGACCTCCCTTCGCTTCTTGGACTTTTGTCACATAGCAGCCTCACCCGCCGGGCGCGACCGCGCGCACCCCTTGCGGACCGTTGTCGCATCGGCGCGCGCTGCGATAATCTAGCCTCGAACTGCTCGCATCGCGTGCACCATCCCGCGAGAGAAGGAGAATGGTCATGTCGAGCAATCTCAGCTCCAAAGCGATTCACGACCGTCTCAGCCACCCCGTCATCGACGCGGACGGACACTATCTCGAATTCGGCCCTTCGATTCTCGATTACCTCAGACGCGTGGGCGGCGACCGGGTCGCCGAAGCCTTTGAGGGGCGCAATGGACGCGTGGCCCATGTGCTCAATCAGACGCCGGAAGAGCGCCGCGAGCAGCGCCGCGCCCAGGAGGCGTTCTGGGCCGCGCCGACCAAAAACACGCGCGATCGGGCGACCGCGATGCTGCCACGGCTGCTCTACGAGCGGCTCGACGAGCTCGGCTTCGATTTTACCGTGCTCTACCCGACCGCGGGGCTGGGCGTGGCGTTCATCCCGGACGAGGAGCTGCGGCGGGCCACCTGCCGCGCGTTCAACATGTACGTCGCCGATCACTTTCGCGAGTTCTCGGACCGGATGACGCCGGCCGCGGCAATTCCGATGTACACCCCGGCGGAAGCGGTCGAAGAGCTGGAATACGCCGTCCGCACGCTCGGGCTTAAAGTCGTCCTGCTCGGCAGTATGGTCCGTCGCCCGATTCCCGCCGTTCAGCGCAAGGCGCCCGCGGCCGGACGTTACGCCTCCTGGTACGACACGCTGGGACTCGACAGCGAGTACGATTACGACCCGGTTTGGGCGAAGTGCGTCGAGCTCGGCGTCTCGCCCACCTTTCACACCGGATCGCGCGGGATTGGCTTTCGCGTGTCGCCCACCAACTTCACCTACAATCACATCGGCCATTTCGCGGCGGCCAGCGAAGCGGTATGCAAAGCGATCTTCATGGGCGGAGTCACGTGCCGCTTTCCAACTCTGAAGTTCGGCTTTCTCGAGGGCGGGGTCGGATGGGCTTGCACCTTGTACGCCGACCTGATCGGCCACTGGAAGAAGCGCAATCGCAAGGCGCTCGAAGAGGTGGACCCCGCCAATCTCGATCGCGCGATGCTGTCCGAATTGATCCGCCGCTACGGGGGCGAGGAACTCGCGCGCCGCTCGGAGGCGTCACGCAGCCTGGATAAGGGCCAGCGCGGCGACGCGGTCGGCGGAATTCGCGAGCTCGACGACTTCGCGGCGTGCAAGATCGAGCGGCCCGAAGATATCCGCGATCTGTTCGTCCGCAATTTCTATTTCGGATGCGAAGCCGACGATCCCATCAACGCCTGGGCTTTCAACCGGCGCGCAAATCCATACGGCTCGAAACTCAATACCCTGTTCGGCTCGGATATCGGCCATTTCGACGTCGTGGATATGTCCAAGGTGCTGATCGAGGCCCACGAACTGGTCGACGACGGGTTGATCACCGAGGATGATTTCCGTGATTTCGTTTTCGAAAGCCCCGTGCGGTTCTGGGGAGAGGCCAATCCGGACTTCTTCAAGGGTACGGTCGTGGAAAGCGCGGCCGCGAAACTCCTGCAGCAGGAAACCGCGCATAACGCCGCGGCTGACTGACCGGCCTCAGGCGGAAAGGGAAGATTCACTTGGATCAACCGAAGCGCGGAATCCTGCTTACGATTTTCTCGGTCCTGTTCCTGATCGGCGCCATCCAGGACGCCCTCAAGCCGTTCCATCTTGAAGGGCCGCAGACCGCCCTTGTCTTTCTGGGCCACCGCCTGACCGGCGCGGCCAATGTTGTGATGAGCATCGTGCTTGCGGTTTTCCTCTTCTCTTACGCGGCCGGAATATGGCGGATGAAAAAGTACGCGCTTGCGATGAGCTTCATCTACGGCGTTTACGTGCTCATCAATCTTACGGTGTTCACCATCACGTATTCGGGTCAGGACAACGGCCCGGTCTCGTTCCTGATAGCGTTCACCCTCGGCGCGATTATCATTCCCTGGGGCGCCGCGATTACCTTGTGGCGCAATCGCGCGGTGCTCGCCTAGCCCGATGCCACACGAGCGGTGTTCTGGCGTTTTTCAAGCCGCCGCGATTCGGAATCGCGCCTGATGCAGTCACGGAGTCATGAACCCGCCGCCGAGTGGCTCGAACCCGACAGCCTCGGCGGCTTCGCGTCCGGCACCGCCGGCCTGATTCGCACCCGCCGGTACCACGCCCTGCTGCTGTGTGCGACGGAGCCGCCCTCGGGCCGGATGGTGCTCGTCAACGGAATCGAAGCGTGGGTCGAGACTCCCGGTGGACGCTTCGCGATTTCGTCCCAGCGTTACGCGCCCGATGTGATTTATCCGGATGGCGCGAGCAGGATTGCGGAGTTTACACCCGCGCCATGGCCGCGATGGGTTTTCGCGCTGCCCGGCGGCATCGAGATCGAGCACGGCATTGTCGTGCAGCCGGGACGAGCATCGACGGCGATGTACTGGCACATGCGTTCCGGAAAAGCCGCCATGCTGGAGGTTCGCCCGCTGGTCTCGGGCCGCGACTACCATTCGCTGCATCACGAAAACCCCGCCTTCAACTTCGCGGCTGAGACCGCCGGCTCTCGCGTTATGATTCGTCCATACAAGGGCGTGCCGGCGATCGTATTCGAATCAAACGGAAACTACTCGCACGCTCCCGATTGGTACCGCAACTTTTTTTATGAGCAAGAGCGCGCCCGCGGACTCGATTGCGTCGAGGACCTCGCTGCGCCGGGTGTTTTCCAATGGGACCTCGCGAAGGGCGAAGCGACGCTGGCGGTTAGTTGCGAAGGTCACGCGGATGGTCCCGGAGTGTCCGAGATTCGCGCCGTCGAGGCGCGCCGCCGCGCCGCCTTCACGGGCCCGCTCGATGCGGCCGCGCAGGCATACATCGTGCGCCGAGGCTCCGGAAAAACGATCGTGGCCGGCTACCCGTGGTTCACCGATTGGGGACGCGACACGTTCATCTCGGTGCGCGGACTTTGCATCGCGAGAGGCCGTATCGAGGAAGCGTGCGCGATCCTGCTGGAGTGGGCCGGCAGCGTGTCGGGCGGGATGCTGCCGAACCGGTTTCCAGACCGCGGCGACCAGCCCGAGTACAACTCCGTGGACGCATCGTTGTGGTATATCGTCGCGGTGCAGGATCTCCTGATCGCCGGAGCGAAGGAGATCTCCGACCGCGACCGGCGCACTTTCGAGGAGGCCATCGATGCGATCCTCGATGGCTACGCTCGCGGCACTCGCTACAATATCCATCTCGATTCCGACGGGCTGATCGCCGCCGGCGTTCCGGGAGTGCAGCTCACCTGGATGGACGCGAAGGTGGGCGATTGGGTCGTCACTCCCCGGATCGGAAAGCCGGTCGAAATTCAGGCGCTGTGGCTTAACGCTCTCGCGATTGCCGCTCCGCGCAACGAAAGATGGGCCGAACTCTATGCGAAGGGTCGCGCCGCCTTCGAGGCGCGCTTCTGGGATGAGTCGCGCGGCTACCTGAGCGACGTGCTCGATGCCAATCACATCGCGGGCCAACGCGACGATAGTTTTCGGCCAAACCAGATCTTCGCGATTGGCGGTTTGCCGCTTGCGCTGATGCATGGGCAGCGCGCCCGCCGTATCGTCGACCAGGTCGAGGCGCGCCTGCTTACCCCCGTCGGCCTACGATCGCTTGCGCAGGGGGAGCCCGGCTATGCGCCGCGCTACCAGGGCGGAGTTCGCGAGCGTGACGCCGCTTACCATCAGGGGACCGTATGGCCCTGGCTGATGGGGCCCTTCGTGGAAGCCTGGCTGCGCGTGCGAGGCTTCACCAACGACGCGAAGCGGGAAGCGCGCGACCGATTTCTCGCCCCCCTGCTCGAGCATCTCGATCTCGCGGGCCTTGGACACTTGCCTGAAATCGCCGATGGCGATGCACCGCACACTCCGCGCGGATGCTTTTTTCAGGCATGGTCCGTCGGCGAAGCGCTCCGAATAATCGCGATGCTGAAATAGGCCGGCTTTTTCGGCCAGGTTCAGTTTGACCGCCTGTTTGATGCCAAAATCCGTCTTTTCGACTGAAATAGACCAATTTCGCTCAATTAGGAGGACCAATTCCGGGCGCTGTTTGGGCAAGTAGGGTCTCCTATTGCCAATTGAGAACCCAAGAACCTATAGTTGCTCATAACAAACTAACAAGAACTCAACACAGATAATCACAGTTTCGATAGACTTAATATTACATTTCGATAGCTTTATCTACATCTAGTTGTTGTCATCGGGCAAATGCTGTCCCTTTGACTAAGACGAGATAGATGTCAGCGCCCTCACTCCTCCCATATTCGCTGCGCCGTTCTCTCGAACACAGCGAAATAGATCCGGATGCCTTTCGCATCCTGCTGGGCACCGGGCCTGAGCGCGATGGTGTCGACCTGGATCGTCTTTGGAAGACGATACGCAAGCACGTCGGGGTGCTGGTTGCGATTCCGATTGTGGTGACGGTGGTGGTGGGGATACGGGAGCTGATGCTGCCGGACCTGTACACGGCGTCATCGACGATACTGATTCGGAGCAGCACGCCGAAGCTGCTGGGGACCGACAGCGAGGGTCCGGTGCAGGCGAGCCTGACG
>JAJPKP010000040.1 GCA_021323675.1 Pseudomonadota bacterium | reverse complement strand
GTCAGTGGCATAATGCAACCGGCTTGCGTCAGAACATCGGCAGGGCCATTATAGGCGCGCTTGGCGGGCGGGCCTCTTTTCAGGAGCCGAAGAGATGAGCGATTTGGTTGAAAAGAAAGAGGATCTGGTTCGCTACTTCGAGTCCGGCGCCAAGCCCCGATCCGAGTGGCGCGTTGGTTCCGAGTACGAAAAAATTGCCGTATCTTCCGAAGACGGCAAGGCCCTTCCCTTCTCCGGCTCGCGCGGGGTCGAAGCGATCCTCAAGTGGATGGCCGACCGGTACGGCTACGAGCCGGAAACCGAAGAAGGCCGTATCCTTGCTCTCAAGGGCGAGCGCGCCTCCATCACTATCGAGCCCGGCGGTCAGATCGAGCTTTCGGGCGAGCAATGTGAAACCATCCACTGCGCGCATCACGAGTTCAGCCTGCATGTCGAGCAACTGGTAAATGCGTGCCGCGAGGCGGGCGCGGTCGTCCTCGGGCTTGGAATGCAGCCGGTCAGCCGCATCGACGAAATCGAGCTCCTGCCCAAGGCCCGCTACCACATCATGTACCCCTACATGGCGCGCAAGGGGCGGCTCGGTCAGTGGATGATGAAGCTGACGGCGGGAGTGCAGGCCAATCTCGACTACCGCGACGAAGCGGACGCGATGCGCAAGCTGCGGGTGAGCATGGGGCTCGTGCCGCTCATCTATGCAATCTTCGCCAACTCACCGTTGTCTGGCGGCGGTTTGAACGGATATCAGAGCTTTCGCGGGCATATCTGGACTGACACCGACCGCGATCGCAGCGGGATGCTCGAGTTTGCGCTGCGCGAGGACGCTTCGTTCGCCGACTACGCGGAGTACGCGCTCGACGTGCCGATGTATTTCCTCATCCGCGACCATCACTACATCGACCTCACGCAGCCGCCGGGCATAACTTTTCGGCAGTACATGGAGCGCGGATGGGGCAAGGAACGCGCCACGCTCGAGGACTGGTCCAATCATCTGACCACGATCTTCACCGAGGTGCGCCTGAAGAAGTATATCGAGGTCCGCACCGCCGACAGCCAGCCGCCCAGCCTGATGCTCGCACTTCCAGCGATGCTTAAAGGAATATTGTATACTGACGACTGCTTGCACGGGGCCTGGGACCTCGTCAAACGATGGACGTTCGCGGAGCGCCTTGAATTGACCGACCGCGCGCAGAAAATAGGACTGGAAACCCGTTCCGGACGCTTGAGCTTCCGCGAACTGGGAAGTGAGCTGTTGAAGATAGCCGCAACCGGGCTCGAACGCGCGCATCAACTCAACAAGCGCGGAGAAGACGAGAGCATCTATCTATTGCCGCTCATGGACATGGTGCGACGAGGCGTGACCCACGCCAACCTCGTAATCGATCGGTGGAAGGGTCCATGGAACTACGACGTCAAGCGGCTGGTGGCGGGATGCTCCTACGAAGCTGAGGCTATGCTCTGATGCAGTTTCGCCTGACTCAGAAGCACATCATCGCCTTCAACTTCCTGCTGATCGCGGCGATCGCGTATTTCGCGGCGCGATCCGTTAACGACATCGTTCTTCAAAGCCTGCAGGGGCTGCCCGCCATCCCGAAAGCCGCACCGAGACCCGCTATCGGCTCCGGCACCCATCCGCGCGCCTATTACGATCAGATCGCGGAGCGCGACGTGTTCAACCTGGTGGCGGAGGCGCCGGCGCCGGTGGTAACCACGGTCGACCTTCACCTCAAGCTTCTTGGCACCTCGCTGGCCACTCGCGAGCGTCCATACGCCATCATCGAAGACCAGAACGGCGAGCAGTCGCTTTACACGATCGGCGACGAGATCCCGAATGCGGGCAAACTTATTTCCATTCAGAAAAGCCGGATCATTGTGCTCCACGACGGCCAGCAAATCGCGCTCGACATTCCCGCGGACGATTTGCCGGCAGGGGTCGCAAGCGTTCCAATCAACCGGACGTCTATCCGCACACCTGTGCGAGTAAATACCGCGATGGCGCCGGCGCTTTCGGCACTGAACGCAAAATCACGCAACGAAAGCGACGACGACGTTCCGGACGTTGACGTTGAAGAGGAAGGCGACAACCGCTATTCGCTGAAGCGTGACGAGATCAAAAACGCTTTGACTCATTCCACGCAACTGTTCTCCGAGATACGCGCCGTGCCCAGCCTTCAGAATGGCAAGGTCAACGGGTTCACCCTGTCCGACATCGAGCCGGGTTCGGTATTCGAAGATTTGGGATTGGAAGACGGCGATCAGCTTACCGCCATCGACGGCCGGCCGCTGACCAACCCCGCGGAGGCAGTGGGCTTGCTCTCGACAGTTCAGACGCGCTCAGCGATCGACATCACGGTGATGCGCGAGGGGCGTCCAGTCCAGCTCCATTACGACATCCGCTGAACCATGGAGTTTCGCCCGGCACATCGCGATGAGCGCGAGGAAGTGCTAGACCTTCTCGCGCTCTGGTACGACGACCGCGACTTTTTCGCACTCTACAATCGGAATGATCGGAAATTCAGGGACGCGCTGTGCCTGGTTGCTCGCGATCGCGGCAAACTGGTCGGCACGGTGCAGATTTTCGATCGCGCGATAAATCTCGATGGCAAGCGGACGCCGATGGGAGGCATCGGCTCCGTATTCACGCGCGAAGATTATCGGCACAAGCGCGTCGCTTCTTCCTTGATGCAGCTTGCCATCGACACGATGGCCCGGGAAGGCTTCGAAGTCTCCCTGCTGTTTGCCGAGCGCCTGAGCTTCTACAACCAGTTCGGATGGCGCGAGATTGCGCGCAAGTTCAGTGTGCTGACCAATCTGTCCGGCCTGAAAACGTCGAGTGCCTTCGAAATCGACACCTTCGTTCCCGAGCGCGATCTGGATGCGGTAAGCGAACTTCACCGCGTCTATACCGGGCGGCTGAACGTGGCGGCGGTTCGCGATGGGGCTGATTGGATCGGAAACCTGGCCTTTGCCGGCAACCAGCCCAACCGCCCGGGCGAGGGCTCCGCGGAATATTTCATTCTGGCGCGCACCGATGACGATATCGTGGCCTATGCGCGCGTAACCCGCTTTCACGGCGTGACGATGGTCATGGAGTACGGCTATCGCGACGGGCGGGAAGACGCGGTCGTGACCCTGCTCCACCATCTGGGCGAGGCCTGCGAGGGCGCGCCCTGCTCTCATCGCTTGCGCGGAGATCATCGTCGGGCGGCGATGCTCGAAGAGAAAGACGGCGCTGCCGCGCCCCCGGGCGTGATTATCACTCATACCGCTCATGACAAGCGGCTTGAAGGGCGCCTGGCGATGGCCGGCGCGCCTGTCTCATACCATCAGGACAACAACTACATGTGGCGTATCATCTCGCCCGAAAGGCTCGGGCGGCGCCTGGGACTTCCTCCCGATCGGGCTTGCAGGCGAGCTTTTGACCTGTTCGCGGACGATCGTTCCCTCTTTTGGACTGCGGACCGCTTCTAGCCCTATTGCCCAAATCCGCCTTATGGCGGATTTTGTTTATGGTGGATGCTTGTCGGGAGGTGGTGCTATGAAGCGATCCCTTTTATCGCTATTTGTCCTGGCCTCTTTCTTCGCAGCAACGTCGGTTCCCTCAGAAGTTTTGGCCGCTCGCCATCACGCGAAACCGGCTCCTTCGAAAGCCGCGGCTCCGAGCGCTTCTGATCAGCCGTATGCGGAAGCTGCAGTTATGGAACCGACCACGGGCACGTTCATCTTCGAAAAGAACGACCATCAACCCTGGCCGACCGCATCGCTTGCCAAGATGATGCTGATGCTGATCGTGGCTCAGAAGATCCACGACGGCAGCCTCAAACTGACCGACCAGATCACCACCTCGCGCGAAGCCGCCAAAATGGGAGGCTCGCAGGTGTACCTGAAGGAAGGCGAGATCTTCTCCCTCGACGACATGATGAAGGCAATCGTGGTCCATTCGGCCAACGATGCGTCGCTGGCGGTCGCCGAGTACGTGGCGGGATCGGGCGGTGCGTTTGTGCAGATGATGAATCAGGAAGCCGCGGCGCTCGGCATGAAGGACACCCACTATTATTCCGTTCACGGGTTGCCGCCGGGACCGGGCGAACAGGCGGACGTCGCCAGCGCATACGATCTCGCCCTGCTGGCGCGGGAGATGCTGAAGTATCCGGATATTCTCAGATGGTCATCGATCGACACGGCGCCATTTCGCGGCGGAACATTCGAGTTGCGCAACACCAACCATCTCGTTCGCACCTACCCGGGATGCGATGGACTGAAGACCGGGTTCTATGACAAAGCTGGCTTCAACGTCGTCGCCACGGCAAAGCGCAATAACATGCGGCTCGTCGCGGTCGTGCTCGGTACTCCCCACAAACTTACCAATTTCAAGGAAGCCGCCGAACTGATGTCGGCCGGATTCAGCCAATACGAGATTGCCAACGTCGTGAAGAAAGGAGCGACGGCGTCGCAGACGGTCGCGATTGTCAACGGTGCGGCCCCATCGCTGACCCCCGTCTTTGCTTCGGACGCGGGAATTTTCTCGAAGCGCGGCGAATCCGCAAAGGCCGTAAAGATTGCTTACAGCCTGCCGGCATCGATCAACGCTCCCATCAAAGCCGGACAGCAAATCGGGACGGCCCAGATTCTCGAAGCGGGCAAGCCCATAAATACTGTTGCGCTCGTGGCGCCTGCCGATGTACCCAAGAGCGGCGGCGGCCTCTTCGGCCGGATTATGGGCAGACTCTAGCCGCAAAGACGCAGCAAAACGCCTGCGTTTGCATGCGTTGCGCGCGCGGCTAGAAGTAACGCAAACATGCGACGGCGCAGCGTTGTAATTATCGCGGTGGTCGGGATTCTCGTCCTATGGATCGGCGGAAATCTCGCTTTGCACTTCGGCCAGATCCGCCACAACCGGCTCTCCTTTGACATCAACTCGCAGTTTCCGCCGGACAAGCCGGCCAAGCCCGGAGAGATCCTCGCCTCGAGCATCGCGGCCATAGTCGATCACGAACTGCACAGCGGGTTCGGATGGAGGCCGAATGACTTCTACCTCTGGGGGCCGAAGGTGATGGCGGACAACAATTCCGACCGCCAGCTCGGCATCATCATGGCCGGGCGCGAGACCATGCGCGTATTCAAGGACCATCTCACCAAGGTTTCGTCGAACCAATACGACCAGAACCTGGTTATCGCCGAGACCGATTTTCGCAACGATCCCGAGAAATGGATGCTGCCGTCGGCCGAGAGCAAGTACGAGGACGGAGTACGCCACCTGCAGGACTACGTTGCGGGGCTTCATACCAATCCCCCAACCTCGCGCGAGCTCAATTTGCGGGCGGTCGAGCTGGTGCGATTGTTCCAGGTTTGGACCGATCTGCTGGGCGATGCGCACGCAAACCTGTACCGCACGACCAAGGACGACGGCAGCCCGATTCATTCATGGGACTGCGACCACTACTTCTACCACGCGCAAGGCTATGCTCACGTGATGTACTACTGCATGCAGGCGCTTCAGCGCGAGTATCAAGCCACGCTCAAGGACGATCCGGTGCTCACGACGCTGTTCGACGACACCATCGATGCGTTGCGCAAGGCGGCGATGATGAAGCCGTTGATCGTGCTGAACGGGTCTCCCGACGGCATTTTCGCCAACCATCGGCGCAACCTCGATACATACATCAGCGAGGCGCGGCAAAAGATGTACTCAATCCGCGAGGAGCTCCAGCGATCGCCCCTGTGATCATCCCCTCAGAAACGGAGCCAGAAGCATAATTCCGCCGCGTCCAAGCAGATCGACCATCGCCGGCATCCATTGAGCCTGCAAGCCGAGCATGTCCGCGATTGTCTCGATCGGACCGGCGGAAGATGAAGGAGCAAGAAGGTTTCGCAGCGAAAAGATCCGCTCTCGAGCGGAATAGCTGACCAATTCGTGCGGCTGGCTGGCGGGAATTCCCGCCTTCGCGCGCGCGATTTCGACCGCCTTGCTGAATCCTCCGATCTCGTCGACCAGCCCGCGTTCCTTCGCGGCCAGGCCGCTCCAGACCCTGCCGCGCGCGACCGCTTCGGCCTGTTCGGAGCTGAGCTTTCTGCCCTCGGCCACCTTGGCCGTAAAATTGCCGTACACTTCTCCCATCGCCGCGTTCAACTGCGCAAGCTCGCGCTCATTCATCGCTCGCGAGAACGACAGCGCATCGCCTATCTCCGCGCTCTTCGAGTAGTCGAATCTGACGCCCAAATTCGAGAGCATCCTGGACACGTCGATCTTCATGTACACGACCCCGATCGAACCGGTGATGGTCGAAGGTTCGGCAACGATCGAGTCCGCTCCCATCGCGACGTAGTAGCCGCCCGAGCCCGCAACGTCCCCCATCGAGACGACGACGGGTTTACCGCGTCCCTGCGCCTCACGCACCGCCCTCCAGACCATCTCCGAGCCAACCGCGGACCCACCCGGCGAGTTGACGCGGAACACGATTGCGCGGACCTGTTCGTCGCGCGAAGCCCGGTCGAATTCAGCCGCAGTCGCCTCGCCCGATAAATAGCCGCCCGCTGGTCCTCCTTCGCCCGATATAACCGGGCCGGATCCAAGCACGACCGCGATGCGCGGACGCTTTCCGCGTTCACGCAAAAACGCGACCCGGCGCAGGTAGCGGTTGAACCCGACTTCGGAAGTGCGCTTGCTTTGCGGGTCGAGCTCCGCGCGCACGTCCTGAATATACCCGGCGCGATCGGCGAGGCACGCCTCGCAAGCCGCTCGCGCGCTTAGAAATCCGGCGGACAGCAACTCGCGCGTCCTGCCGGGGGGAAGTTTGCGCGCCGTTTCTATCGTTTCCACCAGGACCCGTTCGCGGTCCGCCACTATTGCATCGAGACTCTCGCGCAACTCCGGCGACATCGCGTCGCGGCTGAAGATTTCCGCGGCCCCCTTGTATTCCTTCCACTGGATGGTCTGGGCGCGAATGCCGAGACGATCGAGGGCCTCGCGCAGAAACGGACTCCCCATCGCAATCCCGATCATCAGCAACATGGAGTCGGGATTGATAACAACCTCCGAAGCACCGGATGCAATCAGGTACTCGGCCAGGCTGGGCGAATCGCCGGAAAGTATCGCGATCACCCGTTTGCCGGCGTCGGCCACCGCTCGAAGCAGGCGATGGATCTCATGCGCAGTGGCGAGCCCCGCTTCAAGTCCGCCAATCTGCACCACAACGGCTCGAATGTTCTGATCGTGCGCCGCCCCTTCCAACCCGTAGCGTAGCTGGCGCAAACCAATCGCGTGGCGCAAGCGCAGTTGATCCAGCGGCGAGCGCCCCACGTCTTCCGGTATTGAACCCGCAAGCCGCAACATCACGACCGCATCTCTGGGGATGCGCACCGGCCTGATAATGAAAACCCAGAAGGCGCCGGCGACGACGAATGCGGCCAACAGGAGGAGTGTTCCCGCGATGACGCGATCGTGACGCAGCATCCAGGCGCCCGCGGCGCCAAGAATCAAGACCAGCGCCGCGACGCGAACCTCGCGGCTTATCCACAGGCGATTGAGGTTGAACATAATACTCCGTTGCGCGGTCGCATTTTCTATCGGCGCCATCTAGACTATCGGGTTTTGATGGTCAGGTCTGTCCTCATCGGCATCCTGTTGGCGGCCGCGTTCGCATCCGCCGCTTGCTCCTCTTCCAAGCCCCCGACGCAGTCGCGACCGATTTCGATCGCCGGAACTTCGACCCTCGCGATTACCAATGGCATCCATGTTCTCACCAGCATACCGATGCCGCGCGGGTTCATGCCGATCGAGGGACGGCCGCCGATGTGGCTGCAGAACGGCACTGAGATTGGCGTAGCCGGGACTTTGAACGGGCACGTCGTTGTCATCGGTCTCAGCGGCCAAAACTGGCGCAACGAGCGGATTATTGCCGCTGAAACGGGTCCGGATGCCGCCGAAGCGGGAAATATCGTTGACGCCGACGCGAGCCCGGATGGAATGACTTTCGCCACCGCTGTCGCGGTTCCTTCCCAAAAGCGTCTCGACATCGTGCTGCGCGACCTGATTGCCACCGGCCCCGGCCATCCAATCACCTCCTTCGACGGCCTCTACGACCTGGTCAGCATGCATTGGCTCAGCAACAGTACGCTGGCAATCGCGCTTCGCCCGCATCCGGAGCCGGCACTATCTCCAACCCCGGCAGCATCCGAGGGCGAATCCGGCGAAGCGCCTCCCCCGCCGCCCAAGCCCACGTCCGGTTTGCAGATCCTGGTAGTCACCGGTGCAGGTTCGGTTGCCCCGCTCGATCTCCCGTGCAAGATGTCAGCTCTGCAATGGAGCCCGCACGGCGTGTTCGCCGTGGGGACCGGCGACCAAACTACCCCTCCGATTATCATCGATCGGCGAAAATCCACCTGCACTCCGATGCTTGCCGCGGCGCCGGTACAAGTGCTCGGCTGGGATCCCGAATCCGAACAGTCGTTCCTGTTCGTACAGCCGGCCGACAATGGCAAAAACAAAGGGGTATTCGAGCATGACATTGCCACGGGCGAAGACCGGCTGATCGCGGTTTCCAGCGCTGCAGCCTCGTATATCGGAAACGGACCGATTCTAGCCTTCGGAAACCAAAAGCTTACCTGGAAGGCGGTCGCGCAGGAGCCATTCGGCCCCGTCGTCGCCGAACTGGCCACCTTCGACCCTGACAAGCCCGAAATCGACATCAAGCAACTGGGATTTCGGACCGTTCCGTCGATGATCGCCGAGAGCACGATGTCATATTCGCCCGCGACCAACCGTGTTCTGGTCCAAACCTACGCGCCCGCGATGCCGATCCCGATGCGCAAGCTGATCGTTTACGAGCCGCATTCCGACAGCGCGTTTCAGGTGGCGTTCGGCCCGGCGCGCGGAATCGTCCTGACGAGCTGGTCGCCGCGCGGGCATTGGCTCGCCCTTCTGGACGGCGACGCTAACGGAAGCATGCTCACCGTCATTTCGCCGCCCGGCTAGCGCCGGCTCTAAGGAGGTCAGGCCTGCGCCCTGCCCTCCCAGTAACCGGCGGCGGTTGCGAACGCCGTAGCCGCTCGCTCGAAGCTGTCAAACACGATCAGCCCGCGTTGACGGGCCAGCTCCTTGGCGCGCGCGACGATCGCCTCGACGTGAGCGGGATGAAGGATCACGGCGAAAGGCTTTGCGCTTTTGCCCGCGAAATCTCCAAGTTTGTCGAGCAGCGATGTCAACTCGTCTTCGTGCGTCGCCCAACGCTGCGCCCTGAGCCCGCTGCCAATCTCAAGAACGATGGAATCGATGGCGGGATCGGCATTCAGGATCTTCAGAATGCGATCCAACCCGCCCGGATGAACTCCCGAACCTATCGTTCCACCGGCATCCAGCGGATTGCGATAGCTTCCGCCGATAACGTTGAAGAAGGTCTTCAATTCGGCATAAGACGCGTCGGAGAGGGCCGGAATTTCCAGCCCAGCGGCGGCAAACGTGTCGGTGATTACGACCGATTGTCCGCCCGTCATCGCGACCAGGCCCATCCCGCGGCCTTTGACCGCCCGCCCCCGCGCGAGCAGTTCGACTACATCAAGCATCGCGTCGAGCCCCGCAACCTCAACCGCGCCGCTCTGCCGCACCATCGAGCGCCACACCGCTTCCGGGGTGGCGAGCGATCCGGTGTGAGAGAATGTCGCACGCGCGCCCGCCTCAGTCGTGCCGCCCTTCCAGACGACCACCGGATGACGAGCGGCTGCGCGCGCCAGGCTCTCGAAAAAGCGGCGCCCGTCGCGCACGCCTTCGATATACATCCCAATCACGCGAGTCTGGGGATCGTCGGCCATCAAATCGATATAGTCCGCCGCCTCGAGCACGAGCACGTTCCCGATGGATGCCGCCTTGTTTACCTTGATCCCGCGCGACGTCGCCTGCATGCAGAAGTTGATGGTGTGCGTGCCGCTTTGCGAGATAAAACACACGTCGCCGGCGTCTCCGACTTTTTCGTCCGGAAAGTTTCTAAGACCAACCGCCGGGCTATAGAGGCCCATACAGTTGGGGCCTACGAGCGCTATCTCCGAACTGAGTGCGATCTGTTTGAGTTCCGCTTCGAGTTGGCGCCCCAACTCCTCACCCGTCTCGGAAAATCCCGAGGTGAAGAACCCGATCGAACCGACACGGTTCGCGACGCAATCGCGCAGAATGCGCGGCGCGACCTGGCGCGGCACGGCGCTGACCGCGTAATCAATCGGATCTTTGATCTCGGAGAGACTCTTGAAGTTCGTCACGCCCATCGCCTCGATGCCGGGAATCTCGTTCGGATCGATCTGGACGGAGTAGAGCTTAGTCTTGAGCTGCGACATTGCGCGTAGCCACAGGTAGCCTCCCATCCGCTTGTCGCCGATTACGACCACCGACCGGGGGTTGAACGCGCGTTTGAGATTTTCCAGCCGCGCGGCCTTGTTCGGATCGGCGGAAAAGGGACTCCCCTCGGCCGGTCCGATCAGAACCCGGGCGTCAAGAACCGCGAGCCCGCGCGAATAAACCGAGATCGGGTTCAGGTCCATCTCGCGAATCTCCGGATGCGCGGCCGCGAATTCCGACAGTTTTACAAGCAGGCCGACTACCGCTTCGACATCCGCGGCGGCCCGCCCTCGCACTCCGCGCAAGATCGCGGCGCCGCGAAGCTCCTCAAGCATCGCGTGCGCATCCGATGCCTTCAGCGGCGCCAGACGGATGGCAGTATCGTGCAGAACCTCGACGAAAACGCCGCCGAGACCGACCATCACCATGGGCCCGAATCGATCCTCGCGGGTGATTCCAGCGATCAGTTCGACACCGCCCGGCGCCGCCATCGGCTGCACCGCGACACCTTCGAATCGTGCTCCGGATGCGCGCGCGGCGAGATTCTCACGGATACGGCTGAAGGCCGCCGCAACTTCATCCGCGGAATTCAGACCGAGCTGGACTCCCCCAACATCGCTCTTGTGGCTTACGTCCGCGGACAAGACCTTCAGCGCGACCGGAAATCCAATCCGGCGAGCCGCCGCCACGGCCTCATCGGCGCTCGCAGCCGCTTCGGGCACGGCCACCTCGATGCCGACGGTCTTGAGGAGTTCTTTGGATTCTATTTCGGACAGTGCGGAACGTCCGTTCTTCACGGCCGCCGCGATGATCTGGTCGGATGTCGAGTTACTCACGAACAGGCGTATAGCAAAGCTGCGCCTGCATTTGAACTAAACAGCCGCGATGGCCTGAGCCAGCGTAAACCGCCGCTCGTACAAGGCTCTGCCGATCACCACCCCAACTACGCCCTGGCTGAAGCGGCGGGCGAGCGAGGAAATGTCCGCAAGCGTGGCGATTCCGCCTGACGCGATCACCGCGACGCCGCACTCGCGCGCGATTTCCGCCATCCGGTCCGCGTCGACTCCGGTCTCGGCGCCGTCGCGCGAAATATCGGTAACGGTGACAGCCGCGACTTGCGCCTGTTTGAAGCGAAAGACGGCATCCTCCACCGAGAGATCGGTGCTTTCGACCCAGCCCTTGATCGCCAGCCGTCCTTCGCGGGCATCGACCGATCCTATAACTTTGCCCGGAAACTCACGGCAAGCTTGCTCGAGCAATTCAGGATTCGTGATCGCGGCGGAGCCGATCGATACGTAACCGGCGCCGCTTGCGAATGCGCTCCGCACCGACTCGATGGTCCTGAGTCCTCCGCTCACATCGATCGCGCATCGGACCGCGTCGCGGATAGAACGGATAGCGGCCAGGTTGCGCGGTTCGCCCGCAATCGCTCCGTCGAGATCTACGACGTGGATAAGCCTGGCGCCGGAGGCCTCGAATTCTCGCGCCATCGCCCCAGGATCGGCCGCATAAACCGTGGCCCTGGCCATCTCACCCCGCATCAGGCGCACGACTTCGCCGCCCTTGAGGTCGATTGCGGGAATTACGGTGAACTTGCTGAACAAACGAGTTCGGTTCGGCTAGGAAGCCAGCGTGCCCTTGGTCGAGAGCGCTCCTGAGACGCGCGGCTCGATCGAGGTCGCCTGGTCCATCGCGCGCGCGAAAGACTTGAACACGGTTTCGATCACGTGATGGGGATTGCGGCCCGCGCGCAGAATCAGATGCAGGTTCATCCCGGCTTCGTCGCTGAGTGCCTTCATGAAGTCATGCACCAGGTCGGTCTGGAAATTTCCAACCCGTTCACGCGCTATCGGGACCTCGTACGACAGGTATGAACGGCCGCTTATATCCACTACGGCGGTGCAAAGCGCTTCATCGAGCGGCACGGTCGCCTCTCCAAAACGGCGGATCCCGGAACGATCGCCCAGCGCCTGGCGAAAGGCGCGTCCCACGACGATACCGACGTCTTCCACGGTGTGGTGATCGTCGATATGAACATCGCCCCGCGCATTGACCTTCAGGTCGAAAAATCCATGGCGCGCGAAGCTTTCCAGCATATGGTCGAGAAACGGCACTCCGGTCGAGATCTCGCTTCGACCCGATCCGTCAATTCTGAGCTCGACGGAAACCTGCGTTTCGCGCGTCTTGCGTTCGACTTGCGCGGCGCGGGGCGGATTGTCCGCAACCGCGGCCACTACGCGCGCATTCGATTGTCCAGCCGATTCGATTTTCCGTTTCGCAGCCATGCTGTCATCGCGCCTCCGCCGCCCTGTCCTTTGCCGCCGCGCGCACCTCGATCGCCCGCGCGTGCCCCTCGAAGCCTTCCATCCGCGCCAAATGCGCGACTGTGGGAGCGAGCCTGGCAAGCGCGCGTGGCGACGCCTCGATTATACTGGTCCGTTTGAGGAAGTCGTATGCACCCAGTGGAGATGCGAACCGGGCCGATCCTCCGGTTGGCAGGACGTGATTGGGGCCCGCGACGTAATCACCGAAGGGCGCGGGGCTGAATCCTCCAAGAAACACGGCTCCCGCGGCCTTCACCTCTTTCAGCCATCGGCGCGCATCGCGGATTTCCAGCTCCAAATGCTCCGGGCCGATCTGATTGGCGATCTCGAATGCTTCGGCCAGGCTTCGCACGACGACCAGCGCTCCGCGCTTCGCGAGAACCTTCACAACCGCCGCGGCCCGCGGCAACGAGTCCAGGGCGGCATCCAGCGCTCCCGCAACTCGCTCCGCCAGCGATGCGGACGGCGTCAGCAGCATCGCGGACTCGTCGCCAGAACCGTGCTCGGCCTGCGCAACCAGGTCCGCCGCAACCCATTGCGGGTTGGCGGATGAATCCGCGATCACCATGACTTCGCTGGGACCGGCCATCTTGTCGATGTCGGCAACGCCGTACACCATCCGTTTTGCGGCCTGAACGTATGCGTTGCCGGGACCGACAATCTTGTCCACCGGCTTTATAGTGGCAGTGCCGTAAGCAAGGGCTGCGATCGCATGAGCACCGCCGACTCGATAATACTCGGTAACTCCCGCGATCGCGGCGGCAGCCATCACGGCCTCGCGCTCGCCGTCCGGCGACGGCGGAGAGACCATCACAATCTCTTCCACGCCTGCCACGCGCGGAGGTATCGCGTTCATCAGAACTGAGGACGGATACGCGCCTAGCCCGCCCGGCACGTAAATGCCAACTCGGCTGAGGGGCCGGACCATCTGGCCGAGCCTTACTCCCAGGCGATCCACGTACGCGAAAGAAGCTTCCAGCGTGCGGCGATGGAAATCCTCGATTCGCCTTGCTGCCAGCCTGAGCGCGCGGCGGTCTTTTGCGGAGATTCTTCGCGGAGCGGCTTCCAGTTCCGCCTGCGTCACGCGAAGCCGGCGAGGACTCAGATCCACTCGATCGAACTTGCGCGTATAAGCGATAAGCGCCGCGTCTCCGCGCATCCGCACCTCGCGGATAATCGCGGATACCGATGCTTCGACTCGCCGCGCGTCGTCGCTGTCGCGCCGCGACTTCATCATCGCCATGAAGCGGCGGAACTCTGCGGTGCCGGACTTGAGAACCCTGACTTTCACCGGCCGTCCTTCACTCTTTCGATACGCGCACCCAGCGACGACAGCTTGGCGTCCAGCGCTTCATAGCCGCGATCCAGGTGATAGACGCGGCTCAGCTCGGTCGTGTTTTCGGCCGCCAGTCCGGCGAGAATCAGGCTCATGCTGGCGCGCAGGTCCGTCGCCATCACCGGAGCACCGGATAAGCGTGTCGGTCCACGAACCACCGCCGTCGGGCCCTTCATCAGGATGTCTCCGCCCATGCGGATCAACTCCGGAGCGTGCATGAAGCGGTTCTCGAAGATGGTCTCGGTGATCACCGAAGTTCCGGCGGCTTGCGTCAAAAGCGCCATCATTTGCGCCTGAAGATCGGTTGGAAACCCCGGATACGGAAGCGTGCGAAGCTCGACCGGCCTGAGCTCTCCTCTGCGCCGCACCCGCAGCCCCGGATTGCCGTTTGACGAGATTTCGACACCGGCCTCTCTGAGCTTGACGATAACCGCATCAAGGTGTTCAGCCGGTGCGTTCGCGATCTCGACGTCTCCGCCCGTGATCGCCGCCGCAACCATCATCGAGCCGGCTTCGATTCGGTCGGGAATAATCTCGTGCTCGACGCCGTGCAGCCGCGCCACGCCCTCGATTTCGATGACGTGAGTGCCGGCGCCGCGAATCCGCGCGCCCATGCCATTGAGCAGCCGTGCGAGGTCCTGCACTTCCGGTTCGCGCGCGGCGTTCTCGATCTGCGTGCGCCCGCGCGCCAGAACCGCAGCCATCATGATGTTTTCAGTGGCGCCGACCGACGGGTTGTCGAGCCAGATCCGGGCGCCCGTCAAGCTGTCGGCATGCGCCTCGACGTATCCGCCGCGAAGCTGCACGCGCGCCCCCAGAGCGCGAATTCCGGCGATATGCAGATTCACCGGCCGCGCCCCGATCGCGCATCCTCCCGGGGTCGATACTCGCGCGCGTCCGCTGCGGGCCAGCAACGGACCCAGCACGCAAAACGATGCACGCATCGTCTTGACGAGATCATACGGCGCTTCATGGCTCTCGATGCGCGCGGCGCGCAAAACGAGTTCATGCTCGCCGGCCCATCCCGCTTCCACTCCGAGCCGTGAGAGAAGATCGATCGCGGTGCGAACGTCGCGCAGCCGCGGAGCGTTCCGGATACGCACCGGCTCGTCCGTCAGCAGAGAGGCCATCATGATGGGCAGAGCGGCGTTCTTGCTGCCGCTCAGCACGACGCGCCCCGAGAGCGGCACTCCGCCGTGGATGATCATTTTCTCCATCGTTGCCCGATTACCGCTGCGCGGTTACAACCCGCACGATCCCGTCCAGGTCTTTTGCGATCTTACCCGGCCTCATCCCGCCGCTCGCCAGAATCTCCTTCACCGCATCATCCTGCACGTAACCAACTTCGAGCACCAGCAGGCCCCCGAGCCGCAGATGAAGGGGTACAACGGGGCCGATTCTCCGGAAGAAATCCAGGCCGTCGACACCGCCGTCCAGCGCCGATCGCGGCTCGAAATCGCGCACGTCAGGCGCGAGCGAGGCTATCTCGGCTCTGCTCACGTATGGCGGATTGCAGACGATGATGTCGAACAGCCCGAGGTGCGCGCCCAAATCGAGCGGCTCGAAGAGATCGGCGCAAACGAATTCAATTCGATCGGCGACCCGATTCCTGGCCGCATTCCCGCGCGCCACCGCCAGCGCACGAGGCGAAATATCCGCCGCCACAATCGTGGCGAGCGGCGCGTTCGCGGCGATCGCGACGGCAATTGTCCCCGGCCCCGTGCACAGATCCAGCACCCGCGCCTCTGGCTGCGAGGCGATAAACTCCAGCGCCGCGTCCACGACGGTCTCCGTCTGCGGGCGCGGAATCAGCACGTCGCGATTGACCTCGAACTCCAGCGAGTAGAATTCGCGACGGCCAAGGATGTAGGCGATCGGCTCGTGATTGGCGCGCCGATCGACCATCGCGTCGAACTCCGCGCGGATTTCCGGCGTCAGGCAGACCGCACGCGAGAACATTGTCGCACGGTCGATTTTTGCGGCCTCGGCGAGCAGCAGTTGCGCATCGAGTTGCGCCGTCTCGATTCCCGCGCCGGCAAGCCGTCGCACCGCCGCGCTCAGCACGACCGGCATCTCCGCTGGCGAATCGGGTTCGACAGTCGATGAAGGCATCGCGATGCTTCAGGCGCTGAGGGCTTCCGCCTGTTCCTGGGTCGCCAATCCGTCGATTATCGGGTCCAGCGCGCCGTCAAGAACCTGGTCGAGCTGATGCAGGGTGAGATTGATGCGATGGTCGGTTACGCGCGATTGAGGAAAGTTGTAGGTCCGGATGCGCTCGGAGCGGTCTCCCGTCCCAACCATCGAACGGCGGGTTGCGGCAATCTGCGCATCCTGCTCCGCGCGAGCTTTCTCCAGCAGCCGGGCGCGAAGAATCTTGAGCGCCCGCGCCTTGTTCTTGTGCTGCGATTTCTCGTCCCGGCACACGATGACCATGCCGGAAGGAATATGCGTGATCCGGACCGCCGAGTCCGTGGTGTTTACGCTCTGCCCGCCCGGGCCCGACGCGCGCATCACGTCGATCCGCAGATCCTTTTCCTCGTTGATGCTTACCTCGACGTCGTCCGCTTCCGGCAGGACGGCCACCGTCACCGCCGAGGTGTGGATGCGGCCCGAGCCCTCGGTTTCAGGGACTCTCTGCACGCGATGAACCCCGCCCTCGTATTTGAGGCGCGAGTATGCCCCGCGCCCGGTGATGAGCGCGATGACTTCCTTGATCCCGCCAAGGCCGGTGTCGCTCAAGCTCATCGCCTCGACTTTCCATCCATGGCGTTCGGCGTAGCGTGAGTACATCCGGTACAGTTCGCCGGCGAAAAGCGAGGCTTCCGCTCCGCCCGTCCCGGCGCGAATTTCGAGCAGAACGTTTTTGTCGTCGTTCGGATCGCGAGGCGTGAGAAGCTGCCGGAGCTTCTGCTCGACTGCTTCCTCGCTCTTCTGCAATGCTGGAAGCTCGGCTTTCGCCAGCTCGCGGAGTTCGGCGTCATCGCCTTCGAGAATGGATTTGTGCTCCGCGATCTCATCCATGACCTTGCGGTACTCGCGCGCACAATCGATCACCTCGACGAGCTGCGCTCGCTCCTTGGCGAGCCGCGCGTACTCGCGGTTGTTGGCGATGGTCGCGGGATCCTGGAGCTTCTTCTCCAGTTCGGCGAATCGCTCTTCGATTCCTTTGATTTTGTCGAGCATCGTAGAACCAAAAAGCTCTGCGCTTCGGACCCTGAAACGAATCGCGGCGGGACTCACCCGCCGCGGATACCATCCCCGCCATCCAAAGACGCATGAGCGCGTCCCTGGCGGCGGAGTTCAAATGCTACTTGAGTCCGTACTTGCGCTTGAAACGCTCGACGCGTCCCGCCGTATCGACCAGCCGCTGCTGTCCGGTGTAGAACGGATGGCAGTTGGAGCACACCTCGACGTGCAACTCCTTGGCGGTCGAGCGCGTTTCAAAAGTGTTGCCGCAGGCGCAGGTTACGATACAGCGGCGATATTCGGGATGGATTTCGGCTTTCATTTACCAGGCTCTAATCCCAGAGTCTTAATCAAGCCACTCTACCATCAGCGTTCATGCCAAACAATTCACCGCCCGCGCCGTGCAATCGTTGGTCTGGCGATGGCGGCGATAGCCCTTGCCGCGCTCACGCCCGCCTTCGCGGCTTCCCCCGAGAATACCCTGCCGAGGCCATCCGCGCCCGGATTCGCGCCGGAGGATGAAACCGTCTTTGCTTCGATCCTGGCGCTCGCCCCTCCCGGTCCCCAGCGGGCCGCCCGAGCGCTGGCAATTTGCGACCGCCAGCTCGATTTTCAGAGCAAAATATGGCTCCATCCCCAATTCAGCCCCGAGGTCCGGAAGGTTCTCGATCAGCTACCGCCGCGCCAGGGCACCATTATCAGGGCGGCCTCCCTCTATTCCCGCGACGACATTTCCTGGAACGAGCTGGCGAACCGGGCGCGCCAGATTTCAGTCGCCGGAGGACCCACCGAGTCCGATTACCTCTACGTACTGACCCCCAGGTACGCGAGCCCCGAGATTCCGGAGCATATGGCGGGAGCCTTCACGCTCAGCCCATCGTCGCTTTCCTCCGACGGGAAGATTCGCGGAGTCGACGGGGTCGTGAGCGGCGAGTTCCTGATGGACACGTTCGGCGCCGGGACCGGGATCGATTTTGCCGCAGCCCTCCTTCGCTATTTTCATGGCGATTTGAAGCCGCCCTGGGACACCGCACCCGGCGCGTTCAACCATCACGATAGTGCGGCGCTCAGCCGCTTCCATGCGGAATTGCCCCATTTTTCCCAGCGGGTCGAGCATTACTTCAAATTCAACAACCTGGTCGATGAATTTCAGGGCGCCGGCAAGCCCGTGGTCCTCTTCAACCTCGACGCGGAAGTGCAGCCGGGCTCACTGAAGCCCTTCCCGGAACTGGACAAGTTTTATCGCTCGATCGCCCCGGCAGTCGTGGCCACAACCACGATCACCGACTCGAAAGGCAATCGATGGATGGAAAGCCGGTTCAATCGCGGACGGATTCGCGTGATTTTCATGCTGCGGGACGGAATGCTGACGCCGTTCGATCGCGATTATCATCCGGCCGGACCAGAAATAGATCTGGCGCAGATATGCGATGGCAGTTACCGCACCGACAGCTCCGCCACGATAACCCGGCTCAAAATGACCTTCGGCCTGAGCAACCTGGAATTCAAGACGAACTTTCACCGCGACCAGGACAGCGTCGAGACCACGAGCACCATGGAAGCGGTGCCGGACCTTGTAGCCCCGCCAGGAATACACAAGGTCATCGATCTGATAGCGGGCGAATTTCTTCGCGTGCTGGCCCAGGGCGACGGCGGTTTCAAGGCAACTTTCTCTTCACGGCGGTCGGGAAACGCACTCTTTCACTACGCAGGCGCCGCGAGCGCGGAGTTTGCCTATGCGCCGACACTCGAGTTCCTAGCGCGGATCGGAGATTCCGTCGCCGATCAGCACTCGGCTGAAGTGAAAAAGGAGGAGCGCGAGCTGGGTGCGGACCTGTTCGACGCGTTTATGACCGATTACAATGACTCGCGCGCGAAAATTCTCGCTCTTGACGGTAATCAGGAAGACCGCCGTGACGACAAGGCCTATCGCTAGCGGATTGTTTCTGTTGTGTCTCGCCGCCATCCTGACGGCTTGCGGTTCCTCGAACACGGCCGAGCCCGAGGCAGTTGCCACCCCGCACTTCGTAAACGATCTATCGAACCTTTCTTCGCGACCGGTCGCGGCAATCGACGATCCAAAGGCAGCCTATGCCGCGATGCATCCGAACTCGGGCGGCCTCGGCCATGCATTCGAGGATCAGCCGGGGATGCGGCGGCACGTCGGCACCGAAACCTCCCCCGCCGTCGAGCAGCTCCTGAATCCGAAAGCTGCCCAGTTCTCCCAGTTTTCGACCAGCCTGCTCGACAAGATGTGGGGACAGCTTCGGCTTCGCGAATCCGACGACGACATCGCCAAGGTCAAAGTGCCGACCAACATTCAGCCGGTAGTGCTGACGGCCACGCTGGCGCCGGACGGCAAGCTCAAGGAGATCGTGGTCGAGCAGCATTCCGGCAAGGCGATTATCGATCAGCTTTTCATCAGTGCCGCGAAAAAAGCGATTTGGGCTGAAAACCCGCCCAAAGCCGCCGCTCAACCCGATGGCACCTACCAGGTCCGCATTGAAGGCCGCATCGAGAACTTCGCCTCGACCACCGCGAACCGCTGGACCTTCACGACCTACGTGGGAATCGCCCTTATGTAGGCGGCCACCCCGCCCCGATACTTAGGCCGTCAAGTCGTATCTGCTAGAATCGCCGACGTGCAGCCGCTTAGCGAATATCTGCCGCGCCCCGGGCTCTCGACCCCGATCGTTACGATCCTGTCGCCGGCCGGTGAAGTGCTCGAAGACGAGCAACGCTCCGCGGTGCGCTACATGATCCAGGGCGGACGCGGCGCGGATATCCTCTTTGCCGCCGGCACCACCGGCGAATGGGACCGGATGGACAATCGCGGCCGGCAGACGGTGGCAAGAATAGTGGTTGACGAATGCCGCCGCACCTCGCTCGCAATCGGCAGGCGAATCGAGGCTTGGGTCGGAATCACCGCGCACACCCGCGCCGATACGCTGGAGAACCTCGAATACGCGATGCATCTGGACGCGGACGCGGCGGTAGTCGCGCCGCTTTCGATACGTGACTCGGGGCCGCCGCCGGAATTCGTCGAGCGCGAGATCGGTGGCGTGTTTGAAAAGCTGGGCCGCGAGATCCCCGTGTTCCTGTACGACAACGCCGATATCGCCGCGCCCGGCAAAGCGCCGCATCTCCATACGCGCGATGTCAAAAAAATGGCCCGCCTCGAGTATGTGCGCGGCGTGAAAGTTACCGCCGGCAAGGCCGTCCTCGGCAACTACACGCGGGCGGCATCGCACTTCAAACTCTCGCACGAATTCGCAATCTATGCGGGCGATCCGTATTTGATCTTCGATTTGTTCGCGCCGGCCGACAGCCTCGCGGGCGCTTTGCGGCATCGATGGAACCGCTATGTAACGCAACGTTCGATGCCTTATGGCGTGGTCGCCGGCCCATCGAATGTTCTGCCGCGCGAATGGCAGCGCTCATGGCGCGTGTGCCGCGCGGGTAATCCCGAGTTGATGGAATGCTATGGTGAAGCGGTCGAGCGGCTGCGCAACGCGTGCACCTTCAAACGTTCCGGCAAGCCCTACTCTCCGGTTATCGCGTGCTACAAGGCCGCGCTGAAGCAACTCGGCGTCATCGATTGCGATGCCGTCGCCGCGGCCACGCCACAGTTGGCGCCGGCCGAACGCCGCGAGTTCGCCGACAGGCTTCGCGCCCTCTTCGAGCGCAACTCCGAGATGCTGGAGCCGGGCTGGGTCAGTGAATATGATGCGCATCCGGCGCTCGACCGGACGCTCGGAGTGCTTCGGGGGAATGGCTGACGGAAAACTTGACGTAGTGGGATGCGGCAGCATGGTCGTGGACCAGTTCTACCGCGCTCCACGGATCATTACTGCCGACGAAAAGACTATCCTCGGCGCACACGACTCCGGCGGCAGCATCGAGCGCACCCAGGTCGGCGGGCTCGTGCTGAATCATCTGGGATGGGCGCGCGTGCTCGGGCTCACGGCCGGAATCTTCGGCAAGATGGGCGATGATCGGCACGGCGAGTTCCTGCGCGCGGGCATGGACCGCTTCGGCATCGCCCAGCATCTGACCCTCGACGGCAGCGCGAGTTCCTTCGCGAACGTCATTGTCGACGCGAACGGGGACCGCGCGATCTACATGGCGCGCGGAGCCACCGCCGAGCTTCGGCCCGAGGAAATAAGCCGCCGCCACGGCGCCTTCATCCGCCGCGCGCATGTCGTCTCGACCGAAGTTTCCCAACTTCCGCTTCCGACCGTGAACGCCATCCTGTCGTTCGCGCTGAAAAACTCCATTCCGACCGTGCTCGATGTCGACTTGCCGGCCGCCGATGCGGCCGCGATGCTTGGGACGCGCGCGGAGCTCGAGCGGGCGCTGAAACTCGCCACTATCCTGAAGCCATCCAAAGCCGTGGCCGCGAGCCTGGCAAATTCGAAGAGCGGCGATCCGCTCAAGATGGCGGAAAAGATTCGGGCGAAATACGGCAATCGCGCGGTGATAATCACGATGGGCGATCGGGGATGCGCCATCGCCGCGCACGACGCCGCCCTCAAGATTCCCGCGTTTCGCGTCAAGCAGGTCGATTCGACCGGTGCCGGAGACGCGTTTTTGTCCGGAATTCTCGCCGCGCTCCGATGGAAACTGCCGTGGGACAAGGCCGGCCGGCTCGCCAATGCGGCCGGCGCCGTCTGTATCAAGCGGCTAGGCGCTTTTCCCGAGCGGTTCGAGTTGCGGCGCGAGATCGTCGATCTATACGGCGAGGCGCTGCCGGAAAGTACGCAGCCGCACACCGATGGTTTTCGCGCCGCTTCGCCGATTCAGCAGGCCGAACGCGAAGTGCGCGAAATCGAGCGCTTCTTCACTCAATCGCTCGACGAATTGAAGATCCTGCGAGGCGGACTCGATCTCGGCGCCCTCGCGCGCGCCGTCGAGATGATCCGACAGGCACAGGCCAGAGGTGGACGGGTTCATGTAACCGGCGTCGGCAAGCCCGAGCACGTGGCGCGCTACGCCGCGAGCCTGTTCTGTTCCGTCGGAACTCCGGCGACCTTTCTGCACGCCACCGAAACCCTCCACGGAAGCCTCGGCCAGGTTCATCCGCACGATGTCGTCATCGCGATTTCCAACAGCGGCAACACGGAAATTTGCTCCGCGGCAATCGCAATCAAGGAGCAAGGCGCGGAACTGATCGCGGTTACCGGCAACCGCAACTCCGATCTCGCGCGCATCGCCGACCTCGTAATCTGCGCGCCGGTTCGGCGCGAAGGCGGAGGCCTTGGCTTGGCTCCCCGAATCAGCGTCCTGGCCGAGACATTCGTCCTGGCCGGATTGTCGGTGGCGCTGGAAGTGGCGCGCGGACTTACTGCCGAGGAATACAGCCGGTTTCATCGCGCCGGAGTGCTTGGCGATGCCGCCCGCCGGCTCGCGCGCGACGGCAAGAACAAACGGCGATCCTGACTGTGGAGCTCAGCCGTCCCGGCGTCAGCGTCCGACGAATTTCGGCTGGCGCTTTTGCTGAAAGGCGGTGATTCCTTCTTTGTAGTCGGCGGTCTTGCCCGCCACGCCCTGGGCCTGCGCCTCGCAGCGCAACACCGCGAACAGTCCCAGCGCTTCCTCGTCGATTCTGCGCATCAGCCGCTTTGATTCCATGAAAGCGGTCGTCGGGCCTTTGGCAACCTGAAGGGCTACCGCGCGGGCATGCTCGAGCAGTTTCTCTTTCGCCACGCTCTGGTTCACCAAACCCCAGTTTGCGGCCTCGACTCCGGAGAGAAACCGCCCGGTGTAAACCAGCTCGAGCGCGCGATGCGTTCCGATTCGAGAGGCAAAAAACGAATGCGCGCCGGAGTCGAGAACCGCTCCTATCCGCGCGAACGGCGATCCGATTTTCGCGTCGTCTGCGATGTAAACGACGTCGCAGGCAAGCGCCATCCCCAATCCCACGCCGAGGCAGGCACCGTGCACGGCGGCAAACGTCGGCGCCGGAAAAGTCGCGATTCGCTTGATAATCGGATTGACGGTTTCTTCGAGAATCGCCTCGGCGTCCTCATTGCCGGGATCCGCGTCGGCCAGATCTCGGCCCGCGCAGAAGCCGGCGCCCTCCCCTCTGAGCAGCACGGCGCGGACCATTTCGCGCTCGGCGCGATCGAGAACGTCGGTAAGCTCACTCGCCATCGCCTCATTGACGGCATTCAGCTTGTCGGGCCGATTCAGCACGATCTCGGCGAGCGAATCCGTAATCGTCAGGTCGACGGTCATGATGCTGCCTCCCGGAGAGAGTCGAGCGGTCCGCGGGTCCGGTCAGAAAACCGGAATTATATCCTCGGCCGTAATGTCGCCGACGTCAACGCCTTCGATATCGAGCTCCGGAATTGCCGGGAACTGGATGTTCCATCGCTCGACGAGCTTGCGCACGCGCGCAATCGCGAGCCGCCAATTGTCCGCCTGCTGTTCGTACGTCAGGATGCCGAGGCCCGCCTCGCGCGCGATGCGCAGCAGGATCCGGTGGTTGTTCAGAAAATAGCCGGGCAGATCCCAGAACTGCTGGGGCGGCTCCCACAGGACCATCGACAGGAATACAAACCCGGCCCGCAATTGCTTGGTGATAAAGGCGCGATGTTCATCGCTGAGCCCGGGCCATTGTTTCTCGAGCAGGCTGATGCAGATTTGCAGATGGCGCGCTTCATCGCGTCCGATGTTATTGAAAATCGCGCGGTAAACGGGATGGGTGGTCGCGCGCGACATCCCGTGAAACAGCGTCGAGGACGCCACCTCGCCCATCATGAACGACGTGAAGATGATCGCCAGCGGGTAGCGCTCGATCGCGCGATTGTACCCGGTCCAGTACCGCCCGCCATTGTGATACAGCCAATCGATGTTGTTGAGCGCAACCCGCTGAAGTTCGTTCTGCGGTTTGAACCCCTGCGGTCCGTCCGGCACCAGCTTCTGAATCACCCGCTGGCAGCATTCCTCGTGGTTGGTCTCGTCGCGGGTGATCGAGAAGAAGCATTTGCGGACCGGATCTTCTTCGTGCATTTCCCACGATCGGATGGTGGCGCGGGCGAACACGGCCGGCCCCGATGAATCGAAGTTTGACAGCAGCGCCCACCAGTACATGATCGCAATCCGCTCGTCGTCGCTGTACGCCTCCGGCGACAGTTCGTGCCACGGGATGTCCGAAGGATTGAAACCTTCGCGCTTCGCGCGTTCGTAGATGTCGCGGAGTTTGGGCGTCTCGCACCGCCACTCCATCGGAAAAATGTTGGGTTGGGGAACTTCGGGAGCGGGAGTAAGGCCGCCCGGCGGGATGATGAACTCGCTCATTTGTCGCCTCGCCTCCGATCGATAGTTATCAACCTTTCGGTAGATTTACAAGAAGCGCGCAGGCGTCCCGCCTCGACCCCTTCGAAAGCGATGCGAAACACCGCCTCGGCGATACCTTTCGCATCCAGCCGGCCCTCGGGCCGGTACCATTCCGCGATCGAATTCAGCATCCCGAAGACCAGCCGCGTCGCCAGGCGCGCATCCAGATCGCGCCGGAGTTCGCCCGCCCGCTGCGCGCGGGCGACAAACCGGGCAATAAGGTGATCGAATTCGCGCCGGCGCTCGAGGATTCTTTTTTCCGCCCTCGTATTGCCGCGCACGCGCAGCAGCAGCGCCACCTCCGGCAGCATCGTCACGGTGATATCTATCGTTCGTTTGACGATGTGCTTCAGGCGTTCAATCGGAGGGCCGGTGCGGACCCGCGGCTCCTGCAGCACCGCGTACAGCGCGTCGAACGCCCGCCCCACTCCGCGTTCGAGCAGTTCTTCCTTGCTGCTTACGTGGTAGTAAACGCTCGCCTTGGTGATTCCCGCGGCCCGCGCGACGTCGTCGAGCGATGCGCCGTCGTAGCCGCGTTCCAGGAATACGCGGACGGCCACGTCCAATATTGCGTCACTGTTGTAGGGTCTGCGTTCTTTCGCCGATGGTCGTCCCACTCGGACCTCCAATCCTATCCAAGTGTGCCGCGCTGACCCGCGGGTTTCCAGCACCACCCCGAAAACGGCTTGTCCCGCGAGCAGCGCCGGCCTAGGGTTGCATAACGAAACCTGCGACGAAGGTCCGCCGCACGCCGCGCACAATCCGGCGACCGGGGAAGACAAAACGATGAAATACGGCATCGCAATCCGGAATATGGGACCCCAATCGAATCCCGCGACTTTCCGCGCCTGCGGCCGAATCGCCGAGGATGCGGGGTTCGACGCGCTTTTCGTCTCCGACCATCTGTGCATCCCGCCCGATCAGACCGAAGGCTCCGGAGGCCGCTATCTCGACGTGCTGGCGGCATTGGCATACCTGGCCGGGATGACCAACCGCATTCGAATCGGGGTGTCGGTTCTGGTGCTTCCCTATCGGCCCGCGGTCCTGACCGCAAAGCAGATCGCTACCATCCAGGAACTGTCCGGCGAGCGGATGATCCTCGGCGTGGGCGTGGGATGGATGAGACCGGAGTTCGAAGCACTCGGCGTGGACATCCGAAAGCGCGGCGCCATCACCACCGAAACTCTGCGCGTGCTGCACCATTTGTTCGAAAACCGCGATGCTCTGGCGTACCGGGGCGAGCTGGTAAGGTTTCCGGCCTTCGTCTTCGAGCCCCATCCCAAGCGGCCGCCGATCTGGATCGGAGGCGGTAGCTCAAAAGCCATCGACCGGGTCGTGAAATTCGGCGACGGATGGCATCCGATGGAGAGGCCGGCGGAACTTAAACCTATGGTTGAAGATCTGCGGTCGCGGATGCGCGCGGCGGGGCGGCCGGATCCCGAAATCGTGGTGCGCCGCGCGCTCAAGCTTGATGACATATCCGCGGCGCGCGCCCGGCTCGACACGGAACGCGACGCGGGCGCGACCTATTTCATCCTCGATCTCGGACGCTACTCCGACGAAACCGAATTCGGGCGCGCCGCGGAGATTTTTATGGGCAAGATCGCGGACCGGAAATGAAACTCTCAGATCACTCGTTCGCGCTTGAGCGATTCCATCTCCGTCCCGCTCAGCCCGAGCAGGTCGCCATAGACGCGTTGATTGTCGTATCCGACCGGAGCTGATCCCCGGAAAATCCTGCCCGGCGTCAGCGAAAACTTCGGCGCGATCCCGATTCCCTTCACCTTCCCCGCCTGCAGGTCCTCCCACTCGATGTGCATTTGCCGCGCGCGATACTGCGGGTCCTCGGCCATGTCCTTGCTCGACATGATCGGCGAACACGGAACCTTGCCCTGCGCCATCTCTTCCACTACTTGCGCGACGGTGCGTTCGCCGATCCACCCCCGCAGAATCGCGTCGAACTCGATTCCTTCGATCGATTCGAGATTGGTTCTGGCGCTTTGCCACTTGGGGTCGCGCGGGTCCAGGCCGATCAGCGGCAGCAGGCGATCGTAAACATCGCCCAGCGCGCCCAGCACCACCCATCCGTCTTTGGCCTGAAACGAATCCAGCGGCTGGAATCCCTGCGCTCGATTGCCCGATCGCTCTCGCACGATTCCTTCCTGGAAGTATTCGACCATCGTACCGCCCATGGTCTTGTGAATCGCCTCGTACTGCGCGAGATCGATCGATTGCCCCTTTCCCGTCGAACGCGCGTAAGTAAGCCCGGCAAGCGAGGACCAGAGCGTAAACAATGCCGTAAGGTAGTCGCCGGTCCACGGCGCCGCGCGGGTCGGTGGCGTCGGGTCGGGATAGCCGGTTTGATACATCATGCCGCCGACTGCCTGGCCGACGATGTCGTAAGACGGGCGCATCACGTAGTCGGGATCTCCCGTCTGTCCGAAGCCGCTCACGTGCGTAATAACCAGCCTCGGGTTTGTCTTCCGGACCGTCTCGTCATCCAGTCCCCACTTCGCGTAGGTGCCGGGCTTCGAGCTTTCCATCCAGATGTCGGCGCGAGCGACCAGCTTGAGCAGGATGTCCCGGCCGCGCGGCTTGGAGAGATCGAGCGTCACGCAAAAAACGTTGCGGCGTTCCTGCACCCACGTTGTGGCGACCGGAGGACCGCCATGCTGGTTCTTGAGCCTGATTCCGATATTGCGCCATCCGGTGTCGCCGACCACGGGCCGCTCGACCTGGATGACTTCGGCGCCCATCTCCGCCGCCAGCTCGGCGGCGAACGGTTGCGCGATCAAAGTTCCGGTCGAGACGATTTTCACGTCCTGCAACGGACCAAACTTTTCAGGTACCAGATTTTTTTCGGCCATCTACTTCAACTTTCCAAAAAATGCGTCCGCTCGGATGATGCCGCGAAAGGTGACGCTCGGCAACTCGTCCGCTCCTGACGCGATTGGCCTGCATTTTCCAGCCCATCGTCGCGGGCTATTATGAAAACAGCGGTTCTGTACCAACCTGCAAACGGTCGCGAGGACACGTCTGACAATGAACGGTTCCATAAACCGCCGCGAGCTTCTCCTGAAAGCATTGGCCGGCCTGGCGGGCGGCGCTATCGGATGGCTGCCGGTCGAACTGGCCAGTCACGGCCATAGCCTCACCGAGCAAATCTCGACCGCCGGCGTAGTCGCGTCGTACGCGGCGATGGCTCTGTTCTCGGGCCTGATCGGCGGCTTGATTCTCGCGGTCGAAAGGCAGCAACTGGAGATAAGCCCCGCAACGCAAAGGCGCTTCTGGACCGGCTTCCTAATCTGCCTGGTTCTCGCGGTGCCGGCTGACTATTTCGCGAATTCGGTGTTCAGTTCCATTCTGCACTTTGGCGGATGGGAACTGAACCACGAGGGCTCGACCTTTTATCTCTTCTGCGCCAGGGTCGTTAGCTGGATCATCATGGGCGCGATGCTGGGCGCGGGGGTGGGCCTCTCAACCTTTTCGCCTCCCAACATCCTGAAAGGTGCGGTCGGAGGATGGGTCGGCGGTTTCATCGGCGGAATTCTTTTCGATCCGATCAACTATGCGACCGGCGGCGGATTGGTGTCGCGCCTGATCGGACTCAGCTCCATCGGACTTGCGATCGGCCTCTTCATCGGCCTGGTGCAGGAACTCACCAAGGCGGCATGGATTACCGTCGATCAGGGAAGGCTGAGAGGCCGGCAATTTCGAATCGAAGGCGCGCGTGCGACGATGGGGCGCGCCGAAGAGAATCCGATCGGCCTGTTTGGCGATCAAGCGGTGCAACAACGCCATGCGGTCATAGAACGTTCCGGTTCCGATTACGTCATCCGCAACCTGGCGGTGCAGGAAGGCACTTTTGTCAACGGCGCGCGGATTGAAACCGCCGCTCTGCACGAGGGCGATCAAATACGCATCGGTGGCTATCTGCTTTCTTTTCATCTCAGGCAGGCGTCCGGCGCCGGTGTGATTGCGCCGCGGATCTCTGGCGACGGCGCAGGCCGAGAGGCCCAGGCCGTTGTCAGCGTCGGACCGTGCCTGATCGACGGCGCGGGCCACCAATTTCCCGTGCGCACAGGTGCCACGACTCGGCTCGGGCGTGCGCTGGATAATGATATTGTTGTCGCTCACTCGTCCGTTTCGCGCCATCATGCAAGTATCGAGGCCGTTAACGGCGGATTCGAGCTGCACGACCTGCAGAGCCAGAACGGAACGTTCGTAGGCGATGAACGTGTGACTCAAAAGCGCATCGTGAACGGCGACCCTATAAAATTAGGCCAAGCGCCATTTACGTTCCGTGCCTGAAACTGAATTTGAACAGCCGCGCTATTGCTGGCGATGCGGCCGGCCGGTGGTGGTGGCCCAAGCGGAGTTCTGCAAGGACTGCGGGGCCGCTCTTGCCACCAGCCGCCTGCTCGCGCCCAACCCCGGCTACAAGCCGGCGGTGGCGGCGCTGTTGAGCATCATTCCCGGCCTGGGCCATGTATACAAAGGCCGCCCTGCGCGCGGCGCATTATGGTTCTTCGGCGTCTCCGCGGCCTACATAATCAACCCGTCTGTCGGATTTCTGCTGCATCTGATATGCGCGGCCAACGCCGCGCTTAAGGGAGCGCTCAACGACCGCGCGACAATACGCGTCCCGCGCCATCTTCGCGCGGCCTCCGGCCCTCCTCGTCTCTCTCGCGGAGGTCCTCCGTAGTCTCGGCATGATTTCGCCCAACACCATCGTGGGAGGACGCTATCGGGTCGTTAAGCCGCTCGGTGGCGGCGGGATGAAGATGGTCTATCTCGCCGAAGATCTGCGCCTGGCCGCGCGTCCTTCCGCGCTCGCCGAAATGGTCGATTCCTTCACCAGCCCGGAGATGCAGAAGCAGGCGATTGCCGCCTTTCAGCGCGAGGCGGACATGCTCGCGCAGCTTTCGAACGAGCACATCCCGCGGGTCTTCGATCGCTTCAGCGAAAGCAATCACCACTACCTGGTGATGGAGTATATCGACGGGATCACGCTCGAGCAGAAATTGCGCGATGCGGGCGGAAAGCTGCCGGAGCGCGAAGTGATCGACATCGCGCTCCAGGTTTGCGATACGCTCCACTACCTGCACAATCTCGAGCCGCCCGTGATCTACCGCGATCTCAAGCCGTCGAACCTCATGCTCGCGGTCTACGGCCAGGTGAAGCTCATCGACTTCGGAATCGCGCGCCTGTTCCAGCCCCAGAGCAATGCGACCATGATCGGCACGCAAGGTTATGCGCCGCCGGAACAATATCGCGGCAAGGCCGAGTTTCGTTCCGATCTGTACGCATTGGCCGCGACGATGCATCACGCGCTGTCGGGCCGCGATCCTGCCGCAGAACCGCCCTTCAGCTTCCCGCCGCTCAAATCGCTGTGCCCGAACGCCGCTCCGGCGCTGGCGGAGCTGGTCGACCAGGCGCTGCAATATGATGCGGTGTTTCGGCCCGCGGACGCGGCAGAGTTCAGAGATCGCCTGATCGCGATCAAATCGGGCCAGAGCACGTCCTCCGCTCCGGCTCCAACTCGCGGTGCAAACCGCCGAATCCAGTTGGGCCTGCCACTGGAAACTCGTCCAGGCCCCGGCGCGAACTCGGCCGCATCCGCGCCTACGGTGCTGGTTGCCCCGGACGCCCAGATCGAGTGCCCGCGATGCGGCCGTTCGATTCCCTCGGACTCCCGGTTCTGTTCGTTCTGCGCGACCCGGGTCGCGTTCGTGCTCCGATCGGAAAACGCATCGCACGACGCCGAAACGGTAACCCTTGGCGATTTTTCCGACGCGCAGCCCTTCCCGAACGACCGCCCCTACCGGCGCGCGCGGCGGCGCAATCCGTCCTTCTACTACCTGCTCTTCGCGGGCCTGTTCGCTGCCGCGTTCGTGGTCACCAGCCTGATAGCCCGGATGACGATCGAACAGCAGCCGGACGTTCCTGATGTCTCCATGCCCTCGGATGTTCCCGTACCGACGACAGCCCGCCTTCAGGCGCTGCGCCAGGAGCTCGACGCCGACGGCTACAAGGATGTCAGCTTTCGGCTCGACGGCGGCACCTTGATCGTTTGGGGAACCGTTCCTACCGATTTCGACCGCGCAAACATAAGATGGCTTGCCTTTCGTGTCGCAGGAATCGTGTCCGTGGTCGATCATCTCCAGGTACGGGACGCGCTGTCCCTCCCCTAGCACCACGTTGACTCGAAACTACTTCATCGCTCCGGATGGAAACCATGATCGTTGACCTGCACGTTCATACCGAGCTTTCCGCAGACTCGAGAGTCACGGCAGAACAGTATCTTGAATTCGCGGCGCGCGGCCAAAACGGCCTCGATGCAATCTGCTTCACCGAGCACCGGCTGTTCCCGACCGATTCGGAAATCGACCGCCGGTACGCCGAACTGTCGCAACGATTCGGCATCCGCGTGTTCAAAGGCATCGAGGCCGACACCGACCTCGGCCATCTATTGCTCTTCGGCATCAACGCCGAGGTGATCCGCCGGTTCGATCTGGCGAGCCGGATGCTCCGGAGCGAGCACCTTATCGAAGTCCTGCACGGCGAGGGCGGCGTCGCGATTCCCGCTCATCCATTCCGTGACTCCGGCTTCGGCGCGAGGCTCGATGCGCTGCTGGCGCGGCATGGATCGGCGCTCGGCGCGATCGAGGCGATAAACGGGCAGAACTCCGACCACGAAAACGAGCGCGCGGCGGACGCCGCGTTGAAGCTCGGGGTAACGGCGGTCGGGGGAAGCGATGCGCACTTTGCCAGCGCGAAGTGGTTTTTGACCTGCGCGACCGAACTCGAACGGGATGTTGCGACGGTCGAGGAGCTGTGCGCGGAAATACGCGCCGGCCGCGCCAAACCCTACCTCTTTCCCCGCGAGACGGCCTGAGGCGATGCAGCGGTTGATGGCTTCCGATCCGCCGCCTGCTCGAGTTCCCGTTCAAATCTCCGGATGTCGGCGGGGCGGCCCGCCGCAATGATCAAATCGCCGCCCTTCAGCACGTGATCGGGAGCAATCGGCGCAAATCCGCCTTCGGGATTGTCCGCCGTGCGGATTGCCAGCACCGTGACCGAAAAACGTGCGCGCGGGTCCAGTTCCCGAATCGTCCTGCCGGCCGCGGCCTCAGGAATTTCTATGCGCGTCACGCGATATCCCGTCGCCCAGAAAATCGCCTGCTCGCGGATGGTAGTTGGCAGGGGGCTCAATGAAACCGTGATCCGGTTCAATGCCAGGGCGATATGCTGGCGCGTAACGAGGCCGAGAAACGGTCCGCCGTGCCGCCGCTCCACCACCGGCAACTCATCCAGACCTTCGTGCTCCATCATCTGGCTTGCGGCATCAAGATTCTCCTCGGGAAGAATCTCAGGACAGCTTCCCTCCGCGATGTCGTAGGCGTTCACGAGCGGACCCAGCTCGCCGTGGCTTGCCAGCAGGCCCAGCAAATCGCGCGTCACGATGAGGCCGGACAAGTTGCCGTCGCTGTCAACCACCGGCAGGGTGGTTTGCGCCGTCTCTCCGGCGGTGCGGAGGATATCCGCGAGGCTGGTATTTTCGTTTACGATTACAACGTCCTTGGTCATCACGGCGCTCACCGGAATCTGGGTGAGCGCGAGCCGTTCCTTGCCGATCTGCAGGGTCTTACCCTCGCGCGCCAGCCGGTAGGTATCGATTGACTCGTTTTCGATTGCGCGTGACACGACGAGCGCGGTGACCGTGGCGATCATAGCGGGCAGAGCGACCTCATATCCCTGCGTCATCTCGAACAGCAGAAACAGCGCCGTCAGCGGAGCGTGCGTGGTCGCACCCAGAAACGCGCCGAGTCCCACCAGCGAATACGATCCGCGCGGCCCGGTGAAATGAGGCAGCAGCCGCACCGACAGTCGCTGGAAGGTCCCTCCCGCCATCGTCCCGATGAAAAAGATCGGACCGAAGACTCCGCCGGGCACGCCGGAACCGAGCGAGATGCTGGCGCCAACGAATTTTGCGGCCGCCAGCCCCGCGAGCACCGCGAGCCCGAACTCGCCCGCCATCGCCTGGTTGATCACCGGATAGCCGTCCGAGAGATTGTCCGGCCAGACGATGGCGATGATGCCGACCAGCGCGAGTCCCAGTTCGAGCTTGGCCCATTCAGGCGCCTTCATCCTGCGAAAGACGCCCGCGGTGTAATGGAAAAAGCGGATGAACCCGGCGCCCAGCACGCCGAGCGTCGCGCCCATCGCGCCATAGGTGAGCATCTCCCAGTAGCTGCGTAGCACGAACTGCGGCACCTGAAAGACGGTGTCGTTCCCGACGATCGCGCGCGAAACGACGACCGCGCTGGTCGTCGCCACGATCAATAGGGTCAGGTTCGCCAGTTCGGCGTGGCCGAGCAGGACGATCTCCTGCGCGAACATCAGGCCGCCAATCGGGGCGTTGAAGGTAGTCGCGATTCCGGCGCCCGCTCCCGCCGCCACCAGCACTTTGACCCGGTCGGGACTTAGTTGACGCAGTCGCGCGACCGCTGAGCCGATCGCTCCGCCGATCTGGGCGATCGGACCTTCGCGCCCGACCGACGCCCCACATCCCAGCGACAGCGCCGCTCCCATCGCCTTCACGAACATCCAGCTTCGCTTGATACGGGCACTTCCGAGATTTATCTGCTCGAGGAAATGCGGAAAGCCGTATCCCAGTACGTCCTCGGGGAAGACCCGGTCGAGCAGCATGATGAAAACGCCGCCGCTCAGGAGAACGATCGGGATTAGCAGGTGGTAATAGCCGCCCCGGCTGATTTGCAGCAGGTTCCATTCAATCCGCTGAAAAAACCAGGTGGCGAGCTGAATCAGCGCGCGAAATCCCAGGTTGCCCAGCGCGCCCAAAATCCCGACCAGCACGGACAGCAGGATTAGCTGCACGTACTCGACCTGATCTGTGCGCAGCCCGAACCCCGGCGGCTTCATCCTTCGTCCTCGCCGATCCGCCTTTCGCGATACGCTCTAGATGCCGAGAAAGCGCTCAACGATTTTCATGAACTCGTCGAGTTGATCGTGATGGACCCAGTGTCCGGCTTTTTCGATCGTGTGCGTTTTCGCGTTGCGAAACGCGGAAAAGCGCCCGTCTTTGACCCAGTCGCCGACCCATGACTCTGAACCGCGGACGAGCAGCGTGGGACATGTGATGCGGCCCCAGATCTCGCGCGCATCGTTGAGGTTGAACATGTAGGGCGAGGTTGCGTGAACGTAGTTGTCGAACTTCCAGGAGTAGGTGCCGTTCTCATTGCGGCGCACTCCCCATATCGTCAGATGGAGCGCCTGGTCCTTGCTCAGATGCGGATTCGCCTCGCGCATCCGCTTCAGCGCTTCGTCGATGGACGGATACTCACGAACCGTGCGGCGCGCAAGATCCTGCATCTGTCCGATCCAGTTGCTCATTCGTTCGTGGGCCGGAGTCTCCTTGATCATGTGCGGCGGCGGACCCATCCCCTCGATAGAAACAACCTTGCGCACCGCCTGCGGATAGACTCCCGTGTACTGGAGCACGATGCTGCCGCCGAGAGAGTGGCCGATTAATGTAGCCGGCTCGGTGGAAACAGCCCTCATCAACTGCGCCAGGTCAAGCACGTAATCGATCATCGAGTAGTTGCCGCCGATCGCCCAATCCGAGTCGCCGTGGCCGCGCAGGTCGGGCGCGATGATGTGAAAGTGCTCGCGCAGCCTGAGCGCGACCCAGTCCCAGTTGCGGCAATGATCGCGGCTGCCGTGGACAAGCACCAGAAGCGGGCGATCGGGGTTGCCCCAATCGACGTAGTCAAGCTTAAGCCGCTGTGAATAGAAATAGTGGGAAGTGGGCCCGATGATACTATCGGCCATCAGATGGTTTTTCCTCCGAGACGAAATAGTCCGACGCGTCCGGCGCGGCGGAATCAAAGAGTGGCTCTGATATCTTCAAGCGCATCGCGAGCGGTGCGGACGATGAAGTCAATTTCCGGGTCGCCGATCACGAACGGCGGCGTCAGCATCATCGCATCGCCGCGCCCGTTCCCCGCCATCCCGCTTGCCGGATAGAAGAACAGCCCTCGCCGCAGGGCCGCGCCAAGCACGCGATTGGTCACTTTCTTCTCCGGCGCAAACGGCATCCGGGTCGCCTTATCGTGCACCAGCTCGACTCCCCAAAAGAGTCCGCATCCGCGAATATCGCCGACCATCGGATGACCGGAGAGCTCTTCGCGCAACTGCGAGCCGAGCCTCGCGCCCATCTGCGCTGATCGTTCAACCAGTTGCTCGCGCTCCATGATTGAAAGCACGCCGTCGGCCACCGCGCAGGCGACCGGATGCGAGCTGTAGGTGTAGAACATGAAGTCGGCCTTGGCTCGTTCAACCTCCTCGACCAGATCGCCCCGCACCGCGCACATCCCCATCGGCATGTAGCCTCCGGTGAGGCCCTTTCCGCCCACCAGGATATCGGGAACCACGCCCCAATGATCGACGGCGAAGCGCCTGCCCGTGCGCCCGAATCCGGTCATCACTTCGTCGGCGATCAGCAGCACGTCGTACTTGCTGCAGATCTCCCGAATTGCTGGCCAATACTCGCGCACCGGCGGAACCGCGCCGCCCGATGAACCCATCATCGGCTCCGCGATAAAGGCGGCGATCGAGTCGGCGCCCTGTTCCTGAATCTTCTGCTCGAGGGCGGATGCGCAGTCGATGTCGCATTGAGGATAGGTTTTGCCCCACGGGCATCGGTAGCAGTAGGTAGGCGGAATTTTCGGCCAATCGATCAGAATATGCTCGTAGTCGGCGCGACGTCCGGTTCCCGCGACGGAAAGCGCCGCGATCGTGTTCCCGTGATAGGAGAACTGTCTTCCGATGATCTTTTTCTTCGACGATTTGCCGCGGACCTTGTGATACAGAATCGCGAACTTCAGCGCCGCCTCGTTCGCTTCGGAACCGCCACTTGTGAAGAAGAACCGATTGATTCCCGCCGGAGTCCATTTGAGCAGGCGCTCGACCAGCCGTTCCCGCTCGGGAGAAGTCCACACCGGCAGGACGTAGTCGATCCGCGCGATGGTTCGCCGCGCGATTTCCGCAATTTCCTCTCGCCCCTGACCGATATTGACGACCACCGCCCCGGCGCCACCGTCGAGAATCTTGCGGCCATCGCGCGTGTAGAGCCAGGGACCTTCAGCCCGCTCGATCGCAATCGGCTCGTGCGGACCGCGAATGAACATCGCGTCGGTTTGCGGCATACCGCAATGATAGATGGTGCCTGCGGGATGGGGCAATCACCCGCCCGCGTGGAACTACGACCGCTCGCTCACAGGGTCTTGTAGCTCTTCTCGACCATCGAATCGATTTGCCGCTGCATGTCTTCGTTGACGCCGGCGCTCCTGGCGATAATCCGGCCGAAAGAGATTTTGCGCGGCGCGGGCCACGATTGCGGATTCCAGAGCTTTGCGCGCAGCACTGACCGCGCGCATTGAAAATACGCGCGCTGTATCGAGACCCTGATCGCGAGCATCGCCGGCTTGCCCCGCGCTCCCAGTTCCTGGAGCAAGTCGGGATCCGCAAGAATCTCCGCCCTGCCGTTGATCCTGAGCGTCTCTCCCGCGTTCGGCAGCAGCGCGATTATTCCCACGTTGGGGTTCTCGACGATGTTCTGAAGGCTGAAGGCCAGGTTGTTGCCGTGGCGCTCCGGAAGGAGAATCGTGCGGTCGTCCTCGATTCGTACGAAACCCGGATCGTCCCCGCGCGGAGACGCATCGATGCGCCCATCCGCACCGGAAGTGCAAAGCAGCAGAAACGGCGAATCTCTCAGGAACGCCGCCGCCTGCTCATCGAGATGATCGAGAATTTTCGATTCGACCAGCCTGGCGGCCTGCGGCACGATTTCGCGTAGCTCCTCGACGCTGGTAACCTGCTTTGCCATATCAATTCCCTCGCCTTGCCGGCATGCTTGTCTCGCCGTAAGTGCCGGCGGCTATTTGATCGCTCCTTCCTGGCGCCATTTCTCGATTTGCGCGTCCGAGTAGCCAAGGTCCCGCATTATCTCATTCGTATGCTGCCCCAGTTTTGGAGCAAGCGACCGAATCGAACCCGGCGTTTCGGAAAGCTTCACCGAAATACCAACCTGCTTCACCTTGAGCCCGTCAGGACCGTCCAGCTCGACGATCATCTTTCGCGCGCGCACCTGGGGGTCCGACTCGACTTCATCGAGCGTATTCATCTTTCCGACGCAGATGTCGGTTTTGCTCAATATCTCGAACCATTCATCGCGGGTGCGGGTCCGGAAGGTCCTGGTAAAGAACTCGTGGATTTCCGCGCGTTTGGCCGAATTGTATTCGTGCTCGATGAAATCTTCGCAGCCAAGCGCGCGGCAAAGGTTCGCGAAGAACCACGGTTCGATCGCTCCAATCGTAATGATCTTGCCGTCCTTCGTCTCGTACACATTGTAGTTGGGTATCGCGCCGTCGAGCGGAGTCTCGCCTGGCTTCGGCAGCCGTCCGTTGGCAAAGAAGCTGGAGAACGTTTGTGCCAGCAGCGCGACCGAACCATCCATCATCGAAATGTCGACGTATTGCCCGCCGCCGGTCCGATTGCGCGCCATCAGCGCGGCCAGAATCCCGATCGCCCCTTGCATCCCTCCCGCGGCGTAGTCCGCGATCAGGTTGTGCGGGATGGTGGGTAACTGTCCCGGACGTCCAAGGATCGAGAGCACGCCGGCGGTCGCGATGTAGTTCAAGTCGTGGCCGACCAGGTTGCGGTAGGGTCCGTCCTGTCCATAACCGGTAATCGCGCAATAGATCATTCGGGGATTGCGGATCGCCATCTGCTCGTAGCCAATTCCCAGCCGCTCCGCCACGCCCGGACGATATTCCTGCACGAGCACGTCGGCCCGCTGCACCATCCGCAGGAACACTTCTCTGCCGGGTCCGCTTTTCAGATTGAGGCCTATCGAGCGTTTGTTGCGGTTGAGCGCGTTGAAAGGAGAACTTGCGAACGAAGCGCCCGGTCCCTCGGTTCCCGCCTTGCCAGCCTGCTCGGCGCGGCGCCCGGTCGGAGGACCCGGTTCTTCCACTCTGATCACATCCGCGCCCAAGTCTCCAAGGATCATCGTACAGAAGGGGCCGGGCGCAAGCTTGGTCAGGTCCAGAACCTTGATTCCAGCGAGTGGCGGCTGTAACGGCATCAACGAGTCTCCCGTCTGAAAAAGAGTCGCGCCAGGGCCAAAGTGGCGCGCTTTAAGGATTTAGTGACTTTGACTGGTATGCGCAATTGGTTACGCGATCGACCGATGCGCGCCTTGACCGCGGAGGCCGCATCAGCGACGACGAATATTCCAGTCAGACCTTTTACAGGACCGCGGCCCGGACTCGCGCGAGCCGATTCGCCAGAGTTTTCAACCCCGTGATCATGTGCACGCCGTACCAGTGCAGATCTTTGCCGCTGATGATTAGTACTCGACGCGCCAGGCCGGCCGGCAGCTCGGCGCGCAACTCATCCACGTCGCGCTCGTTGAATTCGTAGGGCTCGTCGGGCAGCAGGACCACGTCGGGACGCAACTCGATCGCTTCATCCAGGGTTGTCACCGGATAGCGTTCACCCGCCGACGCAAAAACGTTGTTGAACCCCATCATCCGCAGCACGTCATGCGCGTACGTGTCCGCGTTGAACGCCATCCAGGGCTTCTTCCAGATCGGACAGAACGCGCGCAGCCGCAGTTTGGACCATACGCCGATCTCGGCCTCGACCTCGCTCACCACACGCGTGATTTCGCGCGCAAGCGCGTCCGCTTCGACCTCGCACGCCGCGGCACGTCCGATTTTCAGCAGCGACTCGACCGCGCCCGGAACGGTGCGCGGATAGGTCGTGAGCACTGCCATTCCCTGCGCGCGCATCCGCTCGACATCCTCGCGCCGGTTCTCTTCGGCGTTCGCGATCACCAACTCGGGCGCCAGGGTCGCGATCGCCTTGAGGTCGGGGTTCTTGGTTCCGCCAACTTTTCTCACCGCCGCGACCTTGTCGGCCGGCTCGACACAGAATTTTGTCACGCCGACAACACGGTCTCCCAATCCGAGTGTGAACAGCGTCTCCGTCCAGCTCGGGACGAGCGAGACGATCCTGGAGGGAGGACTCTCTATCTCGACGCGAAATCCGAGATCGTCGATAACCTGCACGCGCGCCATCAGCCGGTTGTCACCTGTTCTTGCGCCTGAGGACCTCTTCGAGTTCCTGGCGATCGCGATCGGTCAAATGTTCGTGTGGAGCCGAATTTGCCGTCGAAACTGAAGCGGGCCGCGGCTCCGATGGACTGAGCGGTTCCTGGCGGGACGCGGTCTCGGGTGGCGCCGGAGTGCTGGTCGCGGGCGGCGGCATCCCCGGCTCTGGAGGACGGTAGGCGAGATAGTGAAGGAATTGCGGGAGAAGCGTGCGCCGCACCATGAACCCCGCGACAATCAGCGCGATTGCGATAACGATTAATCTTCCGCGCGCCCGCCGTTTCCTTTTCCGCTTCGCCACAAATCCACACGCGGGATGGTTCGACCGCCCCGCCCTGCCGCAACCTGCCTCGATGCTACCGTACCGGGGGAGGTAATAGAACAGAACGGACCCAGCGAGCGATCAGGACCGCGGTTGAAAGCTCGTCGGAATGCGATGCGCCGTTGTACCAATCAAGACCGATTTCCTGCGCTCGGCGGCTGATACGGGAAAGGCGAAAGAAGGTCCGGTGATAGGGACCATAGAAGTGGCGCGCCGCAAAGGCGAGCTTCCGCAGCTTCCATCCGATTGCGCCCCAATGCAGCTCCCGATCATAGTCGGCGAGCGCCCGGGGGTCGCCGTCAAGCAATCTGCCGATCGCCGCCGCGGCGAGCTTGCCATGCTCGAATGCGCAGGAGATGCCCTCGCCCATCAGCGGATCGACGCCGGCGGCGTCGCCCGCCAGAATCACCCGCCCCTTCACGTATCGATCGCCGGGGTCGAACCATCGGATGGGATACGCCTTGAAGCTAATCTTGCGATCGCTCAGACCCGCCAGTGGCAGCTCGGGAAAAGCCCGCACAAGCTCGCGAAGCATCGCTGCCTGCTCGCCGCCGGAGTCTCTACATTTGCGCGGGAACTGGTCGTAGATGCCGACGTTCAGATGAGGCCGCCCGCCGATCGAACAGGGAAACGACCAGGCATAACCCTTGATTCCCGCGGCGACGCATCGAAAGTCAAAGCGGTAGCAGCGTTCCGCGAACTCGACGTCCTTGTTCGGGTCCGCCGGAAGATCGGTCATCAGCGCTCGCCCAATTGTTTCCTTGCCGTTCCCGAAGACCGCTCTTCGCACGATGCTTCCGGACCCATCAGCTCCGACGAGGACGGACGCCTCGAAGTCTCCGGTGTCGGTCCTTGCACGCACGCATCCGTTGGATTGCTCGACACCGGCAACCCGGCAATGCTCGACAATTCTGAGCCCCGCATCGCGGGCCGAGCGGGCGAGGAGCGCATCGAATTCGTCGCGGCGAACGACCGTTCCTACCGGTTCGTCCCGCTCCACAAGCGCATCGCCCACGACCGTGCGCGCCGAGCTCCGCGTGACGGTCACGTACGGAATATCGAGAGCGATCTCCAGTTCGTTGAGGGCGAGAATCGTCTTGGGAATCAAACCGCCCGCACACGTTTTGAATCGCGGATGAGCATGCTTCTCGAGAGCGACGACTCGACCGCGCAATTCCGGGCGGGCCTTGAGCAGATAAAGCGCCGTGGCCAGACCGGCGGGGCCGGCGCCCGCGATTAGGACATCGCAGCTTCGGGTCTCAGACATCGCATCCAGAATATCCGACGCTACGCCACGTCATCACTGCCGAAAAGGGTAGCATCGGCACGACTTCAGTCCGGCGAGCGGCCGACCGCTTATCGCGCGGAAAGCCGGCCCAAACAAAAGCGCGGCGTGGCGGATATCCGCCACGCCGCGCTTTTCACTTTGAGTAGGTCGGTTCGTCCGCCGGTTAGCCCTGGCCCGATTCGGACGCCTTCACGACGACGTACAGCGTCGCGCTTCCGCGCTGCACCAACAGGCGCGTCGGCCGCTTGCTGGCCTTCGCCTCTTTGGCCTTCGCGACGAAGTCCTTCACGTCCGCAACCTTGTCGCTGCCAACCTCGAGGATGATGTCACCGGGCTGCAGACCCGCATCCGCCGCGGGGCTGTCAGGCTGCACGCCGCGAATCACCACGCCCTTGTCAGCGTTCAGATGGAACTGCTGCGCCAGCTCGGGGGTGAGATCGCCCACCTTCATGCCCCAGTCGCCTCCGGGTTCCTGGCTGCGGGCGCTGGCAACTTCCTGCTCCTTCAGTTCGCCGACCGTGACCTGCAAGGTCTTCGGCTTGCCGTTGCGCAGAACGACGATATCCACCGTTTTGTTAATCGGGGTTTCCGCGACGAAAGTCGGCAGTTCGTGCTCGTCATGCACCTCCCTGCCGTTGAACTTGATCACGATGTCGCCGCGCTGGATGCCGGCCTTCGCCGCCGGACCGTTCTTCTCGACCGCCGCGACCAGCGCGCCCTCAGGCTTTTCGAGCCCGAAGGACTGGGCAAGGTCGGCCGTAACTTCCTGAATCTCAACACCGAGCCATCCGCGAATCACGCGGCCATGAGCCTTGAGCTGCTCGACCACGCTGCGCGCAAGGTCGATAGGAATGGCGAAGCCGATGCCGTTGTTGGCGCCGGTGCGGCTGTAGATGGCGGTGTTGATGCTGATGACCTGGCCCTCGGTGTTGAACAGCGGACCACCCGAGTTGCCGGGATTGATCGAGGCGTCAGTCTGGATGAAATCGTCATAGTTCCCGCCGAGGATTTTGCCCTTGGCGCTGACGATACCGGCGGTCACCGTCATTCCCACATCGAATGGATTGCCGATCGCGACGACCCAGTCGCCGATCTGGGTCGTGTCGGAATCACCCAGCATCGCAGTCGGCAGTTGATCCTTGGTGGTGATCTTGATCAGCGCGAGATCGGTCTTCGGATCCTTGCCGATGACCTTGGCGTTGAATTCTCGCTTGTCGTTCAAAGTAACCTTGATTTCGTCCGCCGCGCCGACCACGTGGTTGTTGGTGAGGATGTACCCGTCCGGGGAGATGATCACACCCGATCCGAGCCCATGTTGCTTGTACTCTTTGGGCAACTGCCCGAAGAACCGCCGGAACTGCTCGAATGGATCGATGCCGCCGGGAGGCATCCCGCCTTCGTCGCCGGGGTCCTCACCCATCCCGGGACCGCCCATTCCCATCGCGGAAGACTTGATGTCCTGTACTACTCGAACGCTGACAACGGTGGGCAGGACCCGCTTCACCAGCGGTGCAAATGAACCGATAACCCCTGCCCGCTCATTCGGCTCTGGCGCGTTCGGCGCGGCTGGCGCTGGCGCAATCAGAGGTGAAGCGGCCGCTTGCGGCGCCGAACTGCCGGCGTTGGCTTTGTCGTCGGACCCCCAGAACGGAAAGGCCCCAGCGCGCGCAAACGCGATGATCAAGCCCAAAAGCACGCCGCCAAGCACGGCGGCGATTTTCCTAGCCATGCATGCCTCCTGAAACTCGCTCGGACTGTCGGCTCGGCACAGGCTGCAGTCCTTGTCTCATTGACGATTAAAACAGGGCCTAAATTCAGTACTGTAGCATAAAATACTCGCCGTCTCGGCAAGGTCTACAGGCAAGATAATCATCTTGACAGCAATCGGCACCGCGAAGCCAGCGGGATGGCCGAATACCGTTGCTCAAGAGCGATCCAAAATGCCGCAATCGGCTTTTTGACGCTGGAATAGCGCAGTTTTACTGGGCGGTCAGTCCCCCATCGACCGGAATTGCGGCACCCGTTACGAACGATGCGGCGTCCGAAAACAGCCAGGCGACCGCATTGCCGATCTCCTCGGGCTTGCCGACCCGGCCGACCGGTTCCTGCGCCAGCATCGATTTCTCGAGCCGCTCGTTAGCTTCGAACCACTGCAGGATGACCGGCGTCCCTACCACCCCGGGACAAACCGCATTGACACGGATATTGGAACGGGCGAACTCGAGCGCCGCCGTTCGCGTAATGCCGACTACGCCATGCTTGGCCGCCGTGTACGCGCCCATCCGGACTGCGCCAAGCAGGCCGGCGGTCGAGGCGGTGTTTACGATCGAGCCGCCGCCCTGCTTGAGCATCTGGAGGATCTCGTACTTCATGCAGAGCCATACGCCCTTCAGATCCACCGCGAGAGTGCGGTCCCAGTTCTCTTCCGTGTCTTCGACGATCGATGCGATCGTGCCCGAGATGCCGGCATTGTTATGCGCGCAGTCAAGCCGGCCCCATTTGCGAACCGCAGCCGCGACCAGAGCTTCCACGTCGCTGCCGCGCGAAACATCGGCCTTGAAGAACTCCGCTTCGGCCCCGGCGGCCCTAACCATCGCCGCGGTTTCCTCTCCTCGGCGGGTCGAGATGTCGGAAACGAGGACTTTTGCTCCGCACTGGCCGAGCACGATCGCGGTTGCTCTGCCGATGCCGCCGCCCGCGCCGGTAACCAGCGCCACTTTGCCGTCAAGTGTTCCCATCTTCAGTAGATGACCTTTTCTTCCATCAGGGCGTCAATTTCTCCGTCGCTGAGACCGAACAGGCCGCGGAAGACCTCGCGATTGTGCTGGCCGAGATCCGGCGGTGTTGAATAGTTCAGCTCGCGCACGTTGCTCATTTTCACCGGCATGCCGGGGACTATCCGTTCGCCAACCTCGTGATGGTTCATCTTCCACCAGTAGCCCCATTCCCACAGGTGGCGATCCTCGTGGAGCTCGACGCTGTCCAGGACGGGTCCGGCGGGGACTCCGGCCTTCTGGAGCTTCTCCGCAAGCTCGATATGGCCGTGCCCGATGGTCCAGGCGCGCAACCGAGCGTCGAGTTCATCGCGATGGCACAGGCGCGCAGCGGCGCTGGCGAATCTTGCGTCGCGCGCCCACTCGGGATGGCCCGCGACTTCGCACAGCGCCTTCCACTCGGAATCGTCGCTGACCGCGATTGCTATCCATTTGTCATCGCCCTTGCACTGATAGGTATTATGCGGCGCCATCGTCGCGTCGTAGTTTCCCCATTGCCGGCGATCGCGGCCGTTCATGAAATAATCCATGAACCATTCATGCATCTGCCCGATCACGGTTTCGCCCATGCTGGCGTCGATCCATTGTCCCTCGCCCGTGCGATTGCGATGACGCAGTGCGGCCAGCGCGTGAAACACCACCGCGGACGCAATCGCGTAGTCAGGCCAGGTGCCGCCGGTCTGCCGCGGCGGGCCGCCCGGATACCCCTGCGCGTCGAACATCCCCGCGAAGCAACACGCCATCGGCCCCCATCCAACCCATCCCGAGGGATCGGTCCCGGTCTTGCCGAGCAGCGAAACCGATATCATCACGATGTCGGGTTTGACCGCGCGGATTTTTCGTAGGTCAGGTTCAGGCGTTCGGCGACCGGACGCGGATAGCATTCGATCACGAAGTCGCTCTTTTTGATCAGATCGCAAGCCAGCGCATAACCCTTGGGAGAGCGAAGGTTCAGGTTGATCGACTTCTTTCCGTAGTTGAGCATGTGAAAGAAGCCGTTGCGGTTTGGTCCGGGCTTCCGGTCCGCCATTCCGGCGGGGTTGGTGCGGCCGATGTCGAGATAGACGCGCGACTCGACCTTGATCACCTCGGCGCCCATGGTCGCGAGCCATTGCGCGATTTGCGGTCCGTTAATGATCCAACTGAAATCAGCGACCCGAATTCCTTCGAGCGGAAGCGGTGCCATCGCACGTCCCCATCCAGGCGGCGCTCGCCGGAGTGTCCGTCAAATCACGTCGGCGGCGCGAAGCCTCTGTTGCTCATCGCGCGAAACTCCAAGTTCGCGCAGTATCTCCGCGGTATGCTCGCCAAGCATCGGCGCACGCGCCGGCCGCGGCGGCGTCGCGGTCAGCGAGACCATCCGATGCGGATACTTGAAGGTGCCCGCCACCGGATGTTCGATTTCGACGAATGCATCGCGCGCCTCGAGATGCGGATGCCCGGCGGCCTGCGCGACCGTATACACCGGGCCAATCGTGAGACCCAGCTTCTGGCCTTCGGTTACCAGGTACTCCATGTCGTGCTTGAGCAACTCTTCCCGAATGACGGCGCGGACTACATCGTCGTTTTGCTGGCGGCCCGCCAGCGTGTCGAAGAGTTCCGTGTCCAGGCCAACCGGATTTCCAAGCAGCTTCTTCAGCGCCTGGTAGTGCGCTTCGGCTGCCCACAGCGTGTACACGTACCCGTCGCGGCACGGGAGCGGCTCGAGGCCGACCAGCGACCCGCCGCGCAGGCGGCTGAACGGAATGCCCGTGTAGGTGTATGCCGCCATCTCGATCTTCGAGGTATTGACCGTGGCCTGCCAGCAGGGCGCATCGATCCACTGCCCCTCGCCCGTCAACTCGCGATGGAACACAGCGATCATCGCGGCCGCGGCCGCATTCGCACCTCCCATCGCGTCGGCGGCATGCCCTGGAGCGCGCAGCGGATTTTCGTTTTCGGGATCGTCCACCAGCGTGGGCGTGTTGTATCCGGTCAGGCTCATCGCCCACTCGATAAGATCTGACCCCTTCCATCCGCTGTAGGGGCCGGTCTGTCCGAACGGCGTGATTGATACGACTATCAGCCGCGGATTCAGCGCGTGGAGCGCCGCGTAAGGCAGGCCGATGCGATCGAGAAAGCCGGGCGGATGGTTTTCAATCAGGATGTCGGCGCGCTCGAGCAGGCGCTTGAAGATCGCAGCGCCATCGGGCTTCTCGGGATCGAGCGTGAGACTCTTCTTCCCGGTATTGAGATAGAGAAACATCCCGCTTTTCTCGGGATGCGGACGGTCGGCCGGAAACGGCGGATGAGAACGAGCGGAGTCGCCGGTGCCGGGCGCCTCGATCTTGATTACATTCGCGCCCATATCCGCGAACATCTTGCCGCAGAAGGGCCCGGAGACCATCTCCGCGTATTCGATTACTGAAATGTCGTCGAGTGCTCCGCCCACTCTGACGCCCCAGCATCCGCGCGGCAGGATTCAGCGCGGCCTGCTGACTGGCACATAGCAGAGAAGGTTCGGATTTGCACCCCCAAATGGAGTAGGCCCGGGCAAGGATCAGGCCCGCGCGCCTCTTCGACCGGTCCCGCAAGGCTTCGCCGAGCTGGAGGCGGCCGAGAACAGGTCGCGATGCGCCCGGATTTCGGCGATCGCCCAGTCGCACCATCGCACGCTCTGCTCCATCCACATGATCCCGTAACGCACAGTGAAGTACGAGAACATCATGTGTTGCGTGGTACACGCGCCCTGCCCGAAATGATCGCGTTCGATGCCGCGCAGCTCTTCCAGGTATGCGGCGCAAGCCGCGCGCTGCTCGGCGAACTTCTCGATCGCGCGGTCGGGTCCCAGATGGCCCAGATGGAGGGTCCTCAGCAGCGGCGGATGCTTGAGCTTCAGTTCCTCGAACGGGCTCTCAAGCCATCGCTCCAGAGCTTCGCGGCCGGCCGGAGTGATCGTAAAAAGCCGCTTGTTCGGCCGGCCGCGTTGGATTACCTGGCGGCTTCTAATCCATCCCCGCCGCTCCATCCGCGACAAAGTCGGATAGATCTGTCCCTGATGCGCGTGCCAGAAATGGCGCATCGAGAGATTGAAGATCCGCACGATGTCGTATCCCCAGATCTGCGGCATCCCCGCGATCAGACCAAGCAGCGCCATCTCGAGCGATGCTTTGACCGCGGGCTGTTCGCTTGCCGCGCCATTTCCCCTTGGCTTGCGCGGGCTTATCGCGCTTGATTTCCCCAAGAAAGTTTCCTCAGGCGGGCACCCAATTGCCGTGGAACCCGAAAGGCACCCGATGGGGAGCCTTCACCCTGGCTATAGGATGTCCGGAGAAATTGCGCGCATCCTGGATCAGCAGTTCGCTTGAATCAACCTTCGGGTCATACCAGACGGACAAAACCCAGCCGTCGTCCTCCGCGCAGCCGCGCGGAACGAATACGGGCTCGCCAGGCATCTTCCCTCCGCCCAGGTCCTGAAATTCCGTGCGACCCGACTGGCTGTCGCGCTTGAAGATGCAATCGAATCCGTTGGCATCGTCGGGACCGCGATTGGCGGCGAAATATCCGTAGCGGTTCTTTTTTCCGGCCAGCCGCTCATCGAGGCGAGGGAATTCCGCCAGAATATCGTCAAGCTGTTCGCTCTTGATGCTTCCGTTGGCAAGGTTCAACGTCCAGCGCCAGGGGAGCGGCGGGTTGCCGAAATCGTTGCCGCTCATATCGAGTGCGGCCATGCGGCACCCGTCCACGACCAGCGATCCGCTCTCTTCGTAGGCGTTAAGGAAGTGAAACACGAAGAACGCCTCCGCGTTGAACCATTTGACCTCCCCCGTCTTGCGATTCATGACGCCGATTTTCGTTCCATGTTCCGGCTCCCAGTTCATCAGCGGCTTTCTCGCCGCCATGTTTTCCAGCCGGAACACCGAAGGGCATACGAAGAAGATCGCGTAGTCATCGGTCGTGATGAAGTCGTGCATCATCACCGGCAGACCGCTGTCGATCGGACGCGTCTCGACAAGATTGCCGGCGCGATCGCCCCGGTACCAGGTGACATACGGCGGAAACGGCGAATAGCCGAAAAACAGCAGGTCGCCGTTGACCGGATCGAATTTCGGATGCGCCGTCATGGGACCGTTAAGCTTGCCGCCAAAATCGTAAAGCCCCACGGTCTCGAGCGTCAGCGGCTTGAGTTCGTGCGGCAGCGACGCTTCGTACAGGGCAAGCAGGCGATTGGCGTAGCCGACGATGTTGGTATTGCCGGCGTTCTTGAACGGCGGCAGCCCCGGCGGCAATTCCCTGGGCTGCTCGAGCAGGCCGCCGAACAGCGCGTGCCCGGCTTTCATCTCCGCCTGCAGGCCGTCGCTCTTGACGTAGCGGTTGCGATACGCGGCGCGGCCTTCGCGCAGGACGAAGGCGTGGACCATCCCGTCTCCATCAAACCAGTGGTAGCGTCCGAGCGGCTTGAAGTGCGGGTTCGGGCCGACGCGGTAAAGGGCGCCTTCCAGCTCACGCGGAACCTCGCCTTCGACTTCGAGGTCGTAGGCATCGCCCTCTTCACGCCACGGCGCATAGTTGCCGTTCAAAAAGGGATTGTCCGAATTCCACATAATGGATCGCTCCTTTCCGTCCAATTCACCAATCTAGTGCAATCTCTATATATTTCATTTTTTAGGTATATTCAACCTCCCGGGCATCCGCACACAATTCTTTTCCGGCCATTCGAAGACCGGTTCCCCGAAACGTCGATTCTCTCCGACGAATCTTCCCCGAGCGCGGCCAGTAAAGTGTACCTTCGTTGCCCGACGCGGCGGCGGGTGCAAGGTCGTCCATGCGGGTGCGCGCAGCCAAATCACTGCATTTGCGGCGCGCATAGCCGGAGTTTAAGCTCGATGCATGGTCTCGATGGCGCTGCTGTTCGTGGCCGGAATCGCAAGCTGGACCTTCGTCGAATACGTCATCCACGGCTGGCTCAGCCATCAATTTCGCACCTTCGCGACCCCGCTTCACGACGTGCATCACCGCGATCCGCACGCGGTTTTCACGGTCGGGGCATGGCTTCCCGTCGGCGCCACAGTGGCGATTGGCCTGGCCTTTTTTGGCTTATGCGGGGCGATGGTCTTCTTTCTTGGACTGGTGGCCGGATTCGCGGCGTATGAGGTCATCCACTACCGGATTCATTTCCGCCATCCCTCCAGCGCGATCGAAGCGCGGTTGCGTGCGCGCCACCTTGCGCATCACGCGGCGGCGCCAGATGCAATCTTCGGGGTAAGCACTTCGTTTTGGGACCGGGTCATGGGCACGGAACCTGCTTTCGAACGGATGCGAGAACTCGAAACGGAGGTGGCGGAAGTTGCGCCGTTGAGCGGACCGAGCAACTGGAGGCGGGCGTTCTTCCTTTCCAGCGGGCGGCCAAATACCGCGGCTTGATATCTTGCTTCGTTAGCTCAAGTCGAGATATTGAGTCGAGGTATGCCACTGACCATGCTTAGACGCGGCCTTTCAGGGGCGCCGCGCCCGGCTGCGAATTCAGGTTCGTCGTGGCGAACCACGCCCGAGCAGAGCGCTCCGCGCATCGACGTAAAGTTTCCGATTCTCGGTTTTCTGATGGACGGTGAAGCGACAGGATACGACCTGAAGCGCCGCTTCGGCGACCCGGTCGGTTTTTTCTATCGCGTAAGCGACGGATCGCTCTACCCTGCCCTGAAGAAGCTGGCCCGCGACGGCTTGGTCACGCAGCGGACCGACCCGCGCGGGAAGCGGTCACGGACGGTTTACGCGATCACCGAGGCCGGCCGCGCCCACTTTCTGAGGATACTGCGCGAGCCGGCGCAGCCGGTGTTCGTCTTCGACGAGGCGCAGGTAAAGATCTATTTCGCCCATCACGATCCGCGAAGCGCGCTGGCGCATATGCGCCATACGCATCAGGAGGACGCCCAGCGCGCGGAAAGGCTGCGCCGCCTCGCGCGGGAGATGGAGCGGAACGGCGAGATGGTCTTCCGCACCGCGCTAATCGAAATCGGCTGCGCGGTTGCCCAGGCGAAAGCGCGCGTGTTCGCGCGCCTGTTCGAGCAGGTTAAAGATTCCCTCTCCGCAAACGGACGGACGCGCAACCGCCCTCGCGCCGCTCGTGCCGCGGGATGAACCGCAGTGTTAGAGTGACAACCTGTTTAACCGTCGGTCGCCAGGCTGCCAGCGGGCGGGACGATCGAACCTGAACCAGGGGAGAGCGTGATGGAAGAGAAATATGCGATCGACATCGACCACGTGACCCGCGTCTACAAGCGTGACGAGTTCGAAATCCGCGCCCTCGACGACGTTAGCATCAGGGTTCCCGAGGGGCGTTTCGTCGCGATCATGGGACCCTCAGGCTCGGGCAAGACCACGATGCTCAACCTGATCGCGGGAATCGACCACGCCACCTCCGGCCGCGTCGCGGTGGGCGGCGAGGAAATCACCTCGATGAGGGAGCGGGACCTCGCGGCCTGGCGCGCGCGCCATATCGGACTCGTGTTCCAGTTCTACAACCTGATTCCGGTTTTGACCGCTTTCGAAAACGTTGAGCTTCCGCTTCTGCTTACGCATCTGAACAAGGCCGAACGGCGCGAACACGTCGAAACCGCGCTCAAGGTGGTAGGATTGTCGGACCGGATGGACCATTATCCGCGGCAACTCTCCGGCGGACAGGAACAACGGGTCGCGATCGCCCGCGCGATCGTCACCGACCCGACCATCGTGGTGGCCGACGAGCCCACCGGCGACCTCGACGCCCGATCGGCGGAAGAAATTCTCAACCTGCTGACCGAGCTTAACCGCCAGTTTCACAAGACCATCGTGATGGTCACGCACGATCCGCGCGCCGAACGCTACGTCGACACCGTTTACCGCCTCGACAAGGGCGTGCTTGCCGGAGTGGAGCCGGGCAAGGCCGCAACGGCCGCGGCGGCGGGAGCAAGCGCATAGACGCGGGAGCGGCGCGATGAAGTACGCGATGCTGGTGCTGAAGAACCTGCTGCGCAGCAAGCGGAGGACCTTTCTTACCGTCTTCTCGATCGCGGTGTCGCTCTTCATCTTCTCGGCGCTGGTCAGCATGCCGACGGTCGCAAGCCAGGTGCTCGCCGACAGCGCATCGTCGGTGCGCATCTCCACCCACAACAAGGCCGGTCTCACCTACTCGATGCCCGAGGCGTACAAGCAGCGCATCGCCTCCACGCCGCACGTGGTCGCGGTAGTGCCGGAGAGCTGGTTCGGCGGAATTTATCACGACGTAAACGACCAGTTCCCCAATCTCGCGATCGATCCCGATCAGGTCGATGTGATGTGGGATGACTGGGGAATTTCCAAACACGCGTTCGACGAATTCAAGCGTCTTCGAACCGCGTGCCTGGTCGGCGAAGGCACGATGAAGCGATTCAACCTGCACGTCGGACAGCAGATTCAGCTCCGGGGCACCGTCTACCCGTTCAACGTGACGCTCAACATCGTCGGGACGATGAACGGCAAGGCGCCGCCCAACTTCCTGCTGTTTCGGCGCGACTATCTCGAAGAAGCCGCCGGGCGGCCGGGCTTCGTAAGCAATTTCTGGGTGCGCGCCGACAAATCGGAAAATGTGCCGCAAGTGATCGCGGCGATCGATGCGCAGTTTAGAAATTCATCCGCGGAAACGCGCAGCGAGTCGGAGGCCGTGTTCATCGGCAATTTCCTGCAGAGCTTCCGAACCTTCTTCCGGCTCGCCGAGATTCTCGGCGTCATCGTGGTGATTACGATCGGGTTGGTCGCGGCAAATACCGCCGCGATGTCGATTCGCGAACGGCGCGGCGAAATCGCGGTGATGCGATCGATCGGCTTCCGTTCCGGCACGATCCTCGCCCTCCTGCTCAGCGAATCGCTGCTGATCGGGCTGGCGGGAGGCCTGCTCGGATGCGGCGCGGCCTACGTGGTCCTCAAGGCCTTCGCGGTCGGTTCCCCCGCCGTGGGCCTGACCAACCTGAGGATGCCGCCGATCGTGTTGATCGAGACCCTGCTCGCGGCGGGCCTGATCGGCCTGCTCAGCGCGTGGTTTCCCGCGCGCTCCGCCGCGCGCCGCAACATCGTCGATGCGCTCAGGATGGTGGCGTGAGATGGCGATTCCGCTCAAGTACAACATCCGAAGTCTGCTGGTCCGGCGCGTGTCCACCGCGATGACCGCGGGCGGAATCGCGCTGGTGGTCGCGGTGTTTGTGATTGTGATGGCGATGGTCGCGGGCCTCGGTTCAGCGATCAGCGACACGGGATCGCCCGACAATGTGGTCGTCGTGCGCAAAGGCTCGACTACTGAAACCTCTTCGGCGGTGAACCTGGACCAGTTTGATGCGCTCAAGTTCCTGCCGCAGATCAAACGCGACCCATCCGGAAATCCGCTCGCTTCGCCCGAACTCCCGGTGCAGGTGCTGATGCAACGATCGGGCGGCGGCAGCGACAACGTGGTGGTGCGCGGCGTGCTGCCGGTCGCGCTGCAAGTGCATCAGAACGTCCACCTGATCCAGGGCCGGATGTTCAGGCCCGCGCTCAATGAAATAATCGTGGGCAAGGCGCTGGTCGGCCGCTATGCGGACACGAAGATCGGCTCGACGATGCGCTTTGGGCGCGGCAACTGGAAGGTCGTGGGAATCTTCGACGCCGGCGGAAGCTCGTTCGAATCCGAAGTCTGGGCTGACATCCACAATATCCAGGACGACACGCAGCGCGGAGCCTACTACGCGTGCGTGAGAATAAAGACGGTGCCGGGCGCGGATGTTCCGGCGCTTATTCGGCGAATCGCCGACGATCCACGGATCAATCTGCAGGCGCAGACCGAAACCGACTACTACAAGGATCAGTCCGTGGTCGCCAACCAATTGCGTGCCCTGGGCATGGTGGTTGCTGTTATTATGGGTATTGGGGCGGTGTTTGCCGCGATGAACACGATGTACGCGTCGGTCGCCGCACGCACGACCGAGATTGGGACGCTGAGAGCCTTGGGCTTTCGCCGGGGCGCGATTCTGAGTTCGTTCCTGATCGAGTCGCTCGCGCTGGCGGTAGCCGCGGGCGCGATCGGAATCGTCCTGGCCCTGCCGATTAACGGCTTTTCGACCAGTTTCGGCAACTTCGTCACGTTTTCCACGATGGCTTTCGCGTTTCGCGTCACGCCGACCGTAGTAATTCAGGCCCTGGTGTTTGCCGCCGTGATGGGCGCGTTAGGCGGATGGTTTCCGGCGCGCCAGGCGATGAAGCTGCAGGTTGTCGATGCGCTAAGGAAGGGTTGAGCGCATGAGCACCGAACCGTCGTCACCCCGCCCGCCTTCGAGCATCCGTGAACTGGAATCTCTGCGGATCGCTCGTAAGGCCGACCAGCGTCAGAGCCGGCTTATCCCGGCCGCCATCGTTCTCGCGGTGGCCGCGGGAATGGCCTCGCTCGGCTATGAAATCTACGGTCACACGATCGGTCGTCCGCCCGAGGTGCAAACCGCGATCGTGACAATCAAGCAGGCCGGACAGCCGGGCACGCTGCTGACCGGCTCCGGCTATGTCGTTACCCAGCACAAGTACATCACGATTGGCACGAAGCTGCTCGGACAGATTGTTGCCGAGCCGATCGAAGAGGGCCAGCACGTAAAAAAGGGAGACATCCTCGCCCGCATCGACGACACCGACTACCAGGCGCAGTTGCGCCAGGCGATGGCGGATCGCGACCTTGCCGCCGCCAACATCAAGCTGTACGAAGCCCAAGTGGCCCGCCAGCGCGAGCTGTTCCGCAACGGAATAGTCTCGCGCGATCAGCTCGATACAATCGAGAATTCACTCGCGGTGGCCCGCGCGAACTACAAAAAATATCAGGCGGAGATCGACTACGCGAAGTACTACGCCAACCTGTGCGTAATCCGATCTCCCGTCAACGGCGTGGTGCTCAGGAAATACCGCGAACTCGGCGACACGATTAACTACGGAGGACAGGCGGATGCCGGCGCGGGCGTCACCGATATCGTGCAACTGGCCGATACCGAAGACATGCGCGCCGAAGTCGATATCAATGAAAGCGACATCGGCAAAATCGCGATGGGCATGCCGGCCAGCGTCGTGCTCGACGCCTACCCGGACCGCTCCTTCGACGCGAAGGTCGTGAAGATCTATCCGGAGGCTGACCGGCAGAAAGGCACGGTCAAGGTCGAAGTTCATATCATCGAGCCCGACCTCACGATCATTAAGCCCGAGATGAGCGTGAAGATTTCGTTCCTGGGCGGTTCACCGGTGAAACAGGAAGCGCCCCTTGTGCTCGTGCCCAAAAAAGCCATCGTCGATGAAGGCACTCAGAAGTACGTGTGGGTGGTGCGCGACGGTACGACCCATCGCGTGGAAGTCTCGCTCGGCAGGGAATACCAGGACGGCGTCCAGGTTCTTCAAGGCCTGACCGGAGGCGAGACTGTAATCGTGGTGCCTCCATCGCAGTTGCACGACGGCGAAGCGATTACTCCTGTGGCGACCTAATCGCAGGAAACGCCTTCAGTCTCCGGAGTGCCGCCGGCTCAACCGCAAACTCTGGAGAATCGCGCCTTCGTCTGGCATACCAACGCTGGCGATCGCCCGCACGGCCGCGGGTAATCTCTCAGACGAGATGAGCAGCCAGCGCGCTACGTAGCCGGCCGATTGGAACTAGACGGCGCGCGTTGGTACTCGGGAGGATTCAAATGTCCAATACGTTCGTGCTCGTTCACGGAGCCTGGCACGGTGCATGGTGCTGGGCCGCGGTCATAAGTGAACTGGAGAAACTCGGCAACCGCGCGTACGCGCTTGACCTGCCCGGCCACGGGCAGAATTACTGCGACCGCTCCAAGGTCACCTTGGACAGCTATGTGGACTACACGACGAGGTTCATCGAGGAGCGCGACCTGCGGGGCGTGATCATCGCGGGACACAGCTTGGGCGGGCTAACGATTTCAGGCGTAACCGCAAGAATCCCCGCGCGCATCAAGCGAACCGTTTTCGTCACCGCGATAGTCCCGCTCGACGGCGCCCGCGTCCTGGATCCCGCCAACCCCGCGCAAAAACCCCTTATCGACGCGATCGATTCGCGGCCGGACCGGTCGTCGACTCTCGATGAAATGGGGCCGGCGTTCTATGCCGGGCTCATGAACGACGTCCCCGCGGAGATGCATCCATGGATCAAGGCGGCGTTGTGTCCGCAGCCGCTCGGTCCGATGATCTCGCCGGTCCCGATGAAGGCGTTCCACGAATCCGGCGTGCCGACCGCGTACCTCGTATGCGAAAAAGACGAGACGCCGATCGAAGGCGGTGCGGGATGGCATCCGCATTTCTCGAGCCGTTTGAAGAACCCCGCGCTCAAGTTCATCGACTGCGGGCACGAGGTGATGTTCACGCGTCCGGCCGAATGCGCCCGCGCGCTCCACGAACTGGGCGAGCTCTGAACGCGCGGGACGATTTTTAATCCCGCGTGATTTCAGAAGGAGAGCATTAGGCGGGATATCTCGCCAGCAAGCCTCTTGCGATCACCAGGGCCTGAATTTCGTTGGTGCCTTCGCCGATCATCATCAGCGGCGCATCGCGATAGAAGCGTTCGACCGGAAACTCCTGGGTAAAGCCGTACCCAGCCAGCACCCGCATCGCATCGAGCGAGATCTTGGCGCACGCCTCGGATGCGAACAGCTTGGCCATTCCAGCCTCGACATCGCATCTCTCTCCCGCATCTTTCTTGCGCGCCGCGTTGATCACCAGAAGCCGCGCCGCCTCGATTCGGGTGCCCATGTCCGCGAGCATCAACTGCACCGCCTGATGCTGTGCGATCGGTTTGCCGAACGCCGTGCGCTGCTGCGCGTAGCGGATCGCATTCTCGAATGCGGCCTGCCCGACGCCGACCGCGCGCGCCGCCACGTTGATGCGTCCGACCTCGAGCGCGCTCATCACCTGTTTGAAGCCCTGCCCTTCCGCGCCACCGATCAGGCTCGACGCCGGGACCGGCAGGTCCTCCAGCAGAACTTCGCAGGTGTCGATGCCCTTGTAGCCGAGCTTCTTGATGTTTCGGCTTACGGTGGGGCCGGCCTCTCCCTTCTCGACCGCGAACATGCTTATTCCAGCGTAGGCCGGCTCCGCCTTGGGATTGGTCTTCGCCGCCACGGCAAGCATGGTTCCGTGCCGGGCATTGGTGATGAACATCTTGCTGCCGGAAAGCACGTAGCTGTCGCCGCGGCGCATCGCTACGGTGCGAATCGATTGCACGTCGCTGCCGGCGTGAGGCTCGGTAAGAGCGAGCCCGCCCCGCTTTTCTCCACGCGCCATCGCCGGAAGGAAGTATTTCTTTTGTTGGTCGGTTCCGTGGTGGGTGATGATGTAGGCCATGATGAGATGGCTGTTGATCACCCCGGCCAGGCTCATCCATCCGCGCGACAACTCCTCCATGATCCGCGCATAGGTGCTGAAGGAGAGCCCCAGGCCGCCGTGCTCGGCCGGGATGGTCGCGCCGAACAGCCCTAGCTCCTTCATCGTGGCGACCAGCGCATGCGGATATTCGTCGCGATGCTCCAGTTCCGAGGCGGAGGGGATTACCTCGCGATCGACAAACCGCCGAACGGCGGCGACTATTTCCCTGTCGATAACTTCATCCATCACTTTAACTCCAGTTCGGCACGCCAAAGCGTCGAGTCAGTCCTTCGTCTAGCAAACCCCGCACGGGAAGGGCCAACGGACGCGGCGGCGCAGTCAGGGTTACGTACTGGTTGCACAACGGCTTCGAGCCCACTACAGTAAGTGTCAAATTGACGCAAAGTACCCGGCCAGGCAGCCGCTTGCGGGCGATCCTGCGGTGCGCCGGGATGATAATGAGGATTTAGTCGTGAACGCACCAGCACTCTCCCCGGTTTCTCCAGAGGCGCTGTATCAGAAGCTCTCACCACTCGACGAAGTCGGTTACGGCATGGAAGCTTGCGAGCGATACTCGCGGGAAATCGCCGAGATCCTGCGCCTGAAGGACGAGCGCAAGGCAATCATCCTGGCGCACAACTATCAGCGGCCGGAGATATTCGAGGTTGCCGATTTTATCGGCGATTCGCTCGAACTGGCCCGCAAGGCAAAGGAAGTCCGCGACGCGGAAATCATCGTATTTTGCGGAGTCCATTTCATGGCCGAGACCGCCAAGGTCATGAACCCCGGCCGTATGGTGCTTATTCCTGATCTGCGTGCCGGATGCTCGCTTGCCGATGCGGTAACCGCCGAAGCCCTGGCCGATCGCAAGGCGGAGCTCAAGGAAATCTACCCCGACTTGAAAGTCGTCTCGTATGTAAACTGCACGGCTGACGTGAAGGCGCTCTCCGACGCCTGCTGCACCTCGGCCAACGCGGTTAAGGTGGTCAACGCCATCGACTCTGAGAACATCCTGTTCCTTCCCGACCAGAACCTCGCCAACTACGTGCAGGGCCAGACGAGCAAGCGAATAATTTCATGGGATGGTAACTGCTACGTTCATCACCAAATAACGCCCGCCGAAGTAAACAGGGTGAAAAGCTCGATTCCGGGCATCAAGGTCATCGCCCATCCGGAGTGCCGCAAGGACGTGCTCACCCTGGCGGATGCGGTGCTTTCGACCAGCGCGATGGTACGTTATGCGCGGGAGAGCGAGGCCGACAAGTTCCTGATCGTGACCGAGTGCGGCCTTTCCGACCGGCTTCTGATGGAGGTACCGGAGAAACACTTCTATAAGACGTGCAAACTATGCCGGTTCATGAAGATGATAACGCTCAGCGGCACGCTCGACTCGCTGCGCAACCTTCGTTACGAAATCGAGCTCCCCGAGGACGTACGCGACGGAGCGCGGCGAGCGCTGGACCGGATGCTGGAGTTGAGCGCCTGAATTCAGCCGCGGTTGCCGCTTTGCCCGCCGGCCCAACAGAGTCGGCCGACCGTTTTGAACGCCCCAGGGTAGCCGTCGACACCGTCCTGTTCGCATTCCAGGAACGCCGGCTGAAAACCTACCTTGTCCAGCTCTCCCGAGGCCCCGCCAATGGAAAGTGGGCCTTCCCGGGCGGCCTGGTGCGCCGCGGCGAGATGCTCGACGACGCGGTCCGCCGGGAACTGAAGATATCGACCGGTCTTACCGACGCCTACCTCGAGCAACTCTTCACTTTCGGAGATCCCTCGCGCGATCCCGATGCTCACGTCGTGTCCGTGGCCTACATGGCGCTGATTCCCGACCCGGGGCGGGTCAGCGGCCCTTCGCCAAAATACGCTGCCGGCGGATGGTTCGAGCTTTCCGCTCTGCCGCCGCTCGCGTATGACCATGCCGTGATGGCCAAATACGCCCTCAAGCGGCTCAAGTCCAAGCTGGAATACAGCAATATCGCGTTCGCACTGCTGCCGCCGATCTTCACCTTCGCGGAGTTCGAGGAGTTGTATTCGCAGATTCTCGCCCGCCCGATCGACCGGCGCAATTTCCGGCGAAGAATCCTGGCGATGGGCCTCTTGCGACCGCTCAAGGAAACCCGCCGCGGAGCCCATCGCCCGGCCGCGCTTTATAGCTTTGCCCGACAGACGCTCCAGATGATTGAAATGCTATAATGCGTTACTAGGTTTACCGGATGACTACGAAAAGCACGATGGCGGTTATCGCCGCGCTCGTCCTGATGGCGGCCGGGGCATACGCATGGTTCGGCAAGGGAATTTCTGATCCGGCCGGCACTGTGGCCAGCGTCGCGAACGGACGCGGGAGCGAATGTTGCCCGGCGGACGGCGCAGGCGGCGCGCGCCTCACCCTCGACCCGAAGCTGTTTAAAGGAGAAGTGCGCGAGGCTTACGCCGTCGCCGAGCAGGACCCGGCGTTGCTTGCCCAACTTCATTGCTATTGCGGATGCGACAAGACCGAAGGACACAAGAGTCTGCTCGACTGCTTTCGCGACAAGCACGGCAGTACCTGCGCGATCTGCGTGGGCGAAGCACGCGAAGCGCAAGTGCTGGCGAAACAGGGAATGCCGATCGAACAGATTCGGGATTCGTTGCGAGCAAGATTTGGCGGCGGAGACTGAAGCTTGCTTTCGATCGTCTCCGCGTACATCGAACACTTCACCTACGCGGGCCTGTTCGTGGTGCTTCTGCTATGCGGGCTCGGGCTTCCGATGCCGGAAGATATAGCTTTGCTGGCGGGCGGCTTCCTGGTCCATCGCGGCATCACCCGCTACCCGATAACCCTGGCAGTTTCGCTCGTCGGCGTGGTCGCAGGGGACAATTCCCTGTTCTTCCTGGGACGCCACTTCGGCACCGGGCTGGTGCGCTACTTCGGTCTGACCCGTCCCGGCTCGCAACTCCAGATAAATCGCATCCGCCGCTTCATGCATCGATACGGCCATCGCGCCATCTTCTACGCTCGTTTTCTGGCCGGACTTCGAGCCCTGATCTACCTGACTGCCGGGTCGTTCGGGGTGACTCCGGCGCGGTTTTTCTTCTACGACCTGCTGGGCGCCGTCATTTCGGTTCCGATTGTTGTGTCGCTGGGGTATCTGTTTGGAGGAGAGCTTGAATCCGTGATCCGCTTCCTGGGTGGGTTCGAGCATCTGATCTGGATAGTCGCGGTTCTCTCGCTCGCGATTTATGGAATGCGGCTTTTCTTTACGAGAACCAACACGACCAGGACATGAACGCGCTCCGCAAACGAACCATCGCGCGCGCGAATACTCGGCGGCACTGAGCCGCCGCTTACACTTGATGCAAGTCAATTTCCCGGCTCTTAATCTCAAGGCGAAGCTAATCCTGCTGATGGTGCTGCTGCTCGCCCTTACCCTGGGCGCGGAGGTGTGGGTCAGTCTCGGAACCCAGGCCGCGATCGTGCAGACCACCCAGGAACAGGTAAAAAACCTCGCCCGCGCCATTCATATCGGCGTCCAGGAACTGACGTCGGTAAGCAATACCGACCGGGACCGCCTGCAGAACTACGTGCGCAGCCTCAACAGCCAGGGGCTTGAGGTCTCGATCGCTTCGTCGCAGAAACTCATTATCAACAGCTCCAACCCTCAACTTATTGGCGGAGCGCTCGTGCCCCACTCCGAGGACAAGATCGTCGCTCAGGAACTCAAGCAGGGCGCGGACATCCTGACGATTCCGGCCGCCAGGCTCGGTCCGGGCGCCGGCGAAGCAACCGTCTACCTGATTCCGATCGAGGTCGAGGACCATCTCCTGGGGTACGTGCAAGTGGTGGCGAATTTTGCGGATTCGGCTCAGCCGCTGGTGGTCAACTGGATTCATCAGATCGCCGCCGCGTTCGTCATCTTCACGATCGGTCTGATCTTCGCCTACATCCTGGCCGACCGCTACGTGAAACCGATTCATTCGGTCGCGGATGCGGCGCAAAATATTGCCGCACGCGGACTCGAACCCGTGCCGGAAGCCCATCGCCGCGACGAGATCGGCCTTCTCACCCGAAGCTTCAACGAGATGGTCGCGCAATTAAGGCGGGTGCGCGAACGCGAACAGGAATTGAACCGGCTCGAGCGGTTCACCGCGCTGGGCCAGCTCGCCGGCGGACTGGCGCACGAAATCAAGAACCCGCTGAACTTCATCAGCCTGGCGCTCGACCAGCTCCGGACGCGCTACGCGCGCCAGCTCAGCAGCGATTCGGAAAACTTCGTGCGCCAGGTCCTGTTGATGAAGGATGAAGTCCGACGCCTGAGCGAGTTGGTGCAGAGCTTTCTTCATTACGGCAAGCCCATCGAGATCCACCCGGCTTCAACCGACGTCAAGCAACTGGTCGACGGTGTGCTCGCCATCTCCGAGTCCAAGATGAAGAGCCAGGGAATCGAGGTAATCGAGGACGCCGACAGCGTTCCCACGGTGCTGAATGTGGATGCTGAAAAAGTGCGCACCTGCTTCATGAATGTGGTAGCCAATGCGGTGCAGGCGATGCCGGATGGCGGTACTATGCGGATAACTTTCGGGCGTGAGGATGATCAGTTGGTGATCAAATTCACCGATACCGGCGCGGGAATCGACCCCGACGCGGCGGCTCACATCTTCGAGCCTTTTTTCACTACCAAGCGCGAGGGCATCGGACTTGGCCTGTTTCTTTCCAAGGCGATTGTCGAAAAGCATGGTGGTACCATTGAAATCGGTCCGAACGAACCCGGTCCCGGAACCACGGTTCGATTCACCTTTCCCCAGAGCGGAACGGATAAGCGCGCATGAGTCAGGCATCGGTACTGGTCGTTGAAGACAACGACCTCGAACGTCAAATCACCAGCGAAACCTTGCGCGAGGAAGGCTTTTCGGTCGAGGAAGCCGCGACCGGCAAGCGCGCGATGGAACTTCTCGGACTGAGCCGCTTCGACGTGGTGCTGACCGACCTGATGATGCCCGGGATGTCGGGCGAGGAAGTGCTGGCGCGCGTTCGCGCCACCTACCCTTCCTGCCAGGTCGTTATCCTGACCGCCCACGGAACGATCGAGAGCGCGGTTCAAGCGATGAAAAACGGCGCCTTCTACTACCTCACCAAGCCGACCGACCGCGAAGCGCTGGTGATGACGGTGGCCAAGGCCGCCGAGCTCTCAAACCTGCAGCAGGAAAACCAGTTGCTGAAGCGCCGGCTGGAAGGAAAATTCGAGCTCGAAGGCATCATCGGCCAGGATCCGGCAATCCAGGAAGTAATCCGGATGGTGCGCAAGGTCGCGCCCTCGAACAGCACCGTGCTGATTCAGGGCGAGAGCGGCACCGGCAAGGAGTTGGTCGCCCGCGCGATCCATCGCTACTCGCCGCGCGCCGCGCGCCCCTTCATCGCGATAAACTGCTCCGCAATTCCGGACAATCTCATCGAGAACGAGCTTTTCGGGCATGAACGCGGTGCGTTCACGGGCGCAACCGAGCGAAAGATCGGTCTGTTCGAGGCCGCCAACGGCTCGACCCTGTTTTTGGACGAGATTGCCGACCTTCCGCAGGGACTCCAAGCCAAGATTCTGCGCGTGCTGCAGGAAAAGGAGATTCGCCGGGTCGGCGGAAACGAGTCATTTCGCGTCGATGTGCGGCTGGTAACGGCAACCAACAAGAACCTCGCCGAAGAAGTCGCCGAAGAGCGTTTTCGCGAAGACCTCTATTACCGCGTCAATGTCGTCACCATCACCGTGCCGCCGCTCCGGGACCGGCGCGGCGATATTCCCCTGCTCGCCAACCACGCGCTTGCGAAGTTCGGCCATCTGGCCGAGGGCCGGGTCAAGGAAATCAGCCGCGAAGCGATGGAAGTGCTGCTCGATTACTCGTGGCCGGGCAACGTGCGACAGCTCGAATCCGCGGTCGAGCGCGCAATCCTGCTCTGCGAGGGCGACAAGATAACGCCGCGCGACCTTCCGCAAGAGGTGCTCTCTCGCAAAACGCCCGGCAAGGGCGGCGAGCGGCCGCGCGGCGATAAGTTCGAAATCCCCAGCGAAGGCATGAACTTCGAGACCTTCGAACGTGACCTTATTCTTCAAGCGATGGAAAAGAGCGACTGGGTCATCGCAAAAGCCTCCAAGATGCTCGGGATGAGCTATCGGACGCTGCAATACCGGCTCGACAAGTTCGGCCTCAAGCGTCCCGAATCCAAACCCGCTCCGCCAGTCGAGGCGAAATAGCCGAATGATCTTTCAGCCGGATTCCTTTTCCCATCCGGCAGGCAGGTAAACCCAGCACTCGATCCTTTTTCCGCGCGCGCTGACCGCGGTCGCACGTGCTCGCGAATACAGCAGCGGCACCTCTTCGTATTCATCAAGGATGCAGAAGTCAGCGTCTCCGAGGCCATGAAGGACTTCGCCATCGACATGCGAACCGTCGCGAGGCGCCAGATAAAAGTAGCGGCGCCGCCTCCGCTCGTACCCTTTCAGACGCGCCGGCTCCGCCTTGACGATACGGCCGAGCAGCCGCGCACGCTTGGCGGAGTCGAGCAGAGCGCCGTAAACGAAGAGCTTGTCGCCGTGCCGAGACATCATACGGACGGGCACGATTGCCGCCGTCAAGCAGGTATGTTACGTCAAAAGCGAAAGCGCAGGGAGAAAATGAATCGAATGGCCGCACGCCGCTTGCTTGCGAAAATTCTCGCCTGGACGATGGCATTCGCGCTGGCTGCGTGTTCCGCCACCAGCAGCGCCACCCTGGCTCCGGGGATGACGCCGGATCAGGCCGTTCAATCCATGGGGACGCCAGACCTCAAGGACTCGATCCCTGATCCGAATCATTCAGGTGCCACCGTTCTCCGTTATGTGTGGCTTGATTCAGGCAAAGTGGCGATTTTCGGCCCGAACGACCGCGTGGCCTCGATTCAACAGATCGAACCGGCTGAGAAAACTCAGGCGGAGGCGGAGGCCAGCGTCCAACAGCATCCCGACCGGGCCTTCGACCCGATCGACACTCCGCTCAACTACGCATTCTTCCCGATTCGCGCGGCCTTCATCTACATCGGGGCCGGCTTGAACTGCGCGGTAGGCAGCGGATGCCACAAACCCAAGCTTCCTGACCCTTCTCAAGGGTAGCCGTCACCTTTCCCTTTATTGGAAACGAACGCGGGCCGGGGCGGCGGTTCCCGCGCGCGGATCGTTTCCCGAACCCGATTTGAGATGACCCCGAAAAGAGCGGGCGAAGGCCCCTCTTTACCTTCGCCCGGCAGGCAACCGTTTGGCACACATGACCATCGGCAACCCCAAGCGGCTACTCGCCGCTAACCTTGTGTGGGTTAACACACCCTTGGAGTTTACGCAACTATTGGAACCTCGTCCGGGCATAGTCCGATCAGACTGTACAATCCGGCCGCCGGCTAGCGCCCTTTCGCCTCAGGCACTCCGATGCCCTGCAGGAAATCCGTCCGCGCCGCCATCGGGTCCTTCGCCACCGCGGCGTTGTAGGCGTTCATGATGGTGCGCGCGTCCTCGGTGCACATCACGTCGCGCATCTCGCATCGTTCGATATAGAGCGCCGATTCCAGATCGCGATCGGCGCCGAGGTAAACCGCGCGCTTGATGGCGGCGATGGAACGCGGCGGGCGCTTCGCCAGCGTCTCCGCCCATTCCATCGCGAACGACATCAACGAGGCCGGAGCGATTACCCGATTCACCATCCCCATCCGCTCCGCTTCGCGCGGACTGTAAACGTTGCCAAAGAGCATGACTTCAAGCGCCCGCCCCCGGCCGATTAGTCTCGGCAATCGCTGCGTTCCTCCGCCGCCCGGAAGAATTCCAAGCACCGCTTCCGGCAGGCCGACCTGGAACGGACCATCCGCCGCAAGGCGAAAATCGCATGCCAGCGCGAGTTCGTATCCTCCTCCCATGCAGTCGCCGTTGATCGCCGCAATCACCGCCTTCGGCATGATCATCAGCCGATGGAGCATCCGATGGAACCCTTCTTCGAGGACGGGAAACGTCCGCGCGCATTCGGCCGGGTCGGCCGCTGCCTGCGCGAGCTCGTCCACGCTGTAATGAGTGATGAACTTGCCCTCGATACCGCCGGTCAGGATCAGAACGCGGGTGTTCTCGTCGGACTCCGCCTGGCCGATAAGCTGCGTAAGCTCCTGCGTCATGGGACCGGTCATGTAGTTCATGGGCGGGTTGTGCATCGTCCAGGTTTGAACCGGGCCCCGTTGTTCGACTCTGAAATATTGCATCGTCATTCTCCTGACGCGCCGAGTAATCTTCCGGCTAGCGGATGTCAAGGAAGTTGAGATGCGCGGCGCGCCGATCTAGGCTCGAAACAGAAACATCATGAAAGTTGAAATCGATCTCAAAGCCGGATTTCTGCAAAGCCTCAAACGCGAAGTGCTTGCCACCTTGAGTGCCGAGGAACGCGCCGTCATCGAGGTCTCGACCGGCGAGATGGGGAATAAGCCTGATGCGGTCAAACTCGGATGGCTCAAGATGAGGACCAAGGAGACCTGGACCAAGCAACGCTACCTGAAGGCGCTGGACCGCACGATGAAGAAGCTAAAGGAAGCGGTCGCGGCGGCGGAAACGAAGAAGCCGGAATGAGCGAAGGCTCCGACAACGGCACTCCGCTTCAGAAGGCAGCAATTTCCAGCTACGGCTCGATCCGGGCGACTCGGCGCTTCCCAACCTCGAGCACCTTGTGACTGCCTGGGACGAAGCGAAAGTTCACATCTCCGATCGTCTGGCCGTCGACCCGCACGGCGCCCTGCCCTATCAGGCGGCGCGCCTCGCTGGTGGATGGCGCGAACCGGATTTGCTTCATGAGCTCGCAAATCCACATATCTCCGTCGATTCGGAAAACCGGGATGTTGTCGGGTATCTCCCGGCGCTGATGCTTTGATTCGAAGTAGCGCTGCGCGGCGGCGGCTGCCTCGGCGCTGTGATATTCGGTGACGATCATCGAAGCAAGCCGTTTCTTCGCTTCCATCGGATGAACCGCTCCGGACCGCACCTTGGCCAGCTCGGCGGGAGCAATATCGGTGAGCAACTCGTAGTATTTGAGCATCAGCGAGTCCGGAACCGACATCAGTTTGCCATACATGTCTTCCGGCGCGTCGGCGATGCCGACGTAATTGCCGTAGGATTTGGACATCTTGCGGACTCCGTCCAATCCTTCGAGCAGCGGCATCGTCATAACGATCTGCGGCGCTTGTCCCATCGCGCGTTGAAGGTCGCGCCCGACGAGCAGGTTGAACTTCTGATCGGTGCCGCCGAGCTCGACGTCAGCCTGAAGCGCCACCGAGTCGTAACCCTGGATCAGGGGATAGAGCAGTTCATGCAGAAAGAGAGGATCGCCCGCTTCGAGCCGCTTTTCGAAATCATCCCGCTCCAGCATCCGCGCGACGCTGAGCCGCGACGCAATCTTGATAAGATCGCGCACTCCCATCGCGTCCATCCATTCGCTGTTGAAGCGAATCTCGGTGCGTTCGAGATCGAGAATTCTGGCGACCTGTGCACGATAGGTCTCGGCGTTGGCGGCAATCTCCTCGCGCGAAAGCGGCTTGCGCGTCTCGGATCGGCCGGTGGGATCACCAATCATCGCGGTGAAGTCCCCCACCAGAAAAACCACCGTATGCCCGTCGCGCTGAAAGTCGCGCAGCTTCTTCAGTGTCACGGAGTGCCCAAGGTGAAGATCGGGGGCGGTCGGATCCATCCCGAGCTTGATCCTCAAGGGCCGGCCGAGCTTCAGCCGGGCTTCGAGATCAGACTGGGAAATGACTTCAACCGCGCTTCGAGCAAGAAATGCCGCTCGTTCAGCGGCGCTCGCCGATTCCTTACTTTGCACCCTCGCGCTCACCCGCTTACCTCAAGAACCATTAGCCTACCGAAAACATCGCGCGCTTGGAAAAGCGCCGCCGGTCGCGGCGATCTTCATGAGCGCTGGTTGAAGCGTCCCATCGCCCGGCCGATCCCTTCGCCGATTATCGCCTCAACCGCCTCTGCCGCACGCTCAAAAGCCGTTTCCATCTCATCCGACGGCCCCCGCCCGACCGGGCGGAGAATGTGGCGATGATCTTCGTCTCCGGGCGGAGGCTTTCCAATCCCGACTCGCACCCGGATAAAGCCGGGGGTGCCGAGCGACTGCATGATCGACCTCACCCCCTTGTTGCCCGCATCGCCGCCACCCAGCTTGATTCTGATGCGGCCGGGTTCGAGGTCAAGCTCATCATGAATCACGATCAGCCGTTCCGCGGGAACCTTGAAGTATCCGAGCAGCGCTGAGACGCAATCGCCCGACAGGTTATAGTAGGTTTCCGGTTTGACCAGGATGACGCGTTGGCCGGAGATTTCGGTCTCGGCGGTGACGCCGTTGAACCTGCGCCGGCCAAACTCCACCTGTTTCGCGCGCGCGAGCCTGTTCACGACCTCGTACCCGGTGTTGTGGCGGGAGCCGGCGAATTCCTTGCCGGGATTTCCGAGCCCCGCGACGATCCAATCTACGGCGGCGCGGGCTTGTTCGCCGTGGTCTTCCTGCGATTTTTTTGAAGATCGGAAACCGCCGAACAGGCGTGAGAGCCGGCCCATCATGCGCTCCGGCGGGTTGCCGCCAGTTCGGAGCGAGCCAGCGGCTCGAGCGCGCGCATCAGCACAGCCATCTCCGCCGGCGTTCCGATCGAGATGCGAATCGCGTCGCGCAGCGACGGTAGAGAAAAATATCTGACCAGAACCCGCGCGCGGCGCAGCCCGCGTGCGATCCCGCTCAGGTCATGTCCGGGCATCCGCGCGAGCACAAAATTTGCCTGCGACGGGGGTACTTCGAATCCCATTTTGCGCAGCCGCTTTTCCACCATCGCGCGCGTTCGTTTGACGCGCTCGACGTTGCGGCGCATCCAGGCCGGATCCGAAAGCGCCGCCGCCCCGACGGCCAGCGCGATGCGGCTCAGGTTGTACGAGTCCTTCACCTTCAGCAGCTCTTCGATTACCTCGCGATGCGCGAACGCCAGGCCCAATCGCATGCCCGCCAGCGAGAACGCCTTTGAAAGCGTGCGCAGAATGACCACGTTGCGATGAGATTTCAGCAGGCGAAGCGCGTTCTCGTCGGCGAAGTCCACGTACGCTTCATCGATGACCAGCAGGCGTCCGCGCAGGGCCCGGGCAAGTCCGCCCAGCGCTCGCACCGGTGTCATGCTTCCCGACGGAGAATTTGGATTACAGATGATGGTAAGCCGGGCACGCGCGCGCCCCAGCGCCGCGAGCGGAACGACGAAGTCGGGGCCGAAGGGAAACCGCAAGACCTTGGCCTCCTGGATCGCCGCAAGCGTGTCGTACAGCGAGTAAGTCGGGGTTGGATATGCGACGGAATCTCCGCGGTCCAGCGTGGCCCGAAAGATCATCGACAGCAGCTCATCGGACCCGTTTCCCGCAAGGATCATCTCTCTGGGCACACCGTAGAGCTTCGAGGCGCGCTCCACGAACATGTCAGCGCGAGGAGCAGGATAAAGCCGCAAAGCTTCGTTCGCGGCAGCCGTGATTGCGCGCGGGACCTTGGGTGATGGCGGATAAGGATTCTCGTTGGTGTTCAGCTTGATGAGCCGTTCACGCGCTCCCGGCTGCTCTCCGGGAGTGTACGGTTCCATCTTCTTGATCGAAGGCCGAAACATTCAGTTTGCTCTCCGCCGCTCTCAGGACTGTTCAAGGGGAAAATCGACGGGTTTGCCGCTGCGCGACGAACGATAACACGCTTCCACAACTTCGATAGCGCGCAGCCCGTCGCGGCCGTCGGGATTCGGTGCTGCGTTTCCCTCGATGGCGGCGACGAAATTCTGCGCGATCGCGCGAAACGGCGCCAGCAGGTCCCGCAGGTCGTGCTGCGCCTTGATTTCTTCATACGAATAGCCAGGCGCCGGGGTGCCATCAGCGCGCAGAATCGAGAAGTTGTTGTGCGGATACCCCATCATCACCCGGCCCGCGGTGCCGTAGATCTCGATGGCGGACAGCGCGGGCCGGCTCGCCCAGCTCGCTTCGATAACGCCCAACGCACCGGAACGAAACCGCAACAGCATCGCGCCGGTATCGTCGACATCGATTCGTTTGTCGAGGGTCGCGACGCGTCCAAACACGGACTCCGGCTCACCCATGTACCAGAGCGCCAGATCCGCCACGTGAACGCCCAGGTCCAGAGTTGCGCCGCCGCCGGCCTGATCAGGATTGACAAACCACATCTGCCCAGGAGCCCAATTCTCGGGACCGCCATGCGACAGGCGGGCGCGAATGAAATTGGGGGTCCCGATAACCCCGGAATCGATCGCTCGTTTTACCGCCATCTCCAGCGCGCCGTAGCGGCGTTGCATCGTCACCATCAGGATCTTGCCGGCTCGATGAGCTGCCTCGACCATCCGCCGTCCATCGGAGGCCGACGAAGCCATCGGCTTTTCGCACAGGACATGGGCCCCCGCCGCAATCGCCTTGAGCGTGAGGGGACAATGAAGGTAGTTCGGAGTAAAGATTCCGACTGCGCCGGGCTTTTCCCGAGCCAGCATCTCATCGAAGTCGGAATAAATGGCCGGCCTCGACGATGCGTCCGGCCAGAGCTTTGCGGCAACTCCAGCAGCCTTTTCCGCGGTTCGGCTCTGCAGCGCAACGACCTGCACGCCCTGCGTGCTGATCAAGGCCGGGAGATGCGCTCGCTCGGCGATCGCGCCCGCGCCGGACACCGCCATCCTGATCATCGTCTCGCCCGCCTGCGCCCCTTTTCGGTCGCGGTCGCTTCGAGCAGCCACGCCAGGTAGGCGCCTGAACCTTCATGGAATCGCAGCGCCATCACCTCGGGCACTTCGTAAGTGTGAAGTTCTCGTATTCGGCGCTCAAGCCGCCCGACCAGAGTCGCGCGGGTCTTGATTAGCAGCAGAACTTCGCGATCGTCCTCGATCTTGTCGCGCCATCGGTAGATCGAACGAATCGGGCCAATGAGATTGACGCAGGCGGCCAGCCGCTCAGACACCAGCGATCGCGAAATCGCGGCGGCCTGATCCTCGTTCGCGCAAGTGACTATCACGAGCGCGACATTGCCCGCCCTGCGCGCCATCAGCGCCGTACCTCGCGGAGCAGTCGTTTGCGCAACTCGCGCGCCGTGCATCGAAACTTGAAAGCCTTGCGATCGTTCACGAACAGCACTGGCACTTCCTGCCCATAAGTGGCTTCCAGAGCCGGTTCGCCGTCGATTTCGATTCGCTCCAGGCGCGCGTCGAATCTCGGCAACTCCGCCTCCACTATCTCTTCCATCTCGCGGCAGAGCTCGCAGTCGGCGCGAGTGTAAAGCCTGAGTTCAATCATCGGCAGGATGACAAGTCTATCCGGTACTCTAGCGGCGGCGGGCCAGCAGTCCAAGCCGCCTGAGAACGGAAGCGGTTCTCGGGCATGGATGAAGCCCATCCTTATGCTCTCCCGATTCGATACTTCCAAGATACGAACTCAGGAGCATCAGATCGCCCCATCGATCGACGTCATGCCAGACCGGCCCGAGCGCCGCCGTCAGGCCTGCTTGACGTACGCGTCTCAGCGTTTCGGCGAGCACTGAACTCGTGCTCCACCGGATTCCAGTGAACACGGGGGGAATGGTCCCGCGCACTCCAATCGCGTAATAGCCCCCATCAAGACTCGGCCCCAGGACAATGCGCCTGCGCGCGCTCAGTTCGAGGAGCCGGCGCACCGCCGCGACCGGCAGCGAAGGCAGATCCGTTCCGAACAGCAGGGCCCCGGTTTCATCGGCGTACGGTGACAGGACTCGCGCCATCCTCGCGCCCAGTGAGCCCTGCCCCTGGTCGGCGAGGTCGGCGTGAAAGCGACGGGCCAGCCTCCGAAAGTATGCGCTGCCGCGCGGTTCAGTTGCGGCGGACGCCGCGATCACGAGTTTTGAGGGGTGCAGTGCCGCAACCTTCGCAAGCGTATCCACGATGAAGGCGTCGGCGAGCGCCGCCGCGCCGGCGGCCCCGATATGCGACATAAGGCGCGTCTTTGTGCGGCCCGGAATCGGCTCGCGGCAAAAGACGATCAGCGCGGGGGAATGGTTCACTTTATGGTGTTGGGGCGGATAACGTTGATGGGCAGCCCCAGGGTCTTTTTCACCAGTTCCGCTACCGACGTTATCGGCATCGGGCTGACGCTGGGATCGCTGACCGGCCCGGAAGCATGGAAATAAGCCGCGACAACGGTTCCCGCCGAACCCGCAACGTTGCCGCCGATAACCGGGATCTTGCTCAACAGCCAGTTGAGTGTGCTGAGCGGAAACGCGGCGAGCTTCATGTCGATGCTGCTTTCGGAAAAATTGATATCGCCTTCGGCGGTGATCTCCATCACCGACCCCTGCAGGATGAAATTGTCGGTCGAGAACACACCGCGATCTCCCCTCAGGTCAAAAAGGATCGTGTCAAACGGAAGGCCGGCGACCGTCGGATCCGGAATCTTGGCGGTGAGCCAGCTCTTCAGATCGATCATCGAAAGCATCCGGGAGAGAAGCTTGAACCTGTTCAGCGTACCGTTGCGCACCGTGATCGAGGCGCGGCCGCCAAGCGTCTCGAAGAAGTCGCTGTTCGTGTCGGCGGACAGATCCGCGGCCACCCAGATTTTGCCGACGATTGGCGACTCGGTGCGCCCCGCCATCAGGAACATCGGGGCGACGTCCATGTCGGCAACTTTGCCCTGGATACGAATCCAATCGTCCCTTGCACGCCCGGTTATTTCGAGATCGGCGGTACCGTTGAACGCGTTGGCCGTGAAATTGTAGACCTTCCAGTCGCCGTTGATACGCCAGAAATCGGTCTTGATCGATCCCATCTGCAGCTTGCTGAGATTGCCTGTGCGGGCCTCGATATGCCCCTTTACCGGAAGCGGGAACACGACCGGAGGAGTCGACGGCGTCCACGGCAGCCGGATGAACTTCATCACCTCGAAGTCGAGATGGTCCACGTTGGCGTCGATTCTCAGGGTCGGATCCGCGAGATCGGCGATCGACATCCGGAAATCCACCGGCGAACCTTCCAGCGTTGACGACGGCATCGCAACCGACAACGCGCGCCCATCGAGGCTGACCGTCGCACCCTGAACTTGCATCGGTGAGCGAAGGAAACCGAACTGAACGGAACCACTATTCATTACCAGCCTGCCGTTCGCCAGCAATAAACCCCGATGGGAAGGGTCGGCGCGCAGCCGGACCTTGCCGCCGATTGGCCCCACCACTTTGAGCGAATCCGGATCGACAACCAGGGCGAGCCACAATCCGGCGGGCATTTCGTGCAGCTCCAGCGAAATGTCACGCACGTGCGCGCCTGAGCGATCGAGCGAAAGAGTGCCGTCCACCATGCCATCGCCGCCGGTGGTCCTGAGCGCAAGCTTGGTGAACTTGATGGTTTGCGGTTCGATTGCAACCGACCCGCTGGCGAACTCGACCGGGCCTGGAGCTCCTTTCGCCATGAAAGTCGCGCGATTCGCTTCGATCGACGCCTTGTAAACATCCGGAAGCGAAGGCTCGGCGAGCCGGAACGCTCCCGAGGCGGTGGCGGAGACGTTCAGCCGTCCTCCCATCGACTCGATCTGCCTGGCCGCGGCGACGTTGAGCCGTCGCATCGCGGCTTCAAACGCGGGATAGAGCTGGCCGAGGCTCGCATCGCACTTGAACGACAACTGATACGCGAGCGCGTCGAATTTCCTGGCAAAATCGAGCCGGGCGGAAACCCCCGTCAGAGCCGACTGGTCGAGCACCGCCGACCCCTGAGTCGCCGACATTGTGTTGTGCGCAAAACGAAGCTGGGCGGCTAGATTCTCCACATTCGGAAGCTTCAAATCTTCGGGCAGCGAGAATCCCACATCGGTCAGCACGGCGGAGATGTCGATTCCGTCGCGAATCGCGTCCGCGGGATGAGCCTGAAGCTTCTCCGGGGTCGTCGCGAGCGATACGTTCGTGAGTAGAAGCTTGCCCGATTGAATGCGGCTCAAGGCGGAGAGCACGCTGTCGGGAACATTGCGGAAATAGCGAATGTGAGAACGAACCGCCTCGACATCGAGCGGCACGCCCGCGCTCATCCGCACGTTCAGCACCGGCTTTTGCTCGAGGCCGGTCAGAGCGGCGTTGCCCGAGGCCAGCACCGTCTGATCGTGCATCAGCCTGAGATCGTCAATCTTGAGGGCCTCTGCCGATTCGGAAAAATTCAGCTTGAGCGAATATCCCCCCAGGTTCTCGGCCGCGTCCGAGCCCTTTGCGCTTAGCTGCAGGCCGACCGCGCCCAAATCCAGCGATCCCGTCGCGGAACCATCTTCGGACAGCGAGAACCTTGCACGGCCCGAGATTCGTCCTTTGATTTGCGCGGTGCTGAACGAGAAGCGGCTGACCCTGTCGTTCCAGAAATAGACCGAAACCCCGGCAATTTGATGGTCCGGAGAGTGTGCGAGCGCCGCCACCCTGATCGAACCGGTGGCGCGCATGCCATCCAACGGGGCCTGTTCCACGTTCACGGAGAATCCCGCTCGCCAAATCTGCGGCTGGCGATGGCGGCGGAAGGCCAGCACCCCGAGGCGATCGAAGATGAGATTTCCCTGGGTGTCATGGATGATCGCATCGATGGTCTCGATTCGCCAGGCCGCGCGCTCGAGCCCGTTCAGCAGCCTTACAATAGTGTCCGCCAGCTCGGCGCCGACGCGCGGAAGCGGCGTAGCCATCGCCAGCCTCGCCTGAGCCGGCAATTCGAGCTCGGGACGCACCAGAACCAGCGAATAGAGGGGCATTCCTTTCGAGAAGAGTATCGAATGGTAGCTGACGACGGCGCGTACGGATTCGAGCTTCGCCAGTTCACGGCCGTCGCGCGACACGTGCGGCTGCTCGAAGTCCACGATGAGATGGCTGCTCAGATGGATGTGCGTGGCGCCGGCGGTTATCTCGTAGCCGGTGCTCTGCTTCACGCCGTCCAGGACCGCTCGCATGATGCGGTCCTGGTTCGCGAACAGGGCGGCGGAAATTCCCCCTACTAAGGTCGCGAGGATGAGGAGGAGAATGGCTGCCAGCCGGAGGATTTTCATTGTCTTCGCGCGGGCCCGCACTCCCGCGAAAATCCGCGCCTGCCAGCACGGTGATCAGGAATCGCCTTCGGCCATTTCGATCGCCGAGGATTCCGCGAAGCCTACCCGATGCTTGTTACGCAGGGCGGTCTTCAGAACCCGGTTCCTCATCCGAACCGATTTCGGCGTGACTTCAACCAGCTCTTCCTCGTCAATCCACTCCAGCGCGAGGTCCAGGGTCATCAAGCGCGGCGAGCTGACGCGGACCGCTTCGTCGTGCCCGGCAGCTCGCATGTTGGTGAGCTTTTTCTCGCGGCACACGTTAACTGGCAGGTTTATCTCGCGGGAATACTCGCCGACGATCATCCCCTCGTATACCGGCTGGCCGGGCGAGATGAAAAATCGGCCGCGCTCCTGCAAGTGGAATATTGCGTACGGCGTAGCCACGCCTTCGCGATCCGAAACCATCGCGCCATTGACCCGCGACAGGATCGGCCCGCACCAGGGGCCGTAGCCGTTGAAGATCGAGTGCATCACGCCGCTGCCCCGGGTGCTCTCCAGGAAGCGGCCGCGAAATCCGATCAAGCCTCGCGCCGGAATGTCGTACTCGAGGCGCACGCGGCCGCCGGCATGCGTCACCATCGTGCGCATCTTGCCCTTGCGCGCCGAGAGCGTCTGGCTGACGACCCCGATGTACTCCTCGGGGATGTCCACCAGCAGCAACTCCATCGGCTCGTGCTTTTCGGCGCCGACCTGTTTGGTAACGACCGTCGGCCTGGATACCTGGAGTTCATAGCCCTCGCGGCGCATGGTCTCGACGATTACCGCCAACTGCAATTCGCCGCGCCCCAGCACGCGCCACGAGTCGGGCGTCAACTGCTCGATTCGGACGCTGACATTGCGATGCGCTTCCAAGTCGAGTCTTTCACCGAGCTTGCGCGAAGTCACGTAGTCCCCTTCGCGCCCTGCCCAGGGGGAATTGTTGACGGAAAACGTCATCGCCACGGTCGGCTCATCGATCCGAATCGGGGGCAGCGGCCGCGGGTTCTCGAGGTCGGATATCGTCTCGCCGATCGCGATGTCCTCCGCGCCGGCAACAATCACGATATCGCCCGCATCGGCACGCGGAACCTCGACACGCTTGAGCCCGCGCCATCCATATAGCTTCGTAATCTTTACAGGCGTTCGAGAGCCATCGAGGCGGCATAATGAATAGCCGGCACCCGAGGTCAGGGAGCCCGCAATCAATCGCCCGATCGCCAACCGCCCCACGTAATCGTCATAGTCAAGATTGTTTACCTGGAATTGCACGCTTCCGTTCTCGAGCACTTCCGGTCCCGGCAGATGCTCGACTATGCCGTCGAACAACGGGCGGAGGTCGGTTCCCGGCGTGTCGAGCCTGGCGGTCGCGGTTCCCGCCCTTGCGCACGTGTAGAACACAGGAAAATCGAGCTGGTCTTCGCTGGCGTCGAGGTCGATGAAAAGGTCGTAAACTTCGTCGAGCACTTCGGGCGTGCGTGCGTCGGATCGGTCGATCTTGTTGATGCACACGATCGCCGGAAGTCCCGCTTCGAGGGCTTTCTTGAGTACGAAACGGGTCTGCGGCAGCGGCCCTTCGCAGGCATCGACCAGCAGCAGAATGCCATCGACCATCGAGAGCGTGCGCTCGACTTCGCCGCCGAAATCGGAATGGCCCGGGGTATCGACGATATTGATGCGCGTGTCGCCCCAGGTGATCGAGGTGTTCTTGGCCATGATGGTGATTCCGCGCTCGCGTTCGAGCGCAAAGGAATCCATCACGCGTTCCTGCACGTTTTCATTGGCGCGAAACACGCCGGATTGCCGCAGCATCGCGTCGACCAGCGTGGTCTTGCTATGATCGACATGGGCTACGATCGCGAGATTTCGAATGTCCTGCCGGCGCATACTCAAGAGATGAAAACTAAAACGCGGCCGAGCCGCCACGGTTCGGCCGCGTTATCAGTTAATTCTACCTGCCACCGAAAACACTGTAAACGCGGGGGCTTTCCAGTTAATGGTTTCGTCACAAGCAATTCTCTTGGCTGTGCACCTCAGGGAGCCGCGTTGAGCTCCTTGGCTTCGTGCTTTTCGAGTTTTTCAAGCAGTTGCCGGACGTTTTTGACCTCGGTTATCTGCCATCGGCCGGCCTCGCGCGTCATGTGAATATCCCAGGTCTGGCCCTTGTGGTCGGTGAACTTCGTCCAGGCTGTATCGCCGCTGCGATGGAGCAGAAAGACCGAACCCAAAAGCGCAGGAAGCGGGATGCGCAAATTTGGATCGCCTTCGTTCACTCTCTGCCGCGCCCATGCCTGCGCGAGTCCAGCCATCGGCTGCGACAACAGTTGCACGGCGGCCTGTCCCACAAGCGCGCCCAGAGGATCGCCGCCGGCATTCTGTTCGACCATCTCTTTCGCGGCGTGCTGCACGACGCTCTGGAAATCGACGTACTGGATAGCCTGGTCGCCCTGGCGGTTTTCGATTGCGTTCCTGAGCCAGAATATCGCCCAGGTCGGACTGCCCGGCAGATAAAAGACCGCCCACCACGCCGGGACCACGGTGACTAAAATTGCGGTGAAGTGCTTAAGGACGAATCTCACTATGTCGACCCACGCCCCGACAGCAGGCTCGCCGCATCCTTGTCGAGCAGCCAGATCAATTCGCCGTCCGAGGGCTGGATAATCTGGGCCGGAAACTTCATCGGATCACGAGGACCCTCGATCACATCCCGGACAGCCTCGGCCTTTTCCTTGCCGGTCGCGATGAACATCGCGCGCTGGGCATGGTTGGCAACCGAAGGGGTGAAAGAGATCCGCTTGCGCGGTGTCGCATCCACATCGACGGGCACGACCATCCGTTCGCATTCTTCTATCGCGGCTTTGTCTCCGGGAAAGAGCGACAGCGTATGACGATTGCCCCCCAGGCCCAGCAGGACGAGGCCGAATCGGGGGAACTCGCCGTCGCCGAGCGAAAACACGCCCTTCAACTCCTCTTCGTACGCGCGCGCCGCGTCTTCGGGGGCAAGCTCGCCCCGCATCCGATGCACCTGCTCGGGCCTGAGCGCCAGATGGCTGAGCAGCGTTCGATTGGCCATCGCGTAGTTGGAGAGTTCGTGATCCGGAGGAACGCATCGCTCGTCTCCCCAGAAGAATTGGACTTCCTTCCAATCGACGCTCAGCTTGAAGCGCGTAGCCAAAAGCTCATAAACCGCGGCGGGAGTGGATCCGCCCGAAAGGGCGATCGTGAATTCGGCGTGGGTGCAGATGTCCTCGCCGGCAAAATGGGCGATCTCCTCGGCCGCGTGAACGTAAACGGACTGCGCGTCGTCGAGTACGGTTATCTTGGGCTCACTCATGAAGACAACTTCCCGATTGAATCAGCGCGCCAGCAGCTTCATCGCGCGCTCGACCACGTTCTCGACCGTGAAGCCGAAATGGCGCATCGCTTCCTGGTAAGGGGCGGAGGTTCCGAACGTGGTCATTCCCATCACGTCTCCGTCCAGCCCTACCCATCGGTACCATGACAGGGTCGAGCCCGCCTCAATCGCAAGGCGGCAGCGGATCGCCGGGGGCAGCACCGCATCTCGGTACGATTGATCCTGGGCTTCAAACAACTCGAAGCTCGGCATCGAAACTATGCGCACCGCCCTGCCCCGCTTTTCAAGCTCTTCTTTCGCGCCGACCGCAAGCCCAACCTCCGAGCCCGTCGCAATAAGAATGATTTCCGGGGTTCTCCCCGCCGTCTCCGCAAGCACATAAGCGCCCTTTGCCAGGCCGCTCGCGGATGCGAACCTCGAGCGGTCGAGGGTAGCCAGCTTTTGGCGAGAAAGGACGAGCAGGATCGGTCCGCCGCGATGCCGCATGGCAACGCGCCACGCCTCCGATGCTTCGTTGGCATCGCAGGGTCGAACCACCGTCAGATTCGGAATCGCGCGCATCGCGGTGAGATGCTCGACCGGCTGATGCGTCGGTCCATCTTCGCCCACTCCGATCGAATCATGAGTGAACACGAAGATCACGTGCAGGCCCATCAGGGCCGCAAGCCGAATCGACGCGCGGCAATAGTCGGTGAATACGAAGAACGAGGAACCGAGCGGAACGAGACCGCCGTGGAGCGCGATGCCGTTGAGGATCGCGCACATCGCGTGCTCGCGGATGCCGAAGTGGAGATTGCGCCCGCCGTAACTTCCCTTCTCGAAAGAACCCCCGTTCTTCACATCCGTAAACGTTGATTCGTTCAGGTCGGCGGAACCGCCGATCAGGTTCGAGACTCTGGCCGCGATCGCGTTTTCAGCCCTGGATGCCGATTCGCGGGTCGCGAGACTTTCGGCCGGCGTGAAGGTCGGAATGTCGCAATCCCATCCGGCCGGGAGTTCTCCTTTTACCATCCGCGAGAACTCTTGGGCCTCGGCGCCGTGCGCTTGCGCCCAATTTTGATACCGCTGGTTCCACTCGCGTTCGAGCTGCTCGCCGCGTTCCAACGCGCGCCTGAACTCCGCGAGCGCTTCGTCCGGAACGTAAAAATCCGGTTCCGTTGGCCATCCCAGAAACTGCTTGGTGAGCTTGACTTCTTCGGCGCCCAGGGCCTGGCCGTGTGCCTTCGAGGTGTTTTGGCGATGAGGACTGCCGTAGCCGATTATCGATCGAATCCGGATGAGCGAAGGGCGTTCGGTTTCCGCGCAGCCTTTTTCGATCGCGGCCGTCAGCCCGGCCAGATCGTTGGCATCTTCCACCGCCTGCGTATGCCATCCGTATGCTTCGAAGCGCTTGCATACATCTTCCGAGAACGTGATGCCGGTGTGTCCATCGATGGTGATGTGATTGTCGTCGTAGAGATAGACGATATTGCCCAGACCAAGATGGCCGGCGATCGAGGCGGCCTCGCTTGCGATTCCTTCCATCAGGTCGCCGTCGCTGACAATCGCAAAAACTCGGTGCGAAAACAGCCCCGTACCATGGTCGAAGCGAGCCTCCAGATGCTTGGCGGCAATCGCCATTCCAACGCCGTTGCCGAAGCCCTGGCCGAGCGGCCCCGTGGTCGTCTCTACACCGGGCGTGTGATGGTATTCGGGATGGCCGGGGGTCAGGCTGCCAAGTTGCCGGAAGCGCTTGATTTCGTCGAGCGAAAGGCCATAGCCCGTCAGGTACAAAAGCGAATACAGGAGCATCGAGCCGTGGCCCGCCGAAAGCACGAAGCGGTCGCGCCCAAACCATCGGGGATTGCGCGGGTTATGTCTCAAAAAGCGAGTCCACAGAACGTACGCCGCCGGCGCCATTCCCATCGGCATCCCAGGATGACCGCTGTTGGCCTTTTGAACCGCGTCGATAACCAGGGCGCGAATCGAGTTTATGCAGAGTTGGTCGAGCTTCGACTGATCGATCTTAACTTGGGCTGCGGTTGCCACGACTATCTCCAGCTAAAGTCTTTACGTGCTTGCCGATTCGGCCGAGCGATCTGTTCGGCCCGGGCGTGAAGCCTACCACTGATTGCCGCTCTCGTCGTCTTTCGGATCGCCCGCCTTGTGCTTCATCACGTTGACCGCGGCCTTGGCCTCTCCCTTGAGACCGGCGTTCAACGCGTTGCTGAAATGAAGCGCTATCGCTCGCATCATCTCACCTTCCGACGGATCGAGTTGAGAGCCCAGGGCAGCCAGCCGTTCCATCGCGCGCCTGATAGCATCAAGCGCGGCCGGCATGTCGCCACGATCCCGGCACGCAACTGCATCGCGCAGGCCCGATCGTACTTCGGCCACAATTGGGCGCGCCTTGGGTCCAATCACGACCTCAAGTTCGCCCAGATTTTCGGCCAGTTTCAGGAAGGAGTCTTCTTCAACCACGCGCGGCGGCACCATCGGATTGTTTCATTTGTGCGCAACCGCTTTCAAGCTGACTTGTCCACAACCATCCAAATCGCCCGCCCATTCTTTTCCGCTGCGGCGATTTGATAGATGATGGTTGTTCAATGCCCATTGAGGAGAGAGGGCTTCGATGAGACGAATCTTGGACCGTCGCGTGGTGATAACTGGGCTGGGGCTGGTGACGCCGCTCGGGACCGGGGTCGAGAAGAACTGGGAAGCTTTGATGGCCGGTCGCTCCGGAATCGGGCCGATCACCAGGTTCGATGCGTCCCAGTTTCCCGCGCGGATCGCGGGCGAGGTGAAAGACTTCAAGCCTGAGGATTGGATCGAAAAGCGCGACGTCAAGAAGATGGACCCGTTCATCCAGTACGTGTACGCATGCGCCGAGCAGGCGATGCAGCAATCCGGATACCCGGTCACGGAAGAAAACGCGGACCAGTTTGGAGTTCTAATCGGCAACGGAATCGGCGGCCTTAACACGGTCGAGGAATTTCACAAGGACTTCCTGATCACCGGGCTCAGGCATTTCAGCCCGTTTTTCATTCCGAAACTGATCTCGAATCTCGCACCCGGTCAGATTTCCATCCGCTACGGCGCCCGCGGGGCCAGCTTCACGACGACCAGCGCGTGCGCATCAGGCAGCCACGCCATCGGCGAGGCGTATCGGATGATCCGGCTGGGCTTCCTGGATGCGGCGATCGTGGGCGGAACCGAGGCGGCAATCACGCCGTTGGGCGTCGGCGGATTCGTTGCGATGCGCGCCCTCTCCACTCGCAATGAAGAACCGGAACGAGCGAGTCGTCCATTCGACAAGGACCGCAACGGGTTTGTGATGTCCGAAGGAGCGGCCGCCATGGTCATCGAGGAGCGAGAGGCCGCGATTGCGCGCGGAGCCCGAATTATCGCGGAAATCTGCGGCTATGCGGCCAATTCTGACGCGCATCACATCACTTCGCCCGCCCCCGAAGGCCGCATCATCGCCAAATGCATGCGCATGTGTCTCGAAGACAACGGTCTCGATCTCAACGAAGTTGATTACATCAACGCCCATGGCACCTCGACCGAGCAGGGCGACGTGGCGGAGACCCAGGGAATCAAGCGCGTGTTCGGCGAGCGGGCGGCCAAGATAGCGGTAAGCTCGACCAAGTCGATGACGGGACACACGCTCGGCGCGGCCGGCGCGATCGAGTCGGTATTCACGGTTCTGGCGATCGAGCGCGGAATGATTCCACCTACCATCAACCAGGAGCATCCCGACCCCGAATGCGATCTCGACTACGTGCCAAACCAGGCGCGGCCGGCGAAGATCAGAATCGCGCTCAACAACTCCTTCGGGTTCGGCGGCACCAACACCACGCTGGCTTTTCGGCCCGCTTGAGCAAGGCATTCAAATGGGTTCCAGAATTGTTGCCACCGGACGCGCCCTGCCCCGAACCGCGGTCTCAAACCAGGACCTCGAACGGTTCATGGATACGTCCGATGAATGGATAAGAACGCGCACCGGAATCGGGTGCCGATACACATTGCGCTCGGGAGAATCACTCGCCGAGATCGCAACTCAGGCGAGCCGCTCGGCGCTTGAGCGCGCCGGGATGAAGGCGGGCGATCTGGACGCGATTATCGTGGGAACGGTCTCCTCCGAGTACACGTTTCCCTCGTTCGCCTGCCAGATTCAGACCCAGCTCGGCGCGGATTTCATTCCCGCCTTCGACGTTGCCGCCGCGTGCTCGGGCTTTGTCTATGCGCTCAGCGTTGCGGATTCGTCGATGCGGGCGGGAGACTTCAGGCGCGTGCTCGTGGTCGGCGCGGATGCGCTTTCCACCTTTGTCGATTGGACCGACCGCCGCACCGCGGTGCTCTTCGGCGACGGAGCCGGAGCCGCGGTGCTGGTCTCCGAGCCCGGAAATCGGGGGGTGCTCGGCAGCCTGCTGCGCGCATCCGGAAAACACTGGGATCTCCTCTCCTGCCGCGCGCCGGGTGTGCGCGGAACTCTCGATTCCGAGGTCCGCCGCGACGCCGACGACGCAATCAAGATGAAAGGGCCCGAGCTCTTCAAGATTGCGGTCAAGAGCATGGAGGAAGTGAGCCGGCAGGTCGCGGAACGCGCAGGGGTGAAGATAGAAGACGTGAACCTTGTGGTCGGCCATCAAGCCAACCGCCGCATCATCAGCGCGGTCGCGGAGCGGCTCGGACTTCCCCAGGAAAAGGTCTTCATCAATATCGATCGCTACGGCAACACGTCCGCGGCATCGGTTCCGATCGCTCTCGATGAAGCGGTCGAGCAGGGCCGCATCCGTGAAGGAGACCTCGTGATGCTGAATGCGTGCGGCGGCGGTCTGACCTGGGGCGCTAATCTGCTGCGCTGGTAAACTCAGGCGGTCAGCCCCTTGCGCGAGGGTCAGCTCTGAGCGCATCGATGCTCACCCAACTTTTCGAGCGGCGCCTTCTCGTCGTTCTCGGCAAGGGCGGCGTGGGAAAGTCCACCCTGAGCGCCGGTCTCGCGCTCTCGGCCGCGCGCAGCGGTATTCGCACGCTCCTGATGGAGACGGATGCGCGCGCGCCGATCGCGGCCGCGCTGGGCGTCGGACGTTCCTTCGAACCGATCAAAATCCGCGGCGGGCTCTGGACGATGGTTCTCGACGGCGGCCACGCGCTCGACGAGTACCTGGGGCTCGTCCTGCCCGCTCGGACATTGCTCAAGGCGGTTTTTGCGAACCGGCTGTATCAGTTCTTCGTGCAGGCCGCGCCCGGACTGAGAGAACTGATGATGCTGGGCAAGGTCTATTACGAGGTTGAGCGCGCAGGGCGCGCCCGCGACGCATGGGAGCTGATAGTGCTGGATGCGCCCGCGAGCGGACAGGCAATCAGCCTGCTCAGGATGCCGGCGGCGACCCGCGCCACGTTCGGCACCAGCATCGTCGGACAAGAAGCCGACAACATCCAGCGGATGCTGCACGACCGCGCGAAGTGTGCGCTCATCGAGGTCACCACCCCGGACGCGCTGGCGGTCTCCGAATTGCTCGAGACCCAGAAGGCGCTCGCATCGGATGGTCTTCGTCCGGCGGCGGTCTTTCTCAACCGCGCGGTGGCGCTGCCTTTTGCGTCCGCCGATGTCGCCACATTCTCACATCGCGCCAAATCGATCCCTTCGCTTCATCATGTGGAACAGCTCGCCGATATCTCGAAGGCGGAACTGCTACGAGCCTCATACACACCCCGGGCACGCACTGCAATCGCGCGCCACACCCGATCGCCCATCCTGGAGATTCCCGAGTTCGCGGGCGAACACGGCCTCGCGCTGTTCAGCCACCTTGCCTCGTTTTTTGCGGAAGGGCTGAATGTAGACGAAGCGCGGCATGGAGCCGTCAAAGGCGGCCGGACTGCGGAAAGCGGCCGGAACGCCTGAAATGGAGTTGTATGAGAGCACATCAGTTCGCGATGCTCGCCGTCGCCGGTTGGTTCATGATGGTCGCACCCGCACCAGAATCCCTCGGAAAGTTCGATCCGACTGCTCCGATGGTAAAGTGGAGCAGCCGTTCGCCGATGTTCCGGACCAGGGCACAGTGCGAATCGTTCAGGGCACGCGCCGCTCGCGCGCAGGTGGACCCTAATCCCAACGCCAATCAATTCGTAAGCGACGATTCGATGGTGCTGGTGGTTCCCACGTGGGCATCGCGATGCATCGACGTGGGTTCTTCCGTCGATACTCAATAGCGGTCCGCCGCCCTCTGCTGGAATCGGCGAGCCTTCGCAATTAGGCTTGGAAGCCGGCGCATCGATGCGCCCAGGAACCAGGCACCGCGATGAGCGATTCGGCAACCAAGGAAAAATCCCGGCGCGACCGGGAGCCGTGGATCATCCGCACGTACGCCGGCTTCGGCGATGCGCGCCAGGCTAACGCGCGGTTTCATCAAAACCTAAAAGCGGGACAGCGCGGACTGTCGATCGCCTTCGACCTTCCGACCCAGAATGGCTACGACCCCGACGCGCCGGTCGCCCGAGGCGAGGTCGGCAAGGCCGGCGTCTCCATCTGCCACTGGCGAGACATGGAGGAACTGTTCCAGGGAATCCCGCTCGGAGAGATCAATACCTCGATGACCATCAACGCCACGGCTCCCTTCCTGCTGGCGCTGTACCTGGTGGTCGCCGAAAAACACGGGGTGCCGTGGACGGACCTGCGCGGAACCACCCAGAACGACCTGATGAAGGAGTACGTGGCGCGCGGCACGTCGATTTTTCAGCCCGAAATATCCTTTCGGTTATCGACCGAACTCATCCGGTTCGCGGTCGAACGCGTGCCCAACTGGAACCCAATCAACTGCTGCGGCTATCACTACATGGAGAGCGGCGCGGGCCCCGCCGAAGAGATTGGCTTTGCATTCGGGAACGCGATGCTCATTCTCGACGAGTTGCGCGGGAAACTCTCCGCGGCCGCGTTCGAGCAGACAGTCCGCCGAATCTCGTTCTTTATCAACAGCGGAATCGAGCTGGTGCCGGAAATCTGCAAGGTTCGCGCGTATTTCAAGCTGTGGCGCGAACTCTGCAAATCCGAGTACGGCATCGACGACGTCGCCTTTCGGGCGGGATGCCAGGTGCGGTCGCTCTCGCTCACCGAGCAGCAGCCCGAGGTCAATATCATCCGCATCGCCTACGAGGCGTTGCCGGTCACTATCTCGGCCAGCGCTCGCGTCAACGCGCTTCAGCTCCCGGGCTTTCGCGAGGCGCTATCGCTGCCCGATGCCGCGGAGCAGACGCTCTCGCTTCGCACTCAACAGGTCCTGATGCATGAAACCGGGATTTCCCGGTACGGCGACATCTTCGAGGGCAGCAAGGTTATCGAGAAGCTGACGGACGAAACCGCCGCGCGAGCTCGCGAAATAGCAATGAACCTGCGCGGGGCCGGTTACACGCGCGCGCTGGAACTGGTCGGCGCCGAACTGACCCGCCTGCTCGCGGACCGCCAGAGGAAAATCGAGTCAGGCGAAATTGTCCAGGTCGGAGTGAACGCCTTCCTTGGCGAGATTGGATTGACGGCCGCGCCCGCGCTCGCCGACGATCATGGCGCTCAACAAGCCGCCGAACGCGAACGCATCCAGGCGCTTGGCCGATGGCGCGCCCAGCGCGACAACGCCGCCGTTGCACGTGCCCGAGAAACCCTCGCACGGGCGGCCGCGGAGGGCGGGTCATTGATGGATCCGACGCTGGAACTCGCTCGCGCCGGCGGTACGGTCGGCGAGTGGACTGAATCGCTCGAGCGCGTCAGCCGCGGCCGATACACGCCCCCGATTCTCGATGCGCGTGCGGCGGTGCCACACGGTGCAATCAAGGCGAACGGGCATCGTCTGAAGATCGCGTTGGGCAAGGCGGGACTCGACGGGCATATCAACGCCGTGAAACTTCTCGCCCGCGCCTGCATGGAGGCCGGGATGGAAGTAGTGCTGGCTGGCTTCAAGCAGACGCCCGCGCGACTGGTCGAGACAGCACTGCAGGAAGATGCCGATGTTCTCGCGATTTCGAGCCTCGCCGGGGCGCATATGACGATCGCGCACGACACTATGGAACTGCTCAAGCAGCGCGGCGCCGCCGACGTGAGAGTCGTGATGGGCGGCATCATCCCCGAAGCCGATCGCAAACAACTCCTCGCCTCCGGAGTTCGCGCGGTTTTCACGCCCAAGGATTCGAATCTTGCCGAAATCGTGGGGCAAATCGCGGCGCTAGGCGCGCGCGATCGCTTGTGATTTTCCCGTCATTGAACGGGGGCCGACGTGGGAAAGATTTTCGCGCTAAGTCGGCCCAGTGGAGGTGGAGCGGAATTATGCGAAGGTTTCGAATTTTGATGGCCCCCGTATTCGCTGGCGCGATCCTCGCCTGCACCGCGGCATTCGCCAGTGAACCGCGCCCCTGGCTCTGCCGCGACAAGCCGGTCTTCTCCGACAGCCGTCCGATGCAATATGAAGTCTCGCAAAAGGGCGGCGGCGCATGGCAGATCTTCTTCATGCAATTCGAGCTGAATGCCGCCCACGACGGATTTTCGATCAAGGATTCGCGGATGGTGACGCGCAGTCCGCAATCGGGCGCCCTGCCCGCCGGACAATATTACGCGGTGGTGCTCCGCAACAAAGGCGGCGTATGGGTGTGCACCTACGGTGAAGAGTCATCGCGCTCGCCCGGAGTGATCTCGCACCTGTGTTACGGAGCTGAGTCGGGCGAGGATTGCCAGGTGACTCTTTCCGTGAAGCCTCAGTAGACGGCGTAACATCAACGCAGGAGGCTTAGGTCTATTCCAGAAGAAGCTCCATTCGCCGCCCGCCGGACGGCGCTTATTCAACGGCTCGTCACGAACTTCTCGCCTGACCCGCGATTTCCGGCCGGCTGGCTCGAGGGGAGCCTGGCGGATGGCTCAGCCGACGCATATTCGGATATCGACCTCCATCTCTGCATCGCGGACCACGCGTGGGACGAGGTATGGGCTCGGAGACGCGAGATAATCGAAGAGGTCGCACCGGCACTGGCCGCGACCGACATCCGCGGAACATTCGCCCTTGCATTCCTCATCGATGGACCAAGCAAGCTCGATGTCTTCTACGAACGGGAAAGCGCTATCCAATCGCCGCGCCGAATCGCCGTGAAACCCCTCTGGGGCGCTGACGATCTCTTTCGGCAGCTAAAACTGGACCCGTCGATCGGCGAGGCCGCAGTCGCGCCTGCGCTTGAATACAACCTCCTTGGCTTTCTGCAGGGCGGGACCTGGCCGGTGCGTCTGCTCGCGCGCGGACAACTCCAGACGTTTCTCTACGGAGAGATCCTGCTGGTCGAGACCGGAATCGTGCCGTTGATGTTGCTGGAGCGGGACCCGCGCACCTTCCATCGCAACATGTTCACGCGCGCAAGGATGCTGCACGATCACGAATATCGCGTGTACGCGGCGTTGATCGATCGTATCGTGGCAGCCGTTGAGGCTGGCGATCGCGCAGCGATGCGCGACACCCATATCGAGATATTCCGCGAACTCTGCCGCCTCGCCCGGGCCGCATTCCACCGCTACAAGCTGGAGTTTCCACCTCGAGTGGAAAGCGAATTGATCGCCTTCTACCAGCGCGAGTGGCCGCTCTGACCACAGCGCAAACGGGGACGCACCGCGAATGCGCTCGGTCGCGCAAGGACGAGTTTCCGTTTCCGGATGTGTTATTGGAGGCGGCGTCCGGATTCGAACCGGAGAATGGAGGTTTTGCAGACCTCTCCCTTAGCCACTTGGGTACGCCGCCCCCGTGTGCGGGTTGCCGCTTTTCGGAGCGAGCATAACTATCATGCCCGCTCAGACGCATCAATTGAAGCGCTCAAAATCCGCCCTCTCCGCTCAAACTGGAGCTTCTCGATGCGGTGCGATATATCCGCTCTCGAAGCGGCCGAAGATTCGGCGGAGGTAACGGGCGATGTCGAGCGAAAAAGATTCAAGCATCCAAACCCAAACCGCGCAAACCACCTACGACTGGACCGCGATTGTCGAAGACCTCAACAAGCTGCTCCGGCTGCGTACCACGCCTATCGGGATGAAACTTTTCCGCACCGTCGAAGAGATGGAAGCGATTCCCAGGATTCGACGGCCCAAGGCGACCCATACGACCGACCAGATCGTGGCGCAGGCTGCGCGTCTCGGATGGACCGTCGGAATCACGATGAAAGACCTCGTCGGCGCGCAGTGCGGCGCCGTCATCGGACTTTACCCGCGCGATGAGGAATGGCTGTCGGGCAAGTCGATGGCGGGTGTCTGGTATTCGACGCGCGAGGATTCCTCCGCGCATCAGCATGCGATGGATACCGTTCCCCACGGACGCTACACGGCGATGGCGGTGTCGCCGCTTACCTCGGGTCGCCTCAATCCGCCCGATATCTGCCTCATCTACGGCACGCCCGGGCAGATGATCATCTTCATCAATGGCCTCCAATGGTCGGGCTATCGGAAATTCCAATGGGGAGTGGTCGGCGAGTCCGCCTGCGCCGATTCATGGGGACGCGCGCTAAAAACCGGCGAGCCCAGCCTTTCGATTCCCTGCTACGCCGAGCGCCGTTACGGTGGCGTGTTGGACGACGAGATGCTGATGGCGATTCCCCCGCACTTCCTGCCCAAAACGATAGAAGGAATGAAACGTCTGGCAGCGAACGGACTTCGCTATCCGATTCCGCAGTACGGCATCCAGTCCGATGCGCGCGCGGGGCTCGCGGTGTCGTACGGGTCGCGAGACAAGTAGGCGCTTACTTATCTCTCTTTGCGGCGCGATTCGAGAAAAGCAACCAGGTCGCCGAGTTGGTCTTCGGTCAGCAATCCGGCGAATGCCGGCATATTGTAGCCGCCGTTCATGATGCGCACGGTCAGGTCCGCGCGCGTCAGTCTGTCGCCAACCCACGTCAGGCTGGGGCCGCGATGGCCCCCATAGCCGCTGACTTCGTGGCAAAACTCGCATCCCTTTTCGTGGAACAGTTTCGCTCCATCCACCACCGGACCTATGTTCGTTCCAACCACCGCGATCGGCAGCGGGCGAGCCTCGAAATCGGGCGACCACGGCTCGCGCTCCGCCTCCACCCACAGCGTGCCGATCATCATCACGATGATGATGACCGAAGCGACCGCCCATGGACGATAGCGCGGATGGCGTTCGCCCTTGTTGGAGACAATCGGCACCAGCAACAGGACGATTACTCCGGTAAGCGGCGCGAGCAGGATGACCGGCGTGGTGAGCTTGTGCGGGATAAGCGCGAGCAGCGCGAAGTACCAGAGCAGGTACCAGTCTGGCGCCGGGTCTCTCGCAAGAAGACTCGGGTTGGGAGGATTGTCAAGCTTGGGCGGACCGAAGATTAAGGCGAGCAGAAAGATTGCCGCTACAACCGCTACGCAGAATACGACATCGCGCCACGCCGCATCGGGCCAGAACGGAACGCCCCGCTCGTTGATAATCTTCTCGTACTTTTGCCGATAGGTTGCCGGATCGACCGGCTCGCCCGCGACCGGCGGCTCGGAAATTCCGTCGTGCAGAACCAGGAACAGATGGATGCCGATAAAGCCGAAAATGATCGCGGGAATAAAGAATACGTGGAAGGCGAAGAACCTCGACAGCGTCGCACCGCCGATGGTCTTACCCGCGAGTAAAAAGCGCGCGAGCATATCGCCGATTATCGGCGTCCTGCCCGCTTGCTCCGCGCCCACCACAACCGACCACACCGCGTTCTGATCCCATCTGAGAAGCTGTCCCGTAAATCCCATCGCCAGCGTCAGGAACAGCAGCACCACGCCCGTGACCCAGTTGAACTCGCGCGGGTACTTGTAACATCCCATCAAAAAGACCTGGCCCATGTGGATCCCCACCAACAGGACCATCGCGGATGCGCCGAAGTAGTGCATGCCGCGCAGCAGATTCCCCATCAGCGCTTCGGTCGTGATGAACTGGAGCGAGTCGTAAGCGTTGCCCGATGACGACACGTAGGCGGTAGCCAGCGCGATTCCGGTCACCACCTGGATAATGAACGCTACCAGCGTGGCGCTGCCGAACACGTACCACCATCCCGTATCCGGCGGCACGGGATGCTCGGCGAGGTCGGCCATTATCTTGAGCAGGCCGGTGCGCTCTTCGAACGCGTCGATCAGGCTCTTGAGCAGATTTTTCACCGACGTTCCCCGTCTTCCCGCGCTCAGCCGATGGGTATGGCGCTGGTCCTGATTTCGACTTGCCCGTTGTGCACGCGCACCGGATATCTAAACAGCGGGCGCGGCGGCGGACCGCCGGCTACCCGACCGTCCGGATAGTAAACACCGCCATGACAAGGACACATGAACAGGTCGGCTTCCTGCAGCCATCGCACGGGGCATCCGAGATGCGTGCAGTTCATCGCGAACGCGACGAACTTGTCTTCGCTGGTGCGCCGCAGCCACGCGGCCGTCTCCGCCGTGACGCCGGCCCACGCGAGCGGCGATGGATCGCGGAAATCCACTTTGACCGTTTCGCCAATCTTGAAGCTGTCAACACTGCCTACCGGGCGCCATCTCGGTGGAAACCGTCGCACCAGGGGGCCGATTATGAATCCGATGATGGGGACCGCGACGAGCAGCGACGCCAGCCCCATCAGGGCCAGGCTAACCTTGGTGATAAAAACGCGGCGCTCGGGACTCAGCGCCTCTCCACGGCTCTGCGCAGTCTCAGTCGCCATGCACAAGTTCTCCAATCCAGTTAACCAGTGAGATTGCGAACAGCACCCCTCCTGCCGCGCAAAACGCGTAAGACGTGACCAGTCCGAAAAGGATGAACGAGGTGCCCAGCGCCATCACTGCGGGCTGATATGTCGGCGCGGGGGGCCGCTCGGGCTGCGGAACCGCCCATCCTTCGGCTATCCGCGATGCGTTCGTGTTCTGATCAGCCATCGATCTTCTCTCGCTTCGTCAGTGCACCGCCGCAATTCGCAGACCGTTGTCTTCGGCCGATGCGTACCATCTCGCGATCACCCACACGACCGCGCCAAGGAAGACCATCCCGCCCGGAATCCACATCAACAATCCGCCCAGTTGCTGGTCGAGCGCGGGCGTGAGGCCCCATCCTCCCCGAACCATCGGCAGAATCTTCAGCGGATCCGGCGGATCCAGGTATGCCGGGTAGAGACCCGGCCGGGCGAAGGTCAGCAGGATGGCAAGCACACTGTTCGCGACCGCCGCCGTCGCCAGGTAGATGACCGCGTGCATCGGCGAGAGCCGCGACCGTTCGAGAGGCGCAAGTATCGGCCACCAGAAGATCGTGGCGCTCACGAGAAAGCAAAGATGCTCGAAAATGTGGATGTCCTCGTCGGCCAGGGTCGCGTTGTACAGGTAAGGCGCGTGCCAAACCCACAATGTCGCCATCCCGACTGCCCACGCGACGATTCCATTGCCGAGGATGCGTTCCAGACGCGCAAACGCGGGCACATCCAGCACGATACGGGCGAACCGCGGCGAGATGCCCAGAATCATCAGTGGCGGCACAACCAGGACGAGAATCAGATGCTGAAGCATGTGGGCGCTGAACAGATAGGTATCCGCGAGCGCATCCAGCGGCGAAACCAGCGCCAGAAACATCGCGACGACGCCGGCAACGAACCATCCGGCGCGCGAGAAATCGCGGCGATGCGCTATCGCGTAAACGCCGAGCAGCGCGGCGCATCCGGCCACGATTGACGGATCGAAGTCCCACGCCCATATGAGATTGTGGGCCGCCGCGCTCATAGAAACGCCCACAGGTAAACGATCGTGAAGATCACGACCCATACCCCGTCCACAAAATGCCAGTAAATTTCGACCGACCCGAACGCATCCGCCTCGCGCGCGCTTGTCCCAAGAGTCCCCACTCCGGTAAGGATCGTGATTGCGGCGATTGCCAGCAGACCCACCGCAACGTGCAGTCCGTGAAACCCGGTCAGGGTGAAAAAGGTGGTGGCGAACAGGCTGCGATTGGCGGTAACTCCTGAAGCATACAGCTCCATGTACTCGCGCACCTGGCCGAACAGAAAGATTCCTCCCAGCACCAGGGTTGCGATCAGCCATCCGAACGCGGCGCTGCTCTTTGCCCGGTAGCTCCGCGACGCGAGCATCATCGTAGCGCTGCTCGCAAAGAGAAAAATCGAAAAGATGCCCGTCCGATAGGCGTTGAGCGAGGTGGCCGCGGTCGGGCCCTCGCCCGGGTAGGCATGAAAGTAGAGGTAGGCGATTATCAGAAGCGCAAAGAAATTGGCTTCCGACAATATGAAGAGCGATACCGCGAGCTTACTCTTCGACATCCGCCTTCACTTCCCCGCCGCCGCTGCAACGAGTTCGTCGGCGCGCTCGGGATGCTTCAAATCCCAGAGCGGCCGCCTGCCGTGCACCGGGGGCACCAGATCGAAGTTTTCAACCGGCGGCGGCGACGACGTCGCCCACTCCAGCGTCCACGCATCCCAGGGATTGTCGCCGGCAATCTCGCCGTGGTTCAGGCTGCTGACGATGTTCCAGAGGAAGACGATTACCGAGATCAGCAGGACGAATGCCCCGATCGTGGAAATCATGTTCAGGGTCATCCACCACGGCCAATCCGGGTACGTGAAGACGCGCCGCGGCATCCCCATCATCCCCAGCAGGTGTTGAACCAGGAACGTGAGATTGAACCCGATGAAGGTAATCCAGAAGTGCCAGTTGCCTACTCGCTCATCGAGCATCCGGCCGGACATCTTCGGAAACCAGTAATAAATTCCGGCAAAGATCGCGAAGATTGCGCCGCCGAACAGCACGTAATGCAGGTGCGCGACGAGATAATAAGTATCGGTCAGCTGCCAATCGAGCGGGACCACCGCGAAGCTGACTCCTGAAAGCCCGCCGATCGTAAACATCACGATGAACGCGACCGCGAACTTCATCGCGGTCGTGAATCTGAGCCGCCCCTGGTAAAGCGTCGCGGTCCAGTTGAAGATCTTGATGCCGGTCGGAACCGCAATCGCCATCGTGGAAATCCCGAAAAACAGATCGAACAGATGGCCCAGGCCGACCGCGAACATATGATGCGCCCAGACCGCGAATGACATGAATGCGATCGCAACCGTCGAGCCCGCGACGAACTCGTACCCGTAGATCGGCTTGCCTGCGAAAACCGGAATCACTTCGGAGATGATCGCAAATGCGGGCAGAATCATGATGTACACTTCCGGATGCCCGAAGCCCCAGAAATAGTGCTGCCAGAGGATCGCCGAGCCTCCAAAAGCCGGCGTGAAGATATGAGCATTCAGCAGCCGGTCCGCCAGCAACAGTACCAGCGCCGCATTGATGACCGGCAGCGCAAAGATCATCAGGAACGAATTGACCAGCGTCATCCAGCAGAACAGCGGCAGGCGGCGAATCGTCATGCCGGGCACACGCAGCTTCAGTATCGTCACCGCCATGTTGATCGCGCCCGCCAGCGATCCGACGCCTACTCCCGCCAGGCCCAAAATCCAGTAGGTGACACCATTGTTGAACGAATACGCGGGTTCGCTAAGCGGCGCATAGCTGAACCATCCGGCATTCGGAGCGCCGCCCGCGACGAAGCTGAAGTACAGCAGAACTCCGCCGAAGAGTTGCACCCAGAAGCTGAACGCATTGAGGCGGGGAAACGCAACGTCGCGCGCCCCGACCATCAGCGGGATCACGTACGCCGTCAGCCCCGCCAGCACCGGCATCACCACCAGAAAGATCATCGTGGTGCCATGCATGCTGAAGAGCTGATTGAACGTGTCGGGCGTCACGATGTGATTTCCCGGCATCGCGAGCTGCGCGCGGATGATGAGCGCTTCGAGGCCGCCCAGCCCGAAGAAAAACAGCGCCGAAAGCATGTACATGATGCCGATCTGCTTGTGATCGACGGATGCGACCCAGGAGAGAAATCCTATCCGTTCCGGATTGGCCTCGAGCTCGGCGATCCGATCGCTGGCGGCGATGTCGCTCATTTCAGGGTCTCCATGTAGGCAACCAGCGCGTGCACGCTGTCATCGCTCAACTGGAAATTCGGCATGTGGCTTTCGGGCTTGATCGAGGCCGGATCTTTGAGCCATCGGAACAGGTTCTCGGGGGTGTTGGAGGCGGCGCCGCCGGCGAGAATCTGTCTGCCCGCGATATGCGTAAGATCCGGACCGATGTTTTTGTGCCCGGGCAGTCCGGAAATCGCGTGGCAGTTCAGGCAGGTCTGATCCTTCACGAGCTGGAGCCCCCGCGCCTCCATCCCCTCTTTCGGAGTTGGCGGGTTCGTCAACTGCGCCGATTGCCACGCGTCGAAGTCGGCTTGCGGCTCCGCGACCACGATCAATCGCATCCAGGTATGTTCCGCGCCGCAGAATTCCGCGCATACGCCCTGGTAAACGCCCGGGCGATCGGCGCGAATCCATACATGATTGACGTGCCCCGGAATCGCATCGATCTTCCGCGCCAGCTCCGGCACCCAGAAGTCGTGAATTACGTCCGCCGAATCGACTTCGACCAGCAGCGATTTTCCAACCGGAATATGAATCTCGTTGGCCACCAGCGCCCCGGAACTCGGATACTGCGCCTCCCACCACCACTGATGGCCCGTGACCCGTATATCAGGATGTTCGTCGCCGACCGGCGGGTCCGATGCCTCGATGGCGCGAATCATGAACACCGCGATTAACGCCAGCAGAAGGATCGGGGCTACCGTCCATGCGATCTCGAGGCGATGCGATCCGAAAACCTGCCGTGCCTCAGGCGCGTCGGGGCGGTCGCGGTAGCGGATGATGGCGACGATGACCAGAGCGGTCACCAGCAGAAAAATTCCGCCGAGAATGATGAGAATCGCGATGAAGAGATGAGAGATTGCAGCCGCTTGAGGCGAAAATGGGTTCAGTGTTACAACGCCCGTCATCGTTCAACCCAACGAACACCCACAATGGCGTCGCAGACGCCGCCCAATCCTCCCCGACCCGAAAAAGCTAGTCCCGCCGATTCCGAGTTGCAAGCATAGCGTGTTAACGAACGGCTAATCGTGCACGCCAGCGGTATGCTGAGTCTGATGCGACAAAGTTTCTTTCCATAGAAGCCGCACCCACAGCCACCAGCCAGGCGCGAGCCGTTCTCAGATGTTAATTGACCCCATCAAGGCGGCCGGATAACGATCCCCCGCCGCCACTCCACGCGGGGCTATCTCATCGATCCGCCGCAGTTCCTCGGGGGTGAAGCGGATGCCGTCGGCGGCAACATTTTCTTCAAGATATTTCACCCGCTTGGTGCCGGGGATGGTGACAATATGCTCGGCTCGACCGATTACCCAGGCCAGCGCGAGCTGCGACGGAGTGCATCCCTTTTCGGATGCGATCTTCTTTATCCTTTCCACCAGCTCCAGGTTCTTATTGAAGTTTTCGCCCTGAAACCGGGGCGACAAGCGGCGGAAATCATCCGGAGCCAGATCCTCAAATCTCCTGATCTCTCCGGTGAGAAACCCGCGTCCGAGCGGACTGTATGCGACAAACGTGATGCCGAGCTCCTTGCACAGGTCGAGTAGCCCGTCCTCCGGATCGCGGCTCCAAAGGGAATACTCGGTCTGCAGCGCGGAGATCGGATGGACTCTGCATGCGCGGCGAATCGTCTGCGCCGAAGCCTCCGAAAGCCCGAGCGTCCTGACCTTTCCCTCCTCTACCAGCCGCGCCATCGCCCCCACCGTCTCCTCGATCGGAGTGTTGGGATCGACGCGATGCTGGTAATAGAGGTCGATCACCTCGACGCCCAGCCGTTTAAGGCTCGCTTCGCAGCTCTTGCGCACGTAATCGGGCTTGCCACTGATGCTGCGAGATCCGTCGGGACCGCGCACGATTCCGAACTTCGTCGCGAGCACCACCTCATCGCGGCGACCCCGAATCGCGCGGCCCACCAGTTCCTCATTCTTGTGCGGTCCGTATGCATCGGAGGTATCCAGAAAGTTGACGCCGCGGTCCAGTGCGCGATGGATCGTGGCGATCGATTCCGCATCGTCGCGCGGACCGTAAAAGTCCGACATCCCCATGCATCCGAGTCCCACGGTGGCAACACGCAGGTTGCTGCGGCCGAGCTGCCGATAGTTCATCGCAAGCTGCCTCCTGAAAACTGATGTTTGTTTGGTAATCGATTGTGAGTATTGCGGCCGGTAGTTGTGCAGTCCAGCGTCTGCGAGCATGCGCGAGTCTGGCGCGTTCCTTGCTCCCTCTCATCCGACGACGCCATTCGACCCCGATGAGCCTTTTGTTTGCTCGAAATGGGGCATCGAATGACGCAGTTACCGGCAGGTGACGAAAATGATCGCACGAATTCTTCTGATCGGATTGGCGCTGGCTTGGGCTTTCGGATTGCCTGCCACAATCCAGGTTATCGGATCGACCATCAGATGCGTGGTTACGCGCTGACTCTGTATCCGTGAGACCTCAAAGCCGTCGCTCGGCGCCATTCGCGCCCGTTAGGCGGCGGGCAGAATCTGAATCCGCGTCCTGCCATGCAGATCGACGAGGATTGAAACGGCTCCGGCGTTGTCGGCCGTAACGTTTTCTTCTCTTCCGTTGCGGACGAGATAGCGGCGCCCCGGGTTCAGGCGCTCGATTCGCAGGGATTGCGAAACCTGGTCTGTCCCCGGGTACAGGACCAAATCCAGATCGTCTCCGCTGCTGCGAGCGCGGGCCACCAGCACATCGGGATATCGCGCGTCAGCAAGGACGGGCCCTCTGAGCGCTTCCTCACTCGGCCCCTTGATGACCGCGTTGCGGAAGTCGTCGCGCCGGTGAATTCGCGCCCGCACCGCCATCACGTTCGCCAGGTTGGAGCCATTCGCGTATCGCAGCACGCCGCCGGTCATGATGCGTCCGCATTCCTGATCGAGGCTTTCCCGCGCGGCGGCGGCGGTCTCTTCGTCGCCAAACTCGCGAGCGCTGTCCATGATTCCCGCGTAAGCTCCGGCCCATCCGGGACGATAATTTCCGAAGTCGAATCCTCGCCCCGGCAGGCTGACTTTCCTGTTGCCCGCCTGATCCGCTTTGAGAACCTGCTTCAACTCATGCCGCGCGATCGCCCACATCCGCTGCGCGCGTTCGGGCGCGAAGCAGTTCTCGAAGATCGCAAATCCGGCTTCACCGGCTGGAAACGGAAAACGGATTCCCGTCAGCGAAGAACGCAGCCCGATGACGCTGCCGCTGTAGTCGGTAAATTCCGTGTCCAGGCTCTTGAGCCACCGGTCCAGCGTCGCATGCACATAGCCCTTGGCGTACAGGCGATCGTAAACCGCCAGCGACGCCATCCCGAAGTGATTGCAGATCGGGTAAACCCAGTTCGGCTCGCAGGGATACAGGCAGAACTCAGAGTCAAGGAAATTGCGGAGCACCGACTGCTCGAGGCTGTGGATGTCGTGATGAAAGACGCGATGGGGGCTCAGGCGGAAAGGCAGGCTGCCGGGTTCTCCATATCGGCGGTCCCCGCTGTTCAGCATGTACATGCCCACATGCAGCCCGAACCATCCAGTGAGCATGATATTGTCCTTGCCCGCGGGGTCGGGGTTGGTGACATTGAGATGTCCCCAGGCCGATTCGTAAATCCAGTAGCTCCAGATCTTCCGCTCGAGATACAGATCGATCAGATTGCGCTGCGCGCGATGCAGGTAGCCGTGAAAGTTCGGCGCGTAATGGCATTGCAGCATCGCCAGCGCATAGCCGATGTTATTGATCTGGTAGCGGAGCGCCGAGGTCTGAAACTGATCGATCTTGTCGTAGCCGTTGATCTCGCCGACCGGCTGCAAGGCCCGGTCGTAGAGATAACGAACCGCCGCAAGATCCTCAGAGGATAATTCCCGCGCATCGCCCGAGGGAACCGGCCCCGCAACCTCAATCGCCTCGGCAATCGCGGCCGGCAGGAACTGCTTGCGCGCATCGAGCCGAGCCAACTCCGCCGCCTTTCGCTCCCGCGCCGCGCGATAGCAGTAGATGCCCGTGGCTATCACGATAGCCGGAACCAGCAGCGCCCCGAATGACGAGATGGAATCGCCGGCAACTCCGCCCGCCAAAACCGCCGATCCAAACCAGACGATAATCGGCGCAATCACCATCCCCGAACCAAACCAGGCGAAGACGGCCAATCCGAACAGCGCCACCGTCAGCGGAAAAAGCAGCATCGCCCATCCGCCCACGGCCAGAAATCCGCCGCCCGGAATCCAAAGTCCCAGTCCTGCCGCCTTGGCGCTTGCCGTCATCCCGGTCAGCATCGGGATGATTCCAACCAGGCACATGACCGTATAGATGAGCGCGGTGCGGCGGCGGCGCGCCGAAGTAACGGGACCGACCGAACTCTCTCGCGCCAGAAACGCCTGCACGACCTCATTTGGCACTGCTGCCATCGACCTTCTCCTCCAGCGCGGCTATCGCTGCAATTGCCAAGGAATTCCCCGCCGGCATTCCTGCACGACGCGCTGATCGCCGGCGGACGGGTGAGCGCGATGCGCCCGCAGCGCGTACGCGGCCCCGGCAGTCAGCACGACTTCCAGCGCCGCCGCAGCCGCGACCCATCGAAGCGGCCTCAGCCCACGCGCCGCGCGAGTCTCTTCACGACCCGGAGCAAACAGGAGCCACTGCGCTGCCGGATTAACATCCGGTTCCTTTGGGGCATAGCGGGCGCCCAGGACAAATCGCTTGAACGCGTCAAAGCCGATTACGATCTGGCCGACGACAAATGCGGCAAGCGCGCAGCAGGGCATGATGCTCTTACACTCCGGCTATGACTCGATTGCACGACTTGGCGCGAAAATCAACGCGCGCTGGACGCGAGAAACCCCTCGATCGCATTGCGCGATTGCTCCGGCTGTTCCATCCAGAAGCAATGGCCCGCCGGTTCGAGGATCACCAGTTGAGCGCCCGGGATACGCTCGGCGATGAGGCGCGAATTCTCCCACGGAATAAGCGCGTCCTCCCTGCCCGTGATCACGAGCGTGGGACATCTGATTTGCCCGAGGCGATCGCACGTATCGTGTCCTTGAATCGCCTGCATCCGGCGGGCGAACCCAATCGGATCGATCGGGCGGCGGCGGCGCGATTCGATCATCGAGGGAATCAACTCCGGATGCGACGCGATATAGCCTTTGGTAAATGCAGCCTCGGCAAGCGCCCTGCCCCGCTCTTCGGCCGTCATCTCGCGCGTCGAGTATGCGGGCGCCGCGCCCGGGGCGCGAATCGCGTTTGGACCGCCGGGCGTGGTGCATCCGAGGATAAGGGTACGGGTCCGGTCCGGATGGCGCAGCGCAAACTCCTGCGCGATCATTCCTCCCATCGAAACTCCGATTATGTGAGCGGCGGGAAAGCCGACGTGATCCATCAGCGCCGCCGTATCGTCCGCGAGCATCGCGATGCTGTATGGCATGTCGGGTTTCTCGCTGAGTCCTGAGCCTCGCTGATCAAAGGTGAGCACCCGAAACCTGGGCGCGAGCGCGTCAGCCATTGCGGTGAACATCGTCTGGTCGCCCTGCGCGCCGTGAATCATTACCAGCGGCGCGCCGGCACCGCCAAGTTCATAGGCAATCTCGATTCCGTTGATGCGTGCACGCTGCATTTATCGTCCTCCCGGCCTGCGCCGTCGCGGCCGTTTACGGAATAAGCAAAAGCTTTCCGGTTGAGCGGCGCGATTCGAGATAGCGATGAGCGTTCACGGCTTCGGCGAGCGGGAAGCGCCCTCCGATCGGCACCGTCAGCTTGCCCTCGCGCTCCAGCCGGAACACATCTTCAAGGGCGCGGCGATGATGATCCGTGAGCGCGTACATCATCGTGACCGCGAAGCCGCTCACTTTGATTGACTTCCCAAACAGCGCGAGCGGGTTGATGGGATCGGGTGCGCCGCCCGCACGGCCATAGAGGATGAGATGTCCGAGCGGAGCCAGGCATCCCAGTCCCTTCTCGAAAGTGGGCTTACCGACCGCATCGAGTATGAGGTCCGCGCCGCGCCCGCCCGTTACCTTCATCGCCTCTTCTGCGAAGTCGTGGGTCTCGTAGTTCACTACCCAGTCCGCGCCGAACTTCCGAACCATCTCGAACTTCTCCTCGCTTGAAACCGTCCCGAGCACCCGAGCGTCGGCGGCCTTGGCAATCTGCACCGCGGCGATACCGACACCGCCCGCGGCCGAATGGACGATAACCGTCTGCCCGGGCTTCGTTTCATGACAGGAGTGCAGCATATGCCATGCGGTCAGAACCGCGATGGGGAAAGAGGCGGCCTGCTCGTAGTCCATCTCGTCGGGAATCGGCATCACTCGCGAGGCGCGAATCAGCGTATATTCCGCATACGCGCCCATCCCGATATAGGCGACGCGCATACCCGCCCTCAGGTGAGTCACATCGGGCGCGACGGCTGCTATCTCTCCCGCCGCCTCCATCCCGGGAGTATCAGGAAATTTTGGCTTCACCAGGTAGGTGCCTCGGATGAAGAACGTGTCGCCGTAGTTGATCGCGATGACGCGATTTCGGACCAGCACCGTGCCGGAACGCAATTCGGGGACAGGGATCTCCCGAAGTTCCATAACCTCGGGCCCTCCCAGGCGATCGAACTGGATTGCCTTCATTTTTTCAGCTCAAAACGAAAGTTACTAACAAGTTATCCACAGAATGCTTCAAACAGAGTTCGGCTGAAATTAGCCATCAAACTATGCCATGAGAAAGTGAAACCCCGTTGAGCGTTGACATAAACGGAGCTTTATGCCGAATGGCTGAAAACCGAACACCTTCCTGTGCGTAACTTGCGACATCCGGATTCATCCTTTGCGCGGACAGCAACCCCGGCCCGGATGATCGCAAGGCAAACTGATGAAACGCAGCCGAAGGCTAAAACCCCGGCACGCTACTTCGAGATGATCCCGATGATCACCGAAAGCACAATCACCGCAAGCACCAGCTTCAGGATCGCGCCCAAAACGCTTCCGTTGCCAGACTGGCGATGAACGCCCGTGTGATAACCCTGACGGTCGGTCCAGTAGATTCCGGTACCTGGTATCCCAACCGTCCGCGTCACGCCGCGCCGCCCGATCGTGACATGTGCCCCGCGGCCGCCGAGCGTCAAACTCGGTCCCGACTTCGAGACGTTGACCGAAATTCCCGGCAGCACGCGAACACGCCGATAAAAGCGCCAAGCCATCCCTTCATTCCCCATCCTTCCGCCCAATCAAATCGGATTCGGAGGTTGGGGCTCCAATTCGCACCTGTGTGCGTATCGGGTAGCCCTGTGCGAACCCGCCGTCAAGGGTTGGCGGCGGCCACTGGGACCTTCCGGCAGGTGTTGGACGCGCGCCTACATAGACGCGGCTCCATACTGGCTCGAGGGCGTCAGCTCAACACAGATCGCCTGAATCCGAGCGCGTGAAGCGTTCCACGTAGCGCCGATTCATTCGTGCCATCGGAAGCATCATCAGAAGATCCGCTGTCCCGAATTCCGTGTCCCAGGCCGGTTCGCCGCACACATACGCGCCGAGTCGCAGATACCCTTTCAACAGCGGTGGAAGTGGAGGAGCTGGGTCCAATTCGGCGCCATCGAGCGGAAACGGCTTTCGCGGGACAACCTGCCAGCAAGCGGGGCCCGCATGCCGTCTTCGCACGAACTGGCAGATGCTGACCGCCAGCCGATGGCCCTGGCCGAGCGGTACGCTGGAGCATCCGATGACGTATTCGTAGCCTCTCTGAAGAATGAAACGCGTCAAAGCCGCCCATAGTACCGCGATGACGCTGCCGGTTCGGCATTCGCTGTCAACGCACGCGCGACCTATCTCGATTGTGCGCGGCCGGAGCGCCGCCAGATTGTCGAGTTGGAACTCGCGCTCCGAGTAGAAGCCCCCCGCGCGCGCCGCCGCAGGCGCCGTCAAAATCCGGTACGTTCCTACGACGTCGCCGGTCTCCGAGTCGTAAACCAGGAGATGCTCGCAGTGCAGATCGAATTCATCGCAGTCCAACCCCTCGTCGCGGCGCGGGATTGACGCGCCCATCTCTTCCGCGAAGACGCGGTAACGCAGTCGTTGCGCCTTGCGAACCTCGGTCCCATCGCGCGCGAGCCGGGCGAGAAACCGGCGGCAGGAAGATACGCGCGACGGCAATTCGTTCGGAACATCCGTGAGCATGCACTGACTCATGGCACATCCACCTCTGCTTCGAATTCGCAGCGAAGGTATACGTCAAGAGGAGTTGCAAACCACCACGTTAGATAAATTGTGCGTTTCTTCCGCGTGAAGCCGCCCGGCAACATCACAGGTCTGGCGATGCGATGCTTTGCGCAGCCGAACCGATGCGGAACATTAACGCCAATTTTAAGCTTTGAAAGACAACTGCCGGTTGTGCGGTAACACTCCAAGCTTACTCTTGCGCGCCTGAGGCGAAAACCATGTTCGCTGAAGCACTCAATGAGCGCAGCGAAATGTGGGCCGCGAAACTCACGCGCTGGACGCGATTCTGGGCCGGCGTCGCCAATCAGTGGCTCGCCTCCACCGCATTCCTGCCCTACCTGGAGGTGGCGCGCCGGAATTGCGCGGTCCAGAGCCTCTCGCGCCAGCTACTGAGAGCACTTGAGATCGAAGTACGCGCCGTAGGAGATCGGCCGGAAGACGGGCGCCCGCTGCTGGTGGTCTCAAACCACATTTCCTGGCTCGACTCGTATGTGATCCTCGCGCTGATGCCGTGCCGCTTCGTGGCCAAAGCCGAGGCTTTCGACTGGCCCGTCTTCGGCGCGATCCTCAGGGGCGGAGGGACCATCGGAATTACCCGCGGCAGCGCGCGCGGCGCCAAGAGCGCTGCTGAAGAAGCCGCCGCGGCGCTCGCGCACGGCGAGCGGGTTGCGTTTTTTCCGGAAGGCACATCGACTGACGGCAGCAACCTGCTGCAATTTCATCCGGCTCTGTTCCAATCCGCGATAGCTGCGGGCACGCCGGTTCAGCCGATCGCGTTATCGTACCTGCGCCCGGATGGGACGCGCACGACCAGTCCGGCTTACTGCGGCGACATCACGCTGATGCAATCGATCGCGGGAATCGTGAAGGAACCCGCGATCGTCGCGCGCGTGCAGTTCTGCGATCCGATGGTTCCGCGCCAAACGACCCGGCGCGACCTCGCCCGCGAGGCCCGCCTGCGAATCGCCATCAAACTGGGGATGCCGGATGCGTGCCTGCCTGGCGGCGAGCGGGCACCGTCAGGTCAGGCTTCACGCCTCGCTCGGACTCGGGCTGAATCGCGTGCGAGTTCCATCGGATCTGATCCGCGCTCACGCGACTCGATCGAATCTTCTTTTCAGGGAGCGCAGCGCAATGATTGACCTCGCCTTCAAGAACCTGATTCACGACAAGATTCGCTTCCTGATCACGGTCTCCGGTGTCGCCTTTTCCGTCCTGCTGGTGACCGTGCAGGCCAGCATCCTCGCGGGCTTGATGAATGACGCCGTCATCAACATCCGCCGTTTCGGCGCCGACCTTTGGATCACTTCGCGGCATTCCGAGAGCATCGACTTCCCCCACTTCTTCTCTGGTGCGCAGGTATTGCGCGTTCGCTCGGTACCCGGGGTGGCGCGCGCTGACAACCTGTTGGTGTACGTGGCGCAGATGGTGCTGCCGAGCGGTGCGATGGAGGGAGTCATGATTTATGCGCTGGAAAACCCGCGGGAATGGAATTTCCCCTGGGAAACGGTTCGCGGTTACCGCGGCGACCTCGAACGCGGCGACTTCATCATGATCGATGAATCCTCGACCCGTCGGCTTGGCAACTTTGGCCTCGGTGAATACCGCGAGGTCGAGGGCCGGCGTTTTCAAATCATCGGGACGACCCGCGACGCGCGCTCGTTCATCGATGTGCCAATCGTGTTTATGAATTATGGTCCCGCCGAAAGCCTGATGCCCTTGGCGCTGTCCGGAACAACCGCTTATGTCGTGGTAAAACTTCTCCCGGGCGCTGACCCCCAAAGCGTGGCCCGGAAGATTCGCCGGCTCCTTCCTTACAACGACGTGTACACGGCCGAGGAATGGGCGAAGCGCACGCGCGACTATTGGCTGATGAAGACCGCGCTGGGCCTCGATTTCGCGGTTACGGTGTTTCTCGGATGCCTGGTCGGCGTGGTGGTCGTGGCTCAGACCCTGTACACCTCGACGATGGAGCATTCGCGCGAGTACGGCACTCTGAAGTCCATAGGATGCAGTAATCGCGACATTTACGCGATCCTGGTCAGGCAAGCCACGATCGACGCGGCGGTCGGTTTCGTGATCGGAATCGCGCTGGCTGCCGTGTTTGGATGGGTGGTCAAGGGCCGGGGACTGGCGCTGGAGATGACGCCCGCGCTGCTGGGTTGCATCTACCTTGGAACTCTCGGGCTGTGCGTGGGCGCCGCGATGCTCTCGTTTCGAAAGGTTTCCTCGATCGACCCCGCCCTCGTCTTTCGCAATTGAGCATCCCTATGCGAGTGCTTGAAGCGCGCGATGTAACGAAGAGCTACCGCGACGGGCGCGACGCAATACAAGCGCTCAAGGGAGCATCGTTGTCGGTCGAAGCCGGCGAGGTCGTGATCCTGAACGGCCCGTCCGGCTCCGGCAAAACCACTTTCCTCTCGATCGCAGGATGCATCCTCGCACCGACCTCCGGGCAGGTGATGGTAAACGGGACGTCGGTCACCTCGCTTGGCGGGCGCGACCTGGCCCGGATTCGCCGCCATGCGATCGGGTTCGTATTTCAGCACTTCAATCTGTTTCCCGCGCTGACGGTGCTCGAAAACGTTCAGTTCGCCCTGAATATGAAGGGAGTGCGCAATCGAGCCGCAAGGATCGAAGCCGAAGAACTCGTCATCGCCGTCGGCCTCGAGGACAAACGCCACGCGCTCCCGCGCGACCTTTCCGGCGGGCAGAAACAGCGGGTCGCGATCGCGCGCGCCTTGTGCGGCAATCCAGCTCTGATACTGGCGGACGAACCGACTTCCAGTCTCGACTCGGAGATCGGCGGCCGCGTGATGGCGATGTTCAGGGATCTGGCGACCAGGCGCGACAAAGGCCTGCTGATAGTCACGCATGACCCCGCCTTGCACGCGATCGCCGATCGCGTGGTGGAAATCCGCGACGGGCGCATCGTGGCGGAATCAAAAGAGGAGCCCCTATGACCCAGAGCGTGGTTAGGATCATCCTGTTCGCCAGCATCGCCGTCGGAGTCGCCGCGCTTATCAAGCGTGACAGGCCCTTCTTCCCGATGGCGCAAGACGCGATTGCCAGAGAAGAAGTCGATCCGCGGCCCGCCGACCATGACGCTCGCGCGGTGCGGGGAGAAGGAAAATATGTTGCTCGCCCCGGAGCGCACCTTGTCCTCGGCACTGAAGTGGCGGGAGAAATCGTCGCATTGCCTGTGAGCGAGAATCAGACCGTCCGCAAAGGCGATCTCATCGCACAAATCGACAGCCGCCGCCAGCGCGCGCAACTCGCGCAGGCACGCGCCAGAATCGCGGAAGCACGGGCCGACATCGACTATTTGTCACGCGAAACGGAACGGGTGGAAAAACTGTTCACTTCCAACGCCGCATCGCGCGAGATGCTCGATCGCGCGCGGCGCGACCTCGCTGAATCCACCGCGCGGCGCGATCAGGCGGTCGCGGATGCCGACTACTATCGGACCATGGTCGAAAAAACCCGCGTCGTCGCCCCAATCGACGGCGTTGTCGTGAAGCGCTTCGTCGAGCCCGGGCAGATCGTTTCCGCCGGCGATCGGATCGTAACCATCGCGGATCCATCCCGCGCCCGCGTTGAGGCGGAAGTCGATGAATTCGACGCGGGACGAATCGCGATCGGCTCCCCCGTTCTTATCACCGCCGAAGGCTACCCCGGCCGATCCTGGCGGGGGCGAGTGGAACAAATTCCCGCCGATGTAGTGGCGCGGGAATTGAAACCTCAGGATCCCGCGAGCCCCACTGACGTCGGTGTGTTGATGGTCAAGATCGATGTGCTCGAACGCGTTCCTCTGAAGCTGGATCAACGAGTCGAAGTGGAAATCCAGTCGGCCGACAAAAACGACGAAACATCGGTACGCGCCGTCTCAAACAGCGCTTCTCGTCCGAGCCAGCTCCTGGCCGTCCCTCAGATGGCTTCGCCGAAACAGCCTGGCCAATAGAGACCGGCGGCAAATGAACCGGGTCGCAAGGCTTTCGCGGGTCGCCTGTCCGGCTCGACCTCATAAGTATCAGCATAAACAGACATCAGAAGACGTCATCATGCACTGATACGTAACCTCGTCGTCGTTTCTCTCCGAAACATTGGCGATGTTGAAGACTGTTTCGTTGCGCGACAGGATTCAGAAAAAAGTGTGCTCCCTAACGGCACAGCCGCTCGCATAAGGGCTCCGAAATACGAGGCTTTCCGTCTGGCATCCCGCGTGCTCTTCAAGCAATGCAGGCGTTACAGTTATGACAACCCTCGAGAGTCCCCAAGAGTCGCACGGCAACCCAGGTTTACCGCAACCGCAAAACAGCGATGACGGAAGAGGCGCAGCGGCCGGGATAGTTCGGTCGGGGAATCGGCTTCGGAGTACAAGGAATCCGGGCCTCTCTTGTAATGTGCTGTTTGTTTCTCCCGACAACTCCGCCGCGAGCGTCATGGCGGAAGCCCTGATGAAGAGCCTGGGCGGCGACGGAATCCGCGCCTTCAGCGCGGGCAGGCAGCCCGGACCAGGAGTGCATCTTCTTGCGGTCGAGGTGCTGAAGAGCCGGCGACTGTGGCGAGAAGACCTTCAACCAAAGAGCTATCAGCGCTTCCTTGACGGCGATTCGCCGAGGATGGATTTCATCATCGTCATCGGCGAGCGGTGGCCGGATGGGCTGCCTTCGAGTTGGCCCGGAAACCCGCGGGTTATGCAGTGGCACATAACCGAGCCGTCCGAGGGAGGTCCAGAGTCCACCACCAGGCTCACATTCAAGAAGGCTCTCATGGAACTCGAGACCCGCATCCGGCTCTTCATCCTGATCCTGGAGAAGGACGCAACGAAGAGCTTGGCCGCTTGAGTCGCGTCCATCGTGTAGGTGGCCGCGTCAATTTACGTTGTATCCGCGTCCCTGCAGGCAGGCGGCCATCGCGCGCTGATAGTCCGCGGCGCGAGCGGCACTCGTCTGAGCCTGCTGCGCCTGGTTCGCCGTCGCCTGCTGCCGGCGTTCGTCTCTTCGTCGGAAGGCGCCAGCCATCCCTCCTACCGCGGCTCCCGCAGCAGCTCCTTTGCCGGCATCTCCGGCGATCGCTCCACCGACTGCGCCCATCGCCGCCCCACGTCCCGCGCCTTTCAGCATGTGCCGTTGCGAAGGTTGGTAGGGCTGCGGGTCGAGGTAGCCGGGGTCGTTGGGATAGCTTTTGGCGGGATCGAATCCGGTCTGTTGAACTGCCCACGTGTGGCATTCATATCGATCCTTGTCTTGTTGCGCGGGCGTCTGTCCCTTTGCGGGATAGATGTACATCTGACTGCTTTGCGCCTGAGCGAGGAAGGGCCAGAAGCCAATGAGCATGAAGATCAAGGTGACTTTGGCCGCCTGAGTTTTTGCGCGAGGTGAGAGCATCTTCCACCTTCGACTGGGTTCTGCCGGATTCTCCGCCAGGGCTCAATAGGACCAAGGTCCTATTTCTGCGTCTTTCCGCTTCCGGCAGGATTTTGCTGAAGTCGGAAGGGTCGGCTTCTGAACGAAACTGTCGCCACGATGGAAACCATCGAGCAGCCGTCATCAGTCGGCCAGGGTACCGTCTCGCTTTCGCGAATCGATCGAGCAACCCTGCGCGTGAGCGTTGCCGGGTCCTGGCACCTCAAACAGGATCTTCCGTCCCCGACAATCGTTCGGGCCGAGCTCCAGTCCTCTCCCAAAGTTGAACGCGTCTTGTTCGACACGACTCAACTGACCAGTTGGGATAGCGGGCTGCTTTCGTTTCTGGTGAAGAGCAGCGAGTTCTGCCGCGCTCTAGGGATCAACCAGGATCGTCAAGGACTGTCCGCGGGACTGAGACGACTGCTCGAGCTGGCAGAGGCGGTCCCCGAAAAGAAGGGCGCTCGCCACGAAGCAGTCAAAGCCGGGATCTTAGATCGGCTGGGCGATGCCACCATTGGGTACGGCCTGTCAGTGCACGACTTCATGGCGTTCCTGGGCGATCTTTGCGTTGCCTTCGTCAGCTTCCTCTCGGGCAAGGCGCGCTACCGACGCTCCGATCTCGCGGAAGTGGTCAAAAATTGCGGCGCCGATGCCGTAGGAATCGTGTCGTTGATTGCGTTCCTGGTCGGCGTGATTCTCGCATTTATGGGCGCAGTTCAGCTTGCGCAGTTCGGTGCGTCCATCTTCGTGGCGGACCTGGTTTGCATCGGAATGACCCGCGACATGGGGGCGATCATGACCGCCGTAATCATGTCCGGCCGCACCGGCGCGGCGTTCGCGGCGAAACTGGGCACCATGAAAGTGACGCAGGAAATCGACGTGCTGGTCACGATGGGAATTTCGCCGATGGAGTTCCTGGTGTTGCCGCGCGTGCTGGCGCTGGTGCTGATGATGCCGCTGTTGTGCGTATTCGCGGACTTGCTCGGGATAGCGGGCGGCCTGTTCGTTGGGATCGGCATGCTGGGCCTCTCGGCGCGCAGTTACGTGCAGGAAACCATCACAACCTTAACCTTGACCAATCTGTTCGGCGGACTTTTCAAGGCGACCGTTTATGGCTTCCTGATCGGGGTCGCTGGATGCCTGAAGGGCTTCCAATGCGGCAACAGTTCGTCGGCCGTCGGCGACGCGGCAACCCAGGCGGTGGTTATGTCGATCGTAATGGGAGTCGTGGCGTGTGGCGTGTTCGCCGTGGTCTTCAACGTTATCGGAATCTAACCGCGGAATTCTCAAGTGAACGACGCCACTTCGGAAAACGCGTCAGTGAACGGAAATTCCAAGGCGCATATCAAAGTACGCAACCTGACAATGGCCTACGGCAGTTTCGTGCTGATGCGCGAGATCAATTTCGTCGTCAATCACGGCGACATCTTCATCATCATGGGCGGCAGCGGATGCGGCAAGAGCACCCTGCTGCGGCATCTGATTGGACTTAAAGAGCCCGCGACCGGCGAAATCATCTACGACGATCTGAATTTCACCAAGGCCAACCCGTTGCAGCGGGAACAGAAGCTGCGCCGCTTCGGCGTCCTGTATCAGAGCGGCGCGCTATGGAGTTCGATGACCCTGGCGGAGAATGTCGGGCTCCCGCTGGGAGAATTCACCGATCTTAAGCCCGCGCAAATCCGCGAAATTGCCGCACTAAAGCTTGCCCTGGTCGGACTGAGCGGTTTCGAGGACTTCTACCCCAGCGAGATTAGCGGCGGGATGCAGAAACGTGCCGGACTCGCGCGCGCGATGGCTCTCGACCCCGAGATCCTTTTTTTTGATGAGCCTTCGGCCGGACTCGATCCGATCAGTTCCAGCCTGCTCGACGATTTGATTCTCGAGCTGCGCAACAACCTCGGCACAACCATCGTGGTTGTTACGCATGAACTCGCCAGCATCTTCGCCATCGGCAACAACTCCGTGTTCCTCGATGCTGACTCCCGGGTCCAGATCGCCGCCGGCGACCCCAAGGAATTGCTGGCGCACTCGCAGGATCCTCGCGTCCGAAGGTTTCTAACCCGCGGCAAAAACGGAGGCGAAGCTCACGATTATGGCTAAACGGGTCAGTTCGGCGGCCATTGGAGGCTTCGTGGCCGCAAGCTTCGCATTGATCGTGCTGGCGATAGTCGTCGTCGGCTCCGGAAAGCTGTTCAGAAAACCGGTCCGTTTCGTTTGCATGTTCCAGGGCAATGTCAACGGCTTGCGACTTGGAGCGCCCGTCAAGTTTAGAGGAGTTCAGATCGGCACGGTCGAAGAGATCAAGTTGACCTTGGCGCCGTCGGAGGGCCGCCTGCGCCCGGACATAACCGACTTGAGGCTCCCCGTAATCATTGGACTCGACCGCTCGATGATTATGCAACGTGGCGGCACTGGGCAGGCGCTGCTCGGCACCGGTCCGCAGGCGATGATTGAGCGCGGCCTTCGCGCACAATTGTCGACCGAGAGCCTGCTGACGGGTCTGCTCTACGTCGATCTGGATCTCCATCCGAATTCCCCCGTCAATCTCTCTCTGATCCCAAACAGCGGCACTCTCCGGGAAATTCCCACCATCCCCACCACGTTGGAAGCCATACAGCAACAGGCCACCGACGCCCTCGCCAAGCTCGACAAGATCGACCTCAACTCCCTGGTGAACTCGGCCACCAACGCGGCAAATGCCGTCAGCGAACTGGCGGCTTCTCCCAATCTGAAGGCGATAATGGCGTCTCTCAAGGACACGGTCCCGAACTTCAATCAAACCGTCACTACGCTTCGAGTTTCGCTGGACCAGTTGAGCGGCAAGCTGGTGCCTTTGTCGGAAAGCCTGCAAACCAACTCGGTTCAGGCAAACGCCACCATGAAGGATACCAGTAAGACCTTGGTCGAGTTGCGGTCGATGCTCGAACCGGACGCGCCGCTGTCAGTGCACCTCAACCAGGCCCTGGACGCGCTCGCGGACACAACGCGTTCGGTAGGCACCCTTACCGACTACCTGCAACGAAACCCCGCCGCACTGGTCCGAGGAAAGTACGTGCCCGAAAAGGATCGATCAGCACCATGAAAACCATAATCAGTACGATGCTTGCGTTGAGCGCTCTCCTGTGCGGTTCAGGATGTTCTCCGCTGGCACCTCAGCCGGATCGATCCAAGTTTTTCATCCTGACGCCAATTTCCGACGATGCCGCTACTGTCGCAACGCAGGTCCCAGCGGCCAGTTCCTCGCAGCTAACCCTTGGTGTTGGGCCGATATACTTTCCCGCTTATCTCCGGCGGCCTGAAATAGTGACCCTCGCCTCTCCCAACCAGATCGACCTGTCCGCAGAGAAACGCTGGGGCGAACCTCTCGACAAAAACTTCGAGCGAGTGATCACCGAGAACCTCACTCAACTGCTTGGGACTCAACGGGTTGAGAAGTACCCGTGGTCGCGCAACGTGCACGTTGACTTCCAGATTGTGATCGATGTGCAGCGATTCGATACCAGTTCCGATGGCCTCTCCCATCTTACCGCACGATGGATCATCAAAGACGGCGCGACCGCCAAGGATCTCTTTGCCTCTGAAACGAGCTCCAGCCTTCCGGTGGGCCCCGGCGACACCGGGGCCTCGGCGGCCCTCAGCCAGGACCTCGCGATCTTGAGCAGGGCAATCGCGTCTCGCCTTGAGGCATTCAATCATGCGCGATCAAGTGCCTGAACGTCCCTTTCCGATTATGAAACGAAAGGTTGTCTACGGTCCTGCTGACCGCAGCTTGCTCCTGACCGTCCCCCTGCCCTTCGTCCGCACTGCCTGGCGGCATGATCGCTCCTGGCCCGATTGGATTGTTAGCTGCACCGGATGTCCTCGCGATCGTTCACGGGCCACTTCTGACCCTTGCTCGAGGACGTCACCGCCTCGGACAATTGGCTTCGTGGAAAGCAAGTGACAGAGCCGTTACAGAGCGCCAGCTACGCAAAGGCCTGATTACCGTTGAAGATCAGATTGTTCAGCGCCCCAATCATTTTGCTGACCAGCTATCTGATCGTAGGCATACTATCGGGCAATATTTGCGCGCAGGTGCCATTGCGCGAGGAGGAAAAACTCGAGCAGGAATTCACGGACCCGCTCACCACTCTGCCCCAGCTCATCGTTCGCGACAGCTATACGCCGGCCAACTACGGAACGAACCTTCAGACCAACCAAGTCATCGTAAGACCGATCATCCCGCGGGTCCCGCCCAATACCCTGCTGCCGGTTGCGCAATTGGTTCGGCCCACCATCGCGCTGCTGACGGTGCCCAGTTCCCGAGGCGGCAGCCGAACCGAGTTCGGTGACCTGGCATTATTCGACCTGGCGGTGGTGTCGTGGATACCGAGGGAAACAGGATTCCTGGTTGGTGTTGGCCCTACGTTTGTGTTTCCAACCGCGACGTCGGCCAGCGCCGGACAGGGCGCATGGCAGGTCGGCCCCGCCGTTGGAGCAATCTGGACGAAAATACCCGGTCTTCTGATCGGCTGTATCGTCCAGAACCCAGTCTCTTTTGCTTACACCTCACCGCACAGACCTCCGCTGAATACGCTGCAAGTTCAGCCGATCCTGGCGGTGCACTTGTTTGGCAAGTGGTATCTGCGATCGGCTGAAGCCAACTGGAACATTGGCTGGCATCGGCGTACTGCGACCACCCTGCCTCTGAGCCTGGGGATCGGACGAACTCTGGTTTGGCCGGGCTTGCCGCCGTCAAGCGTCTTTGTGACCGGCCAATGGACCGCTTATCGTCAATTCGCGCCGGTAACCTCGCAGACCACCATCAACTTCGGACTTACGGTTGGTTTCCCCCAATTCAGGCAGTGGACTTGGTGAGTTGAGCCGACGCGCTCCACGTCGCCAATTGCAACGACCCGATGAGTCATCGAGCTCATAGCGCACTTCAGAGTGCGGTGCGTCTGCTCGTGCCGCAAACGCGCGCGTATTCCATACGCCGGCGCGGATGCACCCGCTTAGATCCACGCGAACGCAATCAATCCAAGACAGAACGCCGCGACCATTAGCAATATAATCAGTCGTTCTCTGCGCATGCCTTCTCTTCTCACGTTGCGACAGCGAGGTTCACAATTATTCGTCTTTCTCAAAATGCCTCGGGCACCAGGTTGTACCGTCGATTCTTCGGTTCCACATACCCATGCGGCTTCTGTCTTTTTGGAAGCTTCACGGGCTCACGTTCGATCTCCTTGTACGGAATCACGCTTAGCATGTGAGCAATGCAGTTTAATCGCGCCCTTCGTTTGTCGTCACCGCTTACGATAAACCAGGGTGCAAATGACGTATCCGTGGCGGCCAGCATCTCGTCTCGCGCGCGCGAGTAGTCGTACCAGCGCCGGTGGGACTCGAGGTCCATAGGGCTGAGCTTCCAGATCTTTCGACCGTCATTGATACGGGAGAGAAAGCGCCGGCTCTGTTCCTTCTGGCTTATCTCGAACCAGTACTTGATCAGGATGATCCCGGATTGCACCATCGCTTGCTCCCATGCGGGGCATAGCTGCAGGAACCTGGTAGCGTCTTCCTGACTGCAAAAACCCATTACCCGTTCGACACCCGCGCGGTTGTACCAACTGCGGTCGAAAAGCACTATTTCACCCGCGGCGGGGAGGTGGGGAAGATAGCGTTGAACGTACATCTGGGATTTCTCGCGTTCGGTCGGTGCGGGCAGCGCTACCACCCGAAAGACTCTGGGGCTCACCCTTTCAGTGATTCGCTTGATCACGCCGCCCTTGCCTGCAGCATCGCGGCCTTCGAAGATCACGACGACCTTGAGCCCGGCGTGCTTCACCCATAGCTGCACTTTAACGAGTTCAGCCTGGAGCCTGGCGAGTTGCTTTTCGAACTCGTTGCGCGAGAGCTTTGGAGCTTTGCCCTTCGCAACGCCCGCTGCCGGTTTCGTCGTAGGTTTCGTCACAGACTTGGCCATTAGGTTTCTCTCTTTGCCGGTTAGCGGGCCGCCATCCACTGTTCATCGGTCAAGTTCCACCCGCCGCCCAGCGCCTTATAAAGGTCCACCACGGCTAGAAGCTGGTCGCGCTCGGTTTGCGCGAGAGTGACTTGAGCTGGGAACAGCAATTGCTCCGCTTCCAGCACCTCGAAATAACTCGCTCTTCCCGCGTTGTACCTGAGGAGCGAGAGCTCCACCGATTCCTTCAAAGATCGGACGCGCCCCTCAAGTGCCGCGCGCTGCACGACCAGCGTCTGCTGCGCTGTCAGTGCATCCGACACTTCACGAAAGGCCACCAGGACGGTCTGCTTGTACTGGGCTATGGTGCTGTCCCAATAGGCTTGTTGTGCGTAGTAGCTTTCCACCAGGCGACCACCCTGGAACAGCGGGCCCGAGATATCGCCGATTATGTTCCAGATGCTGAAGCTGCCGTTGACGACATCTCCAATTTCCGGGCTCTGACCGCCATAGAGAGCGGACACTCCGATTCGCGGAAAAAAGTTCGCAACTGCGACGCCGATCTCGGCATTGGCTCCGATCATGTTCTGCTCAGCCTGCATGATATCGGGGCGACGCTCAGCGAGATCGGTGGTAAGACCGACCGGCGTTATCGGAGGCGACTGCGAGCTGAGATCGAGTCCTCTGCGGATCGGCTCAGGATATTGTCCCAGCAGAACGCTGATTGCATTTTCTTCCTGGGTGATCTCGCGCCGAACTCGAGCGATATCCGCGAGGCTAGCCTGGTAGTTCGCCTCCGCGCGCGATACCGGCAACTTGCTGTCCTTCCCCAGGCGAAAGCGGTCGGTGAAAAGCTCGAGCGTCTGTTTGTAAACCTGGGAGCTTTCTTGAGCGATCGCCAGCTCGCGGTCGAGTTCCAACAGCCTGAAATAGGCTGCCGCCACGTCGCTCACCAAGGTGAGCATTATTCCGCGGCGCACGTCCTCCTGCGCAAACAGTTCGGCTCGCGCGGCTTCGGTGGAGCGCCGGATGCGGCCCCAGACGTCGAGCTCCCACACAGCACTGAATAGTCCCGCGAATGCATTGAAAGTGATATTCCCGCCCGCACCTTCGATCGGAATGAATGTCTTCTCGCGTCCGGCAAATCCCTCGTAGCCGAGTTGGGGATACAGCGGCGACGCGGCAACCCACACCAGCGCACGCGCCTGCTCCACGCGAGCCGTCGCTGTCTGAAGATCATAGTTATGGGAAAGCGCGGCCGCGATTAGCGAATCCAGCGACTGATCCTTGAACACGTTCCACCAAGGGAGATCGGCGAGTGACGCAGCCTCTTTTGGCCCCACCTCTGAGCGAAACTCGCTCACTGGCGTGACCTGTGGACGCTTGTAGTCCGGTCCGACTTCGAGTCTCCACATTTTCCCCCAGATCCCCTGCGGTTCAGAGGTGGGAGCGCATCCCGCAACCGACATCGCCAACACGATCCCGGCCATCAACGTAACACCGGCTTTCGATGTAACCGTGCGCCGCCTCACTCCAGTCGCCTCATTGAATCGCCGCAAGCATCTTCCTGAATCGCGAAAGCGTGTAGACCGTGTACGCGCAACCGATCAAAAACATCTTCGTCACGCTCGGCCACACCATCGCCGGGCTGGCGTTGCGAAAGAGCACCGCCTGCGAAAAGCTGACAAAATGGGTGGATGGAACGAACTGCATCACTCGCTGGAGCCACGCCGGCATGCTTTCGAGCGGAGTCTGGCCGCCCGACAGCAGACTCATTGCAATGAAGACAGGAAAGGCCAGGAGTCCGAATTGCGGCATCGACCGAACCACGGTCGCGAGCATGATTCCCAGCGCCGTTACCGAAAACAGGTACACAATCAGCCCTCCGAGAAAGAGCCGCATCGATCCTGCCACAGGCACGCCGATTGCGCCCTTGACCACCAGATACATGGAGGCCATCGCCGCCAGAATCACTACCAGGCCATTTGCCCAGATCTTCGAGAACATCAACTCCGCGGGACGAAGCGGCATCACCAGCAGGTGCTCGATGGTTCCGTGCTCCCGCTCGCGAAGGACCGCGGCGCCGGTCAGGAAGATTGCGAGCACGGAAATATTGTTGATGATCTGGTTGATCGCCACGAACCACCCCTGCTGCATGTTCGGATTGAAGCGGGCTCGCGTTACCAGTCGAACCAGCGGTCGCTCCTGCGGCTGGCCGCGATAAGCTCGAAACTGCCTGACCTCGTTCATGATGATGTTCTGAATGTAGGATGGTCCTCGGCCAGCCTGGCTCATCGCCGTCGCGTCGGTGATTACTTCTATCGTCGGCGTTGCACCTTTAGTCAGGTCGTGTTGAAACTTGGGTGGAATATCTACGATGAACGTATATTCGCCCTCGTTCATCGCCCGATTGATGTCGCTGAAGGGCAGGACCGCGGGCCGCAGAAACAATGGCGGGAGAAATGAATCTCGAATTTTTCGCGAGATGGGCGAGTTGTCTTCGTCCACCACCGCGATCGAGGCGTTCACCACATCCATCACCGCGCTTTTCGAAGGCGTGTACACCGAGAACGTAAAGGAATAGAGGATCAGAAAGAGCAGGACCGGATCGCGCGCAAGGCTCAACAACTCCTTGATTCCCAACTGAAAAATATGGCGGGCGTAGCGCATGCCCCTCTTAGTCTTCCTGCTTGTGCAGCAACGTTACCGAGACGGCGAAGTAGATCAGTGCGAGAACCGCCAACGCCACGACATCGCGCCATAGCGATGCGAGGGTCAGCGCCTTGGTAAATGCCCCGACGCTGATCGCCTGGAAATAGGTGCTCGGGAAAATTCTCGCCGCGAACCATGCTCCGCCCGTCAGCGAAGAGACCGGAACGAACATTCCGGAAAACTGGACTGCCGGAAGAATGGTTATTATCGCGGCGGCAAAGATCGCCGCTGTCTGGGTCGGCGCAAACACGGATATCAGCAGGCCGAATCCCGTGCTGGCCAATACGTAGATAACCCCGCCGAGCAGCAGTGCGCCCACGCTGCCTTTCAGTGGAACCTGGAACAAAAACACCGCAAGCCCGGTCAGCGTGGCGAACTGAATCAGCGCGACTCCAATGTAAGGCAACTGTTTGCCGGCGAGAAACTCGAGCCTGCTCGCGGGCGCCGCGTAAAAGTTGGCAATCGACCCGAGCTCCTTTTCCCGAACGACGCTCAACGCCGTCAACATGCTCGGAATCAGGATTAGGAGGAGCATGATGTCGCCAGGCACCAGCGCGTACACGCTTTTGAAGGCCTGATTGAAAAGAGCCCGGGCCTCAATCTTCACCGGTTGAACCGCTGGAGGAAGCCCTTTCGAGGCACGCAGTTGCCGAAGATAGCGCTCGTGAACACTTTCCACATATCCGCGAGCGGTCTCGGCACGGAACGGAACCGCGGCGTCCAGGAAGACGCTTATCTGCGGTTGTCGGCCTCTCTCCAGATCGCGCTGAAACGCGGTTGGCAGCTCGAGCGCAATACGGAGCTCACCGTCGCGCAAACGGCGATCAAGTTGATCATAGTTGCGGATGGGCTGGTGTTCCGCGAAATAGATGGACCCGCGGTAGCCATCGACATAGTAGCGACTCGCAGGCGTTTCGTCGGCGTCCAGGACCGCCAGAGTCAGATGATCAATATCAAGTGAAATGCCATAACCAAACACTATCATCAGCAGAACCGGACCCAGAACCGCGAAGGCGAGCCGAACCGTGTCATGTTGCAATTCGACCGCCTCGCGACGAGCGAAGGCCCAGATTCGAGCGACGCTGAACGCTTTGGGCTCCTCACCCGAATGCGCGACGGGTGCCGCGATCTCCGCAGGCTGCCTCGGCGGAGATTCAACCTGTACCCTCTCGGCGGCTTCTTCCAGGTATCCAATGAAGGCGTCTTCGAGATTGCGCGCTTTCCTCTCCCTCACCAACTCCGCCGGCGGCCCCTGCGCCAGCACTCTTCCCGCATGCATCATTGACATCCGATCGCACCGCTCGGCCTCGTTCATAAAATGCGTGGAAAGGAAGATGGTAACGCCGTTCTCGCGCGAGAGCCGAATCAGCAATTCCCAGAATCCGTCTCGCGCGACCGGGTCCACACCCGAGGTGGGCTCATCGAGTATCAGCATCTCCGGCTCGTGGATAACCGCGACCGCGAGCGAAAGGCGCTGGCGGATACCGAGCGGCAGGGCTTCGGCAAGCGTATCCGCCACCGATTCAAGCTTGAAACCCGTAAGCAACTCAGCAACCCGCTTCCTGCCGAGGTCTTCCGGTATGTCGAATAGACGGGCGTGAAGCAGCAGATTCTGGCGGACAGTAAGCTCGGTATAGAGAGAGAACGCCTGCGACATGAATCCCACGCGCCGGCGCGACTCTACATCTCCTCCCTTGACGGTTTTTCCGAACAGCAGCGCGCTTCCCTCAGTAGGCGGCAGAAGACCAGTGAGCATTTTCATGGTGGTGGTCTTGCCGCATCCGTTGGAGCCGAGGAAGCCGAAGATCTCACCCCGCTCGATGCGGAAGCTCACGTGATCAACTGCGGTAAATGTGCCAAATCTCTGCGTGAGACCGTGCGCCTCGATCGCGGGCGCACCGCCTTTCGATTGCCAGGGTGAAATTTCAGGTTCCTTGTGACCTCGGCGCGATTCTTCGGGCAGCAGTTGAATGAATGCGCGTTCGAGCGTCTTTTCCCCGGTGTCGTCCTTAAGCTCCTGCGAACTTCCGGTGGCGAGCACTTTGCCGGCGTTCATCGCCACGAGCCACTCGAAGCGTTCCGCCTCATCCATATATGCGGTAGCAACCAGCACACTCATTTCCGGACGCCGCCCGCGGATGCGATCGATCAGTTCCCAGAACTGCCTGCGAGCCAGCGGGTCAACGCCGGTGGTGGGCTCGTCGAGAATCAGAAGATCGGGATCATGAATGAGGGAACAGCACAGGCCGAGCTTCTGTTTCATTCCGCCGGACAGTTTGCCCGCCGGACGATCTCGAAAGGGAGTAAGGTCTGTGCTCGCGAGCAGCTCGTTTATGCGCCATTCTCGCTCCTCGCGCGACTGACCGAACAGGCGTCCGAAGAAATCGACGTTCTCAAATATCGAAAGAGTGGGATAAAGATTTTTGCCCAGTCCTTGAGGCAGGTATGCGATGCGCGAGGATACGGAATTGCGAAAACGCGCGTCTGCGATGTCGCCACCCAGCACCGTCACTCTGCCGGTCTGAATTCGTCGAACGCCGGCGATAATGCCCAATAGAGTGGATTTGCCAACTCCATCGGGACCTATCAGCCCAATCATTTTCTGCGCGGGGAAATTGATCTCGATACCATCGAGCGCGATCGCCTTGCCATAGCACTGCGTAACTTCACTCAGGCTCGCCACCGGCTCCGGCCTGGCCGCCGAATCGACGGTGACACTATTCATCGGTTGGAACCGTTCGCGCCGGTGGGATTCCAGAGCTTATCGGGAACCGGCTTCAACTGAAGCGCCGCCGGCCAGTCTGCTGTGGAGTCGAAACGCACATAGCCCATCCCCGGAATTCCCACCTTTACCAGCGGTTCAAATTGGCGTAGCCGGGCCTTGTCGAGCTGCAACTTCACTCGAAACGTCAGATTGTGGCGCTCTTCAGCAGTTTCAACGCTCTTGGGAGTAAACTGAGCATTTGACGCGACAAATGAGACGACCGCCTTGGCGGGATATTGCGGGGCGGCATCGAGGACAATTCGGGCGTCGGAACCCAACGCTACCTTGCCGACCGTCGATTCGGGGAGAAAGATGTACATATACACATCACTAAGGTCGACCAGCGCCAGCACCTTGCCCCCGGCGGGAAGCACCTCGCCCGGTTCAGCCAGGCGATTCTGCACCCTCGCCCGCAATGGGGCCTTGAGAACACTGTCCCTGATTTCAGCCTTGAGCCTCTCGGCTTCCGCGGTGGCCGCATCGATCGAAGACTGCGCGCGGAGGGCCTGGGCCCTGGCGCCGAGCAGCGCGGCGCGAGTCATTTCCAAGTGGGCATAGTCGATATCGCGCTCCTGCTCACTGACGGCGCCACGAGTGACCAGGTCCGCGGAACGTTTGTACTGCTTGTCGGAGTAAGCGAACTCTGCCTGCTTCACGGCGACTTCGGCCAGAGCGGTGCGGCGATTGTCTTCCGCTTCCCGGATCTTCGCCTGGGCATTGCGCAACTGAGCTTCGAGCGGCTCGACGTCCATTGTCGCGACAACCTGCCCCTGGTCCACCATATCGCCCTCGTCGGCGAGGACCTCCTTGATTCGGCCTTGATACTTGGTCGCTATGTCGACTTCTTTCGCCTCAAGCCTCCCGTTGGCTCCAGCGAATCCAGGCGGCAGTGCCGGCTTCGACAAGATGACCCAGGCGGCAACGCCGGCGCCGACCACGACTACTGCCACAACGACGGTGATCAGCTTTCTCGACATCGAGGCAAACCTTCCTGAACCGAGACCGCGACACCCAGTCGCACCAGCGCGTCGCAGCACTGTCTCTCATTAAATAAGACGCCGGTATTCCCTAACATGCATTTGGCCGATGCTCTTCCATTTCGCGCCGTCAGTTCCTTGAAAATCCAGAAAACGCTGACACAGAAAATCCAGAAAACGCTGACACAGGGCCATCCGACCTTGGTCCGATGGACTCGTGGTCGAGGCCACACCTAGTTTCGCGGCTGTTCTCCACGATCGCGATGACCAGTGCGCCGACATTCGATATTTGGCTGATTCGACACGGCGAGACTGACTGGACGTTGTCGGGCCGGCACACTGGGCGGACCGACCTTCCTCTTACGGCCGCGGGCGAAACACAGGCCCGCGCACTTCGCAAGCGTTTGCCGGCTGCAAGCTTTGCGAAAGTCTTCACGAGTCCGCTCCGACGTGCGTATCGCACGTGCGAACTTTCCGGATGCCGGTCAATGGCCGAAATCAGTCACGACCTGCTCGAGTGGGACTACGGCGACTACGAAGGCATGAAAAGAGCAGAAATCCTCTCACGCCGTCCGGAGTGGAACATCTTCCGCGACGGCTGTCCCAATGGCGAATCGCCGGCGGACGTGGCAGCTCGCGCGGACCGATTCATCGCATGCCTACATACTGCGGGTGGCAACGCGGCGGCCTTTTCGAGCGGACACTTCCTCAGAGTGCTGATAGCGCGTTGGCTGGGGCTCGATCCGTCCGCGGGACGCTATTTCAAACTCGGCACCGCCGCACTAACGATTCTGGGTTACGATCACAGCAGCGCGAACGAGCCGGTAATCAGACTGCTTAACGACACTCAGAATTGGAAGCGCTAAAAGACGCGTCGCATATCAGATGGATTCGGTTCGCCACTTTGCTTCGGACGCCCTCATACCGAAATTACGGAGGATGAATCAGTCATGATGTTGCGAGGACTCGAAGCGACCGCGAGAACCCTGGTGGCCAACGGCAAAGGGATCCTGGCGGCTGACGAAACAATCGGCACTATAACCAGGCGTTTCGAACGATTGAAGATCGAATCCAACGCGGAAAGCCGGCGCACTTATCGGGAGCTCTTGTTCACCGCGCCAGAGGCATCGAGCTTTATAAGCGGCGCCATCCTGCATGACGAGACAATCCGTCAGCTCGGCTCTGATGGAACAAGGCTCCCGGATCTTTTGCTCGATCGCGGGATAATTCCCGGAATCAAGGTCGACCTGGGCGTGAAGCGACTTGCCAACACCGAGGGTGAAATGGTCGCCGAGGGGCTGGATGGGCTCGCAGATCGCCTCAACGAGTACCGCTCCTTCGGTGCGCAGTTTGCCAAATGGCGGGCTGTTATTCGGATAGACGAGCGCCTGCCCACGCGGAAATGCATAGTGGCAAATGCTCACGCGCTCGCACGCTACGCTGCCATCTGCCAGGAAGGCGGCTTTGTTCCTATCGTCGAGCCGGACGTTCTGATGGATGGCCCCCACACGCTGGACCGCTGCGCTGAAATCACCGGACAGACGCTTCATTCAGTCTTCGACGAACTCTCCCGTCAGGATGTATCGCTGGAGGGAATGCTTCTCAAACCCAACATGGTAGTTGCGGGAACAGCCTGTCCAACACAGGCATCAATCACCGAAGTTGCGGCAGCCACTTTGCGCTGTCTCCAGCGGCACGTGCCGGCAGCGGTGCCTGGAATAGTATTTCTGTCGGGTGGTCAGAGCGATCTTAAGGCCACGGCTCACTTGAATTCGATTAACCTGATGGACGGGCCGAAGCCTTGGAAGTTGAGCTTCTCGTTCGGTCGCGCACTTCAGGATCGCGCGTTGGCAACCTGGCGCGGCAACAAAGCACATTGGATAGACGCTCAGCGGATCTTCATTCATCGCGCCCGCAACAATGCCGCGGCGACTCTCGGCAAGTACACGCCTTCATTCGAGAACGAGATCCGCCAACCATCGGACACGTTCGTTTCCACCGATGAAGACGACTGACCAACATCCGAGCCCTTGGGTTCGTAGCCGCTTGGCCTGCATCCGACCAAGGTCTGATAGGAAGGCACACCGAGTCGTAACTACATTCGACAGCACAGCTCGCAACCAGTTCCGCAACTGTCGAGGTGAAGATGTCCGCCACATCTGATGACAGCCTACTCGCTCGGATGGATGCCTACTGGCGCGCATCCAACTACCTCTCGGTGGGCCAAATCTACTTGTTGGACAACCCGCTGTTAAAGGATCCCCTCACGCGCGAGCACATCAAACCGAGGCTGCTCGGCCATTGGGGCACTACGCCCGGTCTGAATTTCATCTACGTTCACCTCAACCGCATCATCAACAGCCAGAACCTCGACATGATTTACATCATCGGTCCGGGACACGGAGGTCCGGCTCTGGTCTCGCAGGCCTATCTCGAGGGCACGTACAGCGAAGTCTATCCGGATATCTCACAAGACCATGACGGGATGCGGAAGCTGTTTAGACAGTTCAGCTTTCCGGGCGGTATTCCCAGCCACGTAGCACCCGAAACACCCGGATCGATTCACGAAGGCGGGGAGCTCGGGTACGCACTATCACACGCCTATGGTGCGGCTTTCGACAATCCGAACTTGATCGTGGCGTGCGTGGTAGGAGATGGGGAAGCCGAAACCGGGCCGCTTGCGACGGGCTGGCACGGCAACAAATTTCTCAATCCGGAACGCGACGGCTGCGTTCTGCCGATCCTTCATCTAAACGGCTACAAGATCGCCAATCCTTGTTTCCTCGCGCGCATCCCGAACGACGAATTGCGGAAGCTGTTTGAGGGCTACGGCTATAAGCCGCATTTCGTGGAAGGCCGCGATCCCCTCAGGATGCATCAAGCGATGGCCGCGACCCTCGATTCGGTAATCGCCGAAATCAAGCAGATCTGGCGCGTCGCTCGCGAAAAGGGCTTTGCCGGGCGGCCGGCGTGGCCAATGATCGTCCTGCGCACACCCAAGGGATGGACCTGCCCGGCCGAGATCGATGGCAAAAAGTGCGAAAACTATTGGAGAAGTCATCAGGTACCGATGGGCGATATGGACCGCCCCGAACACATCCAGATTCTCGAGCAATGGATGAAGAGCTATCGGCCCGAGGAGCTTTTTGATGCGAAGGGAGCGCTGGAAAAAGAATTGGCCGCGTTAGCTCCGAAGGGACAGCGCAGAATGAGCGACAACCCCCATGCCAACGGCGGGAAGTTGCTCAAAGATCTCAGAATGCCGGACTTCCGCGACTACGCGATCGACGTCCCTGTCCCCGGCTGCACTCTAGTCGAAGCGACGAGAGTGCAGGGTTTCTTTCTCCGCGACGTGATGAAGTTGAACCTGGACAGCGCCAACTTCCGCGTTTTCAGCCCTGACGAGAACAACTCAAATCGCTGGCAGGACCTCCTCGAAGTCACCGAGCGTTGCTATGTGGCCGACATTCTTCCGGAAGACGACCATCTTTCCCCTCAAGGCAGGGTGATGGAAGTACTGAGTGAACATCAGTGCCAGGGCTGGCTGGAAGGCTATCTGCTTACTGGGAGGCACGGCTTCTTCAGTTGCTACGAGGCCTTCATCCACATCATCGACTCGATGTTCAACCAGCACGCAAAGTGGTTGAAGGTCTGCAACCATATTGCGTGGCGCAGGCCGATCGCATCTCTCAACTACCTTCTCAGCTCGCACGTCTGGCGTCAGGACCATAACGGATTTTCTCACCAGGATCCCGGATTTATCGATCACGTGGTCAACAAAAAAGCTGAGGTGGTGAGAGTCTATCTGCCGCCCGACGCCAACTGCCTGCTCTCGGTCACCGATCACTGTTTGCGCAGCCGCAACTATGTGAACGTCATAATCGCCGGCAAACAACCCGCCCCCCAGTGGCTTTCGATGGACGAGGCGATCAAACATTGCACGGCCGGAATCGGAATCTGGGAATGGGCCTCCAACGACAAGGGCTCCGAGCCGGATGTAGTAATGGCCTGCTGTGGAGACGTTCCGACGTTGGAAACGTTGGCGGCGGTCGACCTGCTTCATTCCCATATTCCCCAACTGAAGATTCGGGTGATCAATGTCGTGGACCTGATGACTCTGCAATCGCCCAGTGAGCATCCTCACGGCTTGCCGGATTTGGAATTCAACGCTCTCTTCACCACTAACAAGCCTATCGTCTTCGCCTTCCACGGCTATCCGTGGCTGATTCACCGCCTGACCTACCGCCGCGCAAGCCATTCAAATCTGCATGTGCGCGGGTATGTCGAAGAAGGCACAACTACCACCCCCTTTGACATGGTAGTGCTGAATCGGATGGACCGATTTTCACTGGTCAATGAAGTAATAGACAGAGTCCCCCTCCTCGCGGAACGCGCGGCGTACGCCAAACAGGCAATCCGCGATAAGCTCCATGATCACAAAAATTACATAAGCCGCTTTGGCGATGACATGCCTGACATTCGCGACTGGCGGTGGGGCGGAAGCTTGGCCGCCGGTGCCACGGATACGTCAGCCGACAACTTATGAATCCGGCGAGCATCATTGATCGACGAGGGGAACCGTGATGCGACCAATGAGGCCGCCGATGAGAGCGCTCGCGATTGTACTTGCGATCGGCCTCGGAGTCTCTACGTGCCCATTCCCGGCGATGGGCAGTGACGAAGGTTCCAGCTCCGGCGCCGGCTCGCCTGGGCCCGCTCCCGGCGAAGCGAGCCCTGAGCAATTGGAAGAGTTGGTCTCGCCCATCGCACTGTATCCCGACCTGTTGGTCGCACGTATCCTGGTAGCCTCCACCTTCCCCACTCAAATTGTTGAAGCCGCCCGATGGCTTCAACAGAATCCCGACCTTAAAGGTGATGAGTTCGCCAAGGCGGTCAACGGGCAGCCGTGGGATCCCAGCGTGAGATCGCTGTCACAGTTCCGCGAAGTGATCAAAACCATGAATGACAGCCTGGCCTGGACCTCTTCGCTGGGCGAGGCGTACTACAACCAGCCCGATGACGTCATGGATGCGATTCAGCGGCTTCGCAATCGGGCGGTCCAAGCCGGGACCCTAAAGGACACGCCTCAGCAGAAGGTGCAAATTGAGCACGCGGCTGAAGAGCCGGCTCAGGGCGGCGGGGCCCAGCAGCAGGTTGTTGTCATTGAACCTGCGCAGCAAAACACTGTGTACGTTCCTCAATACGATTCCTCGTCGGTATATGGCGCGCCAGTGCAGGCCCCGGCCGGGTACACAAGCCCTCCCGGATATACCGGCACTGAATTGCTAACAACGGGCCTTCTTTCCTTCGGCCTCGGAATGGGACTCATGGCGCTGATTAACGAGGGCGATGACGACTGGGACTGTGGTTGGGGAGGATCAGGCGGAAATACAGTTAACTATAACAAAAACGTATATCGAAACCGTGGCGACAACCATCCTCGAGGTGGACGATCAGAACTTCGGCAGTCCCGCCGCGGGCAGGCCCAGCGCCCCACACCATACTCAGGAAGAGGCACTCGAAGCCCGGCATCGCGACCTTACGATCCTGCGACCGCACGGCCCTACCGGCCCGGCGGCCCTTCCGCTTCCAAGCCGGTATTCCCCAAGTCGAGCACGCTTCCGGCAAATAGGCCCGTAGGTGCTGGCGCGGCTGGCCGGCGCGGCGGCGTGGCTGGAGGACCTTCAAATCCTCAACAAAGGATGGCCCAGGATCGGCGCGGTTACGGGGCTGGCGCTCCGAATCGAAACACGCGCGGAGGCCGCAGCGGCGCCTTTGGCAGTTATGCCCCGGGAGGCGCCACACAGGCGGCCGGCAGCCGCGGACGCGCCAGTTTCCAGGGAGGGCGATCGGGCGGACGCCGCGGCGGAGGCGGTGGACGCGGCGGCCGGGGCGGCGGTGGCCGAGGCAGGAGGTAGGCTGGATCTTCGATGAGCTGCGTGCGGAAATATTGCGGCCTTGTGGCAGCACCACGACAGGCGCCCTCGCCTACTCGAAGGCGTGTGCTCCATATCGTTGAACTTGCGGCTTTGGTTCTGACCGTCTCCTCGATCTGGCCGCCTGCCACTCCCTTCGCGACCAGCGATAGCGCGCAGCGAACCTTTAGATCGCCCGCGTCAGCAGCGGCCGCCCTGGTCGAGGCAGCGCGCAGCGACGACCTGAAGTCGATGGCGGCAATCCTCGGTCCCGATTCTGATCAGATTATCAGCAGCGGCGACGCGGTGGCCGATAACGCCGCGCGCGAGGAATTCACCAGGCATTATGACCAGATGCATCGTCTCGCATATGACGACAGAGGTCGCGTAATACTCTTCGTAGGCGCCGACAACTGGCCGTTGCCGATTCCCATAGTAAAGCGCGGCGATGGATGGTCGTTTGACTCGGTTGCCGGCAAGGAAGAGATGCTGTTCCGCCGTATCGGGCGCAACGAATTGTTCACTATCGCTGTTCTCGAAGAGCTGGCTGATGCGCAGATGGAATATGCCGAGGCACAAAAGGCTTCGTCTGGAATAGCGCAGTACGCGCAGAAGATTTTCAGCGATACGGGCCAGAAGGACGGCTTGTACTGGCCCACCGCCGACGACCAGCCTGAAAGCCCTATCGGCCCGCTGATAGCCGATGCGACCGCCGAGGGTTACAAGCGCGATCCCAGCGGTCGCCCTGCGCCCTTCCACGGTTACTACTACAAAGTGCTTACCGGCCAAGGTGCGGACGCTCCCGGCGGCAGCCAGAACTATATTGTAGATGGAAAAATGACTGGAGGCTTCGCCTTCCTGGCCTACCCCGCGGAGTATCGAGCTTCCGGGGTAATGACGTTCATGATTGACAAGCAAGGCATTGTGGTCGAAAAAGACCTCGGCCCCGATACTGAAAAGGCTGTCTCGGCGATTGGCGTCTTCAATCCTGACTCGACGTGGTCAGAGCTTCAACAGGACTAAATGAATCACGATTGCGGCACAAATCAAGTTCGCATGGCAATGAATGAATTCTCGCGGACACGAATCCGGCTACCGCAAACAAGCACGAAACCTTCTCTTTTTTCCTTCCTTCCTCACTGAACTTGCCTTGCCGGGTTGACCATCTGCCCAAGGTCTGTCCTGCGTGAATCTGACCTGATAACGGTCCGGCACCAAGACAGCGATTTCAGACGAAGGTCCGACTTGCAAGGTGTAGCGTCGCTGAGTGACTTGTAAGGGTCGGGAGATCCTGCGTGACCAAAGTTAAGCCCGTTGTTATCGTCATTGACGACGACCCCTCGATGCTGCGAGCGCTGCGACGTCTAATCAAGGCGGCCGGGTTTGACGTTCGAGCCTACGATCGGCCCAGTACACTCCTGAAAAGCGAACTTCCCAGGGCGAGGGCTTGCCTGGTGGTTGACATCAATCTGCCGGAGATGAACGGCGTCGAGTTATGCGAGAAGCTTGCGAGTTTGGGCTGCTCGCTGCCTGTAGTCCTGATCACCGGACAGTACGATGAGGAGACGCGAAGTCTCGCGCTTCGCGCGCATCCGGTCGCGCTGCTGATCAAGCCATTCGCAAGAGATCAGTTGATCGCTTCCATCGATGGGGCCCTCTACGAGCAAAATCATTCATGACCGCTCGCGGGCATCCTTGTGACAAGAGCAGCGCCGCTCCAGATTTTCGCCGGCGCCGCCTGATCAAAATCATCCTTCCAATATATGTTAACTTTAGATACTGTGAGTTTTGAACAAATTTGCTCAACTAAAAATCCAGTTCCAGCTCTGCGACCGAATCCCCCCGAACGACGCGGCGGGGAGGTTTAACACTCAAAAGGCTCGTGTTCGTATCGTGGGTTCTGACAGCTCAAGAGCAAAGGCACCCGGATACAAGTCGCCCAAAGCCGGTCAACCTCTCAAGGGCACCCCGGAAGGAGGGCGTTTTGAAGACTTCGCGGAGGAATTGTCCACGTCATTCGTGCGAGTTCCGGTCGCCGACATCGGAAGCGAAATAGACCGATGGATCCGGAAGATTGTTCTGAGTCACGATCTCGACAGGGGTGCGCTGGCAGAAATTGATTCCAATTCCGAGCGGCTGGTTGTGCGACATTCATGGTCGCGCGGCAACCTCATCAAGCTGCCGGTGGGCATGGAATTGGCCAAACGGGCCCCGTGGTTTGATCAGTGCTTGATGGATGGACGGACTATTGTATTTTCCAAAGTCCGGGAACTCATGCCTGAATTTGAAGGCGACTTCAAAACGTTCCGGCGCTACTTTCCCAAATCCAACGTGACCGTGCCGCTTCGCATTAACTCCGTAACGGTCGCAGCGCTCGGTTTTGCGACCTTAAGGAAGGAACGCTCCTGGTCGCCCAGACTGATTCGGCGCTTCCAATTTGTAGCCGAAGTGTTTGCGAACGCTCTTCAACGGAGAAGCGCCGGGGAGGAGATTGCCCTCCTCCGCAACGAACTGGCACATGTTTCGCGCACGGCGGTGATGGGCGAGCTGACAGCTTCGCTTGCACATCAGCTTAATCAGCCGATGGCCGCCATCTTGAGCAACGCCGAAGCGATCCAGAGCATCCTGGACTCGGATGCCGTGGACCTGGACGAACTCCGAGTCGCCGCAAGCGACATCGTGCAGGACAATTTGCGCGCCACGGAAATCATCAAGTCCCTGCGCGCCTTCTTCCGCAAGGATCACGCGGAAAGGGTACCGCTCGAACTCACCGAAGTTGTGGGCGAAATAGTGCGAATGGTCCGGAGCGACGCCCTTTTTCGCAAGGTGTCCCTGACCCTCGAGGCGCCGCGGGCGGGAGCTTACGTGGCTGGTAACCGAATCCAGCTCCAGCAGGCCATTCTGAACCTGTTTCTTAACGCCTTCGATGCTGTTTCGCAGAGTGGCGATAAACGAGAGGTTTCTGCCTCCATTGTCGCCGATGCTGGACGGGTGCGCATCGTAATCAGTGATTCCGGAAAAGGCCTGGAACCCGCGACACTTGCACGTATCTTTGAGCCGTTTTTTACGACCAAACCGAGCGGAATGGGCATGGGTCTCACCATAGCCCGCTCGATCGTGACCGCGCACGGTGGCCGCCTATCGGCGCGTCCCAATCCGGATCGGGGCTCGACCTTCGAAATCTCACTGCCCGCCCTAAGCGAGGTCCGCGCTCCAGAGCCGCCTCAGGATGTGAACGGGCATGCTTGAGAAAGAAGCCATCGCAATCGTCGACGACGACGAATCCATCCGGAAGGCGCTGGTTCGGATGCTGACGGCTGCCGGACTCGAGCCTCGCGCGTTTTCCTCGGCCAAAGAGCTGTTTGCAGCCGCGTCAACCCTGCGCGTGAGCTGCATCGTCTCGGATTTGCGGATGCCCGAAACGGACGGGCTGCAGTTGCAGCGTCAGCTTTCGGAGCAGATGCCTAATGCCGCGATCGTTTTTCTAACCGGGCACGGTGACGTGTCGGCGAGCGTGCAAGCAATGAAATCCGGGGCCGTCGATTTTCTGGAGAAACCGGTCAGACGTAAAGCTTTGCTGGAAGCGATCGAGCGCGCGACACGCCGCGCTCACTCCGGCGAGGCCGAGACCGCGAAACTAAACCAACTAAGGAAACGTTACGATGCGCTGACCCCTCGCGAGCGCCAGGTATTCGGGCTGGTGACCGTGGGTCTGCTCAACAAACAAATCGCCGCGGAACTGGGCGCCGCCGAAAAGACCATCAAGCAACATCGCGGAGTGGTGATGCGAAAGATGCGCGCGGATTCCCTCGCCGATCTGGTTTTGATGGCTCATCACCTCGGCGCCAGGCCATCGCACTTGAGTTTCTCACGGGCAAGGGGAATTCTTCGACCGAATTGAGAAGCGAATTCCGATTTTGGTCAGAAAACGACCCCCGGGCGCAATCCTGAAAGCTCGCATCGCGCTGCGCGTTCTATGCGAAAATCTTCGATGGCCACTCGACTCGCGAGAGCGAATTTACTTTCCCATCTCAAGTCGTAGGAGAGTCTCGGAAGAGCTCCCGCTCTGACACGCATCGGTCGGAGCCTGCGATACAAAGCGAAGACGCCGAGGCGAAGCGGGCATCCGCTGTCGCCGTGCCCGCACGCGTTCAAAAATTCTGACGGTCACGTGCCAAGGGTTCAAAACTTTGAACCGCGACCTCCGTACCGCCATCGCTCAGATTGGAATTCTGCTTGATTTAGCTGATCAATCGCATTTCGCGATTCTCGAATCATTCGCGGCACATCCGTTGCTCTAGTCGGTGTCGCGCGCCAAGCCAGGCGTACGTAAAAACCCCGGTCGCATCGGAGCGACAGATTGCGACTAAAGCAGGAGTGCGATGAAACGAATAGTCCTTGCAGTGGCGATGTTGTTGACGACGGTCGGGGTCACGCGCGCGCGAGCCAGTTCGATCGACCTGATGAGTTCCCTCAGCGGCTTCGATGTCGCGAACCGGACCGGCACCTCATGTGACGGCTTTGAGATCGATCTTTCCGGCGTCTCACCGAACGAGGTGTTCCACACCTTTCGCAACCCGGATTTCGGCGCGCCATCCGTCAGCGCCAACGGAAGCGATACCAAGGTCGTGTATAAGGGACACAAGACGGACCCCGATACTGTCGAGCATTTCGGTGTGAGCCTCTCCTCTCCCGCGTCCAACGCCACCTACCGATGGAAGAGTGGCAGCAGCGATTGCGGCGGCGCCTCGAGCGATGTGGCATTCCCTCACGAGGCTGAAGCTCTGAGCGGCGATACCGTAAACAGCGACATCCGCAACGATTCGCCCGACGGCAAGCCGGTCTGGGTGCAGCGACGGGTGCTCAACGCCAATCGCGGAGTCTCGCTGGAAGAACTCCAGACCGACAATCCGGTTTACACCGACAGCTCTGAAGTCGATTCCTCGCCCGAGAAGCTCGATCCAAACGAGACGCTTTCCCACGACGATTCACTGGATCCTCAGGATAAGGTCGAGAGCATCGTCGAGACGACCGACGTCTATGCGGACGACAACGGCCAGCCGGGCGCTCTGATCGGCACCATGCTTCACGCCACCGTCTTGAGTTCGAGCTCAACGTCAGCCTGCTCCAACAATCTCGCCTCGCTCAAGATAAGCCCGAAGCGCGGCAAAGGCGGTGCGGTCCGTCCGCGCGGCGTGGTGCGACTCACCAGCGCGGCCCCGTCGGGCGGCGAGGTCATATTGCTCTCAAGCGATACGCCATCGGCCGCGTCAGTTCCTACCACTCTGACGATTCCCAGCGGCTCGAAGATTGGCAAATTCCAGGTTACCACCCATCCGGTGTCCGAAGCGGAAACGGTGGATATCAAGGCGACTTGCGGTTCAATCGACCGTGAGACCCCGCTGACCCTCACCAAGTAACATCTCGACTTAACCGGTCGACCGAGTCCCCGGCAGCAGGCCCCGATTCCAGCGGGGCCTGCTGCTTTTCACACCCGGCCGTGCTGTGGGCTAACCGAGTTTCAACAAATGATTTTCTTGCGCCTGCGCACCCGGAACAACCTCGCATACTGAGGCGTCTAAAACGTTTGCCGTAGTTGAACTTCGGCGCGAAGGTATCAAGAGGTTTCGCTAACGAGAGTGATGAAGATCCTGAAGGCAGCCGGCGTGGCACTGGTGGCAATCCTCCTGGTCGCGCAGCTTTTCCGTATCGACAAGAGCAATCCACCGGTCGAGAGCGAGGTCATCGCGCCGCCGCAAGTGAAGGAGATAATGCGGCGCTCGTGCTACGACTGCCATTCCAACGAAGTGGCGTGGCCCTGGTACGCCGACGTGGCGCCCGCTTCCTGGCTGGTCGCACACGATGTCCATGAGGGGCGCGACGAGCTGAACTTCTCGACGTGGGGAACCTATAGCCCGGCCCGCCGCCAGAAAAAGCTCAAGGAGATCGGAAAGACCATCGAGGAAGGAGAGATGCCGCCCTGGTACTACATCTATCCGATGCACCGGGAAGCCAGATTATCGCCAGCCGATCGCGATGTCCTAATGGCCTGGGTCAAATCCGAGTCAGCGGCCCTCAAGCAGCAAGCCGCCCAGCCCCCGGCACGATAAGCCCGACCCGCGATCGCGGGCGATGGGACCGGATCGCGAACAACGCGAGAAGATTTTTGCATGGGATTCTGATGGAGCGGGTGATCGGTTTCGAACCGACGACCTTGTGCTTGGCAAGCACACGCTCTACCAACTGAGCTACACCCGCTCGCCACAGGCCGGACTAGATCGTTTATCGGGGGTTTGGGTCCGAGTCAATCAGACCGCCGCCCGCTTGCCGGCTACGCGCATCGTTTGCGGCCTCAACGCGCGCATCACCTTCAGATAGTAGTCGATCCCTGACCAGACGGTAACCACCAGCGCGATCCACAGCACGAACATCCCAAACGCGAAGCAATCGACGTGGAAGTAGGTGTAATGGATGAGCAGGCCGTGAATCGCGATGGCCTGAAGCGTCATCTTGTACTTCCCGAGCTCGTCCGCGCCCATCACTATCCCTTCCGCGGCCGCGACGGCGCGCAGACCGGTCACCATGATCTCGCGCGCCACCAGCACCACCACTATCCATGCCGGCACGTGCGGCGTCCGATGCATCCCGGCCAGCATGATTAGCGCGGCGGCTACGACCAGCTTGTCGGCCATCGGGTCAAGGAACTTGCCCATCGCCGTGACCGAGTTGTAGCTGCGGGCGAGGTAGCCGTCGAAGAAGTCGGTGATGGTCGCAAGGAAGAACACTCCCGCGGCAATAGCCGAGGGCAGCGGTCCCGTATACGTGAGCAACCATATCAGGACGGGTACGCTGGCAATCCTGAGCAGTGTCAGGACATTTGGCGTCGTGAATTCCACGCCTTTGGGCTCCGCCGCAAGGGTCTTTTTTGACAATATGGAAATCGGGGTGACGGAGCAAATCGAGGCTGGTGCCGGTCTCCGGCTGACGCTCGCGCGATGTTGACTGGTCATGCTTCCGCAACGTAGCGTTTTCACAGCGTTCAAGATGGAACAGCCCCTTCCCAGACACCCGGCCTTGGCAGGCTTGATTGCATGAATCGCGAGTTCCAGAGCGACTTTCTCGTCATCGGCGGAGGTATCGCGGGATTGATGTTCGCGATCCGGGCCGCCGAATTTGGAACCGTCACGGTTCTGACCAAAGCCGCCAGCACCGAAGCCAATACCGCCTACGCACAGGGCGGAATCGCCAGCGTCTGGAGCGTGCACGATTCCTTCGAGTCGCACATCGAGGACACCCTGCGCGCCGGCGCCGGTCTCTGCGATCGCGCCGCCGTCGAAAGCATCGTTCGCGAAGGCCCCGACGTGGTCCGCGAGCTTATCCGGCTTGGTACCCGGTTCAGCAGAATCGAGCACGGGGGCGAGGACGAATTCGATCTGGGGCGCGAGGGCGGCCACAGCCATCGCCGGGTCCTTCATGCCCAGGACCTCACCGGGCAGGAGATAATGCGGGCGCTGACCGAGGCCGCCAGCGCCATCGAGAACATCCGCACGCTCGAAAATCACGTCGCGGTTAATCTACTCACCGAAACCGCCACGGCCGGCCATCCCGGCGCCTGCTGGGGCGTCTACGCCTACGACCGCAAGTCCCAAACCGTCAAGAAGATCCTGGCGCGCGCGACGCTGCTTGCCACCGGCGGCGCGGGCAAGGTCTATCTCTACACCACCAATCCCGACATCGCCTCGGGCGACGGAGTGGCGATGGCGTATCGGGTGGGCGCGCCGATCGCGAACATGGAGTTCTATCAGTTCCATCCCACCTGCCTGTTCCATCCTGCCGCCAAGTCTTTTCTCATCTCCGAAGCTCTTCGCGGCGAGGGCGCGATTCTGCGCCGGCCGGACGGCACGCCCTTCATGAAGGACTATCATCCCGATGCTGAGTTGGCGCCGCGCGATGTAGTCGCGCGGGCGATCGACTCCGAGATGAAGCGCCACGGTCTGGACTGCGTTCTGCTCGATCTGAGCCATCGCGACGCTGACTTCATCCGCCGTCGCTTCCCCAACATCTATCAGCGCTGCCTCAGTTTCGGCTTCGACCTCACCAAAGCGCCGATCCCGGTCGTCCCCGCCGCCCATTACATGTGCGGTGGAGTGCAAACCGGCCTGGATGGCGCCACGCCGATTCCGCGCCTGTACGCCGCGGGCGAAGTCGCGATGACCGGGCTGCACGGGGCCAACCGGCTCGCTTCGAATTCGCTGCTGGAGGCGGCGGTGATGGGACGGCGAGCAGCCGTCGCCGCGATCGAGATGATAAAGTCATCGGGCGGTGCGCCGCCGGAGTTTCCCGAATGGGACCCGGGCCGCGCGATTCGCAGTGAGGAGCGGGTGCTTATCACGCAGAGCTGGGACGAGATTCGCCGCCTGATGTGGAACTATGTGGGAATAGTGCGAAGCGATCGGCGGCTCGAACGGGCGCTCAGGCGAATCGAGCTGCTCAAGGAAGAGATTCACAGCTACTACTGGTACCACACCATCGATTCAGACCTGATCGAACTTCGCAATCTCGCGACGGTCGCCGAACTGATCATCCGCTCGGCGCGTTCGCGCAAGGAATCGCGCGGGCTTCACTACAATATCGATCACAGCAAGACCGGCGGCGACGAATGGCTCCATCCGACGGTCCTGCGCCGCGAATAGCGCCGAAAACCCAAGTAGCGGCAGGACTCATCGCATCCGAGCCGAAACCCCGGCGGATAGGTTCCTCGCGCCGCCCTGCAGCTTCAGGAAACCGGCGCTGGTTGGCGGGACTGGGTCTCGCTGTAATCGAATGAAAGCTTGTCGCCTTCCACGTCGACGGTGACCTTGCCACCCTTGGTCAGGCGGCCAAACAGGACTTCATCGGCCAGCGCGCGCGCAATCTCGTTTTCGATAAGCCTTCCCAGCGGGCGCGCGCCGAAACGCGGATCGAACCCGCGCTCGGCCAGCCACTTCTTGGCGGCGGGCGTAGCGGTGAGCACTACTTTCTGCTTGTCGAGGCGCTCCTGGAGTTCACCGAGGAACTTCTCAACGACGCGCTCGATAACCGGCGGGCTGAGCGGTGCAAACTCGATCGTCGCGGACAGCCGGTTTCGAAATTCCGGACTGAACATCCGCTCGATGACCGTCTTCGGGTTGCCCGTCCCTACCCCGCCGTGAAACCCGATCATCGCGCGCGCCAGTTCCTGCGCGCCCGCGTTGGTCGTCATCACCAGCACGACGTTGCGGAAATCGGCCTTGCGGCCATTGTTGTCGGTCAACGTCGCATGGTCCATCACTTGCAGCAGGATGTTGAACAGGTCGGGATGGGCCTTCTCGATTTCGTCGAGCAGCAGCACGCAATGCGGCGTCTTGTTGATGGCGTCGGTCAGCAGCCCGCCCTGATCGAAGCCCACATATCCTGGCGGAGCGCCGATCAGGCGCGAGACCGTGTGGCGCTCCATGTACTCCGACATGTCGAAGCGCAGGAACTCGACTCCCATCGTCTTTGCCAGTTGCCGCGCAACCTCGGTCTTGCCAACGCCGGTAGGACCTGCGAACAGGAACGATCCAACGGGACGGTCGGGATGGCTCAGGCCGGATCGAGCGAGCTTGATCGCGCGCGCGACGGCCTCGATCGCGGTATCCTGGCCGAAGACCGCCTTCTTCAAGTCTTCCTCGAGGTTTTGCAGGCGGGCGCGATCCGATGCGGACACGGTGCGCTCCGGAATTTTCGCCATCCGCGCCACCGTGCGCTCCATATCGCGCACTCCCACCGTCACCGGCTCGGGCGCGCCCTTGCCGCGCAGATGGCCCGCGACGCCCGCCTCGTCCATCACGTCGATCGCCTTGTCCGGAAGGAAGCGATCGTTGATGTAACGCGCCGACAATTCGACCGCCGATCGCAGCGCCGGCGCGGTGTAGCGGACATTGTGATGCTTTTCGTAATGCGGCTTCAGTCCTTCGAGAATCTGGACCGTTTCTTCCTGCGTCGGCTCGAGCACATCGATTCGTTGAAAGCGCCTGGCCAGCGCCTTGTCGCGATCGAAGGATCGCTTGTATTCCTGGTAGGTGGTCGAGCCGATGCATCGAAGGTCGCCCGACGCGAGCGCGGGCTTGAGCAGGTTCGAGGCATCCATGGTCGAGCCTGATGCCGCGCCGGCTCCCACGATCGTGTGGATCTCGTCGATGAACAGGATGCGCCTGGGATTGCCGACGACGGCCTTGATCACCGCCTTGAGCCGCTGCTCGAAGTCGCCGCGAAAGCGCGTCCCCGCCAGCAGCGCGCCCATATCGACCGCGTAGATTTCCACGCCCTTCAGAGCGGATGGAACTTCGCCGCGATGGACCGCAAGCGCCAGTCCTTCCGCAAGCGCGGTCTTTCCGACTCCGGCCTCTCCGACAAACACGGGATTGTTCTTGCGCCTGCGCAGCAGGACGTGGATCGCGCGTTCGAGTTCATTTTTGCGGCCGACCAGTGGATCGATTTTCCCCTGCGCGGCCCGCTCGGTCAGGTTGATGGTGTAGGTTTTGAGCGCCTTTGACGGAGATATCTTGCGCTCGCCGTCCTCGTCGCCCCCGCCCCTGGCTTCCCGCGGCTCTTCGTCGTCGTCCTCGTCGACGCCGCCAACATCCTCATTCTCGTCGGCGCCCGTCTTCGACACACCGTGCGAGATGAAGTTGATCACGTCGAAGCGGGTCACGCCCTGCTCCTGCAGAAACAGCATCGCGGGCGACTCGGTCTCCTGGAACATCGCGACCAGCACGCTGCCGCCGTTGATTTCGTTGCGGCCGGCTGATTGCGAATGCAGCGCGGCTCGCTGGAGCGCGCGTTGCACTCCCAGCGCATAGCGCGGTGCGACTTCCTCGCCTTTGGGCAGCCGCTCGATCTGCTCGTCGAGGTAATGCTCGAGCTTGCGCCTGAGCGCATCGAGGTTGGCGCCGCTGTGCCGGAGAATGTTGCTGGCGGTTACGTCGTGAAGCATCGCGTATAGCAGATGCTCCAGGCAGACGTACTCGTGGCGGCGGTTGACCGCCTCCGTCATCGCAAGCTGCAGCGTCACCTGCAGCTCGCGGCTGATCATGATATTCGATGGCGGCATCGCTTCGCTCCGCCCTACTCCTTTTCCATCGTGCACTTCAGAGGATACTCGGCCTGCCGCGCGAGTTCCTCGACTGTGCGCCCCTTGGTTTCCGCAATCTCGTATGGATAGACACCGGCCACGCCCATACCGTTCTGATGCACGTGTAGCATGATGCGAGTAGCTTCGGCGTGCGGCTTGTGAAACACGGCCTTCAGCACCTCGACGACGAATTCCATCGGGGTGTAATCGTCGTTGAGCAGAATAACCTTGTAGAGCGGCGGCTTCGCGGTTTTGGCGCGGGTTTTGGTCCGCCGTTCGGTGACGGTGCCGCCGCTCGCGCCGCCGGCGTCATCCTCGCCGCCCGTTCCATTTACGGCCGCCCTGATCCAGCGATATTCGTTTTCCACGCTCATCGCATCGAACCGCCAAGCTTGCCCCCTATGCCAGAATAGCAGATAAACGCGGTTTCATGGAGCGCGTGACTCTTAAAATGCGCAGACCGGTTTGTTGCTCACCCGATGATTGTTAAGCTCGGCATCATTCGATGAACGACACCGCGCAGCAGCTCGAAGTCCAGATCGTCGAAGGAATCGAAAAGATTTCGCGCGACGATTGGAACGGCGTGCTTGAGCCCGGCGATTCGCCATTCCTCGAATGGGACTGGCTGTGCGCGATGGAGAAGTCGGGTTCCGCCACGCGCAAGACCGGATGGGCTCCGTTTCATATCGTCATCCGCGAGCGCCCCGGACATCGGATCCTTGCGGCGTGTCCCCTCTACCTGAAATCGCACAGCATGGGCGAATTCGTCTTCGACCATGGATGGGCGGATGCGGCGGAGCGCGCAGGCATCCGCTACTTCCCGAAGCTGCTCGTCGGCGTGCCGTTCACCCCGCACACCGGGCGGCGGCTTCTGACCGCGCCCGGATCGAATCGGGCGATGCTCTCGGCGGTGTTGGCCAACTCGCTGGCGCGGCTTTGCGATGACAACAAGCTGTCGTCCGTTCACGTGAATTTCTGCTCTGAGGACGAAGCTTCGACTCTGTCCGCGGCCGGCTTCCTGGAACGGCACGGCTACCAGTATCACTGGCAGAATTCGGGATTTGCGACGTTCGACGACTACCTGGCGCGGCTCAAGCACAAACGCCGCACTGCGGTTCGCCACGAACGCCAGGCAGTCAAAGATGCCGGGATTGACGTGCGCGTGCACGCAGGCGACGAAATCGCGGATACGATGTTCCCGACGATGTTCAACATTTATCTCTCAACCATCGAAAAGCTCTATTGGGGACGGCAGTATCTGCACAAGGAGTTCTTCGACCTGCTGCGGCGCAACTTCAAGCGCCACTTGAGGTTTGTCGCCGCCTACGATCGCCGCGATATCGTCGCGGGCGCGATTTGCCTGGAAAAAGCCGGGGTGCTTTACGGGCGTTACTGGGGATGCTTTCGCGAGATCCGCTTCCTGCACTTCGAGGTCTGCTACTATGCCGGCATCGAGCACGCGATCGCCCGCGGCCTTTCCCGATTCGAGCCGGGCGCAGGCGGCGAATACAAGTGGCTTCGTGGATTCGACCCTGCCCTCACGCGCAGCATGCACTACGTGGCGCATCCGGGGCTGCGCAAGGCGATCGGCGATTTTCTGCGCCGCGAGCGCGCTGAAATCGCGCGATGGATAACGACAGGCGCCGAGCACAGCCAATTGAAGCCGCCGCCACCAAGCGACGAAGAACAGCAGTAGCGCCCAGCCTCCTTATTCCGAGGCGGCGATTCGGCGTTTCCGCCGCGGCGATTGAAATTTTTATTTGCCTTTGCCGCCCGCGATTGCGATTGGCGGGCCTTCCAGTTCAGGAACAGGTTCGCCGGTGAGGTTCACCACCTGGTTGCGGTACTTCGTCAGATGCCCGCGCGCGATTTCGTAGGCCTGCTGCGCCTTGCCGAGCGATTTGCCGATATCCTCGAACCGATCCTCGAAGTAACCGAACGCGGTCTGCGCTTTCTTCAGCTCCTCGGTGGCGCGTTCGTAACTCTTTGCGAACTCGTACATTTTGAAGACCATCTGGATCGATTGAAGCGTGATGATCAAGGTGTTGGGCGAAACCGCAAACACGCGCATCTTGTTCAGGAACTCGCTGAGGTCGCCGTTGAGAACCGCTTCCATGTAGAGCGTTTCACTGGGCAGGTACATCAGCGCCATGTCGGTGGTGCCGCTCTCCGGGCGGATGTAAGCGGCGATGCGCCGGGCCTGCTCCTTCATCACTCGCGCGAACTCGGTGCGGGCCTGCTCCAGCGCGCCGGGATCGCTGCTGCTGAACAGGGGCAGCACCTGCTCGCGGGGAAACTTCGCGTCGATGGGCAGGTTGCGCTCGGGAAACTTCACGATCGCGTCCGCGCGTCCCGGCACGTTCACTCCGGGCGATGCCTGCAGCTCGTACATATGCGCCGGCAGAAAATCCTGCAGCAGCCGCTCCAGGCTGGCCTCGCCGAACTTGCCGCGCAAATGCGGCATCTTGAGCAGGTTGTTGAGATCGTTAATCGAAGCGCCGATCGCGCCGACGTTGCGCAACTGCTCTTCGGCGGCAAGCAGATGCTGCTGAACTTTTTCGAACTGCGCGAACCCTTCCTTGATATTCTGGTCGAGCTTGTCCTGTACCTGGTTGGTGATCGCGAGGAGCTTGCGGTCGATTTCGGATCGCACCGATTCGAGCCCCCGGCGCATCTCCGACGTGAGCGCGGCTATTTCCAGCTTGAGGCCGCCGGCCTGCTCCTCACGGCCGGCCTTGAGCTGGCGTTCGATTTCATTCTTGAGCCCGAGGATTCCCTGCCCGATGCGGTCGGCGGTCTCCTGGCGCAGTTCACCCCTGGTTTCGCTGAGCCGCTCGGCCATGTCGGCCGCCGCGCGGGTGAACTTGAAGTCCATCTCGCGCGCGATCGCGTCGAGCTTTTCGCCGAACCGATCTATCGAATTCCTGCGCGAGCCCGCGACCACCAGGAGAATCGCGATCCCGATAACCGCAGCCGCCCCGAGGACCATCGCCACCGTCGCCCCCGCCACCATCTGCCCCTGACCTCGATGTCAATTCTAGCTGCGCCGGAAGTTCCGGTCTAATCACCGCCGATGCGCGTTTGCACAGCCCTTGCTATCTTGGCCCGAACGGACGCTTTGTCGTGAAAGAGCTGCTAAAGAAGGGATCCATCCTGATCCTGCTTGGAACCGGCGGAGTCGGAAAGACTACCGTTACGGCAGCGCTCGGAGTTGCTGGTGCCGCCGCTCGCCTCGACACCGCGCTCATCACCGTTGACCCGGCCAGGCGCCTGCGCGACGCCCTCGGACTGAAGCATCTGGGCGGTCGCCCGCAGCGCCTGTCGCGAGCCCATCTCGCCGCCGCCGGCCTGGACCCATCAATCAGGCTTTCCGCGATGATGCTCGACGTGAAGGGCGTATGGGACATGATGGCGGAGCGGTTCGCGCCGGATGCCGCCACGCGCAAGCGCATCCTGGAAAATCCGTTTTATGAAAGGCTCACCGCCGAATTTGCGGGTGCCGAGGCATTCGCCGCTCTGCAGCAGCTTTACGATATGCATGAATCGGGAGGGTTCGAACTGAAGATCGTCGATACTCCGCCCGCCGCGCATGCGTTCGAGTTCCTCGAAGCGCCCGCCCGCTTCAAGCATCTGCTCGACTCCCGCACGGCGCGATGGATTTTCACGCCGTCGCTTTCCGCCGGCCGGCTCGCCGTCAAGCTTGCCAGCCAGGCCGCGCGCTTTGTGGTGCACGAGCTCGAGCGCTTTGCGGGAACCCGCGTGCTTTCCAGCGTTTCGGATTTCTTTGCGGCCGCTTCCGAGAGCGTGGATGCGGTGGTCGATCAACTGCGCAAGACCGAAGCCCTGATGCGATCGGATGCGGTCCGCTTCGTGATGGTGACGACGGCGGAGGCTGATCGGCTCAGCCAGGCCAAGGAGCTGATCGCGGAAATGAAGGCCGATGGACTTCGGTTGTCGGCAATCGTAATCAATCGCTTCCTCGACGAACGGACCTTGCTCGAAGCCTCGCACGGGTCCGCAACCGCGGCGCTGGCGCATCTGGATGAAATACAAATCCTGGAAAAGGAATTCGCCGGCGATATCGCGCGGCAGGACGGCGCCGGTGCGGTGATGACCGGCCTCGTTCGTTATCGCGAGCGGGCGCTCGATGAGATTGCGCGGGTGAGCGCGTTTGCGAGCGACCTGCCTGCGCACATCAAGCTGGCGATAGCGCCCGAACTCGGCATCGGCGGCATGCACGACCTTGGCGCGCTGAAGCGAATCGCCGGCTTCATCGTGGACGCGGGCGACCTCGTCGCATCGCTGGAAAAGGCCGCGCGCGCCGCCACGCCGCGGCGGCATCGAAGCGCATCGCGGCACTGACCGCACGATCGCTCGATTTTCCCGGGATGCCGGAGTGAGCCTGTAAGCCGGGTTCTGTGCCCTTGCGGGTGGCGATCATTCCTCTAGGCCGGGCGATTGCTCGCCGGCTCCAGCGACCATACCCGAGGGATTATGAGCGGGCAGCTCACCCTCCTATTTGGTCTTGCTCCGGGTGGGGTTTGGCATGCGCACGCGATCGCTCGCGCGCCGGTGGGCTCTTACTCCACCATTTCACCCTTACCCTTTCGGGCGGTCTGTTTTCTGTGCCACTTTCCGCGGATCGCTCCGCGCCGCCGTTAGCGGCCACCCTGCCCTGCGGAGCCCGGACTTTCCTCTTTCCCTGCGGAAAGCGATCGCCCGGCTCACTCCGGCAGTCTGGATTGTACCATCGCGGTGCGGCCGCGCGCAGAGCCCGGAACCGCATCAGATGGTCATTGGCTCCCGAGATTGAGGCGGCGCGAGCGCGCATCCGCCTCTCGCGATCTGGCGAGCGGTGAAGACAGGGGCGGCTTCGCGTGCCAGTAACGCACGCCGCAAGCACCTCGAGCGTCGCAATGGACCTGCTCCGCGCCAGAGCAGCCCGGGTCAGCTCTCTTGTTCAGCCGGCTTTTCTTCGAAGTACAGGATGCGCTGGCAGTTCGGGCAGAAGTGAATCTGAAGATGTTTCTGGATCTCGTTGAACAACTGCGGCGGCAGCAACCGGCGGCATCCCATGCAGCTTCCACCCTTGGCGAGCGCGACCGCAATACCCTGGCGGCGCGTGAAGAGCGTGTTGTAGCGCTGCAGGAGATTGGGTTGAACTTCAGAGGCGACTTTGTCGCGTTCGCGACGCTTGGAAGCAATCGAAGTTTTCAGCTCTTCGACCTGCGCGGCGATTTCCTTCTCGCCTTCGGCCAGAGCCGCGCGCCCTTTGGCAATCAGCTCTCCCAGCTCTTTGATTCGCGCCGCTCGCGGATCAGCCGATTCGATCATCGCAAGCAGTTCGGTCTCGAGCCTCTGATTGGTTTCCTTGAGGGACTCGACTTCGAGCGTGAGCGCCTGAAGCTCCTTGTCCGTCCGCACCATGTTAAGCCTCATCCGCTTGTTGCGGATTCTGGCTTCGCCTTCGGCCAGATCTTTTTCCGCCTTTTTGCGGGCGGCGGCGGCCTGCTGGTCTTCTTCGGTCAGGCGCTGCAGCTCTTCCTGGTTGCTGGCATTCTGTTCGCGCAGGGTTTCGACTTTTCCGGCGATCGTCGCCAACGTCTGTTCCAGTTCCTGCAGCTGGCGATCAAGGACCTGCAGATCCATCAGCCGGACTATCTGTTCTGGCAATTCGTCCTCCCTGGTACACGCGCGGCCGCGCCGGCACGGCGTGAGGTTAATGTTGTGAGATGAATGGAATCGTACTGATGTGGGCCCACCAGGATTTGAACCTGGGACCAGCCGGTTATGAGCCGGCAGCTCTGACCGGGCTGAGCTATGGGCCCTTCGGGACTCATCAGGCAGTAACTGATGCTACCAATTTGGGCGGGGGTTTTTAAGGGGTCCCCAAACGATCGTTCAAGAATTGTGCATTCATCGGCGGGAATCCGAGGCGCGGCGCAGCGAAATGAGCGCCTGGGCCGCCTGCGCGGCTTCATCTTCGCCCCCTCTTCCCATCGAGGCCTGCGCCGCCGCGCGTCTTAGCTGCTCTACTTCGCGCTGGCGGCGCCTGCGTTCCAGCGCCGCGATATAGTCCGCGACCAGCACTCGCGCGTGGTCGATATCTTCGATAAGCGGTCCCACCGCGGCTGCGGACAACTGCGATTGCTGCTCGGGTGTGATCCGTTCGGCAAGCCACGCCTGCATCGCGCCATGCGGCTCCTCGCTCGCGCAAATCTCGCTCAGCACGGCCGCGAGACCAGAATCCGCGAAGTCCGCCCCGACCCGCGACTCCGCGATGAAAGATCGCAGTTCGGGATGAAACAGGGCTATGGAAACGAGGCCTATCTCCGCCCGCGCGCCCGCATCCACCGGCTGCGCCACGGGGCGCGGCTGCGCCTGCGGAGCCTCGCGATGAAACCGGCGGGGCGCGCGCCCCTCCCTTCTCAGCACTTCTTCTCCAATTCCCAGCACCGAGGCGGCGCGGCTCGCGAGCAGATCGAACTCAAAGCTGTTGGTTACGAGCTTGAGCATCTCCGCCACCCGTTCCGCAGCACGGGCGCGGGCTTCCAGAGATTTGGCGGCCTCGCGGGCCTGCTCGGCAAGAAAATAGTCGATTAGCAGTTCGGCGCCCTCGGCAAGATCCGCGAACGCTTGGGCGCCGCGATCGCGGATGAAGGTGTCAGGGTCGTAACCCGAGGGGATGAAAATTCCGCGCCCGATCATCCCGGCCTGCAGGAAAATCTCAAGGGCGCGCAGCGAAGCCTTGCGCCCTGCCTCATCACCGTCGAAGCACGCGATCACGTTCTTGGTGTGCCGCCCGAGCACGCGCAGTTGCTCGACCGTAAGAGCCGTGCCGCATCCGGCGACAGCCTCCTTGAAGCCGGCCTGCGCCAGCATGATCGCATCGACATATCCTTCGACCAGGATCGCGCGATCCTTGGCGATGATCGTCGATCGCCCTTCGTAAAGGCCGTAGATGGTCCGCGTCTTCGAATAAAGGGGAGATTCCGGCGAATTCAGGTACTTGGGCTGCCGATCGTCGAGCACCCGTCCTCCAAACGCCACCACCCTGCCCTGCGTATCGCGGATCGGAAACATCACGCGCGCGCGAAACATGTCGCGCGTCCCGTCGGCGTCCTGCCTGACCAGCCCCAGCTTGATCCCCGCCTCGCGCAGTCCCCGCTTCTCCAGCGCCTTCGCCAGCGACGCGATCCGCGCGGGAGCGAAGCCGAGCCGGAAGGCGCGCGCGGTCTCTTTTGCGATGCCGCGCGATTCGAGGTAGTCGCGGGGATGCTGTCCGTCGGGCGTCTTCCACAGCACATGCTCGAAAAAGTCGGCGGCGACCTGATTCGCCGCGTACATCGCGTCGCGCTCGGACCTGGTCGGTCCGCCGCTGTACTCCTGCTCGGGCAGATCGATTCCGTAGCGATCCGCCAGTGAGCGGACCGCTTCCGGAAAGGTGAGCCCTTCCATCTTCATGATGAAATTGAAGACGGTGCCGCCGGTGTTGCATCCAAAGCAGTGGAAGAACCCGCGTTCCGGATTTACCGAGAACGAAGGCGTTTTTTCCTGATGGAACGGACAGAGGCCCACGAAGTTGCGGCCCGTGCGCTTAAGCCGCACATGCGCGCCGATGATCTCAACGATATCGGCGCGCTGCCGCACTTCCTCGATCTTGTCGTCGCCGAAACGCCCCATCGTCATCCCGCGCCTAGCTGCTCGCCTCGCTCAACACATCCCGCAGACGGGCGGGATAATTGGTCATTATACCGTCAACTCCGCAGCCGATTAGCCCGCGCATCCGGTCGGCTTCATCCACTGTCCACGCCAGCACTTTCAGGCCCAGGGCACGGGCGCGCTCGCACAACTCGGGCGTGACCATGTCATGGCGCGGATTTATCGACCATGCCGCAAGGCGCCGCGCCGCATCGAGCATCCGCGGAGCCTCGGTTTCGGCAAGCACGCCTATCTTGATGGAAGCGTCGAGCCGGCGCATCGCGGCCAGCGCATTCCAATCGAAGCTCGATACCATCGATGAACCCGCGGCGTCCCACTTGCGCATCAGCGCATACACTTCGGCCTCGAATCCCGATGACTTGAGTTCGATATTGAGGTCGCATCGGCCCGACGTCGCCGCAAACACCTCATCCAGCGTCGGAACGCGCTCGCCACGTCCGGACACGCCCGCAAACCGCGCGCCGGCGTCGAGCGCCTGCAACTCGGCGAGCGTCATGTCGCCAACCGCGCCGTGCCCATCGGTGGTGCGATCGACGGTATCGTCATGGATGACCACGATTGCGCGGTCGCGCGACAATTGCACATCGAGCTCGCACATCGCGGCGCCTGCGTCGATCGCGCCGCGAAATGCGGCGATCGTATTTTCCGGAAAAGTTCCGCTGGCCCCTCGATGGGCGATGTTCAGAATCGATCGCTTCATCATCGCGACTTCCGCAATGAAGCTTACGCGGCGCGCGTTCGTGCGAGCAACGCGATTGCGCGCGATTGTTATCCACAGACATACTTCTGCCAGCCGATGGCTGCCGAACGAAACAAAGGCGTGTTTACCAAGGCGATGTTCGCGGTGCGCGCCGCGATGGCCGACGAAGCGGCGGGACTGCTCATCTCCCGCGGCGCGCTCGGATGCGCCGTGGCGGAGATGGACAAGCCCGGTCGCAGGCCGCGCAAAGTCGTCACGCTGGAGGCATATTTCCCCAGCCGAAGCCGCGTGCCGACATCCGCCCTTAAAGCAGCCCTGAACAGGGCGGGCATTCTGGCGGGAAGTTCACCCGCGCCGCGCACTATCGCCGACCCGGGATGGGCTACGATGTGGCAGGAGCGATTCAAGCCCTTTCGCATCGGCGCGAAATTTCAGGTGGTGCCGCCATGGAACAGGCACATCACGCCAGGACGGGTGAGCATCGCGATCAGCCCCGGCTTCGGCTTCGGCACCGGGCATCATCCTTCCACCGCGGGAGCGATGCGCGCGATCGAGGCGCAATTCGCCGCGAAACCGGCGATCCGAACCGCGCTCGATGTCGGCACCGGATCGGGCATCCTGGCCTTTGCGATGGCATCGATGGGCGCGCGCGTCACGGCGATCGACATCGACCGCGCCGCGCTCGACAACGCACGCGAGAATGCGGCCCTCAACCCGGCGGATTGGAAGATTAGATTCTCCGTCACTCCCATCGAAAAGGTCCGCGGAAAATTCGACCTGATCGCCGCCAACATCCTGAGCAATGTCCTGATCGCGATGGCTCCCGAGCTGATAAAGCGGCTCAATCGGGACGGACGGCTGGTGATGGGCGGAATTCTGGCGAGCGAGGTACGCCGCGTCCTTCCCGCATATCGGCGGCTTCGAACCGTCGCGATCACGCAAAGCCGCGGATGGGCTACCATAGTGATGGCAAGATGAAGCAGGCACCCCGGTTCGCACTGGCCGCGCCTCCGGATGCATCCGGAATTGCGCGCGTTGACGCCGAAGAGGGTCATCACATGCGCGATGTGATGCGTCTTCAGCCGGGCGACGACGTAGTCCTGATCGATGAAGCCGGAATGCGCTACTCGGGGACGATCCGCCAGTTCGATCGCGCTGGCGCATCGATTCACGTCACCTCGGTCGAGCCCGCGAAGGCGTGCGCCCCGGCAATCGTCGCAGCCGCGATCGTCAAGGGTCCGCGGATGGATTTTATCGTCGAAAAGGCGGCGGAACTGGGCGCTACCGAACTGTGGCCCATCGTATGCGCTCGCACCATCGGCAAAACTCCCGGCATCGAGCGGGTCTCTCGATGGCGCCGGCTGGCCATTGCCGCATCGAAACAGAGCCTCGCCGCGCCGCCGATGCTCGTGCGGGAGCCGCGTCCCTTCGCCGCCTTGATTCAGAGCGTGCCGCACGACACGCTCGCATTGATCTGCTCGGCGGGAGCGGAGCCGATGATGGAAGCGATCGCGCGGGCGCGCCCCTCGGCGATTCTGGTCGCGTCCGGTCCGGAGGGCGATTTCACCCCCGGCGAACTTAAGTCCGCGGTCGCGGCTGGTTTCCTGCCGGTGGGACTGGGACCCAACCGGCTCAGAAGCGAGACAGCCGCGCTTGCGGCGCTGGCGATTGCGCGGCAGTCGCTCGATCGGCAAAGTTCCTGATTGTCGCAAGCAGAAAAGAAGGCGCGAGGGTTGCCTCCCATAGCCGTCAAGGAGAAGCGCGTGGCGTACAAATTCGCCTTTATCATGGACCCGCTCGACAACGTGCTGGTCGACAAGGACACCACCTTTGTCTTCATGCTCGAAGCACAAAAGCGCGGCCATGAAATCTATTACCTGGGACTGCGCCAGCTCTATGCCGCCGGCCATCGCGCGCGGATGCACGCCTGGCGCGTCGAAGTCGCGCGCGGCACACCGCACTACCGGCTAACCGACAAGGGCGCGGATTATCCGATCGAGGCCTTCGACGCGATCTTCATGCGCAAGGATCCGCCCGCCGATGCCCAGTACCTGTACGCCACGATGCTGCTGTCGCTCGCCGATCCGCGCCGCACGTTCGTGTTGAACGAACCCGCCGGC
>JAJPKP010000032.1 GCA_021323675.1 Pseudomonadota bacterium | reverse complement strand
TTGGCGGGGCCGATGGGATTTGAACCCACGACTTCCGACGTGACAGGCCGGCGTTCTAACCGAGCTGAACTACGACCCCGCCTGAACCATCCTTTGTTACATTTTCCACGCCACGGAGCAACCTTGTCCGTTTTCCGTGCCTTGGTTCAGCAAAAATGTCCGGGTTTAACCGTTCGGCGAAAATGTCTGGTTCTCTGGCTCATGGTTGTCGAGTATCAAAACAGCTGTCCTTCGGGCGCATCATGCCGGCCTCCGAACGAGGCGAGGCATGTTGATGCGGGAATCGAAGGGACTGCTCCCGCGCGTTCCACGATGTTCGAGCCGTCATCCGGCACCCCTTTCTTGCCACACTTTCAGCGGTGCCATATTCTGACTTCGATTCCTTTTTTTTCACGGCTCTGAGCCCTAAGCGAGCGCCGTTTCCGGAAGCTTCTTCGGCATATGTGGATCGTCCGCCTAGCTCTGCGTCGTCCGCTCTCGGTTGCGGTCATGGCGCTGCTGATGCTGGTGCTGGGGGTCCTTTCGTTTTCGCTGATGAACGTCGACATCTTTCCGGCGATCAATCTGCCGGTGGTGATGGTGGTGTGGAACTATCCGGGGTTGTCGGCCTTCGACGTCGAGCGGCGGATGGTGTTCATCAGCGAGCGCGCGTATTCGACGACGGTCAACGGAATCGAGCACATCGAATCCGAATCGATAAACGGCCTGGGAATTTTGAAGGTTTACTTCCAGCCCGGGGCGGACATCGGCAGTGCGATTGCCCAGATCAACGCGGTTTCGGAAACGATTCTGAGCAACCTTCCCCGTGGCATCCAGCCGCCGCAGATCATCTCGTACAACGCATCGAACGTACCCGTGGCGCAGCTCAACGTTTACAGCGATGTGCTTTCGACGGAAAAGCTTTTTGATTACGGACTGAACTTCATTCGAATCCAGCTCTTCACCATCCCCGGATTTTCCTCACCCGCTCCGCTCGGCGGCGTCAGCCGCTCGATCATGGTCAACATCGACCCGACCAACCTCTATGCCAACGGGTTGTCGGCCTACGATATCGGAAACGCGCTGGCCGCGAGCAACGTTGTGATCCCATCCGGCGCCGCCAAGATGGGCAATTACCAGTACAACGTTGACATCAACATGAGCTTTCCCAGGGTCAGCGAGTTCGACAACATGCCGGTCAAATACGTCGGCATGGCTCCGGTTCTGCTTGGGGATGTCGCGCCAGTCACCGATTCACATCAGCCCGAGAGCAACGTCGTGCGCGTGGACGGCCGTCAGGCAACCTACCTGATGGTAATCAAGCACGCCGACGCCTCGACGCTCTCGGTGGTCGATGCCGTCAGAGCGAAAATTCCGGAAATTCTGGCGACCGCGCCCGAAGGCCTTAAAGTAGCGTTGTCTTTCGACCAGTCGAAGTTCGTGCGGGCCGCGCTGTGGGATGTCGTTCAGGAGGCGGTGACCGCGGCGGCGCTGGTCGCATTGATGGTGCTGATCTTCCTGGGCTCGCCGCGCAGCATGCTGATCGTCATCACCTCGATTCCGCTCTCGATTCTGACCGCGATCATCGGACTCAAGCTCACCGGACAGACCATCAACACGATGACCCTGGGCGGCATCGCCCTGGCGGTGGGAATGCTGGTCGATGACGCCACGGTCGAAATCGAGAACATCCACCGCAATTACGCGATGGACAAGCCGCTGCTGGTGGCGATTCTCGACGGTGCGCATCAGATTGCGACCCCGACGCTGGTCGGCACCCTTTCGATCTGCATCGTGTTCTTTCCGGTGGTGCTGCTGACCGGGGTCGCGCGCTTTCTGTTTACCCCGCTGGCGCTGGCGGTGGTGTTCGCGATGCTCACCTCATACCTGTTGTCGCGCACCCTGGTTCCCACGATGGCGCGCTACCTGCTCGCGGACACTCACGAGGAGAACGTCGGTGGCGGCCCTGTGTGGTGGACCCGGTTTGTACGGGGCTTCGAAACCCGTTTCGATCACCTGCGCGATATTTACCGGGACGCGCTCGGCAAATTCGTGGCGCACCGCGCGTTTTCGCTGGCCTGCGTCGCCGCTATCGTCCTCACTTCGTTCGGGCTCATTTTCGCGGTGGGTGAAGATTTCTTTCCGCCGGTTGACGCCGGAATGATGCGGCTGCACGTGCGCGCGCCGACCGGAACCCGGATCGAGCACAGCGAGCTTCTGGTGGACGACATCGAGCGTACGATTCGAACTATCGTCCCGCCCAGCGAGCTCGATAGCATCAGCGACAATATCGGCCTGCCTACTTCGTACGATCTGGCCTTCTATCAGACCGACAGCACCGGGCCGCAGGACACCGATATCCTGATTCAGCTCAAGCCCAGCCATCATCCTACCGCTGATTACCAGGAGCGGATTCGAAAGACGCTGGAAGCGAAATTTCCGCAGGTGACGGCCTATTTCCAGGCCGCCGACATCATCAGCCAGGTGCTGAACTTCGGCCTGCCGGCGATGATCGACGCGCAGATCAACGGCAACAATCTCGAGAAGGATCTCGATATCGCGATGCGCCTGAAGGACAAGATGGCGCGAATTCCGGGGGTCGTCGACCTTCGCATCGGCGAGCCGCTCGATTACCCGACCCTCAAGGTCGAGGTCGATCGGGCGAAGGCCCTTCAATTTGGCGTTACTCAGAACCAGGTCGCATCGAGCCTGCTCGCGTCGCTGAGCGGCGCCCAGTTGCTGCAGCCGAATTTCTGGCTGGACCCGGTAAGCGGCGTGAACTACAACGTGATTGCGCAGGTGCCGCAGGAGAAGGTCGATTCCGTCAACGCCCTCAACAATATTCCGCTCAGCGTAACAACGCAGCCGCAGTCCCAACGGCAGATTTCGGCAACCGACGGCTACCTGACCGGCAATCAGCCGCAGTTGCTCGGCAACCTCGCGATCGTGAAGCACGGATGGGATCCGGCGGTCGTGGCGCATTACAGCGTCCAGCGGGTCATCGACGTGGATTGCGCCGTCTCCGGCCGCGACCTGGGCAGCGTGAGCGCCGATGTGCAGCAGGCGATCGGGACGCTCGGAAAACTGCCGGCCGGCACGCACGTCGTGATCCGCGGGCAGAGCGCGGCGATGAGCGAATCGTTCCGGACGCTCGGCGAGGGACTCGTGCTCGCGGTCATCCTCGTCTATCTGTTGATGGTGGCGAACTTTCAGTCGTGGCTCGAACCGTTCATCATCATGATGGCGGTGCCGGGCGCGCTGGCGGGCGTGCTGTGGATGCTGGTGCTTACCGGCACGACCATCAACGTCGAGTCGCTGATGGGCGCGATCATGGCGGTGGGCGTGGGGGTCGCAAACGGAAACCTGCTGATCACCTTCGCAAACGAGCTGCGCGAGGACGGTTACACATCAGTCGCCGCCGCCATTCAGGCGGGACGCATCCGCTTTCGCCCGATTATCATGACCGCGCTCGCGATGATTCTAGGGATGCTGCCGATGGCGCTGGCGCTCGGCTCGGGCTCGGAGCAGAACGCTCCGCTCGGGCGCGCGGTGATCGGCGGACTGATCGCGGCGACCGCGATGACGCTGTTCGTGGTCCCCGCGGTCTATTCGATCTTCAGCCGCACGCTGATGGGCAAGCATCAGCGTGACGCGGAAATAGAAGCGATCGGGCTGCCCGGCGCTTAGACTGCGAGAAGCGATGGAAGAAGAAGATCCGAGGGAATATCAGGCCAAGAAGTCCGGCAAATTCTTCTTTGCGGGATGGATCGGCGCGATCGCGATCGTCGTGATCGCGACCGGCGGCCTGGTGCTCGCCCGCGATTTCTGGGTCGGCCGCCAGGCCTCCGAGCTTTCCCGCCAGAGCGAGGCGGGTCCGCATGTGCTGGTCGCGCAGGTGATGCACACGCCGAAGGTGCGCGAAGTCAAGCTGCCCGCGTCGCTGCGCGGCTTCGACGAAACCGAAGTCTTCGCCAAGATCCCCGGCTACCTGAAGAAAATCTACGTGGACAAAGGCGACAGAATTCGAGCCGGACAGGTGATCGCGATAATCGAATCGCCCGAGACCGATCAGCAGGTCGCCAACGCGCGCGCCAGCTACAACCTCGCGGTGGTGACCGACCGGCGCTACCGCCAACTGGTCGACAGTGGCGTCATCTCGAAGCAGGACTACGACAACGAGCACGCCAACATGCTGCAGGCCAAGGCCACCCTCGAGCAGGACCTCGCGCTGCAGAAATACGAGACGGTCACCGCCCCCTTCGATGGTATCGTCACGATGCGCTATGTGGACCCCGGACATCTCATCCCGCAAAGCACCGCGGGAGTATCGACCGACAGTGCAATCGTCGAGGTGGCCAGGATGAAGCCGCTAAGGCTGTACGCGTACATGCCGCAAAGCACGGCTTTGTTCGTCCGAAACGGCGACCAATCCACTTTCACGGTGAACGAGTATCCGCGCCGTAAATTCGTCGGCACCGTGACGCGCCATCCGGAAGCGCTGGCGGCGGACTCGCGCACCATGATCGTCGAAGTGGATCTGCCCAACGAGGATCTCGCGCTTTATCCCGGCATGTACGGCTTCGTGAATTTCTCGGTGTCGATGCCGGAAAGCGCGCCGATGGTCCCGGATGACGCCCTCATATTCCGCGACAGCAAAGTTTACGTGCCGGTCGTGCGCAACAACCGGCTGCACCTGGTGGAAGTCACGCTCGGCTACGACAACGGCGTCTCCGTGGAGATTGCGGGCGGCGACGTCAAAGATAACGATATGGTCGCCCTCAATGTCGGACAGGCGGCGCGCGATGGCGAGCTGGTTCAGCCGGTGCTCGAAAATTCCGCCATGCGCTAGGACGCCGCGGTATCAGATTACGGCGAACTGCCGGTTCTGCAAGGGCCATTGCGGCGCGCCGCGGATCGCGTCGAGAACCTCGCCCGGATGCGAGACCACCGTCCACATGTCGCGATGGCGCGGGTCCATGAAGCGCTCCGCGATGGATCTCTCAAGGAGTTCGATGCAAGGGCGGTAGAAGTCGCCCGTGTTCACGATGACGATCGGGCCGCCGTAGATTCCAAGCCGCTTCCACGCCATCGCCTCAAACAGTTCCTCGAACGTGCCGCATCCTCCCGGCAGCGCGATGACCGCATCCACCTCCTCGATCATCAGCCGCTTTCGTTCGTGCATATCGCGAGTGAGGATGAGTTCGCTGAGGCCCCGATGCGCCCATTCGAGGTCGGACATGAACTGGGGAATTACGCCAATCACCCGTCCACCCGCGGCCAAGGCCCCGTCCGCCAGATGCCCCATCGAGCCTTTGCTGCCGCCACCGTAAACCAGCGTGATTCCGGCTTCGGCGATGATGCGGCCGAGTTCCTTTGCGGCGGCATGGTAGGACGCATCGCAGCTACTGCTCGATGCGCAATAGACACAGACGCGATTTATGCGCATGGCAGCGATCGTATCCGACCCGCGGCGAGGTGGCGACTGGTTACTCCTTCCCCTCGCTGTTCTTCCACGTGGGCATCATCTGATTTGAAGGAACATCTTCTCCCTTTACCTTGCGCGCTGACTCGATGCCCGCAACCGGAAGCCCGTGTGGATTCAATTTTCCGACCTGAGCCAGGGCCGTCGCCTGGTCCCAGTAGATGCGTTCGCAGATAAGCTTGTCGCCCTGAAACTCGACGCACGCAACCGTCGGAATTTCGCAGTACTTGCCGGTGGGCGGGATGCCCGGAAGCAGCCAGTCGATTTCCCGGTCGTGCGTGAAGCACATCAGGACTTCATCGACAATCCGATCGGGTCCGATTGTGCGGGCCAGCGGCACGATCTTCATGTCGGCGGGGAGCCGCGGAATGAAATGATGCTTGTAAAACCTGAGCAGGTTAATGTGGCCGTAGCCGCCGGTCAAAGTGGGAACGTGGTTCACGTACGGCTCCGCTACCATCGTCTTCATCGTCTCATCGGCCGTTCGCTTGCTAAACTCCAGTGCGCAGTGATTATCCCATAGGCTGCTCAGGTCGTATTGCGGGCCCATCGTCTCGCGCAAGAGGCCAATCGATCGTGATCGAGCAAGCTGCGCGGCGAACGGATGAAAGCTCGCGCGCTGGTCGCAATTGAAGCCATGCTGCGCTTGCGCATAGACGAAAAACTGCGCATGGTCGTGGCCCGCCAGCGCCCTGCGGGTCGCTTCGCGGGCGCTTTCGGGAATGGCGGCATCCTTCTCGCCGTAGTGAAACATGATCGGGCACTTGATTCGCGCAGCTTCCTCAAGCCGCGTCTCGATGCCGCCGCCGTAGTACGAGATTGCCGCGTCGACGCCGCAATGCGCGGCGGTGAGATAGCTTAGAAGCCCGCCGAAACAGTACCCGACCGAGGCCACCCTGCCGGTACACTCCGGACGGGCGCGCAGCGCCACGATCGCATCCCCGATGTCCTCCAGCGTGACGTCGAGGTTGAGCTTTTGCCGAAGTGCCCGGCCTTTGGCGATGCCTTCCGAAGTGTAGGGGAGCTCGACTCCCGGCTCCACCCGCCAGAAGATGTCGGGCGCGAGAGCGACATATCCCTCGGCGGCCCATCGGTCGGTTACCGCCTGGATATGGGAGTTCACGCCGAATATTTCCTGCAGGACGATGAGTCCGGGGCCCGACCCGGATGGGGGAAGCGAGAGATACGCCCCAAACCTGCCGCCGTCGCGGGCCGCAATCGTGATCCGCTGGCTATTCATTTGCGCCTCCTCGCTCGAAGGGTTGTCCGATTGTTAGCCGTCGGCGTCAGCTCATAAGAGCAGCAGACGTAATCGCCGAACTCGCTCGTTGCGTGATGTGAGATATACGCCAACCGCGCGCGATAATCGATTGCTCGACGGGCATTGGCTGGCCCAGGCGGTTTGAGGAGGTTTCTTGCGGCGGATGGCGCAATCTGAAACGCTTACGAGCGGTCTGGACCTCCGCTCTTTTTTGATGATGGAACCCGCCACGCATCCGCAGCCGACCTTGCAGGCTGAGCTTCATCCCCCGCGCCGCTATCTGGCGCTGATGTTCGCGCTGCTGATGTCGGCGACGATCTTCGAGGGCTATGACATCACGATTTTTCACCTGTGCACGCCGCTTATCGCGGCGACCTTCAGGATGAGCGATTCCGCGGTGGGGTTTGTCGCGACGCTGGTGCGATTTGGGGGGCTGCTCTCGTTCGGGATGGTCGCGAGCGCGGACCTTTACGGCCGCCGCCCGATCCTCTCCGTTACCGTCATCTTCTATACGATCTTCACCCTCGCGACCGCGCTCTCGCGTGGAATGGTCTCGTTCACGATCTTCCAGAGCGCGGCGCAGCTTTTCCTGGCGGCGGAGTTCGGGGTGGCAATTACGATGGTCAGCGAGGAGTTTCCCGATGAGACTCGCGGCCGGGCAATCGCCGCCCTGCACACGGTCGCGTTTCTTGGCGTCGCCGCCGCAGCCGCGATCTTTCCCCTGATGGTGTCGTCGCGATGGGGCTGGCGGGGCATGTACTTGCTGGGTATCGCGCCGCTCATCCTGACCGCGTTTCTGAGGCGCGGGCTCAGGGAGACGATGCGCTTTCAGGCGACCGAGGCTGCGCGCCGGATGGCGGGTGCGGCCCGGGAAAACCTGCTGCCCAAGCTGCGGTCATCGTTCGCCGAGTTCGCCGGCCCGTATCGCGGCCGGCTGATTCTTGTCGCCATCCTGTGGAATTCGATCGGCCTGATCGGCGGTCCCACCATCACGTTCTTCAGCCTGCTCGCTATCCGAGAACATCATTGGAGCGCGGCGCAAGTAGGCGTCGCGTTGATCGTCGCGTATTTGATGGGCTCCGTGGGAAGCCTGCTCAGCGGCTACGCGATGGATCGCATCGGCCGCCGCACGACAACTTCGATCTTCTACCTGTGCGCGGCGGCTTCGATGGCGATCATGTTCGGGTCGGGATGGCACGGCTCGCTGCGGTTCGGGATTGTAGCGACGCAATTCGCCTATCAGGCTGCGCGCACCGCGACTTCGGCATTGTCGGCGGAACTGTTTCCCACCGAAATTCGCGCATCGGGCTACAGCCTTACCGTACAGGTGATCGGGCAGCTCGGATGGACTCTGTCGCCGGTGGCGGTGGGCATCCTGTCGGGACCGATGGGCGGGCTTGGACACGCGGCGTCGCTGTTCGCGCTCGGTCCGATTCTCGGCACGATTGCCATCCTCGGCTACGTTCCGGAGACGCGCGGCAAGACGCTGGAAGAGATTTCTCCTCCGTCGCTTGAGGATTAGTCGGCGCCGCCCGGCCCTTTCACTCGACGTCCGGCACCAGGTCCAGGGCGGCCAGCCACGCTGCGGAGCTGCTATCCGAAGGCGCGCGCCAGTCCCCGCGCGGCGACAACGATCCTCCGGAACCAACCTTCGGCGCATTGGGAATGCACGAGCGCTTGAACTGGCTTAGTTGGAAGAAGCGGTGGAGGAAGACCCTGAGATTCGCCTTGATCGCGCCGATGCCGTATTCGTGGCGTCCTTCGAGGGGAACGTCCGGCCAGCCGCCGCGCAGCTTGTCGCGCCATGCGCAGTAGGCGAGGAAAGCGATTTTCGGCGGCGCATAGCCAAAGCGTAATGTAAAGTAAAGGTTGAAGTCCTGGAGCTCGTACGGGCCGATGATGCTTTCCGTGTAATGAGTCGGCTCGCCTCCGGGCGCGTCGCTCGGCACGAGCTCGGGACTGATGGGCGTGGCGAGAATTTCTCTCAGTATGGAGCTCACGTTGCGGCCCAGCCGATCCGTCTGCGCAACCCATCGGACCACGTGTTGGATCAGGGTCTTGGGAACGCTCGCGTTGACGGCATAGTGCGACATGTGGTCGCCGACGCCGTAAGTGCACCATCCGAGCGCAAGCTCGCTGAGATCGCCGGTTCCGATCACGATCGCGTTGTTATGGTTGGCGAGACGGAACAGGATGCTGGTGCGTTCGCCCGCCTGAACGTTTTCGTAGGTCACGTCGTATTTCGTTTCACCATTGGCGTGCGGATGCCCGATGTTTTTCAGCATCTGCGTCGCGCTGGGGCGGATGTCGATCTCGTGTGCGCTGCATCCGATCGCCGCCATCAGCCGGCGCGCCTGCGCAAGCGTGCGGTCGCTGGTGGCGAAGCCCGGCATCGTGTAGGCGAGGATGTTCCTGCGGGGCAGCCCGAGACGATCCATCGCCTGCGCGCACACCAGCAAGGCCTGCGTCGAATCAAGCCCGCCGGAAATGCCGATCACGACCCGATCGATCGCGGTGGCACGCAGCCGCGTGGTCAGTCCCTGCACCTGGATCTGATACACCTCGGAGCATCGCTCGTCGCGGCGCGCCGGGTCTGAGGGCACATACGGGAAACGCTCATAGCCGCGATCCGGCAGCATCCGATCCGCGTGCGGCAAGGCGGTTGCGTAGTCGATGGTGCGGAATCCGGCGAGGCTTGGATGTTCGCGGCGGATCGAATCGCCGAAGCTGGTCTGGCGAATTCGCTCCTGAACCAGCCGCTCGAGGTCAATATCCGCGCAAATCAACTGCGGATCCTCGCTGAAGCGCTCGGACTCCGCCAGCCTCGAGCCGTTTTCGTAAATGAGGGCGTGCCCGTCCCAGGCGAGGTCGGTGGTCGATTCGCCAGGCCCAGCCGCGGAGTAGAGGTAAGCGGAGAGGCATCGCGCCGACTGGCTTCCGACAAGCTCGCGCCGGTAGTCAGCCTTGGCGATGGTGATGTTCGAAGCGGATAGGTTAAGCAGAACCGTGGCTCCCGCCAGCGCCGCGTAAGATGACGGCGGAATCGGCGTCCAAAGGTCCTCGCAAATCTCCACGGAAAACACGAACAGCGGCTGATCGCGATGCTGAAACAGGAGCCTGGCTCCGAAAGGGACCTTGCGCATTCCCGCAAGGTCAATCTCCGTGCTTCTGGCGGAGTCGGCGGGCGTGAACTGCCGCGCCTCGTAAAACTCGCGATAGTTCGGCAGATAAGTCTTCGGTACCACGCCCAAAATCGCGCCGCGGCATACCACGACCGCGCAGTTGAAAAGCAAGTGATCGGCCCGCACCGGCATCCCAACCACTGCCACCACGTCGAGTTCTCGCGACGCCGCGAGGATCCGGACCAGGGCGTCCTCGGCCGCATCCAGCAGCGTGCGCTGATGGAACAGGTCTTCGCAGGTGTATGCGGTCAGCCCCAGCTCCGGAAATAACGCCAGCATCGCTTTGCGCTGCGCCGCCTGCTCCATCAACGCGACGGTCTGCGCGCAGTTGAAAGCAGGGTCCGCCACGCGCAGAGCCGGTATTCCAACCGCGACTCGCGCGAAATCGTGATTGTAGAGATTGAAGAAATTGTCGCCTGGCTTCACGCTGCGCCTTCCACGATGAGGTAGTCATCCGCGCCGGGCGGCCGGGCGGACTTTGCGTATATTAGACACAAAGTCCCCGCCTTGTCATGCCTGAAGCCGCGCTATTGGGAATGCTCGGCGATGAACTGCAGCATCAGGTTGCGTAGCTCGACTCCGTGGGCGCCCGCCAGGATTTCGGCGCCATGTTCGCTGCCCGAGTAAATCTTGAGCGATTTGGGCGCGACGGCGTGCTTGAAAAGCATCTCCGATTGCCCGGCAACGAACGGGTCGCCGGCGGTCTCGATGAACAGCATCGGCGCCTTCACCTGAGCATCCGCGTCATAGACGTTGAGGCCGCCAAATTCGACCGGCGTCGACAGCAGGATCAATCCGCAGACGCGATGTTGCGCTGCCAGCATGATCGCCGCATCGGAACCCATGCTGGCGCCGACTATGAAAAGCCGCTTCACGCGCGGCTGCATGAAATCGTAAGCCGCCATCAGGTCCACCGGAGCATCCGGCACATGAACGATCGGACCCGATTCGGGGAAGCCGCGGAAATCGAAGGTAAGCGCCTGGTATCCGTGCGCCGCGAGTACCAGCGCAAAATCGGTCCATCCTGTCTGATCGCCGTTGTACTGATGCGCCAGGATAACGCCCACCTCGCCGGCGCCATAAAGATGTCCCCCGAGCGTGGCGCCGTCGGCTGCGCGCAGTCGAACCGCAGTGCCCTCGGTAACGACGAGCGATGCGCGGGCCGATGTGGCGGGCGAACCTTCAGCGGCGGATCCTGTCGTGGTCGCCGCTGGCGCGCGTCCCGCAAACGCCACGACAACCGTTGCGGCCATCCAATGACTCCACAGCATGCGCAGGATGCACTTCAAATGCTGAGTTCCTTTCGAATCTTGCGGACGATTTCGGCGGGGGGCGCGGCGATATCGATCGCGAGCGCATCGCGAGGCTCTTCCAGCGCTGCGAACTGGCTCGGCAGAAGCGACGGCGGCATGAAGTGGCCTTTGCGCGCCGAAATCCGCTTCGCAATCAGGCGTAAAGAACCCTTGAGATAGACGAGCCGAACCTGCGCGGGGTCTGCGACGAGGATGTCTCGATACGATTGTTTGAGCGCCGAGCAGGCGATTACCGCGTTGTTCCCTTGCGCGATGCAGTCTTCGATGAGCTCGCGCACGCGGTAGAGCCACGGCATTCGGTCGGCGTCGGTCAACGCGATGCCGCGCGCCATCTTCTGGCGGTTCTCGATGGAATGGAGCGCATCGCCATCGTGGAATTCCCACTTGAGCTCGGCGGCCAGCATCCGCCCGATCGTGGTCTTGCCGCTGCCGGAAACACCCATCAGAACGACAACCATTACCGTCCGGCTCCTGACCGATTCCTGCTATCCGACCCTCGGAGACAACACAAGCGCGCAATCGCCTCACTGGACGCGGGAGAGGCGACGTCTTAGTGTCCGATGGTCGAGTTCGGATCAAGGAGGAGTCGGCGCGCGTGAATCTGATCGATAATTTCGGCACGGCCGGGCAGGCACTGGTCGTAGTACTTTTTTTCAGTTCAGTCACCATCCTCGGGCTTTACATCGTACGGCGCACCGTTCCGGTCGAGACCTTGCGCGAGGACCACGAGGTGGCGGGCTTCACGTTCGGGGTGGTCGGCGCATTTTACGGAGTGGTGCTCGCTTTCGTGATCGTTGCGGCGTGGCAAAGATTCGACCGCGCGGACGGCAAGGCTCAATCCGAAGCGCTCGCGCTCAGCGACATTTACAGTTTGTCGTTCGGGTTTCCGGCGCCGATGCGGGCGCAGGTGGTTCAGGCGGTCCTCGACTACGCCAACGAGGTCGTGAATCGCGAATGGGACCAGATGGCGGAGCTCAAGTACGAGCGATCGCTCGACGGCGAGGGCAAGTTGTGGCGCGTCCTGCTCGACTACGAGCCCCAGAACGCGCGCGAGCAGGTCGTGCTCGACAAGAGCCTGGATGCGATGGACCAGTTGAGTGACGCGCGCAGGCTCCGCTACGTCTATTACAACGAAGACCTGCCGTCGGTGGTCTGGATCATCATCTATATCGGCGCCATCATCACCATCGGCTTTTCCTACTTCTTCAACACCCGCAGTTTTCGATCGCAATCCATCATGTGCGGTACTTTTGCCGCTCTGATCGGGCTGACCATCATGGCCATCGCGGAACTCGCCAGCCCATACCAGGGCGCGATCAATGTCTCGAGCTCCCCATTCAAATTCGTGATCAATATGATCGAGCGGGACACCACGCATCGCGCCGTGTCAGTGGCGCCACCGGTTGCGCCTGCTGAAATTCAAGGCCAGCCGGCTGGGAAACCGGCCCCCTGAGCGGCGCTGTCCTGTCCGCGCCTATCGGCAGCCGAATTGAACAATCCGGCCGCGGCGATCATTCGAACGGAACACCTCGATGGAAAAAACGGCGATCCATGCATCGTCTGTGTCCGCGATGACGAGCGGCGCGACCCGCACAAATGTTGACTCGCTTTAGAACGCGCGGAGTATAGAAGGCGATTGTGGATGCGAGTACGGGCGGATGGGCGCTGACCAACCTGTTCCCTTGCATCCGTGAGTGTCCCGGATGTTAGAGGCGCGCTGACAGGAACGGCTGAGTTCGAAGCAATCGTTGCCGGTAAGCGGTGACATCCGGTTGAACGGTTGCGTTCACGCGCCGGGTTATGTATGGTCACGGCATACAATTGTCGCCGCCAGCTTCTTTGCAACGTGTATCGAGAAAATCAGACAGACTGCCGTATGAAGTTAAATCGGCGGGGGAGTTGCATCCGGCAGCTTCGCCGGTCGGTGGTTTTCAACTCAGGTTTTTCCGGCGAGAGCAGTCATGCGCACGGATCAGCAAATTCGGTTTTTTACTACTCCGAGCGGGGCTCGGGTCGCCTATTCAGCGGTAGGCAGCGGACCCGTGATCGTGCGGACACCGCCGTGGATAAGCCATCTCGATCTCGAATGGAAAATCCCGGCGATTCGAGCCTTCTATGAGCGTCTTGCGCGGCATCATACCGTAGTTCGCTACGATTCTCTCGGCTGCGGCCTGTCCGATCGCGCCCGCGAGGATTTTTCGCTGGTCGCGGAGGTCGCGCTGCTCGAGTTGCTGATCGACAGCCTCGACCTGGAGCAAATCGCGCTGTTCGGCTACGGAGCCGGAGGCCCGGTTGCGGTTTCCTATGCCGCCCAACATCCGGACCGCGTGTCGAACCTGATTCTGTTCGGCACCCTCGGTGACTACCGGCATGCGCGGCTATCCGAAGAAATGCCGGAGGCTCTGCAGGCGCTGGCGATCGAACATTGGCCGCTTGCGGCGCGCCTGTTCGCGGACCTGCAGGCGCCCGATGCGGACGGATGCACTCTGCAAGCGCTCGCGAGAATGTATGTCCAATCGAGCACGGGCGAAAACGTCGTTCAGGCCGCGCACGGACTTCTTCACGGCACCGACCTGCTCGAATTGCTGCCCAAGCTGACGGTTCCCACTACCGTAATCCATCGCCTTGCCGATCCTGCGTTGCCCTATCAGGCGGGGCGCGAATTGGCGGCGAGCATTCCCATGAGCTGCTTCGTCCCCCTCGAGGGCACCTCGCATCTGCCATTTCTAGGCAATTCGGGCGATGTGTTGGCGGCGATTGCGCGCGCGCTCGGTGACGATTCGCATCCGGACGATAACGTCTCCGAGGCGCCTGCCGGCGAGCCCGGCCCCGCGGAGGATATCGAGAGCATCGCCATGGGAGACGGACAGGCGCCCGGAACGCTTGCCGAACTGGAGGGCGGTCACGGGGCCGTATTCAGGCGCGAGGGCGAATATTGGACCATCGCTTATCGCGCCGATGTATTTCGCCTGCGCGATTCGCGCGGACTCAGGTACATCTCCCAGCTACTTCGCTATCCTGGGCGTGAATTTCACGCGAACGAACTCGAGGTTCGCACCGAGTCGGGCGACGCGGGCCTGGTTTCATCGCGCGCATTATCGGGGTTGACCGAAGAAGAACTGGCCGATGCGGGCCTTCATTCGGACAGCTCGGGAGACGCCGGAGAAGTTCTCGATGCCCATGCAAAAAATGCATACCGCAAGCGGATGCAGGAATTGCGCGACCATCTGGAAACAGCCAAATCGCGCGGAGATATCGCCAGAGCATCCGCTATCGAGGAAGAACTGTCGTTTCTTACTCGCGAGCTTAGCCGCGCGGTCGGATTGGGCGGGCGCGATCGGCGCGCCGCTTCGGTGGCGCAGCGCTCACGCCTGAATGTGACGCGCGCAATCAAGAGGGCCATCGAGAAGATTAGGCCTCACAGCCCGGCCCTGGCGGGGCTGCTGGCTCGCCGTATCAAGACCGGCCTGCTTTGCGTGTACCGGCCTGACGAGAGAGAGCCGGTGGCCTGGAGCCTCTGAATGACGAAGTTCCAGCCTCGTGCAGGCGATCCGCTTGATTGAACATCGAAGTTCCAGCCCGTTGAACCCCTAAATTTAACGAGGACCTAACGTCTTGGTCCTTGCGTGTGCCCTTGCGCCGGCGGCGTTCGGCCGGCGGTGTGGGTGCACGCGGGTTCGACAAGGGAGAGAGCCCGGCACTGGGGGTCAGGCGAAAACAGGCGTCGGGTGGAGGAGGAGTTTCATGACAGCAGGAACCTGGGGTACAGGTATCGTTGCCAGATGGCGCTGCCTGCTCGTGGCTGCAGTGGCAACGATAGCCACGTTGTGGTCAACAGCGGCGCGGGCGACTATCACGCAAGGCGATTTCTCGGTCTTCGGATTCTTCGAATCGCGCGAGGAAGGTCGATGGGGTGAAGGCAGCAGCGCCAACAACGGCACCCCGACCACTTTCGTTCATCCAACTCCCACTACTACGGTGGCAGTTCAGGGGCTGGCGTCGTCGTACACGGGTGGCAGCTTCGATTTCAACCATTGGGATCTGGACGAGATGCGCCAGTTGGCGGACATCCGTCCCGACTACCACATGGTGAAGAACTACAAGCTGTTCGGCCGCTTCGA
>JAJPKP010000014.1 GCA_021323675.1 Pseudomonadota bacterium | reverse complement strand
GCGCCGATGATGGTGACCGGGACGGTGGTGGCCGGCACCAGCATCGCGCGCAGATTCTGCAGGAACAGGATGATCACGATCAGCACCAGCACGCCCGCCTCGATCAGCGTTACGTACACCGCGTTGATCGATTGATTGATGAACAGGGTGGTGTCGTAAGGAGTGGTGAATTTAAGGCCTTGCGGAAAGGTCTTGCTCATTTGTGCCATCAGCGCGCGCGATTCATTGGCAACCTGCAGCGCGTTGGCATCGGGCAGCGCGAATATCGCGATGTGGGCGGTCTTTTTTCCATTAAGCCCGGCGAAGACGGTGTACACCTGCTGGCTCAATTCCACGCGTCCGACGTCGCGTATTCTGACGAGCTCCGCGGTGGGACGGCTCTTGCTCGGGTCGCTGACCTGTTGGCGCAGGCTGGAAGCAGGCTGGCTTTTCAGGATGATGTTTTCGAATTCGGTCGCGTCTGACAGGCGGCCAAGCGCGTTGATGGTAAATTGAAAGACTTGATTGCCGGGTGAAGGCGGTCCGCCGATTTGTCCGGCTGCGACCTGCATGTTCTGCGATTTGATCGCCTGCTCCACGTCGAGCGCGGTCAGACCGTAGGTCTTGAGCTTCATCGGGTCGAGCCAGATCCGCATGCTGTAAGGTCCGGCGCCGAAAATCTGGATCTGTCCGACTCCGGGCAGGCGCTCGAGGGGCGGCTGCAGGTTGATGATCGCGTAGTTGGAAAGGAAGGTCTCGCTGAAGCGATCGTCGTCCGAATACAAGCTTTCGATCAGCAGGATGTTGGTGCTGACCTTTTTTACCGTCACGCCCTGCGATCGCACGGATTCGGGGAGCTGGGGCAAGGCGCTGTTTACCGCGTTCTGAACCAGAGCAAGCGAAGTGTTCAGGTCGGTTCCGATCGAGAAGGTGACGGTGAGCGTATAGCTGCCGTCGCTGCCGCTCGTGGATTGCATGTAGATGGAATTTTCGACGCCGTTCACCGCCTGCTCGATTGGGATGCCGACAGTGTCCGCCACGGTTTCCGCGTTGGCACCGGTATAGGTCGTGCTCACCTGGATGGTGGGCGGCACGATTTGCGGATACTGGGCGACCGGCAGATTGTACAGGCACACCGCGCCCAACAGCATCGTGATTATCGCGATCACGTTCGCGAGAATCGGGCGCTCGATGAAGAACTTCGACATGCGCGTCGTTTGGATGCGGCCGGGCAGGGCGCCGGCTCAGTCAGCGCTCCCGGTTTGCGCCGATTGCGCGACCTCGGCGGCCGCCTTGCGCGCCTCGCGGCGCTCGGTGATTCCTTCCATCAAGATGAAGAAAACGGGAACGAACGGAATTGCGAGCAGAGTCGACGCCAGCATCCCTCCGAAAACCACCGTTCCGAGCGCTTGCTGGCTGGCCGCGCCCGCTCCCGACGCGGTCATCAGCGGCACGACGCTCAGGATGAAAGCAATCGAGGTCATCACGATTGGCCGAAATCGCCTGCGAGTCGCTTCAACCGCGGCCTCGGCAGTCGTCAGACCTTCATGCTTGAGGTCGCGGGCGAATTCCACGATCAGGATCGCGTTTTTCGCGGCCAGCGCGATCATCAGGACCAACCCGATCTGGGTGTAGAGATCGGTCGGGAAGCCGCGAACAACCAGCGCGGCGATTACCCCGACCAGCGCCATCGGCACGGTGATGACGACTGCCGCGGGGCTGGTCCAGCTTTCGTACTGTCCGGCCAGCACCAGAAACACCAGCGTGATCGAGAGAGCGAAAATGAAGTAGGCCTGATTGCCGATGAGCTTTTCCTGGTAGGAAAGGCCGGTCCAGTCGTAGGACATGCCGAGGGGAAGGCTCCGATCGGCAACTGCTTCCATCGCGCTGAGCGCTTGCCCGCTGCTGTAGCCCGTGGCCGGATTCCCGATGATCGGGACCGCGGGGTACATGTTGTAGCGGGTGAGCAGGTCGGACCCCAAAGTGCGATGAATCCGCACTAGCGCGCCCATCGGCACCATCTGGCCGTCCCGGTTGGCGACATACAGTCCCTTGATATCGTCGAGTTGGCGCCGATAGTCCGAAGCGCCCTGGATGCGCACCTGGAAGCTTTGATTGAACTTGTTGAACAGATTGATGTACGTCGATCCGAGATAGGTCTGCAGTGTCTGAAAGACATCGTTGATCGTGACGCCGAGCGACTCGGCCATCGTCCGATTGATGTCGATGTAGAGCTGGGGGCTGCTTGCGCTGAACGTGGTGGTTACGCCCTGAAGGGCGGGCTCGTCTTTTGTCCTGCGCAGCATGAGTTCGGTCGCCTTCTGCAGCTCCCCTAGACCGACGGCGCCTCGATCTTCGACCATCATCTGGAAACCGCCTGCCTGCCCAAGCCCGGGAATCGGAGGAGGAACAAGCACCGAGAAGCTCGCGCGCTGAATCGATTTGAGACGCTCCTGGAGGTCCTTCACGATTACGTCCTGGGTCAGGCTCTCAGGACGTTCGCCGAAGTCCTGGTACATCACATACTCTGTGATGACGTTGCTCAGGTTGGCGGAATCGAGATCGGAGTATCCGCCGCTGGTGACCCATCCTTTAATTCCGGGCGTCGCCTTGAGGATCTTGTCGATGTCTGCCGCAACTTCGCGCACCCGGGGTTGAGAGGCCCCCGCGGGAAGTCGCGCGATAACGAGGCAATAGCCCTGGTCCTCGAGGGGCAGAAACGCGGAAGGATGGCTTGCAAACACCATCCCGGCGAGTCCGACTACCGCAACGAACACGTACGCCATCTGGTGCGGGCGCGCGCACATCCAATGCACTATCGCGACGTAGTGGTCCTCGATCGTCCCGTAGACTTGATTAAACCCGCGGTAAAACCAGTTCGGCTGTTTGGTCTTGTCCACCGGCCGCAGGTAAAGGGCGCACTGCGTCGGCTTGAGGGTCAACGCGTTGACCGCGCTGATGATGGCGGTGGAGGCGATGACGAGGGCGAATTGTCGGAACATCTGGCCGGTGATGCCGGGCAGGAAGGAGGCGGGAAGAAAGACCGAGGTCAGGACCAGGGTGATGC
>JAJPKP010000039.1 GCA_021323675.1 Pseudomonadota bacterium | reverse complement strand
GCGCCGATGATGGTGACCGGGACGGTGGTGGCCGGCACCAGCATCGCGCGCAGATTCTGCAGGAACAGGATGATCACGATCAGCACCAGCACGCCCGCCTCGATCAGTGCCGAGTACACTCCGCCGATTGAATCCTTGATGAAGGTTGAGGTGTCGAGCAGCGCCGTGTATTTGAGGCCGGCCGGGAACTTCTGGCTCATTTGCCCCATCAGCGCATTCACCTCGCGCGCGACGCGAAGCGCGTTCGCTCCGGGCAGCGTGTACACGTTCATCTGGGCGGCCTTCTTGCCGCTCAGGCCGGAAAAAGTCGAATAGGCCTCCTGGCTCAGTTCGACTCTCGCAACATCCTTTATGCGGACGATTTCGGATGTGAGGCCGGTCTGCACCGGGGTTTGAATCTGGTTGTATTCAGTGGAGGGCGGTTTGGCCTTGACGACGATATTTTCAAACTGAGTTACGTCAGAGAGCCGTCCGAGGGCTTTCACCGTGAACTGAAAGACCTGATCGGAGGGAACCGGCGGCCCGCCGACTTGCCCGGCGGCCACCTGGACGTTCTGGTTCTGAATCGCCTGTTGAACGTCGAGGACGGTCAGGCCGTAGGCCTTCAACTTTACCGGGTCGAGCCATATTCGCATGCTGTAGGGGCCGGCGCCCAGAATCTGGACCTGTCCGACGCCGGGCAGGCGCGCGAGCGGATTTTGGAGATTGATGATCGCGTAGTTGCTCAGGAAGGTTTCGTCATACCGGTTGTCGTCCGAATACAGGCTCCCGATGAGAAGGATGTTGGTGCTCACCTTCTGGATCGTGACTCCCTGCGACTGGACGGCGCTGGGAAGCTGCGACAATGCGCCGTTGACGGCATTCTGGACCAGCGCGATCGCCGAGTTCAGATCGGTGCCGACCGCGAACGTGATGGTGAGCGAATAGCTGCCATCGCTGCCGCTGGTCGATTGCATGTAGAGAGAGCCCTCGACTCCATTGACTCCCTGTTCGAGAGGGATTCCCACGGTGGTGGCAACCACGTCGGCGCTGGCGCCGGGATAACTGGTCGTCACGCGGATGGTCGGAGGGACGATATCGGGATATTCGGCTACCGGCAGGTTTAGGAGGCAGACCAGACCCAGCACGATCGTGATGATCGCGATTACGTTGGCCAGGATCGGGCGTTCGATGAAAAACTTGGACACTTCGCGGATTGCTCCTCAGGGTCAGATCTTCGGAGCGGGCGGCGGAGTGAGGGTGGTTTCCTTGGGGCTGACTTGCGCGCCCGGAATTGCCTGCATCAGCCCCTCCACGATTACCCGATCATCGGCATGGACCCCACGGTCGACCACCATGAAGGTGCCGACCTGGAAGCCGGACTTGATTGACCGGCGTTCGACGATGTTCTGGCTGTTGACGACCAGCAGATACTCGCCCTGCTGGTCGAAACCGATCGCATCGCCGGGCACCAGCAATGCATTGCGGGTCTCGGGCGATGGGACTCGCACGCGTGCGAACAAGCCCGGCAGGACGCTCAGGTCGTGATTGGGAAAGATGCCGCGCAACTGGAGAGTTCCTGTGGTTGGCGCAACGGTAATTGAAGCGAAGTCGAGCCGGCCCGCATGGGGAAAGCCGGTCTCGTTTGCCAGTCCGAAATAGCAGGGCAAGTCGCGGTCCTTTGGCCGCGCCGGCGTTGATTTGTAGCGCGCCATCAGATTCAGGAGGTCGCCTTCGTTTATCGTGAAGTAAACGTAAAGCGGATCGATCTGATCGATTTGTGCAAGCGGCGTTTGCTGGCCCGCCGCGCCCACGAGGTTTCCGGGATTCACCAGGTGGCGCCCGATGCGTCCGTCGAACGGGGCCCGGACCTCGGTGTAGCCAAGATTCAGCTTCGCAAGGACTACCTGGGCCTCGGCGTTCAAGAGCCCCGCTTCGGCGGATTCCTTTTCGAATCGCCAGTGATCGACCTCGGTCTGAGTCGCGGCATCCTGCTTGAGAAGTCCGCTGTAGCGTACGAACTCGGTCTTCGCGTGCCATAAAGCGGCTTTCTGGGCCGCGACCTGCGCCTGTGCCTGCTGAAGCTGAGCGATGTATTGCGACTGCTGAATGGTGAAGAGGAGCGTGCCCTTCTTCACCTCTGTGCCGTCGACGAAGTGAATTTTGTCAAGATAGCCTTCGACGCGCGCGACCAGGGTCACCGAATCGGTAGCCGCGGTATTGCCGGTAAAGTCGAGATAGTCGGAAACGCTTTCCGTCACCGGTTTTGCGACGGTGACGGACGGAGGTGCCTGCTCCTCAGGTGAGCCGCCGCGGCACGCCGAAACCGCAAGTATCGCGGCCAGAGCGGCAGCGATTGTTACCGATCGCCTTGTTGCAAAGAATCTGGAGATTCGCACTTGCACTTTTCCTTTTCGAGTCCAGCCGGCAAGTTCTCTGGCCGCCTACCATTCGGGCGGACGCACCAGCGGCCCTGTGTCACTGGGCGATGGCAATCCGGGTGCGCGTGGATTCAGCAGGTCAGGGGTGAGGAGGGTGCCCCAATTGGTTCGATCTTCCATTTCATGGGCGGTTTCACGGGGTACGAAGCCGTTGCCCTCGCGAATCTGCCAGCCGCCGCCCATCGCACGGTATGCCGCGATCAGTCCGAGCGGAACCTGGCCCGATGCGATCGCGAGATTGTTCTCTGCCGTGTACAGGTTCTGTTCGGCGGTGAGAACGGTTGTGAAATCGGCGATGCCCTGCTGGTACTGGATGATAGCGATTCTGAGCGCTCCCTGAGCCGCGGTCACGCTTTCCTTCAGGTATATGACGGCCTGTTTCGATTGCAGAAAGGTGCTCATTCCGTCCGCCACTTCCTGCTGCGCTTTCAGGACCGTGTTCTGATAGTTGACCAATAGTTCCTGGTACTTCGCGTCCTGAAGCCGGACGTTGTTTGTTATCTGTCCGTAGTTGAGGATGTTCCACTGAAACTGAGGCCCGACCTGATAAAACATGCTGGCGTGGGTGAATACGTCGGTCAGGGAATGCTGGTTGACGTTCGACGAGAGCGTTCCCACGATTCCTGTGAGCGAAAATGACGGTAGCAGGTCCGCCTTCGCCACGCCGATCTGCGCGCACTGTGCGGCAGCCTGAAGTTCAGCTTTGCGGATGTCGGGGCGGCGGCGCAGCAAATCGGCGGGGATACCGATGGCGGCCTTTTCCGGCGCGCTCGGAATTTTCGAGTTCCCGCGCAGCAACTCGTCGATCGTTCCCGGCGGCATTCCCAGCAGCACGCTGAGAGAGTTTTTTTGCTGTTCGAGCTGGGCCGTAAGCTGCGGGATTGTCGCTTCGGTTGCGCCCAGAACGTTTTCCGCCTGGAAAACATCGCGGCCGGTCGCGACGCCGCCCTGGTGCCGGATCTTCACTATTTGGACGGTAAGTTCCTCTTTCTCGACGTTCTGGCGTGCGACCTCGAGTTGTGTTTCCGTGGTCCGGATCTTCACGTAAGTTGCCGCTACGTCGCCGGTGAGACTGACCAGGGCGCTGTCATAATCGGCCACCGATGCGAGAAAGGCGTCGTCCGCCGACTGTATTCCGCGCCGAATCTGTCCCCATACGTCGAGTTCCCATCCCGCCTGCGCGCCGAAAACATCGGACCAGTAGGTGCTGTTGACGATGTTGTAGGGAAGCGAGATGGGAAGGCGATTGTAACTCACCGAGGCCGTGAGGGTCTGCTGCTGCGGATAAAGTTCGCCGATTGCCATCCCGAGCTGCGCGCGCGCCTCGAGCACCCGTACGCCGGCGGTTCGCAGCGTCAGATTCTGCTGATAGGCGAGCTTGATCAGCTTGACCATCGTCGGGTCATTGAACACGTTCCACCAGTCGATGTACTCCTGGCGGCTCGTATCGACCCCTGAGTCGGAGGCCGACGGCCAATTCTTGGCGACCGGGGCGGGGGGAGTTTTGTAGTCCGGGCCGATCATGCAGCCCTGGACTGAAATCGCGAGCAGCAGGAGGCCAACCCCGAGCCAACGCTTGATCGCGCTCGCCTGTGGGCTTTTACACTTACGCCCGTGCGAGATCACCGGTCCGCACCACATTTCCGATGATGTTCGTTCAAGGCAAGAATTCCTACAGCAATCGGCTTGTGTGCCGCAAGCTCGTTCCGATAGCTCGTGCCGCGGGGCTCATCCCGCCAGGGCGATCATGACTGGTCGGAACTGGTGAGAATCGTGCCCGTCGTGGTCGCATTCGCCAGCCGATTGGAAATCTGCTGGGCCCAGAACTGCATGATATTTTCAGCATCGCCCCACTTGATTTGCGCGGCCGCTTCGACGTTGCCGCCGCCAAGGCGCTTGTTCACCGCGGCGGCCAGCAATTCGCCGGTTTGAGAATCAGTAAACTTCATCGCGCCTTCGGCCGAACCGACGAACGCGAGACTGCCGGTCGCGAGCGATTGCAGCGTATTGAGCGCGTGCAACTGCGGCACTACCTGCGAGATCGACCTCATTCCCGGCGTTGCGGCGCTCGCGCTGATAATCGCAACCTGGACCGTCAACACGCCCGGGCCAGGCTGATTCACCAGGGTGAAATTCTTTTCCAGATCCTGCTTCAACTGGTTGTACAGATATTCTGTCAGCATCTTTTGGTCGTCCGCGGATACATCGGAGTTCGCGCTGTCCCAGAACTGGACTGGTTCGAGCAACACCTGATGGTACTGAGTCCACTGCGCTTTCGGATTGACGTAGTAGAGCAGCGCCTGCGGATTTTTGCCGGGCTTGAGCAGGGAAGTGTCGTTGCCAAAGAACCCCTCCGGCGCCTGCAGGGTGGGAGTGGTCCCCTGCACGCGCTCTATCAGGTTTGGCTCCGGGGTAGTGGTCGTAGAGCAGGCGCTGGCCACAATCGCCAGCGCGAGCAGACCAGCTCCCATCGTCCCGAGTTTTTTTGCTTTGGAAGGCATTGGATTTATTCCCTCTTCAGCCATCGAACGATTCAATCGCGATCGATGGACGTCCCTCGATTCCAGATTGTCCGCGCTCTCCGCCACCCCCTGGTTTCCTGAGGCGGAGTTTCGTCGCTTGGACAAACATGATCGGTTATCGCTTAAACGAATGCCACTTGTACCAAAGTTCAATTTACGGCGATACGCATTGCCTCCATCATTCAATCCGGAGGTTCCGATAAGGAAAAATGAAAAGATTGGCCGTCGCTCTCGTTGCCTTGCCGCTGTTAGCGGGTTGCGTGCCTCAGCAGCAGTATCAGCAGGAGGTCCAGCAGAACCAGCAACTTCTTTACATGAACCAGACCTACGAGAACCTGAACAAGAACCTGGAAAGCGAGGTGAAGAACGATCAGGTCGAGATCAAGCAGCTAAAGGACCGGCTGCAGGTCACGATGGTCAACGACATCCTGTTTTCCGAGGGCGGATATGAAGTCGGCCGCCAGGGAGTGGAAGTCCTCGCCAAGGTGGCGCCGTCGCTGCAGAACCTGAACGGCAAGGAAGTAGTGATCGAGGGTTACACGGACAACCTTCCGGTAGAAGGCGCGTTGCGCAACCGCTTTCCGACCAACTGGGAATTGTCAGCCGCGAGGGCTTGCAACGTGGTGCGCCACCTTCAGTCGCAAGGAATCGATCCCGCGATGCTTGCCGCCGAAGGTTTCGGCGAATACCGTCCGATCGCATCGAACGACACACCGGAAGGAAGGCACAAAAATCGGCGCATCAATATCGTGATCGAGGATCGGGATCGCTAACCACCGATTCCGCGCATTGCCGCTAATACGAAAGAGGGTCCTTGTCCCCAACCGGCAAGGACCCTCGCGAAGTCTCGCGGGATCAATCCTGCCGGTGAATTCCCAGCGCCTCGGCCATCCTGACGAGGTCGGCCAGCGATTCTGCGCCCATCTTTTCCATTACGCGCGCGCGATGCGCCTTGATGGTTCGTTCGGTTGTGCCGAGTTCGGCGCCCGCCTGCTTGTTCAAGAGGCCCTTGGTAATGAGCGCAAAGACTTCGCGCTCGCGAGGGGTGAGTGAATCGCAGCGTTGTTTCAGCCGCGTTTCTTCATCAAAGGCCAATCGTTGCTCGCGCGAGCGAAGAGCGCCGCGGCGAATGGCTTCGATCAGGGCCTGGTCATTGACTGGCTTTTCCAGGAAGTCAATTGCGCCCTCGCGCATTGCGCGCACCCCAAGCGCGAGGTCCGCGTGGCCGGTTATGAAGATCAGCGAAGTGAAGGGGGCGCTGTGCCGCATTTCGGTCTGGAGCTGAAGTCCACTCTTGCGCGGCAGATGAACATCCACCACCGCGCAATCGAAGGCCGCGCAGTCCGCCGCGCGCAGGAATTCGTCGGCCGAAGCAAAGCCGGCAACATCGAACGAAGAGGCATCCAGCAGCCGCTCGAGCGCATTGCGCATCGACTCGTGATCTTCGACCACCGCTACCTTGACGCCCGTAATCATGGCGCGGTTGGGGCATTAGCCGGACACACCGGCAGGGTGAACGAAACCGTGGCACCCCCGGCGGAGTTCGAGGCTGCGGAGATTCTTCCGCCGTGGCTCGTAACGATCGATCGCGCGATCAGCAAGCCCATCCCCATCCCGTCGCTCTTGCTGCTGACAAAGGGATCGAACATGCGGTCGGCAATGGCGGGATCGATTCCGCCGCCGGTGTCGGTAACGCTGATGCGTACCCACTTGCTGTCTTGCTGGTTCGCCTTGAGCATGGTTTCGCGAAGGGAAGAATCGGCCGATACGATTGAATCAAACGCGTTGATAGCCAGATTCATCACGCATTGCAGCAGTTGCACGCGATCTCCGAGCACCGGTGGCAAGGAGGGCGCGGCGTCAACCCGCAGCGAGATCATGCGAATTGCCGCCTCGCTTCTCAGCAAACTCTCCGCTTCCGCGAGCAAACCGGCAGGATCGATCGGCAGGCGCGCAGTCCTGTCCCCCTTGAACAGCGCCCTGACGCGCGTCACAACCTCGCCCGCGCGCTTCGCGTCCTCGACGATGTCATTCAGCGCGTCATTTGCCTTGTCAACTCCGCTCGCAGGCGCTGCCAGCAGGCGGCGAGCCGCCTGGGCGTTGGACAGGATGGCGCCGAGCGGCTGATTCACTTCGTGCGCAATCGATGCCGCCAGCTCTCCCATCATCGTGCTTCTGGAGGCATCGGCAAGCTCGCTGCGGACGCTGAGCAATTCCGTTTCAATCCGCTTGCGCTCGAGGGCGGCCGCGAAGACCTGGGCAACCAGGCGAAGCCGCCGGATCACCAGCGAAGGCCATTTGCGGCCGGATCGGAACTTGCCAAAAGTGATTCCACCCACGATAGAATTTCCGACGCGCAGCGGCAACGCAACTTGAGCCTTGGGGCCATGCTTTCTGACCCACTGCTTGTAATCACGTGCCTCGTTGGGAAGGTCGCTGATGCTGGACCATACCAACTCTTCGCCAGCCAGCACCTTGCGGGTAGTCCAGGGCGATACGCTCATGCCGGTCGTTCCGTATGGGACAGTCGGAATACCCTCGCGACTCCATCGATGAGTCACGCCGCGATTCAGGAGCGCCAGCACGCTGCGGTCGAGGTCGAGCGTAAGGCAGATTTCGCCCAGCCAGAGCTCGATTTCACGGTCGATTTCGTGAGCCGAAACTCGAGCGATCGCGGACAGTGCGCCGGCAAGCACCGTTTCGAAGCGCTGAAGCTCGCGAACCGGCCTGCGAGGTGAGCGACTTATCGAAGAAACCTTCTTTTTCAATCGACCGCCGGAGACCATGCGCATCCGACCTTGAAACTGAGTGTCCGGCGCAAACCTTTCGCGCTCCGTAACCGCGTTGCAGAAATGTGACGCAACCGGCGTGAATCTTCAACCGTGCCGTTGAAGGACCGACGTTCCTGCTCGCGTCGGGCGAGATCGTTCTTTTCGGGCGAAACGGCTAGGAGGTGCTTTGCAACGCGGTCGAAATGGCGTTTAGAAGAGCGCTTTCGTCGAAGGGTTTGTACAACGTTGCGACCGGATGGATGCTGGCCGCGAGCATCTTGGTGCCCGCGTCCTTGTGCGCGGTCATCAATATTGTGGGCAGCTTGCGTCCGGACTCTTCCAGCTTGCGGCACATCTCGATGCCGTTCATGCCCGGCATATGGATGTCCACGAGCAGGCAGTCGTCCGAATCGATCTTCGCGTAGTCGAAGAATGCCTGGGCGCTTTCAAATGTATCGACATCGAAACCCAATGCGGGAATGAGCCGACTCAGCGCTCGGCGCGTCGATGCGTCGTCATCGACGACATGGATGGTGGGCTTCATGATGAAACGCTTCGCCGTTTCGTTCCGTCAACGAGGGACTCACGCCGCGGCGGCATTACCTCGGGAAGCACAATAGCTGGCAGTGGTGCGGGAATGTCATCTGTACGAAGGTACAAGTCGCTTTATCTTTGGCGCGCTTACGCCAGCGCAGCCTGACAATGCGGCGGTCTGAGACCTATGGCAGGATTTTCGAAGAGGAAATTTGTCAGGATTGGACGATCGTCTCGCTGAGCAAGGTCATCGCTGCTTCCGCGAATGCCTGCATATTGGCGATTCGATCTGCGCTGCCGGTTCGGATTACAGCCGTGCGCTCTCTTTCGCCAACGACAGCGATGCACGAGGTTCCCGGTGGATCGCCATAGCGGCTTCCGGTTGGCCCACTGGCGCCGATTTCCGCGATCGCCCAGGAAGACGCGAGCCGGCAGCGAATAGCATGCGCGAGCACCAGCGCGGTGGCCTCCGTCAGCCCGCGCATCCGCGCGAATTCAGGCTCGCCGAGCCCCAGAAGTTCCTTCAGTGACTTTCGCGTGTAGAAGACCGAGGAACCCAGGAAATAGGCCGACGCGCCGGGAACGCTCAGGAGCGCCGCCGAAATGAGGCCGCCCGAAGATGATTCCGCGACGGCTATCGTTTCGCCCCTGCGTTTGAGAACCTCGCCAATCTGTTGCGCCGCCGGCAGCAAAATCTGCATCGTGGATTTGCGCGCAGCACGTTCAAGCAGAGTCGCTACGCCACGAACCCAATATCAGGTTTCAGGCATCCTACGCCAGCGAGCGCATCTCCGCGGCTCAGGATCGACACTATCCGCTTCTGCATCTATCCGATCGTTGCTGCCGATCGCGCGTAGGTGGCAGAAGCGTTTCTCGGCGTGCGCGCGCGACGCGCCCGCCTGTAGGAAGCGTCGTCGCTCGAACTCGACACCGAAAGACTCCGCACGTCGAACATCCTCTGGAGAGCCACACTCCTGGGACTGGTGCCGCGGCGAATTCGATTCAGCTCTCGCCTAAGACAGTCGGGGTTTAGTCCGACGATCTCGCAGAGGTTGCGAAAGGCGAAGATGCTGTAGCGGCTTGGTGAGTTGATCCAATCCCTCGCGTCGGCGTAGGCCAAACGATTGCGCGGGTCAGGATCTCCCTCGCGATAGCCGAGAAAACATCGGATTGCGTCTTCCAGTACCGCGAGCATCAGGTTGCGCTCGGGTTCACTGATCCATCGGTTTTGGTAGCACCGCTCCAGTTCCGCAGACCCTGAGATGCTGCGGGTTGCGAGTGGTGATGCGCTGGAAAAGCCCCAATCTTCCATGATGATTTTCCCCTCGCAGTCGGCGTTGAGGGGTTGGTCAGCAAGGCTCGTACCATGAGAGGACTCCAGCAAAATCCGAGTAAATCACGGAATTTTTACGCTTCGAGACGTGAAAAATTTACACGGTAGGAACTTTTTGCCGTGGCATGCTTCGGGAATTTTACGGTTCTAGTGATCGATTATCGACCGATGCCTTCCACCAGAACCTTGGCCTTTTCCGCCAGGCTCGATGCCGCCATGTAGTCGCTTCGAGCGAGAGCGGTTCGCGCGCTGGTCAGGAGCCCATTGGCCATGTCGTATCGCTGCGCATCGGCAGCCGCGAGCCTGGTTTTATCGATATCCTTTATCCGCTCGGCTACCTTGTCGATTTTCTTTTGCGCCTCGCTGGCCGCTCCGGTCGATGCGATCTCGGCGGGGGATGGTTGCGCTGAAGGCGACGCAGCTTCGCTCGCTGCCGGCGAGGGAATTCCGGACGGTTGCGGTGAGGGTCTTGGAGCCGATCGATGGGTCCGCGGCGAATGGCGCGACGCCGCAACGGCTTTGGCTGCGGCCCGAGCCGCCTCGCGCGCGGCGGTCGATGCCTCCGCGGCGACGGCTGCCGCCTCGGCGGCTTTCTTTGCTGCCTGGCGCGCCTTCTGTTCCGCTTCGTTTGCCGCTTGCGCCGCGACATCGTTGCCTTCCGGGGTGACCTCAGCGGCAGGCGTCGGACTCGGAGTTGGCGATGGGGTCACGGTCGGAGTCGGTGTCGGCGGGGCAGGAGGGCGCGGGCGGGAGACCAAGCCGCAGGCCCCGGCTCCGGATGACGCTGCCGCAAACAACATCACAATTAGAGCCGCGCGTTTTGCGCGGCCCGCCGCTTTACGTCGCTGTCGAAATAAGTTGAAGAGGAGCATCGGACGCCGGAGGGAGGCGGACGCGGCATACAGTTCCTTCGCCGACCCGCGATTCTATCTTCAGTGCGCCGCGGTTCAGTTCAATCGCCCTCAGCGCCAGCGGCAGCCCCAGTCCGCTCCCACCCTTTTTAGTCGTAAAGTAAAGATTTAGCACCTGCTCCAGATTTTCGGGAGGGATCCCAACCCCCTGGTCGGAAATTTCGACTTCAATCATTCCGTCTTTTTCCGCCGTTGCAATGGTGATCGTTCCTCCCTCAGGCATGGCCTGCACCGCGTTCTGAATCAGATTGCCGAATGCCTCGGACAGCATCGCGCGGTCGGCCTCTACGGGCCGCTCGGTTGCGAACTGGTAAACGAAGCTGATGCGATCGTGTCGGAAGCGGTTTGCCACCTCTGCCAGCAACTCGTCGAGAACGAATCTGCTCAGCTTCAATTCCTGCGGACGCATGAACCTGAGCAGCGCCTCGACGGACTGATCGAGCCGTTCGACCTCGCCTCGCAGGCGGTTGATGTGCTTTTCGATATCGTTGCCGTGGCTTGCGTCTTCGCGCAGCAATTCCAGGCGGAGATTCATTCCATGCAGAGGGCTGCGCAACTGGTGAGCCACGCCGGAGATCAGCCCTCCCAGGCGCGCCAGCCGATTCGAATAATCCACTAGAGTCTCCAGCTCCCGAACCGCGTTCATGTCGCGCAGCAAAAGGAGCAGTCCAACCGGATTTCGGCTGGTGCCCAGCCTGAAGAATGAAACCAGCGTCGAACTCCGGTCCGAATTTCCGTTCAGGCTCAGGCTGAGGGGCACGTCGTGCGCTTCGGAACCCGATTCGATCGCCGCTTCCGTCATCGATACCAACGGATGGTTCTTGCGCAGCAGAACCGCCAGTGGGCGGCCTTCGATGCTGCCGGACCGGTCGAGCCCGAGCGCAACCCTGGCTTCGTGGTTGGCGAACAGCAGCAGGCCCGCGGAATCCAGGAGTACCAGGCCGTCGTGAATCGAACGGACCATTTCATACACGTCGTTGCGTCCGGTCTCCCATCGATTGTGCTCCGAATGGACTTCGCGCGAGAGCCGGTTGAACCGCTCGGCCAATCCGCTCAATTCATCCTGGGGTTTCTCGAGATCTTCCTCGGCCGCGAGAGCCGGCCACGAAACGGAGATCGGCCACACCTCTCGAAATACCAGCCTGCGCAGAGAGGCGGTCGCCAGCAGAGTGAGAATTACGTCGGCGATCACAATGAGTGCGAATGCTACGCCGAGCCGCTCCATTCGATCCGTAAGCAGCGCTGTGGTTACGCCGATATAGATGGTGCCGAACGGTTTTCCGTCCACATCGAACGGGCGCGAGGCGGCATACAGATCGCTGTCGGAGAAAGCGGTCAGCACGGCAAATGGCCACCAGTTCGCGGCTCTCTTCTCCAGTTCCGTAATTGATGGCAGTGCCGGCTGAATCTGGCCTTCGCTTCCGTCTCCCGCGGCGACCAGGATCTTGCCGTTCAAATCGGTGATGCGCGCAAGCACCACCGCGGTGCCAAACGCCTGCATCGAACCGAGCAACCCCCGCAGCGCATCGTCGCTCTGCAGCGCCGCGACCGGATCTCCGTGGCCGTTGGCGAGCGCGACGCGCACCTGTTCGTAAACCTGTCGTGTCATCAGGTCGCTGGTGTCAACGACCTCATCGAGGACGACCTTGAGCGTATAGGCGAGCGTGATCAGCCCGATCGCGATGATCGGAATGATCTGCAGGAATAGAAATGCAATCGTGAATCTTGCCCGCGGGCGCATCACCAGCCGCCGGACGGGGTGAGGGTGAAATCCCCCCGCCTCGTTCTCTCAGGATTGTCGCTCTTCGTAGCGCTCCAGGCGATTATAGAGAGTCTTCGGGGCAACACCTAGAATCTCGGCGGCGCGGGTTTTGTTGCCTCCGGCGTACTCGATGGTGCGAAGGATCAGCTCCCGCTCGACGTCTTCGAGCGAGGAGCCCAGCCGAATCTTCAACCATCCCGATTCGCCCTGCGCGTGCGAGCGGAACTCCGGAGGCAGGTCGGCAGCTGTGATGGCCGATCCCTGGCACACGATCACCGCGCGCTCGATTACGTTGCGCAACTGGCGCACGTTGCCCGGCCAGGGATGCGTTTTGAGCAGATCGCGACACTCCTCGCTCATCGATGGAACCGGCCTGTGCTCGCGCTCGGCGAAAAAATTCAGAAACGCGTCAATCAGCAAAGGAATGTCTTCGGTTCGCTCCCGCAGCGGCGGCATCTGGATGGTGAATACGCCGAGGCGATAGTAGAGGTCCTCTCGCAGCTTGCCTTCCTTGACCGCGCGTTCGATATCGCGATTCGATGCCGCCAGCACGCGCACATCCAGCGCCACTTCCTGGGTCCCTCCCACCCTTCGCAGGCGCTGCTCTTCGATCACTCGCAGAAGCTTGGCCTGCAACTCCGCCTTCATCTCGGTGATCTCGTCGAGCAGCAGTGTCCCATGATTCGCCAGCTCGAAGCATCCTTCCTTGCGCCGGTCCGCGCCGGTGAACGCGCCGCGTTCGTAACCGAACAGCTCGCTTTCCATCAGGGTCTCGGGAATCGCGGCGCAGTTGACTCCGATGTACGGAGCGGAGCGCCGCGGCGACAGCTCATGGATGGTTCGCGCGGCGAGCTCCTTGCCGGTCCCGCTTTCACCGCAGATGATCACCGAGGCCGAGGATCCCGCCAACCGCTCGATGGCGCTCATCACCTTGCGCATCGCAATCGACTGGCCATAGATCGGTCCAAGTTCGCCCGTTTCCATCAGCCGCCTGCGAAGCCGCAGGTTTTCCTCTCTGACCGAGATATTCTCGGTGAGGGTTTTCAGCATCTGCCTGAGATGATGCGGATCGACCGGTTTGCGCAGATAATCGAGAGCGCCGAGCTTGATCGCCTGCACTGCCTCCGGAATCTGCCCCTCGCCGGAAATGATGACGGTGTGAAGCTCGAGCCCCATCTCGCGGATGTCCTTGAGTAGCTCAAGCCCATCGCGCCGCGGCATTTTCAAATCGCACAGGAAAATCTGCGGTGAGAAGCTCCGAATCAGTTCAAGCGCCTGGTCCCCATCTTCCGCCACCGCGACTTCATAGCCCCATGAGGTGAGCGATTCCGACCACTCCTCATGAGTCGCTTTGTCGTCTTCAGCAACCAATACTCGACATTTGCCAGGCATAGCCCTCAGATGCTCATTGCGCGTGTTAGATCAAAGTAAGGACTCATGAATCGACCGGGAATCGGCCGTGGCCCGTCGCTGAAATCCTGCCGCCGCGAAGATCTGACGCCGACGGTCAGTTTGATCGCACGCTGAGATATGGAACGGCCTCCCCGCTCGATGCCTCTCGACTATAGCGAAGTCACGAGGGTCGTGCCTTCACAAAATTCCCTGGGCTCGAGCGCCTGCCTCCTAATGCGACATCAACGGAGGCGTCTTAGGTACACTGCAAGCGGCGAGCGTGCGAGAAACTCTTCATCCAAGTGCGTTTTCGGATTGTTGCGCGGCCATGCAGCTATCGCCTAAAAGCCGCACCGCCCAGTTTAGACACGCGTTGGGCGGCAATTTTGGCGAAGACCGCAATCCGCTGTCATCTTTCCAATCGCGGACGTAAGCTGAGCCTTTCGGACCCGATGGATTAGCCTCGTGGCATGGTTGTTGCCCCTGGATAGGGAGTCGCCGGCTAAATTTGCGATGCGCCTTTAAGGAGGAAGCGATGGCTGACACAAGCAGCATTCGAGACATAGATGGGGCCGCGGAGGCCGTTCAGCGTGCGGCAGCCGCCGGGCGCAAAGCCGTTGAAGAAGGGTATGAGACTGCTCGCGAGTATGGCGAGAAGTCGCTCGACTACGTTGGACAACTCGGTGAAGGAATCACGGAGTTTGTCCGCCGCCAGCCCCTCCTCGCGGTTGGAGCCGCATTCATGATCGGCTACATGGCCGCCAAGGTCCTTCGCAGCTTTCCCTCGCGCGGCCAATGAATCCCGAGGAAGCCACACCCGCGGACGCGGGCCAGCAGGAAGTTGATCTTGTACAGGCGCTGACCCAGAGCATCGAGCAGCATCCTCTGGCCGCCTTGGGGATCGCCGCCGGCGCGGGATTCATTGTGGGAGGGGGCCTACGCACACGCCTGGGCTTCGCCGCGCTGCTTTATGCGGGACGGATGGTTGCCAAAGAGGTGTTGCTCAGCGCTATTACGGAATCGTTTTATGGACATGGCAGACCAAATCTCAAAACTTCAGGCGGAACTCGAGGAAGCCGAAACAGATCTGCAGCAGAGCCTGTCGGAAGTAAACCAGAGGGTCGAAGCGGCGGCGCTTCGACCACGGGCTGAAAACGCAATCAAGCGTCATCCTGTCGCGGCGGTGTGCGCCAGTGCGGCGGCCGGCTTTGTGATTGGTAACAGCGAATCCAAGCTTGCCCTGGCCGGCGCGCTGGCGCTCGGCATCTTTCTCGGGTTCAAGTTCGGATCGGAAACTGGCGAGGGTTCGTGACGTGGAGGGAGATCGGAGAGCGATAAAATCCCCGGCGCAATCGACCGTCTCAGGAGACTGGCCGGCTCTGCTGGCGCGTATTGTCGATGACCTCGCGCGAATTGTTCAGACCGAAATTCGCATCTTTCAGGCCGCCCTTACGCCGATCTTCTCGAATGCGATCGATCGCCTTCTGGCCAACGCGGTCGCGCTTGCCGCCTACATCGCCGCCGGGGTCTGCCTGCTTATTGCCTTTGTCTTCTTCCTCCATCAGTGGCTCGCATGGGCGCCCGCTCTCGCCATCACCGGCCTGGTCAGCCTGATATTGGGCTATTTGAGTTCGCGTATAGCCGCTGTCCATGCAAAGCGTTCGTTGGCTGAACTCGAACAGGCGTTCGACCACATGCGCATCGGTGCAAGAAGTCACGAAGGCGTCGCTCCGCGATCACCCGACGACGGCGCCGACGCCCCAGAATGGAAGTCGATGCAGTAGCGGGCCTGGAGCGTCTGGCGGCGCGATCTCTCACCGGCGCCGCCCTCTCATGACAACCGGCGCAAGACCACGGCCGATCGCGCCTCTACTCGCAGCGTGACGCCGGCAGAAAACCGCGCGTCGTCCTGAATGAATCCCTGTGCGGTATCGAGAATTCGCTGCCACGATCTTGCCCAGCCGCGCTCGGGAATCACAAAATCCAGCGGCTCGTAGTGGGCGTTCAGGATCACGTAAAAGGTATCGTCCACGATGCGTTTGCCGGATGTGTCGAGGTCGGGGATGCCCCTGCCGTTCAAGTAAATTCCCAGCGATTTCGCAAACCCGGCGCTCCAGTCCTCCGATGACATCTCGGTGCCATCCGGCTTGAACCATCCTATGTCTTTATTTTGTTTCGGCCGCAGCGGGCGTCCGGTAAACCACGATTTCCGGCGAAAAACCGGATGGTTCCTTCGCAGCGCAATCAATGCGCACGTGTAGTCGAGCATCGCCTTATCGATACTCGACCAGTCGAGCCATGAGGTCTCGTTGTCCTGACAGTAAGCGTTGTTGTTACCTCGCTGGGTGCGCCCGATCTCATCTCCCGCCAGAAGCATCGGCACCCCCTGTGACATGAACAGCGAGGCGAGGAGGTTTCTCATCTGCCGTGCGCGCAGTGCGTTGATGCCCGGGTCTTCAGTCGTACCTTCAACGCCGCAGTTCCAGGATCGGTTGTAATTTTCGCCGTCCCGATTCGCTTCGCCGTTGGCTTCGTTGTGCTTCTCGTTGTACGAAACCAGGTCTCGCAGGGTGAATCCGTCGTGGCAAGTGACGAAGTTGATGCTGGCGCGCGGATGTCGTCCGGATGCTTGAAAGAGGTCTGAGCTGCCGGTGAATCGCGAAGCCAATTCAGCCAGCGTCTGATCCGCCCCGCGCCAGTAGTCGCGCACGCAATCGCGAAAGCGTCCGTTCCATTCCGACCATCCGGGAAGAAACGCCCCGAGCTGGTAGCCCGCATCGCCAAGATCCCAGGGCTCAGCGATGATCTTTACGCGCGCGAGCACCGGATCCTGGAAAATCGAGCTTAGGAAATTTCCGTAACGGTCCATATGCTCCGGATGGCGCGCCAGGGTGGTCGCGAGGTCAAAGCGAAATCCATCAACGTGCATCTCGCGCACCCAGTAACGCAGACTGTCCATCACCAACCGAAGCGTGTTCGGATGCCGAATATTCAGGCTGTTGCCGCATCCGGTGTAGTCGAGATAGTAGCGGCGATTGTCCGGCTGAAGCCGGTAATAGGCCGCATTGTCGAAGCCGCGGAAGCAAAGCGTGGGACCCAGATGGTTTCCTTCGGCGGTGTGGTTGTAAACCACGTCCAGAATCACTTCGATTCCCGCCGCGTGCAGCCGCTTCACCATCTCCTTGAACTCAGCCACCTGTTGCCCACGCGCGCCGCTCGACGAATACCGCGATGCCGGCGCGAAATAGCCGATAGGGTTGTATCCCCAATAGTTCGCCAGCCCCTGTTCGGCTAGCCGCTGTTCGGTGACGAAATGATGGATCGGCAGCAGTTCAACAGCGGTGATCCCGAGCCGGCGCAGATGCCGGATCACGCACTCCGAACCCAGCGCCGCATACGTCCCCCGCTGCGGCTGCGGAATTTCGGGATGTTTCGCGGTGAAGCCTTTTACGTGGAGTTCGTAAATGATGGTGTCGTTCCACGGAATCACGGGCGGGCGGTCCTCTCCCCAGTCGAACGACGGATCGATCACGACGCACCTGGGGATGAAGGCGGCGTTGGAGCGATGGTCTCGGCGAAGGTCTTCGTGCCGGCCGCCGACTCGGTAGCCGTAAACCCGCTCGTCCCAATTGACCTCGCCCTCGATCGCCTTCGCGTATGGATCGATGAGCAGTTTGGAAGAGTTGAAGCGCAGACCGTTAGCGGGATCGTAGCGGCCGTGCACGCGGCACGCGTAACGCTGGCCCGGTCCTATTCCGGCAACATAGACATGCCAAACATGATCGGTCCTTTGGGAAATCCTGATGGCCGAGGTGGGAGTGGGCGATGCGGCTTCATCAAAAAGGCAGAGGTCAATTCCTTCGGCCGTTTCCGAAAAGAATGCGAAATTTACTCCATGGCCGTCCCAGGTCGCACCCAACGGTGAGGGGTTTCCGGGCTGAATCGAAGCCGCTTTGCTCCCATCTGCACTCATCGCGATTATCGACTAGCCGATGGCGGTTGCGAGATAAACCCTGTGCACGAGTGCTGGACGATGGTTGAATGAATGAAGGCGGATCGCATGCTACAAAGCCGCCCGCGCCAGAAGGGAGCAGATGATGGCAAGAGTCTCTTATCGTGTCCGGCCTGAAACTGCGGTCCTCACCCGCGGCTTCGATCCGGAATTGTCGGTCGGGTCCGCACGGCCTCCCGTATATCGCAGTTCGACCTTCGTTTTTCCAAGTCCCGAGGCCGCCGAGCGCGCCTTCGCTGTCGCGCTGGGCAAGGTTCGCCCGGAGAGCGGCTACCGCCCGGACCTTATCTACGCGCGGCTGAACCATCCGAACGCCGAGATTCTTGAAGATCAGCTCGTTCCCCTCGAGCGCGGCGCGAAGGCGGCCGCGGTGTTCAATTCCGGGATGGCTGCAATTTTCACGGTGCTAATCTCCTTCCTTGAGCGCGACGGCACGATGATCTACACGCAGCCGCTTTATGGCGGCACCCAGCATCTGATTCACCAGATAATCGAGCCGCTGGGTTTCCGTGCGATTGCGGTACGCGCCGGCGACATGACCGCTCTGACCGAGACCATCGCGCACACCGACAACCTGAGCCTGGTGCTGATCGAAACTCCCTCGAATCCTACCCTGACGATGACCGACATCGGGCAAGCGGCAGCGGCGCTTCGGGCGAACAGCCGGCGCGCGATGCTGGCGATCGACAACACGCTCCTCGGCCCCACATTCCAGCATCCGCTGAGCCACGGGGCCGATCTCGTGATCTACTCGGCGACGAAGTTTCTCGGCGGATTCAGCGATCTTTTGGCGGGCGCGGTGATCGCGGCCGATCCGGATCTAATCCAGTCGCTTACCGGCATTCGCGCTCTGCTGGGGAATATCCTGCAGGCCGACGAATGCTGGATCCTCGACTCGCGGCTTTCCACGGTCGCGTTGCGGATGAACCGCCAGAGCAAGAACGCCCAGCGGATCGCGGAGCAGCTCGCAAAGCATCCTCGCGTCCGCCGCGTCCTTTATCCCTCCCTGTTCGAAGATCACGGCCAAATCAGGATTCGCGACGCGCAGACCGATTACCCCGGTTCGCTGATGTCGCTTGATATCGAAGGCGGCAAGACCGCGGCCTTTGAATTCCTCCGCCGTCTCAGGATCGCGAAGAACGCGGTCAGCATGGGCGGAGTCGAGACTCTCGCCTGCCATCCCGCCACCACGACGCACAGTGAGCTCAGCGCCGAGGAAATGGCCGCCGCCGGCATCACCGATTCTCTTGTGCGCATCTCGATCGGCACCGAACACTGGCGCGACCTGCTCGAGGAGTTCACTCGCGCGCTGGACGGCCTGTGAGCGCGAGGCGGCTTCTACCGTCCGACGAATCGGCCGGGGCGGCGCTCCGCGACGGCTTTGATGCCTTCGCGGTGATCTTCGGTTTTCATCAGGCGCGCCTGCTCGACGAATTCGTGGTCGGTCTGCGCTTTCACGGCTTCCGCCAGTCCGCGCCGGATGGTTGCGCGGGTTGAGAGCACCGCCAGAGGTGCGTTCTCGGCTATCTCGCGCGCGAGTGTCGTCGCGGTGGCACGGAGCTTATCCGGTTCGGTGAGGATGTCGGCAAGGCCGATTGCGACCGCTTCTTCGCCGCCGATGCGGCGGCCGGTAAGGAACATCAAGGCCGCCTTCTGCACGCCGATGAGCCGCGGCAGCGTATAGGTGAGTCCGAAGCCCGGATGAATTCCAATCTTGACGAAGTTGGCGGCAAACCGCGCCTCGGGGGTCGCCACGCGGAAATCCGCGACCAGCGCGAGCCCGAGCCCGCCACCGATTGCGGCGCCTTGAATCGCCGCAACCACCGGCTTTTTGCACGAGAACAGGCGCACGCCTTCCGCATACAGCGGATTGCCGCCCTGGTTCGGGTCTGTCGCTCCGGTGGGATTGCGGCTGGCAAAGTTTGCTCCCGCGCAAAATGACTTGCCTTCCGCCGACAACACGATTGCCCGGCACGCCGGGTCTTCATCGAGGTCATTGAAAGCGCTGGCGAGGTCCTTGATCAGTTGAACATCGAAATAGTTGTGCGGGGGTCGATGAATCTCGGCCTGCGCCACGTACTCATCGATCGCCACGGATACATCGCCATATCGTGCCTGCGTCATCACTCGCCTCCGGCGACTTGTATATCACCGCGGAAAACAACTTTCACACCGCGCGCAACCGGAATGAAAACGCGATTCACGCAGGAGCCGGCGGGCGCGATGCTTCAAGCTGCGCGCGCACCTGCATGAAGCGGGTCACGGCGGTGCGCGTGAGCAATCCCTCCAGCTTGCCATCGCCGATCACGAGCAGTCGTCCGCTGTTCGTGGCATTCATCTTGTGCACCGCGTCCATCGCGCTGGCCTGGGGCGAGATCTCGATCGCCGCATCGATCGGCCGCATCACTTCGCTGACCTTCGTGGCCGCGCGGTTCTCCGGCGGGCAGTTGCGCACGTCGGACAGGGATAACGTGCCAATCGGGCGCCCCTCCGCTATTACGGGAAATCCGCCGTAGCCATATCTCAGGAAAAATCCGTCGACCGCTTCCGCCACTGAGATGTCCGCGGGCAGAGCGACCGGGTCGCGCGTCATGATGTCGCCAACGAGGATGTTGTGCAGGAGATGGCTGACGATGGTGCCCCGATATTCGCCTATCGCGGCGGAGCGCAGGAACAGGCCGATGAAGATCAGCCATAATCCCCCGATCAGCGCGCCGCCGAAGATCTCAATCGCGCCGAATATCATCATTCCCCACGCGAGCGCCGCGCCCCAGTCGGCAGCTCGCGCGGTTGCCTGCTCCATGTCGCCGCTGCGCTTCCATAGAATCGCCCTGAAGAGGCGTCCGCCGTCGAGCGGAAACCCCGGAAGCAAATTGAACAGCGCGAGCGCAAGATTGATCGCGCCGAGGTAGCGAAAGACCGCCGTCCACAGCGATGCGGCGGGAACCATCGCGGCGGCTTTGTACAAGAGCCAAAACAGCAGGGCCAGCGCGAGGCTGGCAAGCGGCCCGACTCCAGCGATCACGATCTCGTCACTCGCGCTTTGCGGTTCGCCGCCCATGTGCGCCATGCCGCCGAAAATGAAGAGCGTTATCCGGTCGATTTTCTCGCCTTTGAGATTGCCGACCGCGGCATGGCAAAGCTCGTGAATCAGGACCGAACCGAAAAACATCAGCGTGGCCGCCAGGCCGACCACCCAATAAGCGATCAGCCGATGGCCAGGGTAGAGGGCAGGGAAGTATCCTTCAGACAGGCTCCACAGGATGAGGGCAAAGATCACGAGCCAGGAGAGATCGATATCCACCTGCACGCCGGCGATCTTGCACACGCTGATGGTTCTGGTGTCCGACGCCATGGACCAATTGTCGCCGCTATTTGCTCTATTGGCTACCGCGGGACTCATGACAAAGCACGCCCGAAAGTCGTACAGTCCGATTGACAGTCTTTCGCGTGGCGCACAGGAACGGTCATGGAGGAATTACGATGGACTTCGGAATCTTCTATGAAATCCAGGTCAACAGCCCGCTCAAGCATCGCGAGCGCGAGTATCAGGCGTTTCACGACGTGATGGCGCAGGTGGTGCACGCCGAGGAAGTGGGCTTCACTCATTTCTGGACGGTCGAGCATCACTTCCAGGTGGGCTTTGCTCACTGCTCCGCGCCGGAGGTTCTTTACGGCGCAGTCTCGCAGCGCACCAGCAAAATCCGGATCGGACACGCGGTCGTCCTGCTGCCATTCCCCTACAATCATCCGGTCAGAATCGCGGAGCGAGTCGCCACGCTCGACATTTTGAGCAACGGCCGTGTCGAGGTCGGCACCGGCCGGTCGATCACCCAGGTCGAGCTTGGCGGCTTCGGCATCCCGTACAAGGAAACACGGGCGCGATGGGAAGAGGCGCTCGACATCATCACCACCATCTGGAAAAGCCCCGACGGAACCTTCTCCTACAAGGGCAAGTATTTCGACATCCCGCAGCGCACCGTCGTCCCGATGCCGGTACAGAAGCCGCATCCTCCAATCTGGGTCGCGTGCACCAGCGATGACACGCACGAGCTGGCAGGCAAGCTTGGCCTGGGCCTGCTCTCGTTTACGCTGCTGGTCACGCCCGAGAGGCTTGGGCAGCGTGTGCGCACCTATCGCAAGGCGATCGAGAGCGCGAAGCCGTACGGCGCATTCGTAAACAATCGGGCGGGGGCGTTTTCGATGACCCATCTTGCCGATACGGACAAACAGGCGCGCGAGGAAGCCGAGCGCGCCTTCATGTCCTACGTGGGCACTACGCTTCGCGCCAATTCGGCGGTGCTGGAGGCCAAGAAGACCGGCATCGACCCGAAAGACCCTGCCGCCGGACAGATGCCGGAAATGCCGAAGCAGTATGAGGGTCTGGACCCGAGCAAGGTAACGATCGATTCTCTGATCGATCATGGAATGTGCATCTGCGGCAGCCCGGACACGGCCATCCGCCAGCTCGAACGAATCCAGAAGGAAGCGCAACTCGACCAGTTCCTGGCGATGATGCAGTTCTGGTCGATTCCGCACGCGAAAACGATGCACGCAATCGACCTGTTCGGCAAATACGTCATCCCGCATTTCCAGAAGAGCCAGCCATCGCGTGCGGCGGGAGTCAGCGCCGCGGCAAAGTAGGCGCCGCGGACTCGCTTGCTCGTGGATGTCATTTTGCGTGAAGCGCGCCGCGGGTTCCGGACCCGCCGCGTGCTAATCGCACTTGAGCGATGGCGGAGGGAATTTCGGCACTGCGTCGCCTTTGGTCAGATAGTCCATCGTGTGGAATATGCCGAAGTAGCCATTGCCTTCTCTGGGACGATTGGCGCATCCCGCCAGGCATCCGCTCGACGGACACACATCGGAGAATGCGAACAGGAACGTAGGGAATCCGGAAGGCGGGGGCGGCGCTGCGCAGGTGGTGCTCTTGAGATCATCGATAAACAGCCGCTCGTCATCGATCGTCGTCTGCGGCACGCTGTTCGGGCATCCGGTGTTGTAACCGGTCTCCCCGATATAGGTGTGTGATGCGCCGCAGGAAGCCTGCGAGACGCTTTTGAAGAGATCCTGCACCTGGGTCCAGCATTGCGACCCGTGCAACGGCCATGAAGGCGGGGTGTTTGCCACAAAATTGCAGTACGGATGGGCGGCGATAAAATCTACGCCGGGCGGGGGCGCTCCTTTCTTGCAGAAGGTCTTTTCCTGGCCCAGGACGAGCGAAACGACAATCGGTATCGCGCTGAAGCCGCGCGTGTTGAGCGCGGCGCGCAGCGTTTTGGCGGCGGTGCTTATCATCTGCGCCGTAATCACCTGACCGCCCACCTTCGTTCCGAGCGCTTCGTTGCCGAGTTGGATCGCGATGATGGTTCCATCCTGGATAAATTTCGGAACCCTCGTGTCTTTCTTCGGACGGTCGGGATAGTTCAGCGGCTCGACGTACGGGCGGTTTTCGGTGGGAGTATTCGAACAGAAATCTTCGGGATCCCACGGCGTGACTGAGCCGCACGCCCCATCCAGCAGCGCGCCCGCATATTTCGATCCGCACAGCGAGATTGCAGAACCGGAAAAAGTGCAATTCTTGGCCGTGCTGGGCTTCGCCAGACTCGGAATCGCGTCGTTGAAGAGCCCCTGGATGACTTTGATCTTGAGCGTGTCCGCCGATTTAAGAATGTAATAGTTCGGTTGATACGAGGTGATGGTCGAAACATTCAGGCGGCCTTGGAGATTGCTCTTGAGATCGTTGTCGTAGCATGTCTGGCAGGCGGACGGGCAATTGAGAGGTTGCTGTGGGTTCGGGGACGGGCAGATGAAGCTTAGTTGCGGATTGCATGCCGCAGGCGTCGTGGTCTGCCAGTTGCTATCGCTGCAACGTGATTCTGGAGTGTAATCGATGCCGATCTGGTCGGGGGCGCGTGGACCACGCAGCGGAGGCGGTGGCGACGATGAGACGGTTGTGCCGCCACTTCCGCTGCCGTGACCGCAGGCGAGGAAAATCAAAACGATGAGAACGGCGAGAGAAGCGAGCGGGAGATTAAGCCCCAGCCAACTCGCTGCCCAGCCCATGCGCAGAAGCGTGAAGACTTTTCGCAGAGCCATCATGACGGCGCTAAAGCTTAGCTAACCCGCTGGTGCGGATTATCGCAACCCGGCCCGCGCCGCCTGGCTAAGCAGAAACCTAATCTACACATTGATGAAATGGCGGAGGGGGTGGCTATCTCACAGGGCAAAATGCCTTGAATCCGCGCCATTTTTTCTCCGTCCGATTTTTCACTTACCCCAAATTACCTCCACGGGATTTTTGGAGTATCACAATTTCTGGGCAACTTCTGAGTTCAGTTTCGCGGCTGTGATGTTCGACCCTGCGAGTTGCGATCCTCTTGCGGCAAATTCGATGTCCAGTGCTAGTTTCCGAAATTGCGCAGGGAGCTCATCTGCAAGTATCACTCGTCTGGCCCTATTCTCTCGATCCGCGGACCTCGATTGTCGTAGATCTCCAGACGATACAAATCGGGCATCGTGATCTGCCGCCAAAACTCGAATCCGAAGGATGGGTCGATGCTATTGACGATAAGAGCAAGCAGAGTAGCGTGCGTCGAAATCGCAATCGGCCGTCCAGCATGCCGGACCAGTAGTTCGTTCAGCGCAAGCCTTGCTCGCCTTTGGGCCGATGCATTGGATTCGCCGCCAGGATGGATGAAACCAAAGTCTTCCCAAGTGGCGCGAACAGCATCTAAGAACGTCGGATCGGCAAAGGGTCCGTCACCTAGGGTTCGTTCGCGGAAGTCCCGAATTTCCAAGATTGAAAGCTTCTTGGCGCGTGCTAGAGGCTCGATGGTCTCACGGGCACGCCGATAGGGGCTTGAGTAAATCGCTTCCAACTCGACCGCGACGAACCGTGAAGCCAATTGCTCCGCGTCTCGCCGACCCCGATCGGAGAGGGGTGATTCACCTTCTGGGCGTCCGCGCGGATTGCGCAGAGGTTCGGCGTGACGAATGAGATAGAAAATGCTCATTCTAAGCCTCGTTCGCAGGATTCACCTTGGCTGCCGCGCACTTCAAAAAAAATCGCGGCCTGACAGTCTGCAGAACACGGGCGTATTCTGCCCAAGTTGATGAGTGTTCGTCGAGTTCGAGGCTATGCTATCCGATGCCTCCTTTTCGAATTGAGCTTACCGCCAATCAGCTTGCGGACGTTTCTCTCTTGTGAGCTTACCCCACGAAAGTATCCCAGCTAGAAGTTAGTGCTTGCCGGAAAAGGAGCAGGCATGAAAAAGGCTGGGTTCAGCGAAGAGCAGATCATCAACATCCTGAAGGAAGGCGCGGCGGGCGGAAAGGTCGGCGAGTTGTGCCGTCGGCATGGGATCTCCGACGCGACGTTTTACACGTGGCGCAAGAAGTACGGTGGCCTGGAGGTCTCGGAGATGCGGCGCCTGCGTCAGTCTGGAGGAGGAGAATCGGCGGCTCAAATCGATCGTGGCGGACCAGGCGCTGGACCTCCGCGCGCTGAAGGACGGGTTGGCAAAAAACGGGTACGGCCCGCGGTGAAGCGGCAGATGGTGGCAGCGGCGATGGCCAGGCACGAACTGTCGCAGCGTCGCGCCTGCGGGCTGATCGG
>JAJPKP010000053.1 GCA_021323675.1 Pseudomonadota bacterium | reverse complement strand
CTCTCCCGACAGGGAGAGGCATGAAGGACCTCTCTCCAAGACGGGAGAGGTCGCGCCGAAGGCGCGGGTGAGGGACCGTTGAAAAAGATGTCTGACTCCGAGGCGCCGCCGCCTCCGGCACTGACCCGCGACCGGGCCCGAGCACTGCGGGCAGCCCAAACCGAAGCGGAGCGAAGGCTATGGGCGCGGCTACGCAACTATCAACTTAAAGGCGCGAAGTTCCGCCGCCAGCATCCGATCGGGCCGTACGTTGCCGACTTCTTCTGTCTGAATGCCCGCCTGGTAGTCGAACTGGACGGCGGCCAGCACGATGATCCAGCGCATCGCGAGGCTGATGAACGGCGCACGCGATATCTTGCGGCCCAAGGCTACACGGTGCTCCGATTCTGGAATAACGAGGTAATGGAGAACCTCGCCGGCGTGCTCGAAGCAATCGCAGAGCATCTTTAAATTCGGACCCTCACCCGGCGCTTCGCGCCGGCCTCTCCCGACAGGGAGAGGCATGAAGGACCTCTCCCCAAAACGGGAGAGGTCGCGCCGAAGGCGCGGGTGAGGGACCGTTGAAAAAGGATTTCTGACTCCGGAGAGGCTGGGCGAGCAGGTGATGGGCGCGATTGCGCTGCCCGTCAAAGCGCGAAATTCCGCCGCCTGCCGATTGGCAGAGTGCTTTCCGATTTTGGAGCCAGACTTCTGTTGATGGCCGCGAGGCGATCGCAAGGCATCTTTAAAATCGGACCCTCACCCGGCGCTTCGCGCCGGCCTCTCCCGACAGGGAGATGCGTCAGAGAGTTTTTCTCAGCCGTACTAATCGTCTCGGAGAATCCCGCTCGCCTCGTGAAGTTCTATCGTGAAGTGGTCGGTGTTCCGCTGCAGGATGAGGCGCATGGCACGAGCCGCCCTCACTACGGATGCAACCTCGGGGACATGCACTTCGCGATTCATCCGGTGGAAACCTTTCCCGACCGGCGACACGGCGTGGGAGCAGTTAAAATTGCTCTCAACGTCTTCGACATCAATGCGCTAGTCGAACACCTCGAGAAAAGCGGCGTGAAACCCCTGTACCCGCCGCACGACACAGGGTTCTTCATCAGCACCGCGATCAACGATCCCGACGGGAACTACATCGAGTTCACCCAAATGTGTGACGATTGGTTCAATCTGCTCGATCGGCGGCGGCAATCGGGTCAAGACGTCGTCTCGCGATGGAGGGCCGCAAGAGCTTCCGCATCCAGGTAGATACAGCATCTCAAACGGGCGACTGTAGGCCCTGTCCGCCGTCCCCTTGGAACGGATTTGCAAGCAAAATGCGCCTGGCGCACTATCGCCGCCGGAGGTCTTCTGGTGGACCCTCACTGCTCCCGCCGACACTGGCCCGGTAGTCCGTTCGCTCGCCGCTTCCGCCGATTCTTCGGCGGGCGCATCCGGGACTTCATCTCTGCAGGATGCGTTCCTATCGGTACTGGGTCGCGTTTTTCGAAATTGTTGCGAAATGTTGCCTTTTCGCGGGCGCCTCGCGAAGGCCGGGAGGCTCTGGCGAGGCGGAATGCCGGCGCGCGCCTCGGCTTTGCTCGATCGGAGGATTTGTGGTGCGAGAGGCGGGACTTGAACCCGCACGCCTTGCGGCACTGGATCCTAAGTCCAGCGCGTCTGCCGTTCCGCCACTCTCGCGCGGTTATTCAAGATAGCGCGCCGCCGCAAATCAGCGAAACCTTGGAGCCGATCGCCGGCTATCGTTCGAGGGCCGCCTTGGCCGCGTCTTTCGGCCCCCTCGCGACGGCGCTTACGGCTATGATACGTTGATCGGATGCGAATTTCTTCCGTCATTAGCCCGTTGCGGGCGGTCGGGGCACTTTCTCTGGCTGCCGCTTTGTTTCTCGTCACGCCGGTGCTTGCCGCGGGTGGGGATGCGGTCGTGGCCACCGTCGGAAACCATAAGATAACCGAGGCGGAGCTCGATGCCCGGATCAAGCCGGAGATGGCCGCCCTCGAAAGCAAGATCTATGATCTGAAGCATCAGACCCTCCAATCGATGGCTGATGAATACCTAATCGAGCAGGCCGCCAAAAAGGCGAACCTGAGCGTGCCCGACTATCTGAAGAAGGAAGTCGAGTCCAAGGCTCCCAAGGTAACCGAGGCCGACGCGAAAAAGTACTACGACCAGCGCAAGGGACCAGGCACTCCGCCGTTCGATCAGATCAAAACCCGGCTTATCGCCGCGATGCAGAATCAGGCCGAACAGGAGCAGCGCGAAAAGCTGCTGGCGGAACTGCGCAAGGCGGAGCCCACCAAAATTCTGATCAAGGCTCCGCGGGTCGAGGTGGCCAGCGCCGGGCATCCTTCGCTGGGACCGGCCAACGCGCCGATTACGATCGTCGAGTTCTCCGATTTCCAGTGTCCGTTCTGCAAGCGGGTCGAGCGGACGCTCAAGCAGGTGCGGGACAAGTACGGCGACAACGTACGGCTGGTTTACATGGATTTTCCGCTGCCGATGCATAACCATGCGCTCGATGCCGCCAAGGCGGGACGATGCGCGGCGGAGCAGGGCAAGTTCTGGCCCTTCCATGACGCGCTGTTCGCGGATCAATCCAAGGAATCTCCGCAAGACCTGAAGGCCACCGCGAAAGCGCTCGGCCTCAACACCACCAAGTTCGACGCGTGTCTCGACCAGGCGAAGTATGAGGCCGGCGTGCGCGCCGACATGGAGGAAGGGCGCGTGCTTGGAATCGACGGAACGCCGGCGTTTTTCGTGAACGGGCGGATGCTGGTGGGAGCGCAGCCGGCGAGCAGCTTCGATCAGATAATCGATGAGGAATTGGCGGCGAAAGGCACGGGCGCGAACAAGCAGGCCAAAGCCAACTAGCTTACCGTCCGTTAGGTAGGTAAGTCTTGCAAGCGCGGCGCGTTACGCTCTAAATTGATAATACAATCAGTTCGCTCAGAGGGTCCTCTCAATGGCAGTCAGCTTTCCTTCGACCGAATATTTTGAAGCGCTCAGGGACCGGATGGCGGCGGAGCAGGAAAAGTTCCGGCGCCTCGGCTTTATCGATACCACCTTCGGCGTGCGCGTGGGCCACAACGGCAAGACCCGCAACTTCGTGCTCGAATTCGAAGTGTTCGAGCTCAAGGGCGTGCGCGAGGTGGATGCGATCGATCCGCAAAAGGTCGATTTCACGATCGAGGGCGATGCCGGCGTATGGCGCGAGATGATCGAGAATATCCATCGCAACGGCGAAGCCGATTCCTCCCACGACATCAATACGCTGGCCCATTTCGGCGAGCAGCTCAAAGTCGTTTACGACAGCCCCGACGGCCACGACAAGCTGTACCGCTTCATGGAGTCGATTCAGAGGTTCTTCGACCTGTCGAGCAAGCTCGACGTGCGGTTCAACTAAGCGATTCACGGGCGCGGAGGCGCGGTTACGATGGCATATCTGGCGACACGCAACTTTCTCGAAGACAAGGACTTCGTCGACAAATGGCTTTACACGATGAGGACCGGCGAGCTGGACCTGTCGTGGATGGACGCGAAGACGGAGAAGATCAAGCCGCATGAAGCGAATCCGCGCCGCGGCCTGACCTATCGCGACCTCGATCTCGGCAGCTACGGATTTACCGGCGTGCCGGAAAAGGTCCGCGGCAACCGCTCCTACGCGCCGCGCGGCGCCGAACTGCCCGAAGGGCTCCCGGACGCCCAGCCCTGGGTGTCGCGCAAGAGCGAAGTCTGGGCTTTCAACACCGAGAGCTATTACGAGGAAGCGGTCTCCCGCCAATGGAACGTCACCACCGACATCCCGTGGGAGCGGCTCGACGGCGTCGAGATGCCGGAGACGATCGGCAAGGCGCTCTCGCAGCTCATGACCTTTCTGACCGAAGTCGAGATGATCGCGACCGACACGCCCGCGCTATGGCTTCCGCGCATCAATCCCGAGTTCGTCGAGGTCAAGGCGTTTATCGCATCGCAGGCGATGGATGAGGCGCGCCATACCGAGGCGTTTCGCAAACGGGCGCTTACCACCGGATGGGGCCTGATGAAGGCGAGCCCGATGAATGAGATGGCGCTGAAGCATCTGCGCGACGCCGACTCGTTCAGCGAGATGTCGGTGGCGCTCCATCTGGTCGCCGAGGGCAACGTGCTCACGCTGTTCCGCTTCAGCGAGTACCTTTCGCCGACCGACGTCGACAAGCGCATCTTCCGCCTGGTGATGCAGGACGAAGCGCGCCACGTCGGCTACGGGATGCAGCACTTCAAATACGTGCTCGAGAACTTCCCCGAAAAGCGCGAAGTCGTCCACGCCCATCTCGATGAAGCCGAGAACATCTCGTTCGCCGGCGCGGCCGCAACCGAGCTGACCGAATCATTCATCATCCTGGCGGGCGGCGGGCTCAAAAAGGAAAACATCGAGGAAGGCATCAAGGTCACCACCCGCTTCAACCTGAAGCAGATGGAAGAGCATTTCGAGCGGCTGGAGAAGTGCGGGATGCCCGAGCGCAAGGAGCGCTCGAAGCTCTATCAGATGTTCGAGATGGGCAAGGCTGCCGCCGAAGCGGCCGGAATCAAGCTGAGCTGAGGTAAGCACGCCGTGGCATTTTACGCGGACAAGGATTACACGCAGGACGAGGCCAGCCTCGAAGCGGCCAACCAGGTGATGCAGGGAAATCTGAGCCTGCACTGGTACGACGCGAATACCGAAAAGATCAAGGGGAAACCCGCGGACCTGCGGCGCGGACTCACGTACCAGGACCTCGATATCGGCAGCTACGGCTACAGCTCGATACCCGAGCACGTGCGCAACAGCCAATCGATGGTCGCGCGGGGCAGCGAGAAGTGGGGCAAGCTGCCCGACATGGGCTACGTGATCAATCGCAAGTCGGAAATATGGTCCGACAACGTGACCAGCCTCTACGAAGAGGACAAGGCCCGGCGATGGACGCCGGCGGTCGATGTTCCCTGGATCGAGCTCGACGCGCGTCCGCTGCCAGCCGAGCTCGAAGCCGCGTGCGCGCAGCTCTACACCTTCCTGCAGGAATGCGCGCTGGTGTCGCTCGATTTCTCATCGCGATGGGTGTCGCTGGTCAACCAGGACTTTATCGAGCAGAAGAGCTGGATGTGCGCGCAGATGCTCGGATGGGCGCGGCTTAACGAGGCGTTCCGCAAGCGCGCACTTTACGGCGGCGCGGGGCTCAAGCGCGCCAGCGTGGCGGCGGAGCAGGGCCTCAAGGAATGGCTGTTCGCGGACACCTTTCCGCAGGGATCGTTCTCGATCAATCTTTCGCTTGGCGGGTTCGTGCTCGCGGTTTGCCGCCAGGTGGCGGCTTTCGCGCCGAGCCGGGTCGATCGCGCCCTGATGGGCTATGCGATGCAGGACACGGCGCGCCAGACCGCTTACGGCTACGGGCAACTGCGCTACTTCCTGCAGCATCGGCCGCTCGAAGCGAACGCGATGCAGGAATACGCGGATGAGACCGAGCACGTGATGCTCGCGCTGATGGGCAATCCCGAGTTGCTGGAACCGCTGATCATCATCGCGGGCGGCGGCCTCGAAAAAGACCAGGTCCGAAACGGACGTATCGCGGTTTCGAAATTCATCCGGCTGGTTGCGCGCGAATACTTCGAGCGTATCGAAGCGGCGGGTCTCGAGGGCCGCTCGCGGCGCAGCCGTATCCCAGCCTTGGTCGATCGAATCGAAGTTCCCGCCTGATGAAGGCAAGGACTCTTGTCGCGGCCGGGCTGCTGTGGATGGCGTTGGCGCCGGGAGTTTCCGCGCAGATTCTCGGGGGAGGATTGGGGTCGCGCCTCGAACGGTTGCGCGACCGGATGTCCGACAAGAATTCGTCCATCCAGTACGATCCGTCGGTGCTCGCGCCCGGCACTCCGCGGCAAAATGTGATCGCCGCCTTCGGCCAGCCGAACGCGACCCAGGGTCAACCGCCGAATCGCGAAGACGTGTACGCCTTCTATCCTGACGGATCCAAGTTCGTCGATCCGCAGGTCAGCGCCGGGACGATTGCGGCCGCGGTGTTCACCGCCGGGATGTCGCTTGCGGTCAGACAAGCGAAGATCATGATCCAGGAGCAGCGGATAACGCTGTACCGCGTGCACTACGACGCGAACGACAATATCCAGTCGGTGCAGGTGGTTCCTCCCGACATGGGCAGCACGCCGGCGCCCGCTTCGTCGCCATCGCCGTCCCAGTGACGGGCGGCTTTTCTCGCCGTTTCGCGCCGGGTATTGTAAGCAAATGCCCGACAATCCGAATGCTTCATCGACCGGTGCGCCGGCCGCGCCGGATTGTTCCGATCGCGGCGGCGAGTCCGCATCCGACGAGCCCGACCAATCCGGCGGCTGGCCGAAAACCAGCGAAGGGCCGGCATCCCCGCATCCGCGGCGTTCGCGCCGCCTGATACCCGCTACGCCTGTCTTCCGCTTTCTTGGCTACGTGCGGCCGCATCTGTGGCTGGTCGCGGGCGGGTCCGTGATGGGTATCCTGAAATTCGGGTTGCCGCTCGCGTTCCCGCTGGCGTTCAAGTATGTCTTCGACGTTCTGCTCGTTCCGCAGCCGCATCTCGAGAAAGTAAACCGGCTGATTGACCGATGGTGCGGATGGCTGGCGGGCGCGCTTCATCTTGGGTCGGGCGCGGTCGGAAAGCTGGAAGCGCTTACGGCGGCGCTGTTCGTTCTCTTCATCTTCCAGGCGATCGCGACCTACTTCCGCAATTACTGGGCGAGCATGGCGGGCCATCGCCTTATCTTCGATCTGCGCTACGCGCTGTTCCTGCATATGCAGCGCCTGTCGCATTCGTTCTTCGACCGCAATACTTCGGGCGGAATCGTCTCGCGCTTCGTCAGCGACATCCAGCTCGCGCAGAACTTCGTGGGATCGGCGATGATCAACATCTGGATGGATGGGATCTCGCTGGGCCTGGTCATCTGGATCCTGTTCGAGCTTGATACGCGTCTTGCGTGGATTTCGCTGATGGTGGTGCCGTTTTACGTCGCGGTCATCCGCGTCCTTTCGCCGCGCATCAAGAAGGCCAGCCACGAGCTGCAGGAAGTGGTGGAGGAGTTTTCCGGCGAGTTGCAGGAGCGCGTCGCCGGCGCCGCGACCGTCAAGTCCTTCGCGCGAGAGGCGGAAGAAGCGCGCCTGTTCCATCAGCGGACCAGCAAGCTCTACGACCTGACGATCACCAGCGTGGAACTTGCGTCCACCCATCAGATGTTCACCGAGTTCATCACGCGAGCCGCGCCGCTGATCGTAATCTGGGCGGGAGCGGTCTTTATCCTGCACGGCAAGATGGCGCTCGGAACGATGGTGGCATTCTACGCGTACCTGGGCGCGCTGTATCTTCCGCTGCAGCGCTTCTCCGAGCTGTCGGTGATCGTTGCGAACTCGCTCGCCGCCATCGAGCGTATCTTCGCCTTCTTCGATGAGACGCCGGAGGTGCGCGATGCTCCGAATGCGCATCCGATCGCCGTCCGGCGCGGCGACGTCGCGTTCGAGAACCTGAGCTTCGCCTACCAGGCGGGGGATGGGCACGGGCCGCGCACGATTCTGGACGGGATCAACCTGCGTGTGCCCGCGGGTACCACCGTCGCGCTGGTCGGACGGTCGGGGGCCGGCAAGACCACGCTGGCAAGCCTGATCCCGAGGTTCTATGAGCCGGCCGCGGGGCGAATCCTGATCGACGGCGAGGACATCGCGTCAGTCACGCTCAAGTCGCTGCGCGACTCGATCGGGATCGTGCCGCAGGATGCGGTCCTGTTCAGCGCGACTGTGCGGGAGAACATTCAATACGGGCGCCCGGGCGCATCCGACGCCGAGATCTGGCGGGCGCTCGAACAGGCGAACATCCGAGAGTTTGTCGAATCGACTTCCGAGCGGCTCGACACGATGATCGGAGAGGGCGGGCATCGCCCATCGACCGGCCAGCGCCAGCGCCTCGCGCTCGCGCGCGTGTTTCTGAAGAATCCTCCGATCCTGATTCTCGACGAGGCGACCTCGGGCCTGGATTCGGAGGTGGAGAACCTGATCCACGACGCGGTCCGCCGGCTGATGAAAGGCCGCACGTCGTTCATGATCGCGCATCGCCTTGCGAGCGCGGTCGATGCGGACCTGATCGTGGTTCTCGACCGGGGCCGAATCGTCGAGACCGGAACGCACGCGGAGCTTCTCGCGCGCGGAGGCGTTTACGCTCAGCTCTACAACGAGCAGACGCGCAAGCTAATCGGAATCGAGCAGCATACGGCGCGTCATCCCGGTTCGCTTGCCGCGATTCGCGAACCCGGCTGACGGCCGGCTACGCCATCGACAAACGAAGCGCGAGCGCGGCCTCGGCTTCACGCGCCGTAAGGGTAGAAGACGAAGAACAGCGCGGAGATGGCGGCAAGCGCCCAAAGTCCCGGGCTGACTTCGCGCACGCGTCCCGCGACCAGCTTGAAGACCGGATAGAGAACCAGCCCGGCGGTGATCCCGATCCCGATGTTGTACGTGAAGCACATCAGGGCAATCACGGCGAATGCCGGGATGAGCTCGGTGGGATCGTTGAAATCGAGCTTCGCAATCGGCGCCATCATCATCGAGCCGACCACTACCAAGGCCGGGCCGTAGGCTGCGGCGGGAATTGCGGTGACGATCGGCGTGAAGAAGAGCGACATCAGGAACAAGACCGCTACTACCACGGCGGTAAGGCCAGTGCGCCCACCTGCCTCGACGCCAGCGGCAGATTCGATATAGGCGCCCGAGGTCGTGGTGCCGGCCAATGCGGCGAATACGGTCGCGAGCGCATCGCACAGCATCGGCCTCGCGATGCCGGGAAGATTGCCGCGATCGTCCAGAAAACCCGCCCGCGACGAGACCCCGATAAGCGAGCCCATCGTGTCGATCAACGCCATCACGAAGGTTGAGAGCAACACTCCGAGAAAGCGGGGATCGAGCGCGGCTGATACGTCGGCCTTGAACATGATCGCCGCCGGGTTGGGTGGAATTCCGATCCACGTCTTCGGCGCGGGGGTGACTCCGGAGATGAACGCGATTACCGACGCGACAACTATTCCAAGCAGAATTGCACCGGGGAAACGCCGCAGCGTGAAGAACGCGATCAACAGGAAACTCAGGATCGCCACTATCACCGGCGGCGAGGTGAGATTTCCTATTCGCACCGGAGCCGCGGCGACTCCAAGGCGCACGATTCCCGATTCGTTCAGTCCGATAAAGGTAAGGAACAAGCCTATTCCCGCCCCGAAGCTGTGCGTGAGCCCCGGCGGCAACGCATCCACCATCCACGCGCGAACTCTTGCGACGGTAAGTGCGGCAAAGAGAATGCCCGCCAGCAGCACGGCGCCGAGCGCGACTTCCCATCGATAGCCCATAACCACAACCACCGTGTAGGCAAAGAACGCGTTCTCGCCCATGTAGGGCGCGATGGCGAAGGGGCGATTGGCGTACAAACCCATCGCGACCGTGCCAAACGCGGCGGTCGCAATTGTTGCGACCATCGACGGCCCAATCGGGATGCCGGCCGCGTGGAGAATCGCCGGATTAACGGCGATGATGTAGGACATCGTTACAAACGTCGTCACCCCGGCAAGAATTTCGCGCCGGACAGTCGTGTCGTACGCTTCAAGCTCGAAGTACCTGTAAATCCAGTTGCGCAAGCGCGTCAGCTCTCTTTCGCGTGCGCGCGGTTTGTGATCGCTTGGTTACGGCGCACCAACGAAGATATGCACCACCGGCGCGTTTTGCGCTATAAGCTTCGAATCACCCCTTAAAGTGCGTGCAGATTTCAGAAAGGACTGATATGCCAAAGGTCGATCAAGCACCCGCGACGGCATCACCCGCGCGGCCGCGCAAAAACGAGCCTCTGACCCTCACCATCGATATTGGCGGCACCGGAATCAAATCTTTTGTATTGTCGCCCAGCGGCAAACCCATCAATGAGAGGGAGCGCATTCCAACGCCTCGCAAGGCCACACCCGCCAGAGTGATCGGTGTAATCGAAAAGCTCGCCAAGATGAGCCCCAGGTTCTCGCGTGTTTCGGTCGGCTTTCCCGGCGTCGTGAAGGATGGCGTCGTCTACACCGCTCCCAACCTTGGCAAAGGATGGAACGGGTTCGAGCTACAGGCCGCGTTGGAAAAACGGCTCAAACGTCCTGTGCGAGTGGCGAATGATGCCGACGTGCAGGGGCTGGGCAGCGTGACCGGCAAGGGAGTGGAGTTGTTGCTGACGCTCGGCACGGGTGTGGGATCGGTGATTTTCGTGGATGGGAACCGGATTCATCTCGAAGTCGGGCACCATCCTTTCCACAAGGGCAAGACGTACGAGGACGAACTCGGAGCGCGCGCGCTAAAGAAGAGGGGCAAGAAGAAATGGAACAAGATGCTGGCCGAGGCGATCGACGACGCGCAGCGGATGTTCAACTATGATCGCCTCTATCTCGGGGGCGGCAACACCAAGTTCATCAAGATCAAGCTGCCGTCCAACGTCTCAGTCGTGAGTAATCTCAATGGATTGCTCGGAGGGATCAAGCTCTGGGAAGAGAAGGAGCGGAGCCGCGCACAATCTCGCCCGGTTGCGCCATGATCGGATAGCCCAAGCGGCAGGAGGGCACGCGTTCAACGCATACAGTGCGTCTATTCGCTGGTGCCGGTTTTCTCCCAGTTGACCGATGGCTCCATCGCGTCATTTTTCGGCATACCTGACAGGATGCCTACGCTGTCCGTACAAATTCGAAGGAAGGCGCGGTGAATCGAGGTCAGCCTCAGCGAAGCAGGATAGGCGATAAGCCAGGTTCGCCACAGTCCCGCAGCTCCGATCCTGAGCGCCGCTACTTCCGGCGCCGCGCCGATTGCCCATCGTGGCGCCACCGTCAATCCGAGTCCTTCCCTTGCCAGTGCGATTGCCAGTTCGAGGCTGTCGGTTTCCATCGTGATGCGGGGAAAGACGCCGGATTCCAGCATGTATGCGCTCCACACCGCATATTCCATGTTTGGTCTCGGCGGCAGGATCATGGCCTGCGATTGCAAATCGGCGGCCTGCAGGATTTTGAGCTGCCTGAGCGCGCTTCGCTCGCCCGCTACGATAACGACTTCATCGCGGCCCGCTTCAGCAGTTGCGACCGCCTTGTGGTGCACAGGAGCGAGCGTCACCACGAAGTCGACGTCCCTTCGTATCAATGCATCCACCGCGTCGGCATGATCGATGGTCGTGATCGTCAGATGAGTCGCTGGAAATCGCTTGTGGAACGCCGACGCCACCGGCGGCATCAGCATCCCGCAGAGGCTCGTCGGAACTCCGACTCTCAGATTTCCACCGCCGTCACTCGAACGTTCCGCGATTAAGCTGCGCGCTTGGTCGAGATTCTCAAGAATCCGGTGAGCACTTTGGCGCAGAATCTCACCCGCCGATGTCAGTCCCACCAGCTTGTTGGAGCGGATGACAAGCTCAGCGCCGAGTTCGCGTTCAAGCAGCCTGATCTGCTGGCTGACGGCCGATTGTGTAAGCCCCAGCGCTTTGCCTGCGGAGGTAAAGCTGCGCTCGTCGGCAAGCGCGAGGAACGTCTTCAAAAGCTTGGTATCCAGTTTCCCCTCTCCGGACCAGAAATCGAACCTTGGTCCCCGGCTTGGCGATTGGCGATGCTTTCGCAACGGGCAGATGCCCATCGATGCGGCAACACAAGCTGCAAAGACCTCGCCAAAACGTTTCTTGCCGGTTGTCTCCGCAAGAAGCGGGCCGCATCGCGATTCAGGCAATGCGGCGCCGTCAACGTTCAGTGGCGCCGCATACCGTCTCGATCAGCCTGATGTGTGCCCGCGCGGCGCATCCTGTCCCGCGGCATCCGACGCCGCTTCTTTGGGTGTGCGTTGCTGATACAGTTCGCTATCTGCGCTTTTCCCGTCCAGCAAGGGCTTGCAGCGTGCCGCCGCGTTGAACAAGCGCGGCAGATGTTCCGCGCATACGCGCAAAAAACTGCGCCGGGGCCCTGCCAGGGGAGTCGCGTGATGATAGGCGAGGTACCAATCGCGGAATACTCCGGAAGGCCCGATTGGCAGCGCAACGCAATCGCCACGCTCGATTTCGTTTACTACCGACCATCGCGGAGCGATCGTGATGCCGACGTCCTGACGCACGAGAGTCTTGGCCAGCTCGAGATCGTCGGTTTCCACCACAACTCTGGGAAAGACGCCGTATTGGATAAGGAACTTGTCCCAGGGGACAAACCGCAGATTTCCGGGCGGCGGCATGATGATTCTCTGCTCTTTCAGATCGGGCGCCAGCAACCGCCCTTTTCGCGACAGCGGATTGCGTGTGCTCACGACCGCAACCAACTCGTCCTTGCCGAGCGGAGCCATCGCAAGCAACTTGTGCTCGACCGTGGTAGGAACCAGGGCGATGTCGATCTCGCGATGGGCCAGGCGCTGAACCGCCACCGCGACATCGCTCATCACGACACACATCTGGATGGCGGGAAACCGCTTGTGGAATTCGTCGATCAGATGAGGCAAGAGCCAGTGGCAAAAGGTCGCAGGCACCGCCAGGGCGAGTCTGCCCGAATTGGTATCGGTCTCGTCGGCGAGCAGGTCGCGAACCCGATCGAGACTGTCGAGCACGTGAGTCGCGCACTGTAGAAAGATCTCGCCCGCATTTGTCAGCCGCACGAACTTGGTGGAACGAACCAGCAACGGCGTTCCGATCTGGCGCTCGAGATTGATGATCTGCTGGCTCACAGCCGACTGGGTCAACTTGAGTCTGCGCGCCGCCCCGGTGAAACTGCCCGTTTCCGCAACTACGCGGAAATACCTCAGGCTTCGAACATCAAAATCCATCGTCAACTACTAATCAGTTCCATCTGCCGTTGCTGATGACTGTTTGCCGTGCAAAGTCGTGGTGCTTCGCGCGGCATGTGACATCGAAACAAGCAGCCCGGCCGTGCGCCGCGCAGCGACAAGCAATTCCTTCGATTCGCAAACGCAAGAAGTGATCCGCGTGCGACAAGCGAGGCGGCGCGGTTGGCATCGCGCTTGCCCTTAAGCTCCTGCGCGCGCGGCGCGCGCAATAGATCGGAATTTCGATGACGGCAATTAGAGGGCGCTAATGGGAATTTCGACACTGGATCGGTCAAAAGAGAAGCTGGTGGTCGTCGGCGGCGGAATGGCCGGCGGGCGCGTGGTCGAGGAGATCGTCGCGCGCGAAAATTCGCGCTTCGATGTCACGATCATCGGCGCCGAGCCTTACACCGTCTACAACCGAATACTGCTGTCTGATGTTCTCGCCGGGTCGAAGAGCCCGGAAGGAGTGTTTCTCTACTCGACGGAGTGGTTCCAGAGCCGCGCCGTTCGATTGATCACCGGCGTCAAGGTCGAAAGCATCCATCGCGATCGCAAAGTCGTGCGCCTTGCCGGCGGCGAAGAGCGGCCATACGACAAGCTCATCATCGCCACCGGCAGCCTGCCGCTCGTTCCCGAAATCGAAAACGTCAACACGCCGGGAGTCTTCGTCTTCCGCACGATCGAAGACTGCCAGTTGATAAGTTCCTACGCTCGCCGCTGTAAGCGAGCCGCGGTCATCGGCGGCGGCCTGCTTGGACTGGAGGCCGCCAGAGGGCTGGTGAACCACGGGCTGGAAGTCACCGTGGTCGAGGTCATGCCGTATCCGATGGCGCAACAACTCGACGCCGAGTCGGGCGCGATGCTGGCGCGCAAGATGGAAGCGCTCGGCCTCAGGTTCCAGTTCGAAAAGGCGTCGCAACGCGTGCTCGGGACCTCGGCGGTGAGAGGGCTGGCATTCAAGGATGGCACCGAGCTCGACACCGACATGGTGGTGATAAGCTGCGGAATCCGGCCGAATGTCAGGCTTGCGGTGGATGCGGGACTGCGCGTCGAGCGCGGCATTGTCTGCGACGATCGGATGGTTACCTCGGACCCGGACATCTTCGCGGTGGGGGAATGTGTCGAGCATCGCGGCCGCATCTACGGACTCGTGGCGCCGCTCTATGAGCAGGCACGGGTGCTCGCCGAACACATAACCGGCGTCCAGTCCCCGGCCTTTTACCAGGGATCGAAGATTTCGACCCGGCTCAAGGTCATGGGCGTCGATCTGGTGTCGATTGGCGATGGACGCGCGCTCGATCCCGCAAAGGCATCAATCACCAAGTACGTCGAGCCGAGCCGCGGCGTATACAAAAAACTCGTAGTACGCGAGGGAAAACTTGAAGGCGCCATCCTGCTCGGCGAAATCGATTCGGCGACTTTGCTGATCGCGGCTTATGAAGCCGGAACGCCGATGCCGGAACGGCATGCCGATTTGCTGTTCGGCCGCGCCGCCGGCGATCCGCGCGTAATGCTGGAAGCGATGCCCGGCGAGTCCAGGATTTGCGCCTGCCATCAGGTTTCAAAGGAAAGCCTGGTCGAGCTTCTCTCCAAGGGCTGTTCGCTTGACGACCTCGCCGCGAAAACGAAGGCGGGTACCGGATGCGGTGGATGCCGACCGCAGCTCGAGATGCTGAGTGCCATTTACGGCGACGCAGACCGCAATCCTGCCACCACCCGCTACGCCAAATCGATTCCGCTAAGCAAACCCGAGCTGATGGCCGAGATACGCCGGCTCGGGTTGAAGAGCGTCAGCGCGGTGATGCGCACGCTCGGCGGCGGCGACGACCCGGGCGTCAAACCGGCGCTCGCCTCGCTGCTCAGGATGGTCTGGCGGGAAGAGTACGACGACGAGCGCGACGCGCGTTTCATCAACGATCGCGTCCACGCCAACATTCAGAACGACGGAACCTTTTCGGTGGTGCCGCGAATCTTCGGCGGAGTAACGTCGCCGGCCGAGCTGCGCCGTATCGCCGACGTCGCCGAGAAATATCAGGCGCGGATGGTAAAGCTCACGGGCGGCCAGCGCATCGACCTGCTCGGAATAAAAAAGCGGGATCTGCCCGCCGCGTGGCATGACCTCGGAATGCCGAGCGGACACGCGTACACCAAGGCATTCCGCACGTGCAAAACCTGCGTAGGCACCGACTTCTGCCGGTACGGCGTCGGTGATTCCACCGCGCTTGGAATCGCGATCGAGAAACGCTTCCAGGGCATCGAAGCGCCTCACAAGCTGAAACTCGCGGCGAGCGGATGCTCGCGCAACTGCGCCGAGGCAACGGTGAAGGATATCGGCGCGGTGGCGGTTGACGGAGGATGGCAAGTCTATGTCGGAGGCGCCGCCGGGTCGCGAGTACGCGCCGGCGACCTCCTCGCAACCGTCGCGACGAACGAAGAGGTGCTCCGGATCATCGGGCGGTTCATCCAGTACTACAGGATGAACGCGCGCTACATGGAGCGATCGCCCGCCTTCGTCGAGCGCATCGGGATCGAACGGCTGCGTTCGATTCTGGTCGACGATTCGGAAGGGCAGGCGGAGAGCCTCGATCGCCAGATCGAAGACGAAATCGCCTCTTACCGCGACCCCTGGCTCGAAGGGAAATCGCCGATCGAACCGTCTCAATTCGCGGACGAGCTCGCGATCGCAACGGAGAGATCCTGATGCCGAATTCGTGCGCATCCTCGACCGTTGAAACGAAGGCCGCGGCCGTCGGCCGATCGCGCGTCGCCCTGTGTTCCCTCGACTCTCTGCCGAAGGGACAGGGCCGATGCTTCGCGGTTGGCCGCCTCAAAGTCGCCGTATTTCGCGAACGTGACGGATCGGTCGCGGCGCTCGACGGCTTATGCCCGCATCTTGGCGGGCCGCTCGCCGACGGCCTGATCGGCGCCGGTGTGGTGGTGTGCCCGCTCCACGCCTATCGTTTTCGGCTTTCCGACGGAACGGGAGTCGACAACGGCTTCAGGGCCGGTCGTTATCCGGTCGTGATCGAGGACGGGCGCGTGTTCGTGCAGCTGCCGCCGACGGAATGAATAGCGTTTCCGGCCTGGGATCACGCGGAATGGAAAATCTGCGATGGGAAAAGTCGTGCTGTCCCTACTGCGGAGTAGGTTGCGGCCTCAGGGTGGGAATTCGCGACGGAGCGCTGGTCAAGATAAAGGGTGACCCGGACCATCCAGCAAACTTTGGCGAGATTTGCGCAAAGGCCGCTCACCTGATTCCCACCGTGCGGCCCGCCGATCGCGCCTTATATCCGATGGTCCGGGACAAGCGGGGAGGCGAGCTCAGGCGCACCTCGTGGCCCGGCGCTCTGTCGTACGTGGCGCGCCACTTCAAGCGCATCATCGCACGGCACGGGAGCAACGCGATCGGGTTTTACGGGTCAGGGCAATTGACGACTGAAAGTTACTACGTCTTCAACAAACTGGCGAAGGGCTTTCTGGGGACGAACAATTTCGACACCAACAGCAGGCTGTGCATGTCGAGCGCCGTTTCGGCTTACACGCTGGCGCTGGGCTCCGATGGGCCCGCGGCCTGCTACGAGGACATCGAACTCGCGGACCTTTTCCTGATTGCGGGCAGCAATACCGCCTGGTGCCATCCTATTACCTTCCGCCGCATCGAAAAGCGCAAGCTCGCCGCGCGCGACGGCGCACAGGTCATCGTGGTCGATCCCCGCAGAACGGAGACGGCGGACCTTGCCGATCTTCATTTGGCGATTCAGCCGGGCACCGACGTGGCGCTGTTCAACGCGATGCTGTGCGTGATGATCCGCGAGGGCTTGATCGATGAAGAGTTCGTCGCATCGCATACTCGCGGCTGGGAGCGCGCCCGCGAGGCCGCGTTGCGATGGGAACCCGAGCGCGCCGCCTCAGTCTGCGGCGTCGGGACGAGAGACATCGTCCAGGCTGCGCGATGGTTCGGGAACGCGAAGCGCCCTCTTTCCCTGTGGAGCATGGGAATCAATCAATCCTCGGCCGGCACCAGCAAGGCGCTCGCGATAATCAACCTCCATCTGGCTTCCGGAAAAATCGGCAAGCCAGGATGCGGTCCGTTCTCGCTTACCGGTCAGCCCAATGCGATGGGCGGACGCGAAGTTGGCGGAATGGCGCATCTGCTGCCCGGCTACCGCCATGTCGCCAATCCCGCCCATCGAGCAGAAGTCGCCCGTTTGTGGGGAGTGTCAGAGAAGCAAATTTCTCCGGCCCCCGGGCTGAGCGCGGTCGAACTATTTGAAGCGTTGGCGGCGGGAAGGGTCAAAGCGGTTTGGATCATATGCACCAATCCCGCCGTGTCGATGCCCGATCTCGATCTGGTCGATCGCGCGCTGCGGTACGCGGAACTGGTCGTCGTCCAGGATTCGTTCCATCCCACGGACACTTCGCTCTATGCCGACGTAGTGCTGCCCGCCGCCCAGTGGCCCGAAAAGGAGGGCGTGATGACCAATTCGGAGCGGCGCATCACCCTGCTGCCGAAGCTCGCGGAACCGCCCGGTGAGGCGCTGGACGATTGGGAAATCGGCGCGTTGTTCGGGCGAATGACAGGAAATTCGGAGGCGTTCGCGTTTGTCGACTCCGAAGCGGTGTTCGACGAATACAAGCGGTTCACAGCCGGCACGCCGCTGGATATCAGCGAGCTGACCTACGAACGGCTCAGGAGGGGGCCAGTTCAATGGCCTTATTCGGCGCGGGACGGAGCCGGCGCGGCGCGCCTGTACACGGATCTCAAGTTCAATTCATCGGACGGGAGGGCGCAATTCCATCCGACCGACCATCGCTCGCCGGCGGAAGTTCCGGATCGGGAATTCCCTCTGATCCTAACCACCGGCCGCATCCGAAATCAGTGGCATACGATGACTCGTACCGGAAAGGCACCCGCGCTGATGAAGGCCGCACCGGAGCCTTACGTAGAACTTCATCCGGACGATGCGGCTGCGGCGGGAATCACCGACGGTCGCTTCGTCGAGGTCAGATCGCGCCGAGGAATGTTCGTCGCGCAGGCGCGCGTGACCGGCGAAATCACGCGCGGGGCCTGCTTCGTTCCCTTCCATTGGGGCCGAATGAGCGGCGCATTCAAGGCGATCAACAATTTGACCCATCGTGCACGCGACCCCATCTCCGGACAAGCCGAGCTGAAGTTCTGCGCCGTCAACGTCAGGCCGGTGACGGTTTGGAGCGCGCAGGACGAGGTCGATGCGCTTTCCGGCGCCACGAGCGTCGCGGAGTCCGAAACCGGGTCCGAGATCGGATGGGACCAGCCGCAGGAAGGGGGAGAGATCGAATGAACCTCCGGGAATTCAAGAAAACCGGCCATTGGCCCACGCTTTTGTGTTCGTTTCTCTACTTCGACGTGAGCTTCATGGTGTGGACATTGATGGGAGCGCTGGGCGTTTTTGTTGCTCAGGAGTTCCATCTAACACCCGCACAAAAGGGATTCGTGGTCGCGATACCGTTGCTGGGCGGATCGATTCTTCGCGTCGCAATGGGCATCGCTACGGACCACTTCGGACCGCGAAAGGTCGGACTGGCGGGTTTGGCGGTAACGCTGGTGCCGCTGCTTTGGTGCGCGCTTGCATCGCATTCGATAAGCGACCTGGTAGCCGCCGGATTGCTGCTGGGAGTGGCCGGAGCCAGTTTCGCCGTCGCGCTGCCGCTCGCCAGCCGATGGTATCCGGCGCAACTCCAGGGGCTTGCTTTGGGAATCGCGGGCGCGGGCAATTCCGGCACGGTGGTGGCGGCGTTTTTCGCTCCGCGCCTCGCGGAGCATTTCGGATGGCGAGCGGTTTTTGGGCTGGCCGCGATCCCGGTTGCGCTTGTGCTTCTGATCTTCTGGGGGTTCGCGAGGGAATGCCCGGTGCGGCCCGCGCCGAAGACCTTTCGAAACTATCTGCGAATTCTCCACGAACCCGATGTATGGAGGTTCAACGCTTTCTACATGGTCACTTTCGGCGGGTTTGTCGGATTAGCCAGCGCTCTTCCGATGTTCTTTTTCGACCAATACGGAGTGAGCAGGGTTCAGGCCGGATCGTTCGCCGCGCTGTGCGTATTCGCCGGCAGTTTTTTGCGCCCCTTGGGAGGATTTGCCGCCGACCGGCTCGGAGGAATCAGGGTCTTGTGCGGCTTGTACGCGAGCGCGGCGGCCTTGCTGTTGACTCTCGCCTTGTTGCCCTCGTTGCCGGTGGCGATCGTGCTTCTGTTCCTGGTGATGGCCTGTCTTGGAACCGGCAACGGGTCCGTCTTTCAACTGGTGCCCCAGCGCTTCGGGAACGAAATCGGCGTCGCTACAGGAGTGGTGGGGGCGGCAGGCGGGCTCGGCGGGTTTTTTCTGCCAACCGTCCTTGGCGCTCTCAAGGAATTCAGCGGCAGTTACGCGTCCGGCCTGACGCTGTTCGCGTTAGCCGCATTGGCCGCGATGCTCGCGCTGTTGCGCGTCCGCCGCGAATGGCGCGCCGGATGGGCCGCCGCGGACGCGGAAGTGGCCTTGTAGCCCGAGCCCTGATCGCCGGCTCGTCGCTTCTGATGATTCCGGAAGGCCGGTGATGAATGAAGTGAAGATGAAGAAGACTTCGCGAAGATTCGGTATCTGTATCGTTGCATTGCTTGTTTGGGCCGCGCACGGACGCACGGCGGATGCGGAAGTAGACCTTCTGGAAATAGGCGGCGCACCAATCACCGTGAGCGGATGGATGCGGACCCGCGAATATGTATGGAGCTACTTTCAGGCGGGGCCGATCGGCGGCAAGACATACGAGAATCGTTACAACTATCAGGCCAATGTGCTTCGGCTTGGCTTGAGCTACCAGACCGAGGGCGTGAAGTTCTTCATCGAAATGGAGGATCCGGCCCTCATCAACTTGCCTGGCAACGCGCTGGCTCCGCCCCCGCAAGGCGCATTGGGATTGGGCGCCAACTACTATCAACCGCTGGGGCAGAGTTCCGACGCAACTCTGTTTCTCAAGCAGGGATACGTCGAATTCGGCAGCCGAATTCTGGAAGGGCTCGATATCAAGGGAGGCCGGTTCGAGTTCAACGAAGGCCAGGACCTAATGCCTACGGACCCGCAATTGCGCTGGCTTGTCAACTATCAGATATCGCAGCGGCTGATAGGAAACTTTCAGTTTTCCGATGTGATGAGATCGTTCGATGGCGCATTGGGGCGTTATGGGAACAGCCACTGGAACTTCACCGCCATGTATGGTGTTCCCACCCGCGGAGTCTACGATCTCAATGGATGGGACGAAGTTGGAAAGACCGATGTCGTCTACGCGGCCTTGAACGCGCAGAGCACCCATCGCTATGGCGACGCATTAGGGCGGGTCTTCTTCATCTGGTATGACGACAATCGCGGCCTTGAGCCAGTGGACAATCAGCCCTCCGCGGTCGCGGCGGCCAACACTCTGCCGATCGGAATCGAGACTGTGGGCGCTGATGCCGCCACTACGGTTCGAGTCGGGCCGGGGGTTGCGGACTTGATGGTGTGGGGCGCCTATCAATTCGGTGACTGGGGCTCACAGTCGCAGCAGGCGTGGGCAAGCGTCGCGCAGATCGGCTATCGGCTGACCGAGGCTCCGTGGCAGCCGTGGCTGCGATTCATCTGGCAAATGACCTCCGGCGACAGTAATCCGAACAATGACGTGCACGGAACCTTTTTTCAGATTCTCCCTACACCGCGAACCTACGCGCTCAACCCGGTTTACAACATGATGAACAACATCGATGTGGGCAGCGAAATGATCCTGGAGCCGTTGAAGAATCTGGAGTCGCGCACTACCTTGCACGGCCTGTGGCTCTCGTCGTCGTATGACCGATGGTACGCGGGCGGCGGCGCCTTCGACCGTCATCTGTTCGGATACTCGGCGCGTCCCAGCTTCGGAAAGAACTATCTCGGGACCGAACTCGACAGCGGCTTTCTATGGAAGCTGAGAGAACATCTGACAGCCGGATTGTTCGCGGGCCACTTCTTCGGTGGGTCCGTGGTCGCGTCGAATTTTTCCGAAGGCCGCGGCGAGACCTTCGGATACGTGGAAAGCATTATCTCTTTCTGAGAGTGCCGGTCGGTTTCTCAACGTAGCCGACAGAGAGCGCGTGTTTCTCGACTTCGAATTGCTCGGCGATTGAGCAACCGTCCGGGACACCGGCGTGCTGGCCTCGCGGCCGGCGAAGGGGTCTTCACGGATGTGAAAAGACAGCGAAAGCCGGACCAGTTGGTCCGGCGTTTTCACAACCGGATCGCCCTGGCTGTCGCGATCCGTGCTGTCAGTTCGCAGGCAGGTTCCGGACGTATTCCATTTCAACGGGCTGAAGATTGATTCCGCGCGCTGGCGGGGCAATCCAGCTCGCGAACTTGCCCGGCGCCGTAACCGGCTTCATCAGTGAAGCCACGAGTTCGCGATCCGCGTCGCTCGGAAGCCAGTCCGCTTTCCGAGCGCGCCATTCCGGCTCCGAGACGATCTGCCCTTGCGGGGTTACGTGCAGTCCTCTGAACTCGCCAATCGCCCGATGGAAGCCGCGATGCGGAAGAGCAAGGCGAAAGTCGAGCCCCGAGTCCTGGATGATTCTGTTCCATCTCGCCAACGCGCGCTCGCAGTCAGCGATATAAGCGTCGCGCAGCGCTTCATTCAGCGCCGTGAGAGCCGGCTCCTCGCTTGTCACGATCTTTCCGTGGCTCGGCTTGAGGATGCGGTACGAATTCGCGCTCAGAAGATGATCGTCCTCGAGATCCTCTTCCTTGTAGCGCCCCTTGAGTCCCGCGCTGAAATAGTTTGCGGCATTCGTTGACAGTTCCGAGCCGAACAGATCCAGCGAAACTGAATAGTGGAAGTTCAGGTACTTCTGGACGATCTCCAGGTCGATTCCGCCGTATTCACCGATCCGCTCGGTCTTGTGTTGTTTCATCAGCTCGCACGATCGCGCGATGACGCGTCCAACTCCCGCTTCTCCGACGAAGAGGTGATGCGCTTCTTCGGTCAGCATGAATCGGCAGGTGCGCGACAACGGGTCAAATCCTGATTCAGCGAGGCTCGCGAGCTGATACTTGCCATCGCGATCGGTGAAATGCGCGAACATGAAGAACGACAGCCAGTCAGGGGTGCGCTCGTTGAAAGCGCCAAGGATGCGCGGATTGTCCGCCTGGCCGGACCGCCGCCGCAACAGTCCTTCCGCTTCCTCGCGTCCGTCGCGTCCGAAGTATGCGTGCAGCAGATAAACCATCGCCCACAGATGGCGGCCCTCTTCGACGTTCACCTGAAAGAGATTGCGCAGGTCATAGAGCGATGGGCAGGTGCGGCCCAGATGTCTTTGCTGCTCGACGGAAGCCGGCTCGGTGTCGCCCTGCGTGACGATCAGGCGGCGCAGAATTCCACGATGCTCTCCCGGCACCTCCTGCCAGGCGGGTTGTCCCTTATGCTCGCCGAACGCGATCTTTCGATTCGGATCGGCTTGAGTCAGAAAAATTCCCCATCGATATTCCGGCATCTTCACGTAGCCGAAGTTCGCCCATCCTTTGGCATCAACCGAAATCGCCGTCCGGAGGTAAACGTCCGAAGCCTGAAACCCGTCCGGTCCCATCTCGTTCCACCATTCGAGAAACTTCGGCTGCCAACTCTCGAGCGCCCGCTGAAGCCGGCGATCATCCGAAAGGTTGACGTTATTGGGAATTCGTTCGGCGTAGTTGATGGCCATCACACTCTCCGGGGATCGAATTCGGGACGACGTCCGGTCCCGTACAGCTTGAGCGCGCCTTTTTCCCCTACTGCGTTCGGCCGCTGGAAAATCCAGTTCTGCCAGGCCGAGAGGCGCGCGAAAATCTTCGATTCCATCGTTTCCGGACCGGCAAAACGCAGCGATGCTTCCATCCCCGTCAGCGCATCGCCGGAAAACGCGGCGCGCTCCTCGATGGCGACGCGGACCTCGTCATCCCAATCGAGGTCGTCGGGTGCGAAGGTGACCAGCCCGAGTTCCTCGGCCATCTCCGCGTCCATCGCTTCGCCGATTCGGCCGCGAAGGTTTACGCCCTTGTCGGGCTCGGCGAGAAAGCGGCTTCCGATACGAGTGAGGCCGTTGCACATTGGCAGAGGGCCGAAGTTCATACCGGTCAGGCTGATGTTTGGAGGGGTTAACTCGTCACCTTCGCGTGCGCCCCGCAGCATGTAGCTTCGGTCGGCAGCCAGGGCGAGCTCTAACAGAGAGCCCGCAAAACACGAGCCCGGTTCGATAAGCGCTATCAACGAGCGGGAAGTCACATCCAGGCGCTTCAGCGTTCGTTTCAGGTAGAGGACGATTTCGCGAGCGAGCCAGTCGTACTGATTCGCCAGCAGAAGATCGTCGTACTTTGCGACCATCCGCGGATCCCCGTCTGTTCGGAATATCCAGGTGCGGATGGCTTCCTCGTTGAAGCGCAGATGAAGGATCGCATCGTCGAGTTCGCGTGCGATCGCGAGCGGCCAGAATCCGCATCCGGATCGGTGAATATCCTCGATACGGTCCGGGACGGGATGGGCAGGACCGCGAATCGTGAAATTGGCGCAGGCGCTGCCGCGGTCCAGTTCGATTTTGAGATGATCGTATGTGATTGTGTCTGGAGCAATGTCGCGCGCGAGCGGAAGGAGAGGGATGCCGTTGGCGTTCGACGGCCGGTCCGAACGGGCGGCAAGCTCGAGCGCCTTCTCCATCGCGGCTTCGGCCAGTCGCGTTCGCGGCACAACCTCATCGACCAGCCGCCAGTCCACCGCCCGCTTGCCGCGGATGCCCTCTTCAGTGGTGCAGAAGAAATCCGCGCGGTCGCGGCGCACGCCGCGTTTGTCCACGAGCCGGGTAAGACCGCCGGTTCCGGGAAGAACCGCCAGGAGCGGCAGCTCGGGAAGCGAGACGCTGGTTGATCCGTCGTCGGCCATCAGGATGTAGTCGGTGGCAAGCGCGAGTTCGTAACCGCCGCCCGCGCAGGATCCGCCGACCGCGCTCAGATAAAACTGTCCGGAACCGCGAGTCGCGTCCTCGATCGCGTTGCGCGTTTCGTTGGTGAACTTGCAGAAGTTTACTTTGAACGGATGGCTCGACAGGCCGAGCATCCTGATGTTCGCGCCCGCGCAGAAGACGCGCTCCTTCGCGGAGGTGATGATAACGCTGCGGACTTCCGGATGTTCGAAGCGCAGGCGCTGAACCGCATCGTAGAGTTCGATATCGACGCCGAGGTCGTAGGAATTCAGCTTGAGTTCGTACCCCGGGGCAAGGCCGCCGCCTTCATCGACGTCCATCGCGAGGGTTGCGACCGGCCCGGCAAAGCTCAGCTTCCAATGGCGATACCTGGCGGGTTCAGTGCGGAAATCGATCATCTTTCGGGTCCGGAGAAGATGCCTGCACTATAATGCAGCTCATTCTTGAGAAGCAAGCATGATGATGCACCCAACTATGGATTGCCCGGGAGCAGCCGAATCAGCTCCCTGAGCGACTGCTTTTCGGTTTTGCCGCTGGTCTGCAGCCGCGCGTCCGCTTTGCCATAAAGCGCCTCGCGCTGGGCGAGGATGCGCCGCATGTCCGACAGGGCTTCGGTGTCGCCGCTGCCCTTGACGCGCAGGTCGCCCTGGCGAATGACGCGGTCCCAGTGTTCCCTGGGCGTCGTCCGCACCCATATGGTGAAGAAGGAATCGAGCAGGCGCTCGAAGGTGGCGGGTTCGGAAACCAGCCCGCCTCCCGTGGCAAGCACCATCCGCGGCGGCATCCGCAGAATCCGCTCGAGGGCGCGCCGCTCGTACCGTCGATAGGCGGCCTGGCCCCAGAGGTCGAAAATTTCATTTACGCTGACCCCGGCCTCCGCTTCGATCTCGCGGCTCATCTCGACGAAGCGCCAGCCGAGATATCTGGCGAGCGCGGTGCCTAGCGTGGTTTTGCCGGCGCCCCGCAGGCCGATCAGCGCGATTCGCTCGGCCCGGCCCGAGCGATCGCCAAAGCGCTCCGTAAGGATCGCGGCGGCCTCTGAAAGCTCGTCCGGTTTGAGGCGGCGCAGCCGCTCGCTCATCAGCGTGTATTCAACCGGCAAAGGTGGCTCATCGCTGACCAGTTCAGCGACGGGCACATCGATAGCCCGGGCGAGACGGCGCAACAGCACGATTGAAAAGTTGCCGCGGCCGGTTTCGAGTTGCGCCAGGTAGCGTTCGGAAATTCCCGAGTCATGCGCCAGCATCCGGCGCGTCATCCCGTGCCTTGCGCGCGCGTCGCGCACCTTCTGTCCCAGCATCTTCAGGTATTCAGCCGAAGACGGCGCACGCACCGTTTCACGTTCGGATGACAAATCGACGGCTTTGGAGCTTCGCGCCACGGACGCCTCTTGATGCATTATAATGCCGGTTCGGACGAAAGTTCCAGATCATCTGCGGCGCCCGGGCCTGTAGCGCCGTCGCAGAAGCCCGACCAGGTCGTCGACGAGCATTTCGGGGTCGGCTGGTCCCTTGCCCCTGGGGGAAAGATGTCCGGCGAGGGCCAGATCAGCGGCGCCATGCGCCAGCATCAGACAAGCGATTGGTTCGGAGTTTCCGGGCGGCAGAGAGCCGCTTCATCCTCGGCCCTGGCGCAGGATGGTACGAACTCGAGCATCTGAACCTCGGGTTCAAGTTCAAGCCTATGGTATCCGTGAGGGAATTCGAAATCGACGAAGTGCGCCGTTTTGCCGGCGAGGTGATTCCTGAGTTTCTGGCCGCTCGATAGATTGCGATTTTCCGTGAGTGCCAGTGCGAGCGCGGGCGCCGCATCAGATTAATCATCTGATCACGTTCTTCTAGCTAACATTTCAAAGAACTGCGGCGTTTCTCCCATAGCTTTATGCTTTGATCGAGGTAGGGACTTTGATCGAGGTGGCGGCCCAGGGGGCACGTACGGAGCATCGTCGCGGTGGATCGGTTGCTCGATCATAAGTGGCCGGACCTGGCGGAGAACCTTGCGCGTTCTCCGCTACCACGTGAACGAATTACCTACTATCGATCGATCTGGATTTCGGACTTCCACCTTGGAACCGCGCGATGCCAGGCGCGCGAGTTGTTCGAATTTCTGCGGCATCATCAGGCCGATACGCTGTTTCTGGTCGGCGACATCATCGACGGATGGAACATGGGTCCGGGGTGGTCGTGGACTCCGTATCAGACGGCGGTAGTGGAGGAGCTCTGGTCATGGCGCCGCCGCGGCACTCGAATCGTATTCATTCCGGGCAACCACGACGAGAATGATCGGGAGCTGGTCCGGATGTTGTTCGGCTCTATCGAATGCCATCCTCATTTTTTGCATCGAACGGCGGAAAGCCGGCGGATGCTGGTGATTCACGGGCATCAGTTCGACAGCTCCCTGCATGGCAGCCGCTGGATGTCGATAGTCGGGAGCCTCTGTTATTCGACGGCTCTCCGGATCAATCTTTGGTACAACCGCCAAGGCGTGCCCCGCGACAGTTCATCCTGCAACCCGGCGCAACTGTTGCGCCGCCATCTTAAGCGCGCGGTCCATCAGTTGGTCGATTTTCCGGATGCGCGTGTCATCGATGGAGCACGCGAGCACAGGGCTGACGGCGTCATATGCGGGCATACTCATCGCCCCGACCATCGGATGATCGGTCCGCTGCTCTACGTGAACGACGGTGACTGGGTTCAAAGCAGGACCGCGCTGGTTGAGAGGCACGACGGCACGCTTGATTTGGTGCGATGGCATGGTGAAGCGGAGGCTTTCGAGGAAAGGACAGGGTGATGGGCCGTTCTCCCGCAACTTCGTCATGGCCGCAGTTTCGGCCGAGAATCGATTTGATCTTCTTCGACGCCGGCGGAGGGCATCGCGCATCCGCCGCAGGGCTGAGGTCGATTCTCGAGCAGCAGGGACGCCCGTGGGATGCACGGACGGTCAATCTGCGCGAGGTTCTCGAACCGATTGATTTCATCCGCAAGGTGACGCGGGTCCGAGTCGAAGACTTTTACAATCGGATGCTGCGGCACGGTCTCACGCTGGGAACCGGACCGATGTTGCGGATGGTGCAATCGTTGATTCGCCGGATGCATGCGCAGGCGACCGCGATGCTGGAGCGGCACTGGACGCGCAGTCCGTCGGATTTGGTGGTCTCCCTCATTCCTAACTTCAATCGCGAGATCTTCGAAGGGTTGCGATCCGCGGACCGTGCGCTGGGACGTCCACCTACACCGGTCGTGACTATCATGACCGACCTGGCGGACTATCCGCCGCACTTCTGGATCGAACGCCAGGAGCAATACCTGATTTGCGGGACCGAGGCCGCGATGAATCAGGCGCTTGCGATGGGCTATCCGAGGGAGCGGGTGTTTCGAACTTCCGGGATGATCGTACGGCCCGAGTTCTACAATCGACCGCCGATCGATCTCGAAGGGGAAAGGACTCGGCTGGGGCTCAGGCCCGATCTGCCGACCGGGCTGGTAATGTTCGGCGGGTACGGATCGCGGCAGATGCTGACAATTGCGAAGCGCGTAGCGGCCGCGGGGCTCCGGACGCAGCTCATTTTCATGTGCGGACACAACGATCAACTGCGGCAACGCCTGAGCGAGCTCAAGCTTCCCTTCCCGTTTCACATCGAGGGCTTTACGCAGGATATCCCGCACTTCATGCAGATCGCGGACTTCTTCGTCGGCAAGCCCGGTCCAGGCAGCATCAGCGAAGCGCTGGTGATGGGCCTGCCTGTAATCGTCGAACGAAATTCCTGGACGATGGTCCAGGAGCGATTCAACACCGACTGGATTGTAGAAAATCAGCTCGGAGTCGTTCTTCACACCTTTGCCGAGGTGGCGGCGGGCATATTGCCGATGCTGGATCCGGATCGGCGGGCGTCGTTCCGTGAGCACGTGCGGGCGGTCAATAACCGGGCCATCTTCGAGATCCCGGAGATTCTCGCTCGGCTGTTGGCAAATCGTGCCTGGTGGAGTGAGAGGAGAGAGCAGCGGCCGGTTTCGGCCCTGAGCGCCTGACTCGCTATTGCACGTCGGCCGGAGCGGGAGTTGCCGCGGCCTTTGAATCCGCAGTCGCGACGCGGGTGCGTTCGCTGATGCGGTGAATCAGGACATAGAAAACCGGGACAAAGGGAATCGCAAGGAGCGTTGAAGCGATCATTCCGCCGAACACCACCGTGCCCAGCGATTGCTGGCTCGCCGCCCCGGCGCCGTCCGCGGTCACGAGGGGAAACACGCCCAGGATAAAGGCGATTGACGTCATAATGATTGGCCTGAAGCGCCGGCGCGCGGCTTCGACCGCGGCATCGGCAGCCGACATTCCTCCCGCCTTGAGCTCGCGCGCGAACTCGACGATCAGGATCGCGTTCTTGGCCGCCAGCGCGATCATCAGCACCAGGCCGATCTGCGTGTAGAGATCGTTGGGCAACTTGCGCACAAACAGTGCCACCACGATTCCCACCAGCGCGATCGGGACCACCAGGATTACCACGGCGGGATCGGTCCAGCTCTCGTATTGCCCGGCAAGCACCAGAAAGACGAGAGTGATCGAAAGCGCAAAGATCATGAAAGCCTGATTGCCGATCAACTTTTCCTGGTAGGAAAGCCCGGTCCATTCAAAATCCATCGCGCGAGGCAGAACCGTATGGGCCAGATTCTCCATTATGCTGAGGGCCTGGCCCGAGCTGTATCGGGGCATCTGGATTCCGGTGATGGTTGCGGCGGGATACAGGTTGTAGCGGGTCAACAATTCGGTGCCGAGCGCGGGCCGTATTGTAACCATCGCACCCAATGGGACCATCTGGTGGTTCTGGTTCTTAACGTACATGTCGCCGATCTCGCTTGCGAGGCGGCGGTAATCCGCTTGTGCCTGGATACGAACCTGGAAGCTCTGGTTAAAGATGTTGAACAGGTTCACGTAGCTCGAACCCATGTACGCCTGAAGCGTCTTGAACACGTCGTTCAGGTTAACACCTAGCGACTTCACCTTGACCCGGTCGATATCGACGTAAACCTGGGGACTGTTGGCGCTGAAGGTCGTGAATCCGATGCGTAGAAAACCCGCACGCGCCTGTGCCCTGCCGAGGATTTGCTGGACAGCCTTTTGCAGCTCGCCAATCCCGAGGCTGCCGCGATCCTCGACCTCCATTTGAAATCCGAACGCATTTCCCAGTCCGGGAATGGGTGTCGGCGGCAGAACGTTGAATTGCGCGTTCGGGAAGGCGCGAAACTTCGTTTGAAGCTCCGCGATCACGCCTTGCATCGTGAACCCTTTGGGCCGTTCGCCCCAATCCTTGAAGGTCACGAAAGTCGTGATGACGTTGGACATCTTCGCCGAATCCATCGCGGAATACCCGCCGATCGTCGTCCACGCCTTCAGCCCATCGACGGTCTTCAGCGTTTTATCGATATCGGCAGCCAATTGACGGACACGCGGCTGCGACGCCCCGGAAGGGAGCTGCGCGATGACGATGCAGTAGCCCTGATCTTCAAGCGGGAGCAGCGCCGTAGGATAAATGGCGAAGACCGCGCCGGCGAGGCCTACCATCACGGCGAAAACGCACGCCATACGAATCGGCCGCTCAACCATCCAGCGCACGATTGCGATGTAGTGGTCCTCGACAACGGCGAAACCCCGGTTGAATCCGCGGAAAAACCAGTTGACTTTTTTGTCCTTCGGGACCGGCTTCAGATAAAGCGCACACTGCGTCGGCTTGAGAGTAAGCGCGTTCAAAGCGCTGATGATGGCGGTGGAGGCGATGACGAGGGCGAATTGTCGGAACATCTGGCCGGTGATGCCGGGCAGGAAGGAAGCGGGAAGAAAGACCGAGGTCAGGACCAGGGTGATGCCGAGCACCGGGCCGGTCAGCTCGCTCATCGCCTTGATCGCGGCATCCTTGGGGGTAAGCCCGGTCTCGAT
>JAJPKP010000060.1 GCA_021323675.1 Pseudomonadota bacterium | reverse complement strand
TTGAGTTCCCAGTCCACCCCGCCCGCGTAAATCGCGGTGTTCGGACATTCCGGCTCGCACGCACCGCAATTGATGCACTCGCTCGTGATTATCGTCGCCATTCGTGATCGCAGCCTCGGTACGGCAAAAGGATATCAGATGCTCAGCGAGTTGACTTTAGCAACCCTGATTGAGCCCATCAAAGGGCCCTGATCGATCGATTGGTTGCGCCGTCCGGACGCAGGCGTTTTCGGGCGGCTCGCATTTCGACTATGCTGGCTGCCGAAACCGCGGAACTCGTGCCGTAGGAGTTTGTATGGATCTGAATTTTACCCGCGAGGAAGAGGAGTTTCGGCTCAAGGTCAGGGCATTCCTCGAAGAGAACATCCCCAAGAGCGGGCTCGGCGACGGTCGTGAAGGAAACCAGGACAAGGCCTGGCTCGAGCGCGCCAAGGCGTGGCAGCGCAAGCTCTACGAGGCCGGTTATGTCGCACTGGCGTGGCCGAAGGAATTTGGCGGGCAGGCGATGGATCCGGTGCGGCAGTCAATCGTCAACGATGAACTGGTGCGCGCAAAGGCTCCTTACCTGATTGGATCATCGGGCCTTGGGATGCTCGGGCCGACGCTGATTTCGTGGGGCACCGAGGAGCAGAAGAAACGCTACCTCCCGAAGATTCTCACCGCCGAGGAAATCTGGTGCCAGGGCTATTCGGAGCCCGGCTCGGGGTCCGATCTCGCATCGCTGCGCACGCGCGCCGAGACTGTCGGCGACGAGTTTGTCGTCAACGGCCAGAAAGTGTGGACTTCGGGCGCCCAGTATTCGGACATGATGTTCTGTCTGGTGCGCACCGATCCCGAGGCGCCCAAGCATCGCGGCATCTCCTACATCCTCATCAATATGCACACGCCCGGCATCACGGTCCGTCCGCTGGTGCAGATGACGGGAGATCGCGGATTCAACGAAGTCTTTTTCGATAACGTCCGCGTTCCGCGCAAGAATCTGGTCGGCAAGCTTAACGAAGGATGGATTGTCGCGAACGCCACGCTGTTCCATGAGCGCAACATGCTGGGTTCGGCAAGCGGCAGCGAGCAGCGCTTCAATCGGCTGCTCGCGCTGGCCAAGTCGGTCAACCGCGGCGGCCGCCCATTGACCAAAGACCCGGTGTTCCGCCAGCGTCTGGCCGATTTGGAAATCAAGGTACAGGCGATGCGGCTTCATGCGATGCGGCAGCTCACCGACCAGATCCGCGGCCGCAATCCGGGGATCGAGGCGATGATCAACAAGCTCGTCGGCACCGAGCTGAATCACGATCTCGCCACCGCCGCGATGGAAGCGATGGGCGATTGCTCGATGCTTGCGCGCGACGACGAGCGCGCGCTTGACAAGGGCTACTGGCCGTACGAATGGATGTTCTCGCTTGGGCTGGTGATCGGCGGCGGCACGTCGCACATCCAGAAGAACATCATAGCCGAGCGCGGACTCAAGATGCCCAAGTCGCGGTAGAGCGGGAAAATGGATTTCGGACTTAGCGACGAACAATTGCAACTGAAGCAGAGCGCGCGCGAGCTCCTTGCCGCCGAATGTTCCACCGCGGCGGTGCGCAAGGCGATGGCGAGCGAAGACGGCACGCTGCCGGAGCTTTATCGAGAGATAGCAAAGCTCGGATGGACCGGTTTGATCGTGCCCGAAAAATTCGGCGGCGCCGCGCTCGGCATGCTCGACATGGCGGTCCTGCTCGAGGAACAGGGGTACGCCGCGATGCCGGGGCCGTTTCTCTTTTCTTCGGCGGTCGCCGCTGAAGCGATCATCCGCGGAGGTTCCGACGAGGCCAGGGAGAAATGGCTTGGCGGGATCGCCGACGGCAGCGCGATCGGCACGGTTGCGCTCGCGGAAGACGCCGGCAGTATCGCGGTCGTCGCGAAAAAAGGCGGCAGGCTTTCCGGCCGCGGCATCTTCGTGCCCTATGCAAACCTTGCCGACTTTATCGTCGTCGCCGCACGCTCCGAGGACGGGCAGGTGGCAATGACTCTGGTCGAGACGAAGGCCGCCGGCGTGACGATAAGGATGCTCAAGAACCTCGATCTGACGCGCCGGCTTGCCGCAGTCGACTTCGACGATGCCGCAGGCGCTTCTCTGTCCGGAGGCGAATCGCTCTATCGCCGGTTGCTCGATGTAGGCGCCGTCGCGATCGCCGCCGACTCGCTCGGCGGCATGCAGCGGGCGCTCGATATGGCGGTTGACTACTCGAAGGTCCGCGAGCAGTTCGGCAAGCCGATCGGTTCATTCCAGGCGCTCAAGCACGCCGCCGCCGAAATCGTCGCGGATCTCGAGCCTGCCCGTTCGCTGGTCTGGTACGCGGCCTACGCCCTCGATGCGATCCCATCCGAGGCGTCGCGCGCGGCGGCGATGGCGAAGGCGCGACTGTGCGAAGTGTACAGCCGCGCAACCGATCGCGCCGTGCTGATGCACGGTGGAATCGGCTTCACGTGGGAGCACGATATTCATCTCTGGTTCAAACGCGCCCGCTTCAACGAATCGTACCTGGGCTCTCCAGCGTACCATCGCGAACGCGTCGCCCAACTCGGCGGCTACTGAAAGACATTGTGAAATTCGACATCTTTTACCAGCTCCCGCAGGCCGACTCGCAAAACACTCCGGAGCGCTACCGCGATTTGATTGCCGAGGCGGTCGAAGCGGATCGGCTCGGCTTCGACACCGTATGGCTCGCCGAGGTTCATTTCGCGCCGCGCTTCTCCGTCATGCCGGCGCCGATGATGCTGCATGCGGCGATCGCGGAGCGCACCCGGCGAATTCGCCTGGGCCTCGCCGTCAACCTGATGCCGCTGCATCATCCGATGCGCCTTGCGGAAGAGACCGCGATGTTGGATGTCCTGTCGGGAGGGCGCGTCGAGTTCGGCGCCGGTCGCGGTGCCTTTGCGCTGAACTATCGCGGTTACGGCGTGCCGATGCCCGAGAGCCGGGCGCTGTTTGAAGAGGGGCTCGAGATGGTGCGCGCGGCGTGGACGCAGGATCGCGTCACCTTTCACGGCCGCCACTACAGCGTCGATGGAATCCAGGTGGTGCCCAAGCCGGTCCAGCGGCCTCATCCCCCGATTCGCCTTGCCGCCAACAGCCTCGACACCTTCGCGTATGCGGGAACGAACGGATACCGGATTTTCGCCGGCGGCCCCGTAAACCCGTTTCCAGTCCTGGCGGATCGGCTCGCGGTTTACGACCGCGCGCTGGCCGAGTCCGGCCGCGCGCGTCCCGACGACTGGTTTGCGGGACTGCTCATCACGTTTGCGGGGACGGACGGCGCTTCGGTGCGCGCGAAGTTCGAGCCGAGCCTGCGCAACTATTTCAATTCGGTCAGCGAAATTATCGAGCCTGAAGCGCTGGTTCCCGGCGTGCAGTCCGAGTTCGAGAAAGTACGCAACCGGCTTCGCGGGATGCAGTACGATCAGGTCAATGAAATCATGGCCGCGCTCGGCGAGCCTGAATACATCGCGGACAAAATCGCATCGCTCAGGGAACGTTTCGGTTTCACCCGCCTGGTGTGCTGGTTCGAGACCGGAGGGATAGCCGGGCACGAAAATGTAATCGCCGCGATGCGGCTGTTCGCCGAGCGCGTGATGCCGAAATTCCAATAATGGACGCTCCGTCGTTCGAGCGGCTCGCGGCCGAGCGTTACGTGAGCCTTGCGACCTTTCGCCGCAATGGAACCGCGGTCGCGACACCTATGTGGATTGCCGCTGACGGCCCCAATCTCTGCGCGGTGACCAATGGCACGTCGGCCAAAATGAAGCGGCTCAAGGCGAACGATCGGGTGCGAATCGCCGCCTGCGACCGGAGCGGCAACGTGCGCGGCGAATGGGCGGACGGACGCGCGAGGCGAATCGACGATCCGGCGGGGATAGCCCGCGCCGAGGCGGCGCTCCAGAGAAAGTACGGCTGGCAAATCGCGGTGTTGAAGTTCTTTTCGTGGCTTTTCGGCCGCGCCCGCCATCGCGCCTTCATCGAGATAAGGCCAGCCTGAATCGCCATCGTTGAAAATTGGCGTCCAGCGCAACTTGGCGGGCGCCGTCTCACAGTGCTAGTAGCGAATTGAATGCGAACAGCCACGGAGGACTGCCATGGCGCATACCACCTGGGTCAAGTCACCCGACGAGATCAAGAAGATAGAAGAGCGGTTGGCCGCGCCCGCGTTTCTCGACGGGCGAACCCTCACCGTCACCTACCTCACGCGCCCTGAAATAATCCGCGCGGTGTTGCCTCCTCCGCTCGAACCGGTCGGAGAACCCCTGGTCTCGGTCGGAGTCGGCACCTTCGGCCGATCCAACTGCGTGGGCGGTTTGCGGGCGGATGGGTCGATGTGCGGGCGCGATACAAAGGGATCGAAGCGAACTACTGCCTCGCGATGCCGATGTCGACCGATGTCGCGATAATCTTCGGGCGCGAATTGTTCGGCGAGCCCAAGAAGCAGGGCAGGGTCAGGCTGGAGAGCGATGGCGACGTGACGCGCGGCGTCGTCGAGCGGTACGGAATTCCGTACCTGTCCGTCGAAGCCCGGCTCACTGAAGACGTCGCGATCGACGGCCCCGCGGCCAGCGACAGGTTTCACTTCAAGTTTATGCATTCCGCCGACGGCCGCGGCCTGGAATTCGACCCGATCATCGTGCATGCGCATTTCGACACCCGGCTGAGAGTTTTGAAGCGCGGACAGGGGAAGGCGGCCTTCAAGCCGGCGCATCACGACCCGCTGACGGAGCTGGAAATCCTGGAGTTCCGCGGCGCGGTTTACATGGAAGGCGACATCTACGCGCAGGCAAAGCGTATTGGCACCGTCGATGCGAAAGCGTTCCTGCCGTACGCGTTTCAGAATATCGACGATTACAGCGCCGAAATCTGAAATCGCGCGCTGAAAAGCGCCGCGGTTATTCGGTCGCGCGGGTGGCGGGTCACTTGATGCTGTTGGCTCTTAGCCCGTTCTCTTCGCCTGTGCCGCCTCGCGTGTGATCGACTCCGCGCAGAATGTCGGTCTTGGTCAGAATTCCCGCCAGGTTTTCATCCGGGGACCCGACCAGCAGCATCTGGATCGCCTCTTCGCGGACCAGAAGCCGCAGCGCCTCCATCAGATCGCAGTCCTCGGAGACCCAGGTCGGAGAGAGATCCGTGATCGATTCGACCAGGGTTGTGTCCCACTTCTCGGGCGGGAACGAGCCGACCTTCGAGAGCGACACCAGGCCGATGATTCGTTGATCGCGCCGGACCGGGAAAATCGTGTGTTTGTGGCGCGCCGCGACGCTGAGCGCGAACTCGCGCAGCGTCACATCTGACTGGACCGTGACGACATGCTTCTGCATCACGTCGGATGCGCGGACATTGGTGAGGCCCGCGATCTTGGTGACCTCGTGCAGCCGCTGATCGCCCGACACCGACGCTTCTCCGGAGATCGCGTAGGCCACGGCCGCGCCGATCAGGCTTGGAATGATGAACGAATGGCCGCCGGTGGTTTCGGCGACGAACACCACCGCGGTCAGGGGAGTTTTGTAGCCGGCCGCGATAAACGCCGCCATTCCGACCGCGGCGTAAAGATCCACCGTCGGGCTGTGAACGATCGATTGCGCGAATGCGCTCCCGAGGCATCCGCCCGTCAGTAGCAGCGGCACGAAGATCGCGCTCACGCCGCCCGAAGTGATGGAGAAAAGCGTCGCCCCCATCTTCAGGATAGCGAAGGTGACCAGCACGTGCGACGGATGTGATGAACTCAGCACCGCGCGGACCGCTTCGTAGTTGGGTCCGATCGGGATGAGGCCGTCATTGTAGATGCTCACGAAGATGAGGCCGCAAATCGCGGTTCCGATCCCGCCGATCGCGAGCTTGAAAGTGTGCGGCATCCGGCTCGCTACGAACAGGCTGCGCATCCGGCGAAAGGTGATGTCGAAAACCATGCCGACGATCCCGATGCCGAGGCCGAGCAGCGCCGACCACAACAGATCCATCGCGGCAAAGGAAGTCGTGCCGACGAAGCCGAAGAGAGGTTCGCTGCCCACGATCGCAACCAGCGTCGCATACGAAACCACCGACGCGATCAGCGAGGGCAGCAGCGCTTCGTGCGCGAGGTCGTCCTTGTAGGGCATCTCGAGCGCAAAGACCAGTCCGGTCAGCGGCGCGCGAAACACCGCCGCCATCCCCGCGCCCGCGCCGCTGATCAGCATGATCCGCCGATCGCGCGGCTCCAGGCCGAACCGCCTCAGCTTCGTCCATAGCCACGATCCGATCGCTCCGCCGCCGTAGATGCTCGGTCCTTCCATCGCGGCGCTGCCGCCCGAACCTACGGTGGTGACGGCGGCAAGCAGCTTCCACCAGAAGGGGCGCATGTCGATGTCGCCCTGGTGGTCGTGATAGGAGCGGATGATCTCTTCGGTGGAATGCTCGTCAGGGTCGGACGTGCAGAACTGCATGATCAAGCCGGTCAGCACGAAACCCAGGAGCAATCCGGCGGGAATCATCCAGTGATGAGCAAGATAGGCGGGAAGGGCCTTGGCCCAGATGAGATCGAGGATAAGCAAGTTGATTAGAACAATCACCAGGCCGGTGACGATGCCAATCAGGGGAGCGATCAACAACCACTTTTGCACGTCACGTGAATAGGTCGCGGCAAGGTCCTCGTGGACCAGCGCGGTATATTTTCTGAGCAACGGATGACTGAAAACTTTGGAGCCGAAGATGCGTTCCAGCAAAGCTTGTTATGCCCTTTCCTCCCGACTCTCTGCCCGCGGCGGCTTGGAACGAGCATGCGCCGATGCGGGACGAATCTTGCGTAGTCAGGCTTTCTTGACTCAAGCGCGGGACACATTGAAAGCGCGTGGGTCACATTAAAGCAGCTATGTCCAGCCCATTTTTAGCCCCCGAGCCTCGATAAAGCGAATTGTAAGAAAAAATTTTTTTTCACCTTACAGGTGTCAGACAGAAGCTAAATTTGAGCGTGTAAACACAAGTACTCCACCTTAGTCTCAATTTTTCTTGTTTCCAAACCGTCTCGGTTGTCGGCGCTGAGACCTGAATTTCAGCGATGGGGGCTGGTGTTTTCACTGACACTGAAGTAACTCCGTTCAAGTGTCGTCTAAATGGAAACGCCATGGATAACGACGAGAAAGACCCAAGTCCCTCTTCTCAATCCGGTGTCAGGATTTTTCTGGTTGAGGACAATCCCGATCATGTCTTTATCGCGCTGACCGTGATGCGCCAGGTGCTCGGCGATTATATCGAGATACTTCACGCGCAAAGCGCCGAAGAGGCGCTCGACATGATCCCGCGCTTTACCGAGTTCGATCGCCCCGACCTGTTCTTTGTCGATCTCAAGCTTCCCGACAACGGAGGCTTCTCGGTGCTGGCGGCCGTTCGCGCGAGCGCCGTATGCGCGACCACTCCGATGTTCGTGATCACCAGCTCGATGTACGATCGCGATATCGCGGAGAGCTACCAGTTGGGCGCGTCCGCGGTGCTTTCCAAGCCGCTGTCGCGCGCAAGACTGCGCGAAGAGCTGACCCGGGTAGGCGCGATTTCGGCCCCGACCCAACCAATCGTAACAACCACCTATCGTCACTGACCCGCGACGCTGCTCTTCTCGCGGGGACACTTCTCGGCCGGCGATGCTTGCCTTGCGCCGACCACCGTAGGATTCTCGGAACATCCGACGCGGAGGTCAGCTCGTGAAGCCGTACACGTTCGACAAGAGCGAGGCGCTGATGGAGCGCGCGCGCAAGGTGGTGCCCGGCGGCATCTATGGGCATCAGAATCCGATCGTTCTGACCAAAGGCGCCTTTCCTTCGTTCTTTGAACGCGGCGAGGGTTCGCACGTCTGGGACGTCGATGGCAACGAATACATCGACTACATGTGCTCCTACGGACCCATCGTGCTCGGCCATCGCCATCCCAAGGTCGAAGAGGCGGTGAGGCGGCAGTCGCAGCTCGGAAATTGCTTCAATGCTCCAACTCCGTTGTGGGTCGAGCTTGCGGAGTACCTGGTTTCAATTACGCCGTGCGCCGACTGGGCGGTGTTCGCCAAGAACGGATCGGATGTATGCACCTGGGCGACCGAAGTTGCGCGGCACGCGACCGGCCGGAAAAAAATCGCGATGTGCGCGGGCGCGTATCACGGCGCGCATGCGTGGTGCACTCCGGCGCCGGCGGGTGTGATGCCCGAGGACCGGGCCAATATCGTCTATTTCCGCTTCAACGACCTTCAAAGCCTGCGCAACCTGGTCGATGAAAATCACGGCGAGATTGCCGGCGTCATTGTATCGCCCTTCCGGCATGACGCGGGCTTTGACAGCGAGCTTCCGGTCGAGGGGTTTCTGCCGGGTGTCCGCGACCTCTGCGATCGCAACGGCATCGTTCTTATTCTCGACGATGTACGAGCGGGGTTTCGCCTGCATATGGGAGGCTCGGGCGAGCTCTTCGGCGTGCGGCCCGACCTGACGACCTACTGCAAGGCGATCGCCAACGGCTATCCGCTCTCGGCATGCCTCGGCCGCGACAGCCTGAGAAAGGCGGCGCAGGAAGTGTTCTTCACCGGTTCGTATTTCACGAGTGCGGTGCCGATGGCGGCGGCGCTCGCCTGCCTCAAGGAACTGCAGGCTGGCAACGGAATCGAGCGGATGCGCGTGATTGGAGAGAAGCTGCGCGAGGGGATGCTGGCGCAGGCGCGCGCCGCCGGGTTCGAGGTGACTTATTCAGGCCCGCCCTCGATGCCGTACATGACGTTCAAGGACGATCACGGCCGCCACGATCGCATCAAGGTGTTCGCGGGCGAATGCGCCCGCAACGGCGTATATCTCGCGCCGCGCCACAACTGGTTCATCTCCGCCGCCCACAGCGAAGAGGACATCAGGCGCACGCTGGAAGTCACCGAGCAGGCCTTTGCGGCCGTCCGCAAGCAGTTCGCCTGACCGGAGCGGGGGGATATCCCTAAATCTCAGGCCACCTGTCCTGCCAGGGACGCGCCTGCTCGTAGGCGTACGATGCCTGCAGCACCAGGTCCTCGCGATGACGCTCGGCGACGATCTGGAGACCGGCGGGCAGGCCCGCGTCGGTCAAGCCGGCGCGCACCGATGCGGCCGGATGCCCGCTCATGTTGAACGGGAACGTGAATGCGACCGCGCACATGATGTCGCGCAGCGGTTTGCCGTCGATCTCGCTCGGTGGCGGACCGGCTGCGGCGAACGCTTCGGTCGGCAGTGTGGGAGTCAGCAGAAGATCGAACCGCTCGAAAATTCGGCGGCACCAGTCGTTGAGTTCGCTGCGCCGCCGGTACGCATCGCCGTAATGCCGCCAGGTAATCCGCGCCGCCGCCTCCAGTCCTGACAGATACGAGCGCCCGAAGTCCGCGCGATTCTCCTCGATCATATGCTGCAGCATCGCGTAGCCCTGGGTTGCGCCGAGCCGCTGCCAGTCGCGCGCCACGTCGGGAATCCTGTCCTCGATGATCGATATTTGGTGGCCGAGCCCCTTGAAGACCTCCGCCGCCTTTGCCACCTCGCGCGCCACGTCATGCTGCACGATCTCTCCGAAATCGGGATGGAACGCGATGCGCAATTTTTTGGGCAGCCGATCCAGCATCGCGGCGTAGGAGATTCCCGGATGCGGCAAGGAGTTGGGATCGGCGGGATGGTAACCGACGGTCGCATCGAGGTACATCGCGGCGTCGCGAACCGAGCGCGTGAGCGGTCCGAGAACCGCCGTATCATTCCACTGCAGCATCCCCAGCGTTGCCTCGCTTGGGATGCGCCCGTTGGAAGGTTTGATTCCGTAGCATCCTGTGTAGCAGGCGGGAATTCTTATCGAGCCGCCTCCGTCGGATCCGGTGGCGAGGGGAACGATACCGCCGGCGATTGCGGCCGAGCTGCCACCGGACGAGCCCCCGGGCGTTCGCTCGAGGTTCCACGGATTGCGAGTGACGCCATAGACGAGGTTCTTGGTAAAGCCGGTGTAGCCGAATTCCGGAGCGTTGGTTTTTCCGAGCACGATCGCGCCCGCGGCCTTGAGCCGCTCGACCTGGACGGAGTCCTTCTTTGCGAGGTTGTTGCGGAAGGGTTTGGAGCCGAACGTGGTCGGGAGCCCGGCCGCGTCGTCGAGATCCTTGACGCCAAACGGCAGGCCGGCCAGCGGGCCGACCTCCTCGCGCCGGGCGATCTTTTCGTCGATCGAGCGCGCTTCGTCCATCGCCTGCTCGGCGCGGAGTGCGACGAAGGCATTGAGGCGAGGGTTGACTTTTTCGAGCCGCGCGATGGTCGCGGCCATCAGTTCGGCGGCTTTGAGTTCGCGCCGCCGTATCATCGCGGCGAGTTCATGCGCGGGCTTCCAGTGCAGCTCGGACATTGACCGTTCCTCCGTTGGCTTTTGCAATGCGACTTTTACTACGGTTGAAGCGGAAAAAGGAATGCGCGCGCGGAGCAGCCCGCGATTTGACAGCCTAACGGGCGTTAGATAGCATCTTCGCGGCGGCAGGGAGAGCAATGAAACATCCGAAATCTCATCGCCTCGCAGCCAAAGTGGTCCCGCTCAACCGGGGCCTCGACACCAGGGATCGCGTTCTGCAGGTGGCGCTGGCGTTGTTCGCCGACCGCGGATATCGCGGCACCAGCCTGCGCGACATCGCGCGGCGCATCGGAATCAAGGCGCCCTCGCTGCTCCATCATTTTCCCTCCAAGCAACAGCTCTATCTCGCGGTTCTGGACCGGATTTTCAACGGGATGGAGGATTCGGCGCATCGCGTGATGAAGCTGCCGGGCGGATTTCACGAGCAGATGCGCAGGGCGATTGCCGACTCGATCGATTTCATCGCGCGCGAGCCCGACGCGATGAAACTGCTGTGGAAGGAATTCGCCGACGAAAGCGGCGTGGGGCGGCAGGTGATGAAGCGGCGGCTGCCTCCGCTCAACGCCATCGGCATGAATTTCATCTTCCGCGGGCAGCGCGAGGGCGCGTTCCGCGGCGAGATCGAGCCGTTCAACTTCCTGCAGACTCTCAATTCGGTAATCACCGGCTACTTCACCACCGCGGCCGTCGTGAAGCGGCTGTGGAACGTCAATATGTTCGATCCCAGGTCGATCGAGCAGCGCAAGCGTGAAGTGATCGATATGGTCGAGCGGACGCTGTTCATCGGCGGCGCCGACCGCCAATCCTGATTCCTCAAGGAGAGAACAATCGCGCCATGAAATTCGGCACCTTCTATGAACATCAACTGCCCCGGCCGTGGACGCCCGGCGCGGAGCTGAAGCTGTTCCAGGACGCCCTCGATCAGGTCGAGCTGGCCGACAAGCTCGGCATCGATCACATGTGGGAAGTGGAGCATCACTTCCTCGAAGAGTACGCGCATTCATCCGCGCCCGAGATCTTTCTGGCGGCTTGCAGCCAGCGCACCCGGCAAATCCGCCTGGGGCATGGAATTGTGCTGCTGCCGCCCAAGTACAATCATCCCGCCCGGGTGGCGGAGCGCATCGCGACGCTGGACCTCGTGAGCAACGGGCGGGTGGAGTTCGGCACCGGCGAATCATCGGCGGAGGCCGAGCTCGGCGGCTTTTTGATTCCGCGCGCCGAGAAGCGCGACATGTGGCTCGAATCGCTCGGTGCAATCGCCCGCATGTTTGTCGAAGACCCTTTCCTGGGACATGAGGGCAAGTACTTCAGCATGCCGGTACGCAACGTGGTGCCGAAGCCCGTACAGAAGCCCCATCCGCCGCTTTGGGTGGCATGCTCGCGCCGCGAGACCATCCATCTTGCGGCCAAGCTCGGCATCGGGGCGTTGACCTTCGCGTTCGTCACGCCCGATGAAGCGCGCCAGTGGGTCAACGACTACTACACGACGCTCGAAAACGAATGCGAACCGATCGGCTACGCGATCAACCCGAACATCGCGATCGTGACCGGCTTCATGTGCGATGCCAACCAGGACCGCGCGGTTGCGATGGGAGAGGACGGGCTCAAGTTCTTTTCCTACGCGCTCGGCCATCACTACGTCTTCGGAAAGCATCAACCCGGCAAAACCAACATCTGGTCAAACTACAAGCAGAATCCGATCAACATTCCCGGAGCGGGCGGCGACAGCTCCTGTATCGGCACGCCGGACCTGATTCGCAAGCGGCTGGCGGACTACGAAGAGGCGGGAGTCGATCAGGTGGTGTTCATCTCGCAGGCCGGCAACAACAAGCATGAAGACATCTGCTCTTCGCTGAACCTGTTTGCGGAAAAAGTGCTGCCCGAATTCAAGGTGCGCGAAGAAAAGCGGGCTCGCGAAAAGGCCGAGCGGATGGCGCCGATTGTCGAGAAGGCGATGAAGCGCAAGCGGGAGCCGCGGGTTCCAAAGTCTGCCGATCCCGTCATTATCCAGGCCGGGATGCTCCCGTAACGTCGCAAGGGAAGACCGAACGAAAAAGGCCGCCTCTTCGGGCGGCCTTTTTGCTATAGCCTTCCTGCCGGAGGAGGGTCAGACGCGATAGACTTTCGCGACGTTTTCTCCCAGGATGGCCCGCTTGCCCGATTCGGTCATCGGCGCCACCAATCCCTTCAATTCCTCCAGGTAGTTTCCGGGATGGTCGGGATGCGGGTAGTCGCTGGCCCAGAAGAACTTGTCCTCGCCCACCAGCGGCATCAGCGATGCGATAGTGCGTTCGTCGGGATCGGCCGAAATCCAGCATTGGCGCTTGAAGTAGAATGACGGCGGCTCCTTCAGCCGCACCGTCGAGCCGAGCGTCGTTCCGTTGAAAATCGCATCGCCGCGGTCAAGGAAATAGCCGATCCATCCCGCCTGCGACTCAAGCACCACCACGCGAAGCTTCGGGAAGCGGTCGAATACTCCGAGCTGGAAAAACGTGCCGAACGAGTGCTGCACGCCCTGGCCCGCGAACAGGTCGAAATACCAGGCCGCCCATTGGAAATTGTCGTAGCGATGATGGATTCCAAACGAAGCGGGCTCGAACGTTGGATGGATGGCGAGCGGAACATCGAGATCCTGCGCGGCGGCGAACACCGCATCGTGCGCGGGATCGCCGTGAGGAACGCGTGTGATCGTGAAAGGACATACGAATGCGCCCTTGCATCCGTCCTTCACCGCGCGCTCGAGTTCGCGTGCAGCTTCGGCGGGATCGCCGAGCGAGAGATGCGCGATCGGGACGAGGCGGCCCCCGGAGTCGCGGCAAAAGTCGGCGATCCAGCGGTTGTATGCGCGGCAGTAGGCGCTCGACAGTTCGGCGTCGAAGAGCTCGGCTTCCCACAGCAGCCCGATGGTCGGATACAGGAGAGCCTTTGCCATCCCCTCCTGGTCGAGGAGCTGCAGGCGCTCCTTCATGTCCATCGTTCCGAACGCCGCGCCCTTCAGATAAGTGTCCTCCGGTTTGGGCTGGATGGCGCGGATGTCTTCGGGTCGAGACTTGGCGCCCTTCATCGCGGCTTCGCGCAGGCGCTTGGCCTCCTCGACGCGCTTACCCATCCCGCCCAAAGAACCCAGCAGGCCGGGCTGGGTCATCTTGGCGCGCTTGCGATCGATTTCGAGATACTCGAAGCCGTCGTCGCCGACCCGGATGCGCATCGCGCGCTCGCGATACTTGGGGTCGATGTATTTCTCCCAAAGGTCCGGCGGTTCGAGAATGTGGCCGTCGCAATCGATAACCAGAGATTCACTCTTCATCGCAGTCTCTCCAGAATGGTTTCAGCGCTCAAAAAATCGCAATTGGGTTCACCGGAGAAGCCGTGCCGCGCTCGAGGATCAACGGGCACAGCGAGAACATGAATTCGTAGCGTCCAGTGCGGGCGCATGCTTCCGACAACGCATCGAAGTCCGCGTTGTCGATCAGATGGATTCCCATGACAACCAGGGTCCCGACATGAATCGGCAGCGGATGCTCCGGGTCGCCGCTGGGGGTCACGTCACTTACGCTGTCGGAACCGAGCACCGCGATCCGGCGCTCATGCAGCCAGGGCAGGCAGGTGGTGTCGAGCCCCGGAAGCCCCACGCGCATCGGATCCCATCCGCCCTTCGCCTTGCGCCGCGCGGAGCGGCCGGTGCGGATGAGAAGCACGTCACCCTCCTCGACGCGGACGCCCTGAGCGCGCTCGGCCGCGTCGAGTTCCTCGGGAAAGATTCGGTCGCCCGGTTCCATCCAGTCGACTTTGCGCAGCCGCGGGATATCGAGCAGCACGCCGCGGCTGATGATGCCGGTGCGGGCCACGTCGATCGCGCATCGCTTCGCCCCGTGCGATCCGACCTCGGCCGCATCGAAGCCGTTGTACATTTTGTCCCTGTAAAATACGTGGCAGAGCGCGTCGATATGCGTATTGGCCATCCCATGCGGAGCGATTGCAAAGTAGTCGCCCGCGTATGGCAGCGGCATCTCATGCGAATCGAAACCCGCCTGCACCATCAGATGGGTTACGGGCGTGGGATTGTCCGCGGCGGCGACTGTCGCCAGGGGCAATGCGAGCGAGACGGTTTCGCCGGTCTTGACCAGCTTTGCGGCGGCCGCGCGTTTTGCATCGGTGATGAAATTGAGCGCGCCGCGCTGGTCTTCCTTGCCCCATCGGCCCCAGTTGCTGAGCTTTTCGAAGAGGGCGGTCACTTCCGCCGACGACAGACGATTGGCCATCGCGAATCTCTCCTTTGTGTGATCGACCCGCTGTATAGCACAGGCATGGCTGGGTGGAACAACTGAACGATCGGTATGTTCGCGGCGATTACTCGTGCCGGTCTTGTCAACACGAACCGTTCACGGCCGAGCAACGAGGGGGGATGACCGCGTCGAATCCTCCGCCCGACGGTTCCTGAGACATCAATGGACAAGGCCCTATTCGAGATTTGAACGGTTCGTGCCGGCCTGAAGGTAGCCGGGCGACCCCAGACGGCGTTCGTCCAGTGATGACTACGGCTTAAGCGCGATGCCCGCGGCGCGTGCATCGATGGCGGGCACGCAGCGCAGGAATCATCTTGTCGAGCGCGGCACCCATTTTGCGACCCTTGGCGGCTTATGAAGAAGGTCGAAGCCATTATCAAGCCGTTTACCCTCGATGCGGTCCGGGCGGAGCTCGAACGGGTCGGTATCAGCGGACTGACAACCTACGAAGTGAAAGGTTTTGGGAGGCAAAAGGGGCGGACCGAACTTTACCGCGGCTCGGAATACATCATCGACTTCAAGCCGAAGATCAAGCTGGAAGTGATCATCCGCGACGAGCAGGCGGACGCCGTGGTGGACGCGATAATGCGGCGCGCCCGAACCGGCAGAATCGGCGACGGCAAAATCTACGTTTCCGACCTCATCGACGTCATTCGCATCCGCACCGACGAGCACGGTGAAGCCGCCGTCTAAGCTCTCCTCGATCCTCCGTTCCCGCCTTCCAAATTTGGCCGTTCGCTCGGCCCGCATTGTTGCCTGATGCAGATCTTTCAGCTCCGGAAACGACGACCCTGCACGAGACGGTCTGGGCGCGGCCGTTTCTAATCCGTCCGCGTCCCGAACTGTTTCGCCGCGATGACTATCCGGCGTGCGTATGCCTGATGGGCGGGCAGCCGCGGGAAGCAGAGCCACTGCTTGCGGCCATTTCATTTTGCATTTTTCCGTAATCCTGATGGCATCCTTCTTGCGGATGAGGCGGGCACGACCACTTGTATGGTCCTGGCTAGAACCAACGGGTGATACCGCGGCATAGAGGCCAGGACCAAGGAGGAGAGATGGCAGAAAAATCTGAGGCCAAGATGGTACCGACGCTGGGGCTGACCGGCGTTACGGTCAACGCGATGGCGTTGATCGCGCCTGGCGCCTTCCTCTGGATCACCTTCGTCATCCAGGCGGGCTACGCCTACCCGTCAGGACTGGCGATGTGGTTCGGAATCTTCGCGGCGATTCTGCTCGCCTATTCGACCGCGATTTCGTATTCGGAACTGTCGAAGCTGTATCCTGGCGCAGGCAGTTCTTATCTGTTCGCCGAGCAGGCGTTTCTGAGCAAGACCCACGCATACCGCTTCGCCCGGATCGCCAAATTCGTGACCGGATGGGCCTCGCATCTGTACTACTGGGTTTACCCGGGAGTCATGATGGCGACCATCGGCGTCATGATTGGGTATATCGTTGGCACGATGTTCCCGAGCCAGATGAGCTCGGCCATCCCCGGCCCGGTATTCATGGCGCTGATTGCGGTGATCGCATCGTTCGCGATTTCCTACATCGCGTTTCGCGGCGTGAACGGATCGACGATGGTCAACCTGATGATCAACATCATCCAGATCGTCGCGCTGCTGTTCTTCTCGGCCCTGGCAATCTCCTATCGGCTTGGGCACGGCGAAGGGGTTACCGGACTGGCGCTCGACGGCACGAGCAAGGTCCTGCACTACAGCTTGAGCAGCGATACGCCGGCCCATCCCACCGCCTTTTCCGTCATCGCGCCTCACAACTTCAACTGGGTAATGCTCCAGATGACGGTGGCGATTCTGTTGCTGGTCGGATTTGAGTCGGTCACCGCGCTGGGCGAGGAAGCGAAGAACCCGACTCGGGACATTCCGCGCGGCGTGCTGCTCTCGATCACCATTCAATGCCTGTTCTGCTACCTGATCGAGTATTTCGCGGCCAACTACTTCCTGAGCAACGCATACAGCCTGGCTGATGCGAAAGGATCGGCGGCGCCAATCGGCGACATGATGACGATCATCGGCAACGTGATGCTGGGCGGACACGGCGAGGCGTTCATGCTGGTCGAAGCTCTGACCGTGTTCCTTGCGCTGATCGGCACCAGCCTGAGCTGCATCAACACCGGAGCGCGCGTCACGTACGCGATGGGCCGCGACGAGGAAGTGCCGGAGCATTTCGGCCTCCTGCACGGCGAGAATCTGACTCCGCATCGCGCGATTTGGACCCTCGCGACGATCTCGGCGGTAATCGGCGCATACGCGGCGATCTTCTTCTTCGCGGGCTCGGCCGCACCTGACGACAAGACCATCGCGTCCCTTCCGCATACAATCTGGTATGCGCTCGGGATGAACTCGAACGCGATGCTGTCATCGCTGCCGAACGGGCTTTCGCTGGTGACGCTGGTTTCGAACTTCGGGACTTTCGCGGTGTACGGTCTGACGAACATCATCTGTATCGTCGCCTTCCGCGAGCATGAGATGTTCCATGGCATCAAACACGTGGTGATCCCGGTGTTCGGCGCGATCGCCAACTTTGCCTGCATGGCCTTCTACATCATCGGCCCGATCGAAGGTCTGGGCAGCGTCAAGGAGCCTCTGATCGCGGTCGGCATCTCGATAATCTGGGGAATCTACGGAGCGATCTACTTCTCCCGAAATTCCAAGAAGCGCGGAAAGGAAACGATTCTGGCTGCCAAGCCGGCCTAAGCTCCTTTCGGCTTCCCGGCCATCCAAGGGGGCGATCGGCGCGCGGCGCCGGTCGCCCCTTGACCGTTTCCAAAGAAGGGTTCCTTTTCATCGTGAGCGCCAGCGAATTCAGCCAACCGCCATCAGGCAACTCCCTGCCGGAAGCGGCCTTCGACCTCGCCGTTCTTTCCGATACCGGCACGGCACGCGAGCACAATGAGGATGCATGCGGGCATCTGCTGGATGGCTCAGGCACAGCGGTCTTTGCGATCGCGGACGGTGTGGGCGGCTACGAAGGCGGTGAAGTCGCAAGCACGATGGCGATCGAAGTAACCTTGCGCGCCTGGCGCGAAAGTCCCCCCGCGTGGGGTGCGAACAAGCGGCTGGTCCGCGCGGTGCAGCAGGCAAATATCGAAATTTACAACCGGGCGATCGCGGTGCCGGAATTGCGCGGGATGTGCACAACGCTCACCGCGGTCGCGGTGGAACGCGGGATGCTGTCGGCGGCCCATGTCGGCGACTGCAGGCTGTACCTGATGCGCGACGGCAAGATCTCGCAGCTCACCAAAGACCACACCGTCGTCGGCGAGCGGGTAAGGATGGGGCTGATGACCCCGGAAGCCGCCCGCAACCATCCCAAGCGTTCTTCTCTGCAGCGCTCGCTCGGCAGGGAGCTGATTGTAGCGGTGGACCGAATAACGATGCCGCTTATGCGGGACGATCGCCTGGTTCTGTGCAGTGATGGACTGCACAGCGTGCTGCGCGATCACGAGATCGATAGTATTGCGGTGGACGGCGACGCCCAGTCGGTCTGCCGCAGACTGATCGAGACCGCCAACGAGCGCGCGACGCGCGACAACCTGACCGCCGCGGTTTTCAGGATGATCGCGGAGACGGGCAACAACCCCGCCGCGGAGAATTGGCGAAGACGATTGGGCCGTCTCCTTGGCCGATCCTGATTCCCACGTCGCCGGTTGCTCTATGGCGCAGCAAATGCTGGATGACCGGGCATTCGCCGTCCTTCAGCCGGTGGCTTCCTGAGCATTTCCGGACGGCATCTTTCTTGCGCTCAACTTTGCAAAACCCCGGGCACGGCGTGGACCTGACCAGCCTTGCAGCCATGCACAGGTTCGGGCGGTGCCGAAAGGAGATGGTTTTGTCGCCACACCGGCATTGGGAGCCTTGCCGGTGAAAATAACCCCCTGGGGGGTGGGCGGCTTCGACGCGCCGCTCGCCCCCTGCCCGTCTCTTCATTAACCCGGAACCGTCGGGATAACGATTTGCCCGAGGGAGAGTCTGAACCTATCTTGTCTGACCGAGTTCTGGACCGCGCTTTTGACATATTCCTTTTGTCGGATGTCGGTACGGACCGCGCCGATAATGAGGACGCTTGCGGTCATCTGGTCGAAGGCGAAGACACGGTGGTCTTCGCGGTGGCCGATGGAATGGGTGGATACGAAGGAGGCGAGGTCGCAAGCGCCATGGCGGTCGAAATTACTCTCCAGGCCTGGCGCGATAGTCCCTTCGAATGGGGCGCGGCCAAACGACTCGCCAGGGCCGCGCAGCAGGCGAATATCGAAATTCACAATCGCGCCCTTGCCGTTCCGGAACTGCGGATGATGGGTACGACGCTGACCGCGGCGGCGGTCGATCGCGGAATGTTGTCCGCGGTACATGTCGGAGACTGCCGCTTGTACCTGATTCGAGGGGACAGGATCGTGCAGCTAACCAAGGACCATACGGTTACCGGCGAACGGGTGCGGATGGGGCTGATGAGCGAGGATGCGGCCAGGTTTCATCCGGAACGATCCGTCCTGACGCGCAACCTGGGTCACGACCTTATCGCCTCGGTGGACAGGATTACGATGCCGCTGGTTCGCGACGATCGCATCGTTCTCTGCAGCGACGGGCTTTACAATGTGCTGCGCGAGGCGGAAATCGAATCCGCCATCCGCGGCCTTGATTCGGAGCAGGCGTGCCGGCGCCTGGTCGATGCGGCCAACGATCGGGGCACCGCGGACAACCTGACCGCGGCCGTCTTTACGATGCTGGCGGAGACCGGGCACGCGCCGGCGCCGGTGGGCCTGCGGGCCAGATTGCGCGCGCTTTTCGGCTACTGAGAAGGGCTATCGCGCGATGTCCGCTTCATTTCGAACGATGGTTGCCTCGCGATCCATCGGGGTGTTAACGTCCGCGCCCAGACCGCTCTAGCCTGCAACCGCGGCTCCACTCTCATCATGCGCGAGGTCAGCGTCGGCGAAACCCTCGATCAGTTCAAGCTTACCGAGGTGATCGCTCGCAGCGGGATGGCATCGATTTTCAAGGCCACCGACCTGATTTCCGGACAGACGGTGGCGATAAAAATCCCCTACATGCAGTTCGAAAGCGACGTTATCTTTTACGGCCGCTTTCAGCGCGAAGAAGAAGTCGTCCGCCGGCTCGACCATCCCAACATCATCAAGATCGTCACGCCGAAGAAGAAGAGCCGCATGTACATCGCGATGGAGTTCATCGACGGCGTCTCACTGCGCGAGATCATGCGCGTCGAGCAGCCGATGAATCCGGAGCGCGCTCTCGGCTTTTCGCGGCAGATTTGCGAGGCGCTGGTCTACATGCACGGCCAGGGAGTGGTTCATCGCGATCTCAAGCCCGAAAACATGCTCGTCACCGCCGACGGCGTTCTCAAAATCATGGACTTCGGAATTGCGCTCGATGAGCGGGCGCGCCGCCTCACCTGGTCGGGACTGTCGTCGACGATCGGCACACCCGACTACATGGCGCCCGAACAGGTGAGCGGAAAGCGCGGCGACGCACGCACCGACATCTATTCGCTCGGAGTCATTCTGTACGAGATGATGACCGGCGCTCTGCCGTACGCTGGCACCACCGTTTACAACATGATGAGGGCGAAGACCAACGAGGATCCCCAGCCGCCCAGCAAGCACCGGCCCGACCTGGACCCGAAGCTCGAAGAGATAATTTTGCGCGCGATTGAACGCGTTCCGAAAAATCGTTACGAGAGCGCGGCGCGGATGCTTGAAGACCTGCGCGATCCCTCGCGAGTGGTGGTCACCGGTCGCGCCCAGCAACTGCATCCCCGCAGCCTTCGCGCTCAGAAAATCCGCCGCGGTTTCGCGATCGCCGCGTTTTTCATTTCGCTCGCAGGGTTCTTTGCGTTTCTGATTTGGCTGGCAAACCGATATCCGGCCGCGCCGAGCCAGCCGCGCAGGTCTTACCGAGGGGAGGTGAGATGATGCCCGCCAGTGGGGTGCCTATAGACCAGTCGCTCAATCTTGCCTGGGTGCTTGTCGCAGGATTTCTGGTGATGTTCATGCAGGCCGGGTTCGCGATGCTCGAGACCGGCTTCACTCGCGCCAAGAACGCCACCAACACGATGGCCATGAACCTGATCATTTACCCGGTGGGGGTAATCGGCTTCTGGCTTACCGGCTATGCGTTCATGATGGGTGGGGTGCATCATTGGCCTTCGCTGGGCGGCGTCGAAACCGTTCATCGCGAACTCACCGTCAGCATCGCCGGCCATCCATTCGGTCTTATCGGGCTCAGCAAGTTCGCGCTCGCCAGTGTGAGCCATGATCCGGCCAGCCTTGCGATGTTCCTGTTTGCGGTGGTCTTCATGGATACTGCCGCGACCATCCCGACGGGAGCGATGGCGGAGCGATGGAAGTTCATCGCGTTTTTCATCTACGGGTTCTTCATGTCGATGTTTCTGTACCCGCTGTACGGGAACTGGGTGTGGGGCGGAGGATGGCTCTCGCAGCTCGGGATGAACTTCGGCCTGGGCCACGGCCACGTTGACTTCGCCGGTTCGTCGGTCGTGCACATGACCGGAGGAGTGACGGCGCTGGCCGGGGCAATCGTGCTTGGACCGCGCATCGGCAAGTTCCGCCGCGATGGCGCAATCGGCGCGCTTCCCGGGCATAATCTGCCGATGGCGGTGATCGGCACATTGATCCTTGCCTTTGGATGGTTCGGCTTCAACGCGGGCTCAGCGCTGGCGGCGTCAGACCCGCGCATCGGCGTGATAGCGGCCAACACGATGCTTGCCTCGTCGGCGGGCGCTCTGGCCGCGCTCCTCTATCTGTGGCAGCGGTTCAAGAAACCGGACATCGCGATGGCCTGCAACGGACTGCTTGGCGGCCTTGTAGCTATCACGGCTCCATGCGCGTTCGTCGGTCCGCAGGCCGCCATCCTTATCGGAGTGGTGGCGGGACTGATCGTGGTTTGGGTGGTGCTCGCGCTCGAACGGCGCTTTCGAATCGACGATCCGGTGGGCGCAATCGCGGTCCACGGCGCTTGCGGCCTGTGGGGAGCGCTTGCCCTGGGCATCTTCGCGGACGGCAGCTACGGCGAAGGATGGAACGGCGTGGCGGGTCCGGTGCGCGGACTGCTTTATGGGGATGGCGGGCAATTCCTGGCTCAACTCATCGGAGTGATAGCGAACCTGGTCGTCGTATTCGGACTGGCGCTGGCATTTTTCCTTGTGATCGAACGGCTTATCGGAAATCGCGTGCTGGCCGAGGTTGAATGGTCCGGGCTCGACGCGCTCGAAATGGGAAGCGACGCCTACCCGAACGTCTAGCGGGAAATCAGCCCGATTGATCGCACATCGAATTAACGCGAAATTCTCGGCCATGAGTCGAGGGCGGGTGTTGGCGATGGTTGGGGCGATGGGAGCCGCCCTTTTTGCCGCTTTCTCCGGCATCGCAAACGCCCAGGTCGGCCAGCGCAACTTCTATTCCGCTCTCATTACGGAAGGGACCGACCCGCAAGACGACCTGACCCTGTCGCCCGGATGGGTGACGGTCAACGATCAGGTGCAGGCGGCTTTCAGCTTCACGCTCGAGAAGCAAATCACCGAAAACACCAGCATCCTGATCGGCAATGCCATCAGCGACGCGTCACGCCGGCGCCTTCAAACCAGTTCGGGCGTCGATAATATCGAGGTGCTTGCCAAGTGGGCCCCGTACCTGAATGCCGAGCATGAGTTCAGGGCCGGAATCGCACTCGACATATATGCGCCAACCGGGGATGTCACCGCGGGCGCCGGAGGCCATTGGCGCGGCGGCCCGATGATTCTGGCGGAGAAGGGGGCAGGCGATCTTCCTGACCACGGCTTCTTTCATTACCTGCGCCCATTCGCAATCCAGATGGACGCGGAATATCTCCCGCGATGGACCGGGTCGCAGCTAGATGTCGTGGCTTTCGACAGCGCGCTTAGCTATCAGCTTGACTATCTCGCCGAGCCGGGTTTCGGCATCACCATCAATTCGCTTTTGAAGCCGCTGGTTTTTTTCAACGAGTTCAACTACCAGCAGATGGCGTGGGGATTTCACGGCACTGGTCCAACCCCGCCCGATTGGCGTGTTACGCCTGGAATCGCGTACGCGACGAACTATTATCAGCTAGCCGCCGGCACCCAGTTAGGCCTGAACCATCTGGGCAGCCAGGCTTGCCACTCGACCGGGCTCTTTCAACTGGACATCTACTACGATCAGATCTTTCCGCGGCTTGGTGTGATGTTCTGAAAAGCGATGGCGAGGTGATTTGCCGGATCGAATATGAGATGGTCCGCAGTTCGATACTCCGCGACAGCGACATTTTGCGCGGCACTGCTTGCGTATTCGGCGCTCGTCCGCGCCGAAGACACGGCGCCGATCGGAGCGCGCGATCAGATCGCCGAGCCGTGGTACATCGCCGGCTCGCAGCGTCATATGGCGGAAATCTTTCCGAGCCACGTCGTGAACCGCGGCGGGCCGGTTTCGGAGCTGCCGCGCGCGGAAAGGGAACTCGGCGGGGTGCGTTATCGATGGAATGGCAGCGAGCACACGCTGGATGAGATTCTCGCGCGCACCTACACGACGGGGTTTCTGGTCATTAAGGACGGAACGATCGTATACGAGCGCTACTTTGGCGGTGCCGATCAAAATTCCAGCTTCACTTCGTGGTCGGTCGCAAAGTCCTTTACCTCGACGCTCGTAGGGCTGGCGATGGCGGATGGGAAGATCGCGAACCTCGATCTTCCGGTATCCCAGTATCTCCCCGAGCTGAAGGGTTCCGGCTACGACGGAGTTCCGATCAGAGATCTGCTCGAGATGTCGTCAGGGGTGAAGTTCACCGAAGCCTATCAGGATCCATCCTCAAGCGTCGAAGTCATGTGGCGCAGGACGATGGACGAAGAGAGCGAACGGCTCAACGACTTCGCGATAACGGTTGGCCGCGCCGAACCGCCCGGGCAGAAGTTCGTTTATCGGAGTATCGATACGCAGGTCCTCGGATGGCTGGTTAGGCAGGTCACGGGACAGTCGCTGGCTGACTACCTGTCGCAGAAGATTTGGGTTCCGATGGGGATGGAGAAGGAGGCTACGTGGCTAACCGACCGTCCCGGGCCGGACGGGATGGAAGCGGCATACTGCTGCCTCAATGCCACGTTGCGTGACTATGGACGCTTCGGACTGCTCTTTCTGGGCAAGGGAAAATGGCGCGGCCAGCAGATCGTTCCCGAGCAATGGGTCGAGCAGGCGACTGTGGCGCAGGCACGACAGGACCAGCCCGGCCGTCTGTATGCCGGTTATCCGCTGGGTTACGGCTATCAATGGTGGACATTCCCCGGGCCTGACCACGCCTATTCCGCCGAAGGAGTGAACTTTCAATTTATCTATGTAAATCCGCGCGACAGGGTCGTGATCGTGAAGATGAGCGCATTTCCGACCCCGTGGAACAACCGGCTGGAGCTGGAGACGTTCGCCGCTTTCGACGCGATTTGCGCGGCGATACAGACCAATTATCCGTAGGATGCCGGCGGCGGAGGTCGGCAATCCCGCTGACGCCTGAAATTACACGATGAACAGCGGCGTCATCGTATGAAGTATTTGGGAGGTACGGGGGACTTCCGAAGCTTGGCGGGGCGGGGTGAGGGGATAGGCTTCGATTTGAAGGTTTGGGGAGTTTCGGACTGAATAAAATATCGTTGTATTGCGATTATCCCTCAATTACCCTTGACACACTTTTGCTTTCCCATTAATTTCGATACCTCGAACGAGGATTTCCCTTATGAAATTAGGCGGCGATTCTCCGGAACTCGACGCAATTGATTTGCAGATCCTCAATATCCTGCAAAACAACGGCCGAATTCCGCATACCAAACTCGCCGAACAGGTTGGCCTCTCCGCTCCTTCGGTTATCGAGAGAGTCAAAAAACTCGAAGACAGCGGCCTTATTCTCGGCTACTACGCCGCTTGCGACGCGCGCAAGTTGGGCAAGGACGTTACCGCCTTCATCGGGGTCTCTATCACTCATCCAAAGACCATCGGTCTTTTTGAACGAACGGTTGATCTTCTCGAAGACGTTCTCGAATGCCATCACGTCACCGGGCAGCACACCGTTCTCCTCAAGGTGAAGACCGAGAACACCACTTCGCTCGAACGGCTTATCAGCACGATCCGTTCGATCGAGGGGGTGGCGCGGACGGAAACGATGGTGGTGCTGTCAACGCATACCGAGCGCAACACGATCGCGGTGCATGCGCATGACGAGCCGGCGCCGGAAATTCCCAACGGCCACACCCGGCGTCATCGCCATCCCGCGCGCGGCGCGCTTATCGATTCAAGGCGGACATAGGGCCATGCACAACCGCAACCGTATTCCAGCAAGAGAGGGGCTGTACGATCCCGCGCACGATCACGACGCGTGCGGCGTCGGATTCGTGGTGGACGTGAAGGGCAGGCGCTCGCACGAGATTGTCCTCAAGGCGCTCAAGGTCCTCGACAATCTTACCCATCGCGGGGCCTGCGGATGCGATCCGCGGACGGGTGACGGCGCGGGAATCCTGATCCAGATTCCTCACGAATTCTTCAAGCGCGAGGCGCATAAGGCCGGGTTCGATCTTCCCGACCCGGGGACTTACGGCGTCGGGCAGGTCTTCCTGCCGCTCGATCCCGACAAGCGCGCCGCCTGCGAAGCGGTCTTCGATCAGATCGTTCGCGAGGAAGGCCAGCGCGTACTCGGATGGCGAACGGTGCCGGTAGTCGAGAGCGAATGCGGCGAAATCGCGCGGCGCGGGATGCCCGCGATTCGCCAGGTCTTCATCGCGCGCGGCGCCGGAATCACCGATATCGAGTCGCTCGAACGCAAGCTTTACGTAATCCGCAAGCGCGCCTTCAACGCGGTCGAAACGCTGGGCCTCTACGCACCCGAGCTGTTCTACTTCTGCTCGCTGTCCGCGCTGACGCTGGTCTACAAGGGCCAGCTCATCTCGCATCAGATCCCCAGGTTCTTCCCGGACCTGCTCGATCCCGCAATCGAGAGCGCGCTCGCGATGGTGCATCAGCGGTTCTCGACCAACACCTTCCCGAGCTGGGATCGAGCGCATCCCTACCGCTTTCTTTCGCACAACGGCGAAATCAACACGCTGCGCGGCAACGAAAACTGGATGCATGCGCGGCAGATGATGTTCGAGTCGCCGCTGTTCGGCGAGGACATCAAGAAGCTGCTGCCGATTATCGAGCCGACGCTCGCGGACTCGGGCAAGTTCGACAACTGCCTCGAATTGCTGATTCGCACCGGTCGTTCGCTGCCGCACGCCGTGATGATGATGATTCCGGAGGCGTGGCAGAACGACCAGCAGATGTCGCCGGCCAAACGGGCTTTTTACGAGTTCCATTCATGCATGATGGAACCGTGGGACGGACCCGCTTCGATCGCCTTTACCGACGGCATCCGGATCGGCGCGGTGCTCGACCGCAACGGGCTGCGCCCTTCGCGCTACACCGTCACGAAGGACGGACTGGTGGTGATGGCGTCCGAGACCGGGGTCTTGGACATCCCGCCCGAGCAGATCGAATACAAGGGGCGGCTTCAGCCGGGAAAGATGTTCCTGGTTGACACCTCGCTCGGCCGGATCGTTCAGGACGAGGAGATCAAGGAAGGCTTCGCCGCGCGCCAGCCCTATCGCGAGTGGCTCGACCGGAACCTGGTCAAGCTCGAAGAGCTGCCTGCTCCGCCGAGCGCGCCCGCGGTCGCGGGCTTCGAAGGATGGGACCTGCTCAAGCAGCAGCAGGCATTCGGCTACACGGTCGAGGATCTGAAGCTGATTCTTGCGCCGATGGCGGTGAATGCGCAGGAGCCGGTCGGTTCGATGGGGACCGACACGCCGCTGGCGGTGCTGTCCGATCGTTCGCCGCTGCTCTTCAATTATTTCAAGCAGCTTTTCGCGCAGGTCACCAATCCGCCAATCGATCCGATTCGCGAGGAGATGGTCACGTCGGCCGAGACCACGATCGGATCGGAGCAAAACCTGTTCGAGGAGTCACCGCTCCACTGCCGCCAGCTTCGAATCAAGCAACCGGTTATCACGAACGAGGAACTCGAAAAGATCAAGCGGCTGTCGGCGCCGGGGCTGCGCACGATTACGCTTTCGACCCTGTTTCGTCCCGCGGAAGGAGAAGCCGGGCTGCGCCGCGCGCTCGATGATCTTTGCGCCGCGGCGTCGCGCGCTATCGCCGAGGGTTACACGATAATCGTGCTCTCCGATCGCGGAGTCGATTCGGCACACGCACCCATCCCGAGCCTGCTTGCGACCGGCGCCGTGCATCACCATCTGATCCGGGAAGGCACTCGCACCCGATGCGGCATCGTGGTCGAATCGGGCGAGCCGCGCGAGGCGATGCATTTCTGCGTGCTCGCGGGATACGGAGCATGCGCGGTCAATCCCTACCTCGCGTTCGCGACTCTGGCCGGGATGATCGAGGACGGGCGGCTGAAAGACCTCGACGAGGAAACCGCCGTCCACAATTTCATCAAGGCCGTGACCAAGAGCATGATCAAGGTCGCGTCGAAGATGGGAATCTCGACGCTTCAAAGCTATCGGGGCGCGCAGATTTTCGAAGCGATCGGGCTGAACCAGGAAGTAATCGACAGATACTTCACCTGGACGGCGTCGCGGGTCGGAGGTATCGGCCTGGAAGCGATCGCGGCGGAGACCGCCAATCGCCATCGCCGGGCTTTCGAGATAATGCCCAACCTCGACGGCGAGCTGGAGGTGGGCGGGCAGTACCAGTGGCGCCGGCGCGGCGAATATCACATGTACAACCCGAACACGATCGCCAAGCTCCAGCATTCGGTGCGTTCGGGAAATTACCGGCTGTTCAAGGAGTACACGAAGCTGGTCGATGAGCAGAGCCGGCATCTGTCAACCTTGCGCAGTCTGCTCAAGTTCCGCCACATTCGTCCGCCGGTTCCGCTCGAGGAAGTCGAGCCCGCGTCGGAAATCGTCAAGCGCTTCAAGACCGGCGCGATGTCGTTCGGATCGATCAGCAAGGAAGCGCACGAGAACCTTGCGATCGCGATGAACCGGATCGGCGGCAAGAGCAACACCGGCGAGGGCGGCGAAGACCCAGCCCGCTTCACGCCCGATCCCAACGGCGACTGGCGGCGCAGCGCGATCAAGCAGGTCGCATCCGCCCGCTTCGGCGTCACCAGCCATTACCTCGTCAATGCCGACGAGCTGCAGATCAAGATGGCGCAGGGCGCCAAGCCCGGCGAAGGCGGACAGTTGCCCGGCCACAAGGTCGATGAGTTCATCGCGAAGATTCGCTACTCGACTCCGGGCGTGGGCCTCATCTCGCCGCCGCCGCATCATGATATCTACTCGATCGAGGACCTCGCGCAGCTAATCCACGATCTCAAGAACTCCAACAATCGCGCGCGCGTCAGCGTCAAGCTGGTCGCCGAGGTCGGCGTGGGCACGATCGCGGCGGGGGTCGCAAAGGCGAAGGCCGACGTGGTGCTTATCAGCGGGTACGACGGCGGCACGGGCGCCTCGCCGATTCAATCGATCAAGCACGCCGGAATTCCGTGGGAACTGGGACTCGCGGAAACACAGCAGATCCTCGTGATGAACGGGCTGCGCGGGCGGATTCGCGTCGAAACCGACGGGCAGCTCAAAACCGGCCGCGACGTTGCGATTGCCGCGCTGCTTGGCGCCGAGGAGTTCGGCTTCGCCAGCGCGGCGCTGGTCGCCTCGGGATGCATCATGATGCGGGTTTGCCACCTGAACACCTGTCCGGTGGGAATCGCGACCCAGGATCCGGAATTGCGCAAGAAGTTCGAGGGCAAGCCGGAACATGTCGTCAACCTGATGATGTTCATCGCGGATGAGCTGCGCGAATACATGGCCGCGCTCGGCTTCCGTACGGTGGACGAGATGGTGGGGCATGTCGAGTGCCTGGATGCGAACGAAGCGATTCAGCACTGGAAGGCGCGCAACATCGATCTGAGCCAGATTCTCCACAAGCCCGACGTCGGTCCCGATGAGCCCCTGCATTGCGTCGAGTCGCAGGACCACGGACTGGAGAACGCGCTCGACAACCAGCTAATCGAACTCGCCTACGACGCGCTCGAACATCGCAAGCCCGTCGAGATTCGCCTGCCGATCCGCAACGTGAACCGCACGGTGGGCACGATGCTTTCGGCGGAAGTCTCGCGCCGCTACGGAGCCGAAGGCTTGCCGCCATACACGATCCAGATCCATCTCACCGGATCGGCCGGACAGAGCTTCGGCGCGTGGCTCGCTCCGGGGGTCGCGCTCTACCTGGAAGGCGACGCGAACGACTACTGCGGCAAGGGGCTTTCGGGCGGATTCATCGCCGTACGCCCGCCGCAGGAAGCAACCTTCAAGGCTGAAGAGAACATCCTGATTGGGAACGTCGCCCTGTACGGCGCGACCGGCGGCGAGGCGTTCTTCCGCGGCGTGGCGGGCGAGCGGTTTGCCGTCCGCAACAGCGGCGCCCATGCCGTCGTGGAAGGAGTGGGCGATCACGGATGCGAGTACATGACGCGCGGCCTGGTGGTGGTGCTGGGCAAGACCGGCCGCAACTTCGCCGCGGGGATGTCGGGCGGAATCGCCTATGTGCTGGATGAGGACGGTTCGTTTGCATCCCGCTGTAACACGGGGATGGTAGAGCTGGGTGCGGTGAAGGACGCCGACGATTTGCGGCAGCTTCACGCCCTGATCGTGCGCCATCGCCAATATACCGGCAGCACGGTAGCCGATCGGCTGCTCAAGGACTGGGATTCGTACGCGAAGAAATTCGTGAAAGTGCTGCCGACCGAATACCGGCGAGTGCTCGAGCGCCAGCATCTCGGCGCCAACAACGACATGGCGCGGCTGGCGGCGGTCTAGGCCGCGGAACATCGCGGGAGGAGTGCGGAGCTAGATGGGAAAGATCACGGGCTTCATGGAGATCAAACGCGAGACGCCGGCCCGGCGTCCGGTCGCCGAGCGCCTGAAAGATTGGCGCGAGTTCGATCTCAAGCTGCCCGACGAAAAGCTCAAGGCGCAGGGCGCGCGATGTATGGATTGCGGCATCCCCTTCTGCCATAAGGGCTGTCCGCTCGGCAACATCATCCCCGACTGGCACGACCTTATCTATCGAGGGCGATGGCGCGACGCGATCGATCGCCTGCACTCGACCAACAATTTTCCCGAATTCACCGGACGCGTGTGTCCGGCGCCCTGCGAAGAGGCCTGCGTCCTCAACATCAACAACGACCCCGTTACCATCAAGCTGATCGAGAAGAGCATCATCGATCACGCCTGGGGCGAGGGATGGGTCGTTCCGCAGCCTGCCGCACGCAGGACCGGCAAGCGCGTTGCCGTAGTGGGATCGGGGCCGTCCGGACTCGCCTGCGCTCAGCAACTGGCGCGGGCCGGCCACGCCGTGACGGTTTACGAACGCTCGGACCGAATCGGCGGCCTGCTCATGTACGGCATTCCCGACTTCAAGCTCGAGAAGCGCTACGTCCAGCGCCGCCTGGAACAGATGAAAGCGGAGGGCGTCGAATTCATCACCAACTGCCGGGTGGGGTTCGACGTTCATGCCGACGATCTGCGCGGGAAGTACGACGCGATCTGTCTGACGATGGGCGCCACGAAGCCGCGCGACCTGCCGATACCCGGGCGGGAACTGAAGGGTGTCCACTTCGCGATGGAATTTCTGCCGCAGCAGAACAAGCGCAATTTCGGCGATGCCATCGATCCCGCTGTCTCGATAACCGCGACCGGAAAAAGAGTCGTGATCCTCGGCGGCGGCGACACCGGCTCCGACTGCCTGGGCACCTCGAATCGGCAGGGCGCGCTCAGCGTTCATCAGTTCGAGCTGCTCCCGATGCCGCCGGAGAGCAGGACGCCCGACATGCCGTGGCCGGATTGGCCGATGATTCTGCGGACTTCGAGCTCGCATGAAGAAGGCGTGATGCGCGACTGGAGCATCAACACCAAGCGTTTCATCGGTGAAAACGGCCACGTAAAGAAGCTCCATGGCGTCAGGCTTAACTGGAAGCGCGATGGCGGGCGGATGGTGATGGAAGAAATTCCGGGCAGCGACTTCGAGCTTGAATGCGACCTCGTGCTGCTGGCGCTCGGGTTTCTCGGTCCGGAGCCGGAGGGGATAATCACCGAACTCGGGTTGAAGCTCGACCCTCGCAGCAACATCGCGACCGAGAACTATCACTCGAGCGTGCCCGGCGTGTTTGCGGCGGGCGACGCCCGTCGCGGACAATCGCTGGTGGTCTGGGCCATCTGGGAAGGCCGCGAATGCGCCCGTGCGTGCGACGCATATCTGATGGGCGAGACGTTCCTTCCGGCCAGCCCCGAGCTGTAGATCGTCGAGCGAACCGAGTTTCGGATGCGCCTCTCCGCGGCCCCTTAGACGGGAGACGGGGGCGCGGAGCGTTTGCGCCTTTGCTCCTGACGCGCAGGAGCAGAGCCGCCGGCGCGGCAAAGCGGCATGTACACGAAATCCGCAGCCTTTTACGACGCAATCTATAGCTTCAAGGACTACGCGGGCGAGGCCGCGCAACTCCATTCGATAATCGCGCGGCATAAGCTCTCGGCGGGCAGCCGGCTGCTGGATGTCGCATGCGGCACGGGACGGCATATCCACGCGATGCGCAGTCTTGGGTACGATGCCGAAGGAATCGATCTCGACGAAAACCTGCTTGCGTTCGCGCGCCAGCGCAATCCCGCGGTCAGGTTCCATTGCGCCGACATGATCGATTTCCGCCTTCCGCACGCTTTCGACGCGGTCACGTGCCTGTTCAGCGCGATCGGTTACACGAAGACTGCGGCGCGGATGCGCGATGCGATCGCGAGCATGGCGGCTCATCTGCTGCCGGGCGGCGTGTTGATCATCGAGCCGTGGTTCTCGCCGAGCGACTCACTGGATCGCGTCGGGCAGATGTCGGTCGATTTGCCCGACCTTAAGCTCGCACGCATCGTCAACGTGCAAATCAACGGAACCGCGTATGTAGCGTACTTTCACTACCTCGTCGGGAGGCGGGATGGAGTGGACTATCTTGTCGAGCGCCACGAACTGGGCCTGTTTACGAACGACGAATATCGCGGCGCCTTCGAGGCCGCGGGCCTCAGAACCACCCACGATCCCAAGGGTTTTGGCCGCGGGTTATGGATTGGCATCAAGCCGATGAACTGAAAGGAGGCGCGATGATTCGACTGTACGACTATCTGCCGTCCGGCAATGGTTACAAAGTCCGGCTGCTGCTCACGCAGCTGCGGATTCCGTTCGAAAGAATCGAGCTCGACATCACCGAAGGCAGAACGCGAACGCCAGAGTTCCTGCGCAAGTTTCCCAACGGACGAATTCCCGCGATCGAACTCGATGACGGACGCACTTTGTTCGAGTCGGACGCGATCATGACGTACCTTGCCGAGGGAACCCGGTTTCTTCCGGCGGATCGCTTCGAGCGCGCGCAGGTGCTGCAATGGATGTTCTTCGAGCAGTACAGCCACGAGCCTTATATCGCGGTCGCCCGTTTTTTTGCGATGCATCCGGATTTTCCGGATGAACGCCGCGCCGGACTGCCGCGCATCATGAAGTTGGGCTACGACGCTCTTGGCGTCATGGAATCGCACCTCGCCTCGCGCGAGTGGTTTGTCGGCAACAACTACTCGATCGCGGACATTGCCCTTTACGCGTACACGCACGTTGCGGATGAAGGCGGCTTCGATTTGGCGAATTATCCCGCGATTCGCGGATGGCTGGATCGGGTGCGAGCGCAGCCGCTCCATATTCCAATCACACAGGCCTGACGCAGGGATCCGCCGCGCTCAACCGGCCGATCGCGCGAGCGCAAACGGAGCCGTGCGACGCCGATCCGTTAATTCGCGGCTCTGTTACGGGCGTCGCAGGCTCATCGAGTCGAGCTTCTTAATCACCCATTCGATCCGATCCTCGCCCCAGAAGGGTTCGCCCTCGACGACGAATGTCGGAACGCCGAAAATCTTGTCGCCATCCGCCTCGGCGAAGCACTTGTCCAGGTCCATGCGCGCGTTGCTGTCGACGTAGCGCGCAAACTCCGCCGGTTTCAGGCCGATTTCCGCGAGCAACGCGTCGATCGCATCGCTATTCTCGACATCCAGCTCCTGCTTCCAGAAACGTTCGAACAGCGGCTGCGAGTATTCATGAAAGCGGCCGTGCTGCGCCGCGAACAGTCCGCCATAAAAGGCGAGCCTGCAACTGAAGATTTTCCGGGGCGGGTAAATGATCAGCCCGCGCTCGTTCGCGATGCGTCGCGCGTCGAGATAGAGGTAGCGCACCTTGCGCCGATCCGCGTCGGCGTGGTCGAGCGGTCCGTACACTCGGCGGATATTCACTCCGTATGGAATGAACCTCACCTGTACGCGATGGGTCCGTTCCAGATCGCGCGCGGGCGCGTAGGCAAGATAGGAGTAAGGGCTTGTGTAGGCGAAGTAGAGTTTGACTTCCAGCATCGTTGCGGATGGCACCGGCTGCTTGCGCCGGCCTTCGAGTCAGCCGGCCAGGGCCATCGCCAGGAACCTGGCCAGATGAATCACCTTGATGTTTGCGCGCCGCCGGCGCAGCTCGGCGGCGATCTGAAATTCGCATCCCGGGTTGGCCATAACCACGTAGTCCGCCCCCGTCGCGATAATATTGTCGACCTTGCGCCGCGCCAACTCGCGCGCCATCTCAGGTTCGGTCAGGTTGTAGTTCCCCGCCGACCCGCAGCACAGGTCGGACTCCGCAAGCTCGATCAACCTGACGCCGGGGATCGAGGAGAGCAGCTTGCGCGGTCCCTCGCGAACGCCCAGGCCGTGCACGAGATGGCACGCGTCATGGAATGTCACCGTGCACTCGAGTTTGCGCATCGTGGGCAGGCCGCGTTCGAGTAACAACGCGCTCAGATCGCGCACTGTGGCGGAGACGCTCTTCGCCAGGCCGGCGAGCTCGGGGTCATCGCGCAACAGCGCACCGTATTCCGCAATCGCGGTGGAGCATCCCGACGCTGCCGATATGATCGCATCGGCTCCGCAAGCGGCCAGCATCCGCACGTTGCGGCGCGCGAAGTCGAGGGCGCGATCGCGGTTGCCGGAATGCAAATCGAGGGCGCCGCAACACGCCGTGTTGGCCATCCGCACGACTCGATAACCCGCCGCCGCCAGCACTGCTTCGGACGCGAGATTTTCGGAATTCGCCAGCACCTGCGCCACGCATCCGTGATGCACGACCACCGCGGGAGCGCCGGGATCGGCCGCCGGCGGCATCGCGGCCCGCTCGTCCGCGCAGCCCGAAAGCGGGGGCAGAAGCTCGATCCACTCGCGCATCGCCCGCGGAAGCATCGCGGCGAGCGCAGGCCGCAAGCCCGCCCGCTCGATGGATTTAAGCGGCGCCAGCAGCGCCCGAAGTCGCGCAGGGTAGGGGAAGATCGCGTTCACGATCGCGCGGCGCGTTCTGTCCATCAGCGAGCGCCGATAGTTGGCTTCCACGAATGCGCGCGCATCTTCGATGAGACGGCCGTAGTGCACGCCCGATGGGCACGCGGTTTCACATCCACGACATCCCAGGCACAAATCGAGATGCCGGGCCGCATCGGAATCGAGCGGCAAACGCCCTTCGGCCAGCGCTTTCATCAGGTAGATTCGGCCCCGGGGCGAGTCCATTTCCGCGCGCTTGAGCGCGTAGGTCGGGCACGCTTCGAGGCACAGGCCGCAATGCACGCAGTCAAAGAGCAACTCGTAGTCAACGACTTTGCGCATGGGCGCGCCGGAAGAGGCGGAAGCCATCAGATTTCCCCAACGAAACATCCGGGGTTGAAAATGCCGGCCGGATCGAAAGCGGTCTTCAGCCGGCGCATCAGTCCCATCGCTCCGCTGTTCGGAAGGTCGAAGAGTTCAATCGATGGCCGAACCTCGGGATCGCAGTGAATGACTCGCAGATGGCCGCGGCGGCCGCGCGCGATTTCCCGCCATCGCGCGACGGTGGCTCGAACGTCCGCGGGCATCCGGTTCAGAAAAAGCTCCGCCACTCCGGACCCGGCATGAGCGACAAATTCAGCATCGGCAGCCAGCATTGCCGAGGCAAGCTCCGCCGGCGCGACCGCCGCTCGAGCGGCAAGCGATTGCGATAAGAAGTCGAAGTCGCGAAGGCACGCATACGCTGCCCGCGCATCTTCCTTTTCGATCAGGCGAGCGCCGGGCGCCATCCGCGCGGCGGCGGCGTACTGCGAGGCGACCTCAGAGCGGCTCCCCGAGAGCCCCGCCAGCAGAACGTATTTGCCGTCGAACCCGCATGATTCGGCCGCCGCCGGGCTCAGCACCTCAAGATGCGCCAGGGGCAAGTCGTTCAGCGCGCGAGCCGCCTCGAACGTCCTTTCGGCATCGTCGTATCTCGCGAGCGCCATCGCATAATGTTCCGGGACCGGCCGCACTTTGAACGTTGCCTCGACGATTATTCCGAGCGTGCCGAATGAGCTGCCCAAAACCTTCATCAGGTCGTAGCCCGCGACGTTTTTCACCACCCGCCCGCCGCCGTGCACGATTTTTCCGCCGCGACCAGCGTAGCGGATGCCGATCAGCAAATCGCGCGAGGTGCCTTCGGACAGGCGCAGCGGTCCGGCGTGGGATGCCGCGATCAACGATCCTATGCAGGTGAGGTCCGGACGCTGCGGATCGACCGGCAGGCGCTGTCCACTCGGTTCCATCGTGCGGTTCAACTCGTCGACGCTGACGCCGCCCTCGACGGTAACGGTCATATCGGCGGGCTCGTAAGCGATCACGCGGCGCATTCGGTTGAGAGAGACGCCAAGCGCCACCGGTGTTTTCCGGATCTCGCCGAGCGTGCGCGCCGCACCCATCGCGGCAAGCGAAATGCCATCAGTTTCGCAGGCGCGAACCAGCTCGGCGACTTCGCGCGCGTCCGCGGGCTCCGCGACGATGCGCGCGGCGCGCTCTTCGTGAGCGTAAGGCGCGCGCACTTGCGCGCTTGCGATCGTTGAGCCGATTCGGGCGGCAATTTCCTCAGGCGATCGCGGTTTCACGGCGGAAGATGGCGGAGGTCCGGTCAAATTGGCACTTGGCGGCGTGGCGCGGCGACTTCCACACATGAGCCCGGCCGCGGAATTACTTTGTTTGGATTGGATCGTTCCATCGGGTCGAACACGCGCCGCAGCTCGGTCATCGCGATCAAGTCCTCGGGCGAAAACAAAAGAGGCATCTCGCCCTGCTTTTCGACGCCGATTCCGTGCTCTCCGGTCAGGCTCCCTCCCATCTCGACGCAGGCCGCAAGGATCTCGCGTCCCGCTTCGACCGCGGCACGCACCTCTTCGGGTTTGCGTTCGTCGTAAAGGATGATCGGATGAATGTTGCCGTCGCCGGCGTGGAAAACGTTGCCGATCGCAAGGTGATATTTTTTGCTGACCGCGCCGATCACGCGCAGGATATCGGGCAGTCGCGTGCGCGGTACGACTCCGTCCTGGGTAGCGTAGTTGGGCGCGAGCCGCCCGACCGCGCCGAACGCGCGCTTGCGCGCTTTCCATAACCCCGCGCGTTCGGCCTCGTCGCGCGCGAGCCGCACCTCCGACGCGCCGGCGGACCGCGCGATTTCTGTCACACGCGCCGCGCATTCATCGAGGCCCGCCACAAGACCGTCGAGCTCGATGATCAGCACCGCGCCGGCATCCGCGGGCAGACCGGCGTGAAAGGCGTCCTCGACCGCCCGGATGATTAGCTGATCCATCATTTCGATCGCGCCTGGAACGATGCCGGCCGCGATGATTGCGGAGACCGCGCGCGTTGCGGCTTCCACATCGGCAAAGGTCGCCAGCAAGGTTCGATGGTCCTCGGGCTCGCGGACGATTTTGAGCACCGCGCGCGTCACGATTCCGGCGGTGCCTTCCGCGCCGACCACCGCGCCGACCAGGTCGTAACCGCATCGTTCTTCCGCCCATCCGCCCAGCTCGACTACCTCGCCGTCAGCCAGCACGAGAGTCAGGCCCATCACATGATTGGTGGTGACGCCGTATTTGAGGGTGTGCGGTCCGCCGGAGTTTTCGGCGATATTGCCGCCGATCGTGCAGGCCTGTTGCGAGGAAGGGTCCGGCGCATAGAAAAAGCCGTCCCGCTTGATGGCGTTGGTGACATGCAGATTGACGACTCCGCTTTCGACCTCGACCCGGCGGTTGGCGAGATCGATCGCCAGAATATGATTCATCTTCGAGGTGCAGATCATCACCGGCGCATTTACCGGCAACGCGCCCCCGGAGAGGCCGGTTCCCGCGCCGCGCGGCACGAACGGCAGCCCGCGCCGCCACAGCGCCTTGAGCACGGCGCTTACCTGCTCCGTAGTTCGCGGCATCACGAGCAAATCGGGTGAGTTCTTCTCGACTGTCCATCCGTCGCACTCGTAGACCTTGAGCTCGGACGGCCGCGATACGATTCCATCCCTGCCCACGATCGCCGCGAGCTCATCGACGAGCCGGGAATCGAGCGGGGTTGCCGCGATGCCGATAACGTCTGCGCTCACGCCGTGAACAATAGCACAGCAAATCGCCGATACGGCATTTGCCCCCGCCGTCGCGCGGGCAATAATAGATGGATTCTCGCTCCGGATTCCGCGATCGCGAAATCCGCCGCGTCCGAAGGGAAACACGAAATTGTCGCAACCATATGCCGAACTAAAGCCGTCCGCGCGCATCCTGCTCGGCCCCGGTCCTTCCAACGTTCACCCGCGGGTGATGAAGGCGATGATGTCGCCCGTGATCGGGCATCTCGATCCCGATTTCGTGAAAGTCATGGAAGATCTGAAGGGTCTGCTCCGCGCGGTGTTCCGCACCGAGAACGAAATGACCTTTCCCGCATCCGGCACCGGTTCGTCGGGGATGGAAATCATCGCCGCCAACCTGATCGAGGACGGCGACGAAGTGATCGTCGGCGTGAACGGAGCGTTTGGCGCGCGCTTCGCTGACTGCGCTGAGCGCCAGGGGGCGAAGGTTCACAAGGTCGAGGCGCAATGGGGCCACATCATCGAGCCGGGCGCGATCGAAACCGCGCTCAAGGCCGCGCGCAATCCCAAGCTGGTCGCGATCGTTCACGCGGAGACCTCGACCGGAGCGCATCAACCCATCGAGGAGATTTCCGCGCTCGCCCATCGCCACGGCGCGCTGATGGTGGTGGATGCGGTCACGTCGCTGGCCTGCGTGCCGGTCGAGGTTGACCGATGGAATATCGATGCGTGCTTCAGTTGCACGCAAAAGGGGTTGAGCGCGCCGCCGGGCCTTGCGCCGGTGACCTTCAGCGCCGCGGCCATGGATGCGGTTCGCAAGCGCAGGACAAAGTGCCGATCCTGGTACCTCGATATCGCGATGATCGGCAGCTATTGGGGATCGGAGCGCGTCTACCACCATACCGCTCCCATCACCATGATCTACGCGCTGTACGAAGCGGCGCGCATCGTGATCGAAGAGAGGCTTGAAGAGCGATGGCGCAGGCATCGAACCAATGCGGCCGCGCTGCACGCGGGGCTGAATGCGATGGGTCTGAAGCTGGTCGCGCAGGAAGGTCATCGCCTGCCGCAACTCAGCACGGTCGCGGTTCCCGAGGGAATCGACGAAGCAAAGGTCCGCGCTGAACTGCTGCGCCTGTTCAACATCGAGATCGCCGCGGGGCTCGGCCCGTTCAAGGGCAAAGTCTGGCGCATCGGCCTGATGGGAGAGAGCTGCCGCCGCGAGAACGTAACCCTTTTGCTGGGCGCGCTCGAGCAGATCCTCGCAGGGATGGGATTGGAATTGGCGCGCGGCAAAGCCCTTGCCGCGGCGGATGCGGCTTACGCCGCGGCCGCCGGTTGAAGGCCCGACCCTGAGCTTCGGGCGGGCGGCTATTCCTCTTCGCCGTCCGTGCCGTTGCCCTCGTCTTCCTCTTTCTCCGCGAGTCCCGCGAGCGCGCGCACGCGCTCGTTTTCCTCGAGGCGCACCAGATGGACGCCCTGCGCGTTGCGGCCGGTGATGCGCACGTCCTTGACATTGAGGCGGATTACCTTGCCGCCGTCGGTGATCAGCATCACCTGGTCGTCGGTTCCGACCTGGCGGACCGCGATCACTTTGCCCGTCTTTTCGGTGACGTTCATCGTGATCACGCCTTTGCCGCCGCGATGCGTCAGGCGGTATTCCTCGGCCGGCGTGCGTTTGCCGAAGCCCAGCTCTGAGACGGTGAGCAGGGTTTCGTCGTCACGCACCGTGGACATCGAGACCACTTCATCCTCGACGAGGGTTACAGTCTTGCCTTCCTTGACGGTGTGAGATTCCAGCTCCATGCCGGAAACGCCGCCGGTCGCGCGGCCCATCGGGCGGACTTCCTCTTCCTTGAACCGGATTGCCTGTCCTTCGCGCGTGGAAAGCACGATCTGCTGGTTGCCGTCGGTGATACGCACATCGACCAGCGAGTCGCCCTCTTCAAGATTGATCGCGATGATTCCGGTGGAGCGGATGTTTTCGTATTCGCCAAGTTCGGTCTTTTTCACCTTGCCGCGCTTGGTCGAGAAGAAGACGAACTTGCCTTCGACTTCGCGCGGAACCGGCATGAAGGCCTGGAGCGTTTCGTCGCCGCCGAGGTTGAGCAGATTGGCGATCGAGCGTCCCTTGGCGGCACGACCGCCCTCCGGAAGTTCGTAGGCCTTGAGCTGATAGACTTTGCCCGCGCTGGTGAAAAACATCAGCCGGTCGTGGGTCGAGACGCGCTCGAGCCGTTCGACGAAGTCTTCTTCGCCGGTGGTCGCGCCGATTTTGCCTCGCCCTCCGCGCCGCTGGGTGCGGTACAGCGAGAGCGGAGTGCGCTTGATGTAGCCGCCGTGGGTGACGGTCACCAGCACGTCTTCCTCGACAATCAGGTCTTCGACCGAGAACTCGCCTTCGGCTTCGATTATCTGGGTGCGGCGCGCATCGCCGAAGTCTTCCTTGATCTCCTCGAGTTCGGCGGAAACCAGCTTCATCAGCTCGCGTTCGTCGGCGAGTATTTTCTTGAGGCGCTTGATGTCCTCGGTGGTTTCCTTGTGCTCGGTTTCGATCTTGTCGCGCTCCAGCGAGGTAAGCCGGCGCAGCGTCAGATCGAGAATCGCCTGGGCCTGCACCTGGCTGAGCCCGAATTGTTTCATCAGGCCGGAGCGGGCCGACTCCGCATCCTTGGAGTTGCGGATCAGCTTGATCACCGCATCGAGGTTCTTGAGCGCGATCAGCAGTCCTTCCAACACGTGCAGGCGCGCTTCCGCCTCGCGCAGCTCGAACTGCGTGCGGCGGGTCAGGACGACCTTGCGATGTTCGAGGAAGGCGACCAGGATCTCGCGCAGGTTCATTTCGCGCGGGCGGCCTTCGTGGATGCCGAGCATGATGAGGCCGTAGCCCTGCTGCATCTGCGTGAGCTTGTAGAGCTGGTTGAGCACGATGCGCGGTTCGGTATCGCGCTTGAGCTCGATCACAATTCGCATCCCGTCGCGATCGGACTCGTCGCGCAGGTCGCTGATTCCATCGAGGCGTTTTTCGTTGACCAGCTCGGCGATTCGCTCGATCAGCCGCGACTTGTTCACCTGGTAGGGAATTTCGCGCACGATAATCGAGGCGCGGCCCGAGCGTTTGTCGGTCTCGATCGCGGCCAGCGCCCGCATCGTCAGCGTCCCGCGCCCGGTCAGGTAGGCCTGCCTAATCGCCTGGCGCCCAAGCAGTTGCCCGCCGGTCGGGAAGTCCGGACCTGGGATGATGTCCAGAATTTTTTCCAGCGGCAGGTCAGGCTTGTCGATCAGCGCGATCAGCGCGTTGCAGACCTCGGTCAGATTGTGCGGCGGGATGTTGGTTGCCATCCCGACCGCGATTCCGTCCGAGCCGTTGATCAGCAGGTTCGGAATCTGCGCCGGGAGCACCTCCGGCTCTTCCTGCGAGCCGTCGAAGTTGGGAACGAAATCGACCGTATCCTTGTCGATGTCCGCGAGCATCCGCTCCGCCAGCCGCGTCAGCTTGCACTCGGTGTAGCGGTAGGCGGCGGGCGGGTCGCCGTCGATCGAGCCGAAGTTGCCCTGCCCGTCGATGAGCGGATAGCGCATGCTGAACGGCTGCGCCATCCTTGCCAGGGCGTCATAAACCGCCATGTCGCCGTGGGGATGGTATTTTGCGAGCACCTCGCCGACCACGCCCGCGCACTTCGTGTAGCGGCGGTTGGCAAGCAGGCCCATCCGGAACATCGCGTAGAGAATGCGGCGATGAACAGGCTTGAGGCCGTCGCGCACCACCGGCAGCGCGCGTCCGATATTCACCGACATCGCGTAGTCCAGGTAGGACTGCCGCATGTCGTCTTCGATATTCAGCAGCGAGGGTTCGTTGCGGGTTGGTTCGGTTCCGTTAGTGTCTGCCATTTATGCCGGCGCTCCCAAATGCGGGCGGGTCAACTCTTGATCCGAAATCAGCCGCTTTCCGCGGCAATCCATAAATCGATCTTCTTCAGCAGCTTTTCGCGATGGCGCTCGCGGCGATGCCACAGCAGGTCGGTGTCGAAGGCGTCCTCAGGATGGGCGATGTCCGCGAGGTCGAGGTTGATCCCGCGCGCACTTTCGGCATCGCGCGCGTCGCGATCGCATACCGCGCAGTCCGTAGCCATCGCGCGTATTTCCTGATGCAAACTCTCCTTCGACTCCATCTAGCGCGTGCTTTGCATGAGGAGGCGGACCGGATCAGATGTCGAGATTGCGTACGTTGAGCGCGTTTTCCTCGATGAACTGCCGGCGCGGTTCGACCTGATCGCCCATCAGCTTCGTGAAAATCTCCTCCGCCTCTTCCACCGACGAAATCTGCACCTTCAGCATCGAGCGGGTATCGGGATTCATCGTGGTGTCCCAGAGCTGCGCCGCATTCATCTCGCCCAGGCCCTTGTAGCGCGAGATGTCCACGCCTTTCTTTCCCGCCTCCAGGACCGCGTCGGCGGCGGCCTTGAGCGTTTCGATGGTGCGTTCTTCGTCTCCGGCCTTGATTTTAAGGGGCGCCTTGATCGCGTCTATTTCCGGTTCAAGCCGGCGGATTTCGCGAAGCTCTCCGGAGTGGAACAGCACGAGATCGACCACCGTGGGCGGGCGCGAGCCGTTATGGCTGTGAGAAACTACCACCGACCATCGATTCGCCGCTTCCTCGCGGGTCTGCGTCGTCAGGTTGTCGTCTTTGATCGCCTTGCGCAGCGCATCGGCCATCTGCTTCGCGCCTTTTTCGGACTCGAAGCTGGAATCCGTAATCGTTTTGTCCGACGCGAGCCGGGCCAATGCCGCGACCACGAAACGTTCCTTTGAACGGCGCTCCAGCGCTTCGTACATCCGATCGTAGTAAAGCGCCTTGCGGACCAGCGCCTTCAGCGCCGCTCCCTTGAACTCGCGCGCGTCCTTGCCCTTGCCGGTTTCCAGGGTGACCGCTTCCGCGCCGAGATCGGTCAGATAGTCCTCGAGCGCGTTTTCGTCCTTCAGGTAGCGCTCGCTCTTGCCCTTTTTCGCGCGGAACAGAGGGGGCTGAGCGACATACAGATAGCCGTTTTCGATGACCTCGATGAACTGGCGAAAGAAGAAAGTCAGCAGCAGCGTGCGGATGTGCGAGCCGTCGACGTCCGCATCGGTCATGATGACGATTCGATGGTAGCGCAGCTTGGAGAGGTCTTTGTCCTTGCCGATTCCCATCCCGAGCGCGGTGATGAGAACGCGCAGTTCGGTCGAGGAGAGCATCTTGTCGATTCGCGCGCGTTCCACGTTCAGGATTTTTCCGCGCAAGGGCAGGATCGCCTGAGTTTTCCGATCGCGGCCTTCCTTGGCCGTCCCGCCTGCCGATTGTCCCTCGACCAGGAAGAGTTCGCTGCGGGCGGGGTCGCGTTCCGAGCAATCGGCAAGCTTGCCGGGCAGCGAACCCGAATCGAGCGCGCCTTTGCGGCGAACCAGTTCTTTGGCTTTGCGGGCGGCTTCGCGCGCGGCGGCGGCCTCGAGCGCTCGGTTGATAACTTTCTTGGCTACCGAAGGGTTTTCCTCGAGATATTCGCCGAGCTTTTCGTTGACCAGCGCCGCTACGATTCCTTCAACTTCGGAGTTGCCGAGCTTGGTCTTGGTCTGGCCCTCGAACTGCGGTTCCGGAATCTTGACGCTGACAATCGCGACCAGTCCTTCGCGCGTATCGTCGCCCTCCAGGCGCGCATCCTTGTTTTTGAACAGCCCGTTCTTCTGCGCGTAGAAATTCAGCGTGCGCGTCAGCGCCGAGCGCAGCCCCGACAGATGGGTTCCGCCCTCGACCGTGTGAATGTTGTTCGCGTAGGTAAAGGCGACTTCGTGCAGCGAGTCCGTCCATAGCAGAGCGACTTCGGACTCGATGCCGTCCTTGGCGCCCTTGAAATAGATCACGTCGTGCAGAGATTCGCTGCCCTCGGCCAGCGATTCCACGAACTGCGCGATACCGCCTTCGTAATGGAATTCCTCTTCCTTGCCGGTCCGTTCGTCACGCAGGCGAATCTTGAGCCCGGCGTTCAAATAGGCGATTTCGCGCAGATAGCGCGCGACTATCTCGTACTTGAACTTGACCTCGTTGAAGATCTTTTCATCGGGAGAGAACGTGGTCTTGGTCCCGGTCAGCTTGGTCGCGCCGCGTTCCTCGACCTTGCTCTTCGGAACTCCGCGCTCGTACCGCTGAAAATAGACCTTGCCGCCCCGGCGAACCTCGACCTCGAAGTCTTCGCTGAGGGCGTTCACGACCGACGCGCCCACGCCGTGGAGCCCGCCCGATACCTTGTAAGCGCTGCGCTCGAATTTGCCGCCGGCGTGCAGGACCGTATGGACGACCTCGAGGGCGGAGCGCTTTTCGGTCGGATGCATATCGACCGGGATGCCGCGGCCGTTGTCCTCGATCGAGATGCGATCGTCGCCCAGGATTACGACGTTGATCTCGGTGCAGAACCCCGCCAGCGCTTCGTCGACGGAGTTATCGACTATTTCGTTGACGAGGTGATGGAGTCCGCGCTCGGCGGTGTCGCCGATATACATGCCTGGGCGCTTGCGGACCGCTTCGAGGCCCTCGAGAACCTTGATAGACTCGGCGCCGTAACCGTCAGAACCCTGCTTTTGTGCCATAAATAAAGAGTGGGCAGATACCCGTCCTCAACCTCCCTGCCGCCAACAAATATCTTACTGCCCGGATGCCAATAAGTAAAGAAAGGTTGGGTGTTTGCGGAGACAGAATCAAACAAGGTTCTGGAAAATTCCAACGTGAAATAAAATCCTGAAAAAGTCGGTTTTTTCGCCTGCGCGGTTTTACTCGAAGTCACGCCGCTACAGCCCTTCCGGCTCAATCGAAATAAAATATCGTTTCTAGAGCGTGAGGACGGCCTCCGTTGACCGCGCGACAGCCCGCGTCACTCCGGCGCAACACGCTGTCAGCGGCTCGCCTTCTTACCCACGCCGGCAGATCTCAGAACAATCGGGTTCGGCAGGTTCCGACCGGGAGCTCCGGCCTGGAAGATCGCGAGGGGAACGGCGATGGCTTGCGAAAGGCCCCTCAGCAGCAGGCTCGTTCCATCCCGTCGAAGAACTGCCACCACATGTCGAGCGATCGATTCACCGCGGCGCAGATTTTCTCGCGCTCGCCATGGCTGAGTTCCATCCGGCTCAGGATGTTGTCGCCGACGTCGCTATGATCGCGATCGGCCAATTCATGCACGTCGAAGAATGCCACCTGATCGCGGGTGAGCCCGTAATGTTTTTCCAGTGCGCGGGCGAACGGTCCGAAATTCGTAACCACCTGTCCCTCCGCGGCCACGTTGATGGCGCCGATTCCTTCCGCGAAGGTCCGGTCTCGGGTCGAAAGCTCGAACCAATCTATCAGAGAGGCGGTGGATGGCAACGGAACGGCTTCGGTCATTTCCTCGCGCTTCATGCCGAGTCCGAGGCCGAAGCGGATGAACAATTCAGGATGCGCATCGCTGCCGGAAATCTTGCCGGTCTCTTCCTCGTAGAGGCTTTCCGCGAGCTTGAGGCGTTCTTCAGGGTCGTGGCATTGGGAGTGCAGTGCGCTGACCGCTCGCGGAAACTCCCGGACCTGAAGAAAGAACTGCGCGGCAAAGACCTTCATGCCGTCGCGCGAGACTTTGCCCGCGCTGATTTTGTGCCATAGCGGGTGGCCTCCGAAAGAACGCCGCTGCTTCACCATCGCGAACAAGTCGCGAACGAAACCTTCGCTGGGAGCTGCCATCGTCAAACCTCACGCGCGGAAGGACCGCGTTTGGAGGAAACTACCAAGGGTTGCCGCACAATGTGAAGCCGCGGGATCCGTCCGATTAGCTCATGCGCCGCCGCCAACCCGCGGCATCGAATTCATCCCGGCACATAGCCGAATAGTCGCGCTTGTTGTCGCCGATCATCCGGCTGCGCGCGGCGGCGTCGAGGCTTCCGATCATGTCCATCGGTTCATAGGAATCGGGCACGTAGCTTAGATGTGAGACCAGGCCGTAACCGGGATCCCATACGTGCAACTGGATTGCGCGCGGCTCCATTATGAATTCGAAGCCATCGCCTCCGTTCAGGTCGAGGGCTACCTGATGGCAGGTGCTGGGCGAGGTGGACGCGATCGTGCCGGCCCATCCGAGATGGATAGCGCGATGAATATGGCCGCACGCGACTCGAACCACCTGCGGATGGCGCGACACGATGCTCTCCATCCGGCGGCTCCCGTGCAGCCCCGAGGCATCCATCCACTGCACGCCGGTGCGGAATGGCGGATGGTGCATGAAGATCAAGGTGGGTGAATCAGGCCGCTCCCCAAGCGCACTGTCGAGCCATCGCAGCCGTTCCTCGCACATTTCTCCGTGATGGTGTCCCGCGACGCTGGTGTCGAGCGCGACCAGCCGAATCGGATAATCGTCGATCGCATAATTCACGAATGCCGACCCGGGCCGCGGCATATAGCTCAGGTCGGCAAACGCCTCCATCAGGATGTCGCGGCGGTCGTGATTTCCCGGAATCACGAACACCGGCGGCTTCAGCCGGGCCAGAATTTCGCGGAGCTGCTCGTATTCCTCGGGGCGTCCATGATCGGTCAGATCGCCCGACGCAATCACCACGTCCGGGAGCGGTTGGAGGTTGTTGATGTGCGCGATGGCCTGTGCGAGCTGCTCGTTGGTGGGCACTTTGCGGTAACAGAGCCGGCCTTTCGCCACAACGTGGAGGTCAGTGACTTGCGCGATACGCATCCTGCTCGCTCCCTTCCGGCGATTTCCGCCCGGAAACGAATTTGTGCCGCGCCGATGCCTGGGTCTAATCGATGCGGCGGAGGTCGGCCAGGAATTCGTCCGCCCCGATGTAGCCGACCTTGCGCACCTGCACGCGGCCGGACGAATCGATCATCACCGTCGTCGGCACGCCCTGCACCTGGTACTTGTTCATCAGGTCTTCCTTGGCCTTGTCCTGATGGGTCAGGTCCGCGCGCATCCTGACGAAGCGCGACGCCTCACGCACGACGGCCGGGTTCACGAACGTCGAATGTTCCATCTCGCGGCACGGGATGCACCAGTCGGCTGAGAAGTCGATCAGCACGGGCTTGCGCATCTCGCTAGCCGCTTCGAGCGCGGTAGGATTGAACGGTTCGAACGTAAGCGGCTTGGCGGAGGTCCGCGCCGTCGCGAGATAAATCAACGCCGCTACAGCAACGACTCCCACCGCCGATCGAAACACAAGAAACGGCCGCCACGCGCGTCCCGCGCGAGTGGCGAAGCCCAGCCATACTCCCGCCGCGGCGGCATAGAAGGGCAGGGCGCGAATCATCAGATGGCGCGGCACGACGGGATCGAGGAAGTAGATCGCCAGGCCAATCAGGATGAATCCGAAGAGTTGCTCGACCCAGGCCAGCCATTCACCGGATCGCGGCAGTTGGCGGATGCTCCCCGCCGCCATCGCGAGCGCGACATACGGCGCTCCAAGCCCGATTGCCAGCGTGAAGAAGAGGGCGAAGCCGAACAGCGGATTTCCGCTCCGCTCGACCATCAGCAGAAGCCCGAGCACGATAGGGCCGATACACGGCGCTGCCACCACACCCATCCCGAGCCCCATCAGGAGCGCGCCGGCGTAGCCGGGACGCGCGATGCCGGCGCGGCTCATCATCCATTGCGGCGGCTGGAGCGAGAACAGGCCAAAGCTCGAGAGCGCCAGCACCACCATCATCGCGGCGATCGCGGAAAGAACGATTGGATTCTGCATCGCCGCGCCGAACAGCCCGCCCGACAGGGCCACCGCTACGCCCACGCCCGAAAACATCAGGGCGATTCCCAGCACGTACGTGATCGCGAGCATCAGGATTCGCCGGGGGCCGCCGCCTTGATTCCCGAAGTACGCGATCGTCACACCGATAAGCGGATACACGCACGGTGTCAGATTCAGCGCGAGTCCCCCGATCAGCACCGCAAGAAAACCGAGCAGCCACCCATGATGCGCGAATACGCCAGCGAGCATGTTGTTCTGATCGCCGCTGCCGCCCGCGACAGTTCCGGATGCGCCCGCGCCGGCGGATGACTCCGGAGCGCCGGTAGCAGCCGAGCTTTGCAGCGATGCGATCGGGATGCTGGCGCTGACCGAAGTGGGACGCAGGCATTGCAGGTTGTCGCATGCCTGGTAATCGATCGAGACGGTCAACTCCTGTCCTGGGGCAGGCTTGAAATCCTTCGATGCCGTCAGCGGGACCGAGAGTATCAGGAACCCGGAAAAGACCGAGAGTTTGTCGCCGCCGGAAAACTGCAGCTCCACTTCTTCGGGCTTGGGGTAGTTCACGGCGCCGGCCGCGATCGATGCGGGCGCATCGATTCTGACGACGGTCGGGATGTACTCGTCGCTCAGCGGATGGTTCGAATTGATGTGCCATCCCGCCATGATTGCGGCATCGATCTCGAGGTTGCTGGTGGCGCCGGCGACCAGCGGGCGATCGAGTTTGAGCGTCGAGATCTGAACTATCTCGTTTGCCTTCGGCAGAGCAATCGCCGCTGAAGGCGCGAAACAAAAGACGGCGGCAATCAGGATCGTCAGCGCGGCGAGGTGGCTTGCCATCCTGCCTTCGCCGCAAGAGGCCGGGCGATTGGAAGAAGTTGCGCGCTTCATCATCTGGTACAACGCCGCCCGCGACTTCGGGGTTCCGCCGTACGCTCTACTTGCTTGAGCTTGCCGCCGATTTGCCGTTGGAAGAGGTCAGCGGGACGGAACCGACGATCTCCAGCCCGTATCCCGGCAGATTTGCGAGCCGCGGCGTCGCGTCCGACATGATAACCATCTTGCGGACGCCGACGTCGCGCAGAATCTGCGCGCCGATTCCGTAATCGCGAAAGTCGGCTTCGGTGGCGCCGTAGCGCGTGCTTAGCCGCCGTCCTCCGCGGCCATTCGATCCCAGCTCGGCCGCGATCGCGTTGGACTCGCGCTTGAGATAGAGCAGTACGCCTTCGCCCGCCTCCGCGATTCGCTCCATCGCCGATCTCAGCAGATTGCGCGTATTGCGCGAGGCGTAGCCAAACACGTCGCCGGGCAGGTACTCGCGATGCGCTCGCACGAGGATCGGCTTCTGCGGGTCAACCTTTCCCATCACGAGCACCAGATGCTCGGTGTAGTCGACCTGGTTTCGATACACGATGGCTTTGAATTCGCCGAAATGGGTCGGAAGGCGCGCCTCGGCGATCCGATGCACCATCGTCTCGTTGCGCAACCGGTACTCGATGATGTCGGCCACAGTTACGATCTTGAGACCATGCATCCGCGCGAACTCGACCAGGTCGTCGCGCCGCGCCATCGTCCCGTCATCTTTCAGAATCTCGCAGATAACACCCGCGGGCTTCAGGCCTGCCAGCCGCGCGAGGTCCACGGCGCCTTCGGTCTGGCCGGTGCGCACCAGCACGCCGCCTTCACGCGCGCGCAGAGGATAAACGTAGCCGGGAGTGATGAACTCCGACCCGCTCGCATCCTCGCGCGTGGCTTGCAGGATCGTGATAGCGCGATCCTGGGCCGATTGCCCCGAACCCCGGCATCGCTTGGCCGTGATCGACGCGGTAAAGGCGGTGCCGAGCGGCGCCTGATTGTCTCCCACCATCATCGCCAACCCGAGCTGATCGATACGCTCGGCCGCCATCGGCAGGCAAATCAGCCCCCGCCCGTATTTGGCCATGAAGTTGATGGCCTCGGGCGTGACCTTTTCCGCCGCCATGCACAGGTCGCCTTCGTTCTCCCGCTGCTCATCGTCCATCATGATGATCATGTGGCCGCGGCGGGTTTCTTCGATGGCTTCTTCTACCGAGATGAAGGGCGCCCTGGCTTTGGCGCGGGGATTGATTTCACCGAACATGGAAGCGACTCTCTCGAAGGCGTCTGTGCCTATCCTAAGAAATTCTGGCGTGCCAGCAAAGCTCGGCTGGCGCTGCTATGCTGCCGCCTATGGAGGTCCGCAAGGCGGTTCTGATGGCGGCAGGACGGGGTACCAGGCTCGGGGCCCTCACCGCCAATACGCCCAAACCGATGCTGCAGGTCGGGGGCCAGCCGCTTATTTCCCATATCGTCCAAGGACTTGTAAACGCGGGCCTTCGTCACTTTATCATCGTTTGCGGCCATCTGGGCGATCAGGTTGAGCGATGGTGCGATGGATTCGCGGCGGAGAATCCGGGCGTTGCCGTTCAGGCCGTCCGCCAACGCGAGTTGAACGGGACCGCCGGCGCGTTGCTGGCGGCGCGCGACCTGCTCCGAGCCGATCACCGTTTCATCTTCGGATGGGGCGACGTGCTGATGGATTCCGCCAACTATGTCCGGTTCCTTGCCGACGCTCAAACCATCGAATGCGATCTGCTGCTCGCGGTCAACGCGGTCGACGATCCCTGGCGCGGGGCGGCGGTTTATGTCGATAGCGCGATGCGCGTGGTTCGGCTGGTTGAGAAACCGCCGCGCGGCGCATCGACGACGCGATGGAACAACGCGGGGCTGTTCGCAGCTTCGCGGGTCATTTTCGATTACCTGGATCGGCTTGAGCCTTCCGTGCGCGGCGAACGCGAGCTTCCGCAGGCGATCGCCGCAATGATTGCGGATGGGCGCTCGGTGCGCGCGTTCGAGGTGCGCGGGTTTTGGAGCGACGTCGGCACGCCGGAAGACCTTGCCGCGGCGCGATCACATTTTGCAGCGCGATGAGCCGATCGATAGCCAGTCAGGCGTGGGATAAGTCCGAGATCGAGCGAGCCGCGGCTCTTGGCCGCGATCTCCGGGCCCAGGTCGGCGGCGATGCGCGATTGTTCGCGGCGCGTGCGCCCGGCCGCGTCAACCTTATAGGCGAGCATACCGACTACAGCGGCTTGCCCGTGCTGCCGGTGGCGATCGACCGATCGACTATTTTGGTCGCCGCATCGTTGCCGTCGCTTCGAGTCACGCTCCGCAATGCCGACCCTTCTTACCCAGCGCGCGAATTTGTCCTGCAGACCAGGATTCCGCCCTATCCCGCGGGCGACTGGGCCAACTACGTCAAGGCCGCCGTGCAGGGAGTCATCGATCATTTCGCAGGCCGCGGAGTTGAAGTCGGGGGGATGAGTGGCGCTGCGATGCTGGTGGACGGGCGCGTTCCAGTGGCCGCCGGCCTGTCCTCGTCGGCCGCTCTGACGGTAGGAGCGACGCTTGCGTTGATGGCGGTCAACGGGCTCGACCTGCCGCCGATTGAAACCGCATCGATGGTGGCGCGCAGCGAATGGTACGTCGGGACGATGGCGGGCGGGATGGATCAGGCGGCGTCGCTGTTGGGACAACGCGACCACGCCTTGTTTATCGAATTCGACCCTCTGCGCGCGCGGCCTGTGAAGATGCCGTCCGATGCGGCACTGGTTGTGGCCGACAGCCGCGAGATTGCCGACAAATCCGGCAAGGTCCGCACCGAATACAATCGCCGCGTTGTCGAATGCTCGCTTGCGGCGCGGCTGCTTGCGCGTGCTCTGAACCTTGTCGGAGTGCGAGTCCTTGGCGACGTGGTTCGCGCGCGTAAAGAGTGGAATACCGCGGCGCTCGTCGAAGCGCTTCGGCGAGCAGCGCCGGAGCGCCTGGATCCCGATTTGCTCGAGGCTTCGGCCCTGCTCGATGCGCCCGCCGATGTTGTCGCACGCGATCTTCTCGGTGAAGGCGCCGCTCGCATCGCGCTCGACCCCGCCCGCCCGCTCGAGATTCTAAAGCGCGCTCGCCACGTGCTTTCCGAGACCGGGCGGGTGCTCGAAGCTGTGCGAGCGCTCGAGGAAGGGCGGCTCGATGAGATGGGAGCCCTGATGAATCAATCGCACCGCAGCCTTGCCGAGGACTTCGATTGCAGCACCGCCCGGCTCGATCGGATGGTCGAATGCGCGCGGGGTGCGGGCGCGCTGGGCGCGCGGCTTACCGGCGCGGGGTTCGGCGGCTCAATCGTGGCGCTGTGCCGTCCCGCCGATGCATCGCGCATAATCGCCGCGCTCGTCCGTGGGTACTACGTCCCGTCCGGACTTGAGTGGCAGGATGCATGCGCGGTGTTTCGCGCGAGTCCGGGGGCGAGTGTGATCGAGTTGGCGCTCGACTAGTTTTGCGCCTTTGTAGCTGAGTGGCCGCTTACTTGGCGGTGATCCGCGCGATCCGCGCCGAATGCGCCGGCAGGTCGATCGTTCCCGTCGCGGGTTCTTCCTTTCCTCCCAACTCCCGCACAAGGAACGGACCGTCGCCAAGCAGTGAAAGGTCAAAATTCGCGGGCGAATCTCCGCGGTTCAGAATTATCGCGCACATTCCGCCGCCAATTCCGGCAATCATCCCACGGACGTTGGAATCGTCCATCAGGTCCATCGCCACGACCGCGGTCTGGGCTGCGCTGGAGTCGATTTCCATTCCCAGCGCGGACGCCTCGCGAAAGAGCCTGCTCTCCTCCGTCCCTAGAAGGGCCATGTCGTCGGAGATGAGCAGCATCCCGCCCGATCCCGCGATGACGCTTGCCAGCGCGGAGCGTTCGCTGCCGGTGAGCTGGGTTTCTTTACTCCGCAGCATCAGGCAATCCGGATCATTGAGCCACAACCGGCGATGCATAAAGCTGCGCGCGATGATCGCGTCGAGCGCATGCACCGTGGATGGGTCGCCTGAGCCTTCGCCGCCCCAGTAGGGGGATACATCGGGCCCGATTCGCATCCCGTCGACGATGCCGATGGCCGGACCCAAAGGACATCCGCATCCGAGGATGAATGCATCGTCACCGGCGCCCGCGCGAATCGCTTCGAGGCCCCGGCGCAGCGCTTCGGCCCGAGTGAGATTGGCGTTATGACGCAATCCCTCGGCTGCGGCGGCATAGAGAAAATCGAGCTTGAGATACGAATAGCCGAACTGATGAACCAGCTTGCGAAACAGGGCTTCGAGATGCGCGCAAAAGTCCGGATGGCTCGGGTCGAGCGCGTAGGCGAATTTGTCTTCGTCGCGCGTCCAGTTTGGATTGTACCCGGCGCGCAGCGGCTGGCCGCTGTTGTGCCGAATGAACCACTCTGGATGGGCGGACATAAGGCGCGAGTCGCGCGCGGCAAGAAAGGGCGCCGTCCAGATTCCCGCCGCAAACCCCGCCGCGCGGATCTCGCCCGCAAGCTTCTCAAGCCCGCCGGGGAACTTCTCGTTCGTTATGTCCCAGTCGCCGAGCGCGGCCTGAAACCCATCGTCGAGCTGGACGACGTCGATGGGGAAGTCCGAGCGCATCTGAGCGAGCGCGCGCAGATTCGCGCGCACCGCATCTTCCGTAATCGCGTGAAAGTAGTGGTACCAGGAGCACCATCCGCGCTGAAACGGAGCGCCTGCGCGCGCCTGCATTGCCGCGCCGATCTTCGATGCCCATCGCGCGGCCAGCCGTCCCGCCGAATCGCGCGATCGTTCGCAGTATAGCGGCGCGATCTCGCGGTCCGCGCCCGGGGCAAGCTCAATACCGTCGAGGATGACACGCGCCGAAATCATGCCGGGCCCGAGCATCGTCAGCGTCAGAAGGCTGGATGCGCCGTCCAAAAATCCCGCGAGCACGCGATCGCCGCCGCTGCGCTCGACAATCGTGAATAACTCGGAGGTCGCGCCTTCGGGCGCATCCGGAGGCCGACTAACCTCGCTTTGATGATTGATGCGGGCGATGCGGGAGCGGCCGGCGGACTCGCCGACGGGCCCGATCGTCACCGGGCGCGAGGCGCTCCACGACTGATAGCCGTGCTTGAAGAAGCGAGCCCGCGAAGTCGCATCGAATCCCGTGGATACGCGAAACCACGCCGCATCGAGGCGTATCGGCAGCGATCCGCGGTTGATGATGCGCGCACGCGCGACGATCGCGTCCCCGGAATGCTCGATGCGCCCGGCCAGCTCGAGGTTCATGTCGCGGCGGGAAATCTCGGCGGCCGGTGGATGGTCGATTGCGAACGCGTGCGCGCCGCCGCTCGCATCGCGATAGCGAATTTCAATCTGCGCGAGTTTCACGCCCTAGAAGCTTGCAAAGCCGCGCCGTCGCGGCAACCGGTCGCCTGGTATCGCGCGCTCTGGCAGAATCATCGCTGCCGCTGACATCGATAAGAGGCCGGCATCATCGATACCTCGCCCGAAATAGAAGCCGTCGAGGCTGAAGAGCCCGGCGAGTTACCCGAGCCATCGACCTGGGAGACGCGGCTTTCCGCCTTTCGCGCGTTACGCCATCGCAACTTCCGCCTGTTCTTCGCCGGCCAGCTCATCTCCCTGATCGGCACCTGGATGCAATCGGTCGCGCAAGCGTGGCTGGTTCTCCGGTTGACCAATTCCTCGATGGCGCTGGGATTCGTCGCCTTTGCGGGCTTTATGCCGATCGTCCTCGTGGGGTTGTTCGCGGGTGTGGTCGTCGATCGGGTCGATCGCCGCCGGCTGATTCTCGCCGCGCAGACGCTGCTGATGCTGAGCGCGTTCGTGCTCGCGTGGCTTACGTGGGCCGGGGTGGTTCGGGTCGAGCACGTCATCATCCTCGCCGCGCTCAACGGCCTGGTGAGTTCCTTCGATATGCCCGGCCGGCAGGCATTCGTGGTCGAGATGGTCGGCAAGGAAGACCTTTCCAACGCGATCGCGATGAATTCCATGATTTTCAACGGCGCGCGGATGGTTGGTCCGGCGGTTGCCGGCTTGCTGATCGCCATTATGGGGGTGGCGGGTTGCTTCTTTCTGAACGGCCTCAGCTTCATCGCCGTCATCTGGGGACTCCTCGAAATGGACGTGCCTCGGCGCGAGCGGAGCAATCTCGGCGTAGCGATGATGCAGCAGGTGCGCCAGGGGCTCGCCTACGTATGGCGCCATCGCCCCAGCTTCTATTTGCTTCTCGTGGTGGCGATCAGCAGCGGCTTCGCGGTGCAATACGCCGTGCTGGTACCTCTGTTTGCGCGCGACCTGCTGCACAGCGGCGCGCGCGGCTACGGGTTCCTGATGGCGGCGCAGGGCTTTGGCGCCGTGGTCAGCGCAATCGTGATGAACTCGCGATCCAATGCTCCGCGAGTGCTGCGCCAGAACCTCGTCTTTGGCCTCTTCTGCATGGCCGCGTCGATCTTTGTTTTCGGCGTATCGAAGTCGCTGGCGTTGTCGCTGTTCGCTCAGGCGATGATCGGCGCCGGACTGATGAACCATATGGTCACGACGAACACGATGCTCCAGATGTTCGTTGCCGACGAGCTTCGCGGCCGCGTCATGAGCATCTACACGCTGTCATTCATCGGCACCGCTCCGATCGGCAGCCTCGAGGTCGGCTTCGTCGGTGAGCATCTGAGCCCGCGCATCGCGGTAGTGGTCTGTTCGGCGTTCGCGCTTGGATGCGCATTCCTGTTGATCAGCAAGCTCAAGGTGATAGCCGAGGCGCAGGAAGCCCTCGAGACCCCCACGCTGGCCTCATAGCCGGGCCGCCCGTCGCCGCGGGATCATCAGACGATACAACCTCCGGCGGCGGGGCGCGGCTTGCTGACAGCGGCGCCGTCTCCGATAATCCGGTCGTGGCCGGACACCCCGAGAGCGATCGCACAGCACTGCTTCGCGCGATGCCGTCAATCGACGAATGCCTGCGCACGGTTGAGCGTGGACCGCCAGCAAAAGGACTGAGCCGCGCTTACCTCAAGAGAGTCGTGCAGCGCGCGGCGGATGAGCTGCGCGCGGAAATCACCGCGGGCCGCTACGCTTTCGACGCCGACCGAGCCTCGCTCGCGGCGGAGGTCGCGGCGCGCGCCGGACGCGCGATTGCGGCCGACGAGCCGGTGATGAAGCCGCTCGTCAACGCCACGGGCGTCGTGTTGCATACCAATCTGGGCCGCGCGATTCTCGCCGAACCCGCGATCGAAGCGGTCGAGCAGGCGGCGCGTTCCGCGGTGAACCTGGAATTCGATCTGGAAACGGGCGAACGCGGCGATCGAGATTCCATCGTCGAATCTGAACTGTGCGCCCTGACCGGCGCGGAAGCCGCTACCGTCGTCAACAACAACGCGGCCGCGGTGCTGCTGGTCCTGAACACACTCGCGATGGGGCGGGAAGTGATCGTTTCGCGAGGCGAACTGATCGAGATCGGCGGGTCGTTCCGGATTCCCGACGTGATGGCGCGAAGCGGCGCGCGGCTTCGCGAAGTTGGCACCACCAACCGCACCCATCGCAACGACTACGTGAACGCGATCGGCCCCGACACCGCGCTCCTGATGAAGGTGCATCCTTCCAACTACCGTATTGTCGGATTTACCAGCGAAGTGCGACTGGAGGAGCTGGCCGCAATCGGCCGCGATCGCGGAATCGACGTGGTAGAGGACCTCGGCGCGGGCGCGCTCATCGACCTTGCGCGATTCGGACTGCCGCGCGAGCCGCTCGTCGCGGACAGTATCGCCGCCGGCGCCGCGCTGGTCACGTTTTCCGGCGACAAACTGCTCGGTGGTCCGCAGGCCGGTTTGATCGCGGGCAGGCGAAGCCTGATGGCGAAGCTCAAGGCAAATCCGCTGAAGCGGGCGCTCAGATGCGACAAGCTTACGCTTGCCGCGCTTGAAGCGACCCTCAGGATTTACCTCCGCTCCGGCGATGTAGTCGACGAAGTTCCCACGCTGCGCCTGATGCGCCGAACGCCGGGCGAGCTGCGTCCGATTGCGGAGCGCGCGCGCCAGATAATCGCCGAGCGGCTTGCCGGCGAATTCAAGCTTGAAGTCACCGAGACGGTTTCGGAGATCGGTTCGGGTTCGCTTCCCGCCGAGGGGCTGCCATCGGTCGCCGTGACCATCACCCATCCAGCCATCTCGCCGAATGAGATAGCAGCGATGTTCCGGCGGGCGCGCATCATCGGGCGTGTCAGCGGTGATGCGTTCCATCTGGACATGCGCACGATCGAGGATCCTGCGGCATTCGCGGTGAATTTCAAATCGCAGTAGGCTCAAAGACGCCACACGCGCGAGGAGGTGAGTCATGCCCGACAAAACCTACAAGATTATCGAGGTCGTTGGCGTCTCCGAGGACAGCATCCAGCAGGCCATACGCAACGCGATTGCCAAAGCCAGCCAGACCATCCGCAACATCGACTGGTTCGAGGTTACCCAGATTCGCGGCGCGGTGAGCGCCAGCGGCGATCCGGCATTTCAGGTGGGGGTGAGGATCGGCTTTCGCCTGGAGGGGAACCCGGTCTGACCGAACCTCGCTCGATCGTCGCTGGTTGGCCCATTTTTCAAGCGTGGTTGTGATCGGCTAGCTTGGGTCCGTGCGGCCGGGAGGCTTTCGTCCGGCCTGGAGGATGCCATGAAATTCGCCACGTTCCTGATGCAAACGCAGCCATCGAGCATTGCCGCGGTTGCGCGCAAGGCCGAGGAACTCGGCTTCGAGTCGCTCTGGATTCCCGAACACATAATCCTGCCGATCGAATACAAGTCGCCTTATCCGTATTCATCGAGCGGCCGCTTGCCCGCGCCGCCGGATACTCCTTTGCACGACCCGATGATCGCGCTGGCCTACGTCGCGGGAATCACCAGCACAATCAAGCTTGCGACCGGCATTTTCGTTTTGCCGATCCGAAATCCGTTCACCACTGCCAAAGCGGTTGCGAGTCTGGATGTGCTGTCGGGTGGGCGGTTTATCTTTGGCATCGGGATCGGATGGCTCGAGGAGGAGTTCCAGGCCGTCGGCATGAGCTTCAAGGACCGGGCGCTGCGCACGCGCGAGTATCTGGCCCTGATGAAGGAACTGTGGACGAGCGCGGATCCGGTGTACCAGGGCAAGACCGTGTCGATCCAAGGCTTCAAATTCATGCCCAAGCCGGCGCAGCGGCCGCATCCCCCGGTCGTCTTTGGCGGTCATACCGAACCCGCGCTCAAGCGCACGGCGCGTTTGGGGGACGGATGGTACGGTATCGCGGAGAGCCTCGATGGCATCCGGCAAACGATCGGCCGCTTGCGCGCGCTCGAGCGCGAGTTCGGCCGCGCGACACCGCTGGAAATAACGATAAGTCCCAGAATCGGCCAGCCGCTGACTCCGGCAATAGTGCGGCAGTTCGCGGAGATGGGCGTATCGCGCATCATTTTTGGCGCAGGTCCGTCCACCAAAGAGCAGATCGCCGCGATGGAGCGATTCCGCGACGACGTAATCAGCAAAGTGTAGGTCATTCCCGGCCGCGCCAGGAGCGAGGTTCGTCCGGGTCCATCAGAAGAGCGAAGTTTCTCTTCCGAATGACTCTCGGGCCGATCCTCCGTCCGTCCACGAGTTTGCAAAGAACCGGGTTACGGAGGAGAGCCGAACCACCCGGGTGCTTGGCGTCCATAACGGAGCGCAGATATCATCAGCCAGGCTTTTTGCCGCCGAATCCGGAGGGCTGCACTCTCGATGAAGAAATGCCCGAGCTGCAACCGCACCTACCCTGACAACGAATCGTTTTGCGAGACCGATGGCGTAGCGCTGATAAGGAGCGATCCCGCATTTGTGGCGGGCGGTTCACCCGGCGGCGGCGCCGTCGAATGTCCCGTATGCGGCGGCCGCGCCGAACCCGGCGAAGTGATTTGCAACTTCTGCGGCGCGCGCCTTGCCCAGGATACGACCTCCGCGCGGCCCCAGTCCCCGCGTCCGGCGGAGGCTCGGACCGCGATGTCGAGCCAGACCGGAAGTCGCGGGTCAGGACAAATGACCAGCAGGATTCCGGATTCTGAGGACGAAGAACCCGAAGAGGGTGGCAGATCGTTAACGACGATCGCCTATATTGCCGCCGCGGTGATCGCGCTTATTGGAGGAGCGTGGCTCGCGCTGCATCTGAGCGCGCGTGAGTCTGTGAAGCAGGTCGCGAGCGCTTCTCCTTCTGCCGCGGCTTCGCCCGCACCGGCCGCCCCGTCGGGTCCGATCGTCGCTCTGGCGAATACCATTTCCGTCCAGGTCGCGGGCGAGTCCGCATCGGCGCCGGAGAGAAGTTCCGACACGATGCGTAAGGTTTTTGATGACGGAAAGAGGACATTGCTGGATGCATACAGACGAGCCCTCGCGGGCGATTCCACTACGAACGACGGCATGATTCTGCGCGTGCGAATCATGCCGGACGGTTCAGTCGGCGCCGTCACCGTTCGTACCTCGACCGCTCCAAATCCCAGCCTGGATGCGGATGTTGTGAAAGATGTTTCCGGATGGTCCTACCCGCCCTTCGGCGGAGGCCAGGTAGAGGCGGATTATCCGATTGTGTTCGCGCACGATCCCACCGAGCAGGGCAGCATCGAATCCGCGCTCGGCACGAAGCTAGCCAACCTGAGTCCGAATGAGCCGCCGGAGTACGGAGCCTCGGCGGCGCCGACCTCCGCGCCCAGCCCTGCCGTCGCCGCGGTTCCCTCGGCTCCGGCAACGCCCGCGCCTCCGCCCGCACCGGTGGTTCGCGCTCCGCGGCCGCCCCGGCATGTCGCGGCGGCTCCCAAGCCGGTTCCGACTCCCTCGCTGCGTAATCGAGTGACGGAAGCGCTGCGCGCGAATCGCAACTTCGGGCGCGTCCAGTTCTACACCGATCCGGATGGCACGGTGGTGTTGTTCGGCAAGGTCTTCGATGACAAAGCGAAAGCTGCCGCCGAGCGTACGGTGCGCGCGGTGGTGGGAGTAACTTCGGTGGCGAACAACCTCACGACCGACACCGCGACCTGGAGGCAACAGCAGGCGCAGGTTCAGTCGCAATTGGCGAACGCGGGACTTGATAAGGTGACGGTCAAGATCATCGGCAAGGACGCATTCCTCAGCGGAGAAGTGAAGACCGATGCCGAACGGGACCGCGCGGTGACCATCACCGAAGGAGCGGCGCCGGTGATCGTGCGAGAGAACCTGATCATGGTGAAGCCGGGGAGCGTCTTCGGATTCTGATCGCCGCGCCAGATCGAGGCGAATTCAGCGTCTCCCTAAGAGGTGTTAGGCGCGCGAAAAGAGGGTTCGCCGCTATTGACAAGGTTTTGTACGAACGCTTAGATGGGCCCAAGAGTGCGGCGATTGCCGCCCCCACCCAGGAGGTTTCCCTTTCCATGGCTGATGCAGCACCTACGTCGTGTAAGCAGGCTTTTGATATGATGCCGAGCCGTTTCAACAAGGATGCCGCCAAGGGGCTGAACGCTGTCTATCAGTTCGACCTCTCCGGCGATGGCGGCGGGAAATGGCACGTGATCATCAACAACGAGAGTTGCGAAGTGAAGGAAGGGGCGCACGCTTCGCCCAGCATCACGATTTCGATGACTGCGCAGGACTATCTGGACATGTTGAGCGGCAAGCTCAACGGCCAGATGGCGTTCATGACCGGCAAACTGCGCATCGCGGGGGACATGGGACTTGCTTTGCGGATGCAGAGCTTGTTCCAATAAGGCATACGGCCTGACTGAAGGTTTCGAAGAGCGCCGGGCCCGATCGGCGGGCCCGGCGCCTATAGACTGCTACGCATCGTTTTTCAAAAAAAATCATTCCACATAGATAACAGGTTGCGGGTTTCAGAATCCGGCGCGCGTTGCATACGAACGTTCGAGCTGAATGACAACCGAGAGATTTCCCATCTGGGGATGAGCGCGCCTACCTGAAGCCCTGCGGTCCAAATTGAAAATCAGAATTCTTCCACTATTGCAGAAAGGAGAACCCGAACCACTTACCGGAAGAGAGAGTCAGTATGAGTGAGATGAACGGAGACGAAGAGAAGGCAGGCGGAAACGGAGCCGAAGAGACCCGCGACAGCGAGTCCCTGGCCAAGCTTTCCAAGGAGCTGAACAACTGGCGCAGGCGGCGCACCTCCTCGCGCCCGGTGCGCCACGACGGCCCGGCCCCGAACTATTCCGAACCTGCTCGCACGATCAAGGTGCGCGGACACGAGACCCTCGTGGTTCGCAAGCCCAAGATCGCTACGCCGAAGCCCCCGTCTAATCCATCCCCGTCCGCCCAGTAACCCGCCCTGAGTTCGCCGACGAGGCGGATCTGGAGGAAGCGGAGGTGATGGCGGAGGAAGAGGACATGGGCTAAGAGCGGAAAACCTCGATCGGCATTTCGCGCGCGGCTTGGCGCGCCGGATAGAGTGTTGCGACCAGGCAAAGCGCGAGCGAAGCGAGCGCGACCCATACGAAGTCCGCGGGACGCGCCGCCACCGGCGGCGACGACATCCCGTAGATTTCCTTCGAAATGTGGATGAACTGGTAGCGCGCCAGTAAAAAACATCCTGCCGCGCCGACTGCCAGTCCGGCCAGCGTTCCGGCCGCTCCCACGATCATTCCCTTGAGCACGAAGATCAGCCGCACTTCGCGCCGCTGCGCCCCCATCGCGATAAGCACGGCAATATCCTTGCGCTTTTCCATCACCACCATGATCAGAGTCGCGACGAGATTGAACGCGGCAACGCCGATGAGCATCACGAGCACCAGCGAATAGACCCGCTTGAGCATCTCAAATCCCGCCGATGCCGACTGGTTGAACTCGATCCAGTTGCGAACGTAGTAAGGGCGCCCGAGCGCTTTTCGCAGCGCGGCGCTCACCGCCATCGTTTCGTTCAGGTTGCGCAGATGCACCTCGATGCCGTCGACCTTGTCGCCGCGGCCGAAGAAGTCCTGGGCGTGCCGCAGGTCCATCAGGACGAGTTTGGTGTCGGCGGACTCGAAATCCGCCTCGAACAGTGCGCCGACCACGAAATCGCCGGTGCGCGTCGAGAGATTGCCGCTCGGCGAGATCAGCGGCGCCACCATCCTGACCGGATCGCCAAGCTTAACCTTCAACTTCTCGGCAAGCCCGGTTCCGATCGCGACCGCTCCAACGCTCGATTGGCCGCCGGAGGCGCCGGGTGCCGCGATGGTCTGGTTGGTCATCAGGCGCCCGAGGCTTCCGGAAACGAGGTAGCGGCCCCATTTGCTCGCGATGAGCTGGTTGTCGGGCTCGACGCCGCGAACCACCACGCCGCTGATGCCGCGGCCCGAACTCAGCATCCCCTGCCCGATGATGAACGGATCGGTGCCATCCACGCCGGCGATCGCGCCCGCTCGCGCCTCGATCTCAGCGTAATTTCCAATCGGCCCCTCGGCGCTGTAAATCTGAACCTGCGGGCTCATGCTCAGCAGGCGATCCTTGAGGCTCTGCTGGAATCCTCCCATCACCGCCAGAGTGATCGTGAGGGCGGCCACGCCGATCATCACGCCCACCGCCGTGAACACGGTGGTGACCGAGATAAAGCCCTCCTTGCGGCGCGCGCGCAGGTAGCGGAGCGCGATCTTGAGTTCGTAGCGCACGTGCGGGTTCGAACGCGATTTGTCCCCGCGCCGGGCCTTCGGGGACGGAGGTTCGCGATGCTCAGACTATAACGTTTTCTTTCTTGAGCTGCTCGATCTCGGCGGCGCTCAGCCCAAGCATCCCGGAAAAAACCTCGTCGTTGTGCTGTCCCAGAACGGGTGCGGCGGACCTGAGGTCTCCGGGCGTGCGGCTCATGCGATGCTGCAAGCCCTCGTAGGGGGACGGACCCATCACCTTGTGTTCAAGCCAGTGCCAGAAGTCGAACGCTTCGAGGTTCTCGTCCTGATGCAGGTCCATGCAGTTTTGGACCGGATATGCGGCCACCCCCGCCTCCTGCAGTTTACGGGTCAACTCTCTCGCGTCCAGCGGGCGGGTGAGGCCGTTGACGAAGTCGTCCAGCGCGGCCGCGTTGGCGATTCGGCCCGCCCTGGTTGCGAAGCGCGCGTCATCGCATCGTGCGCCAAGCGCGCCGAGCATCGACTTCCATTGCGCATCGTCAGCCACTGCGATCGCGATCCACCGCTCGTTGCCGTCCTCGTCCGCGCATCGATAGGCGCCGTGCGGGGCGTAGCGTTCGGAAGCATTGCCTCGCGGGCCTATTACTCTTCCAGTCGCGAAATAATCAATCAGCCCGGGAGCCAGATTGTGCAGCGAGGCTTCGTACTGGGACATGTCGATGTACTGTCCCTTGCCGGTACGCCGCCTGTAGTCGAGCGCCGCCAGCAGCACCGAAGCAGAAAAGCGCGGAGCGATGAAGTCGCTGTACGCGCCGTAAGGCGGACACGGCGAGTCCTTGTCGTAGCCGGAGATGTAATAGAAGCCGGACAGCGCCGCCATCAACTGCCCGAACCCGGGATACAGCGCGTTCGGCCCGGTCTGGCCCTGCATGCAGGTGGACAGCATGATGAGCTGCGGGTTGATTTGCCGCAGATGCTCGTAATCGAGCTCCCAATTCCGCATCGCCTTGGGCGTGAAGCTTTCGGCGACGATATCGGCCCAGGGGACGAGTTTGCGAACCAGCTCCCGCGCGCGCGGTTTGCTGAGATCGAGCGTGATGCCTTTTTTTGAGGTGTTGTAGCTGGCGAAGAACTGGCTTCCGTTCGGATCGGGGCGCGCGTCTTTCCATGGCGGCGCAAGCCGCAGCACGTCGAGGCGCGAGGCGGATTCGACGCGAATCACCTCGGCGCCGTTATCGGCGAAATATTTGGTCGTGATCGGCGCGACGCCGACCCACGAGAAGTCCAGGATCTTTACGCCTTCGAGTGCAAACCGGCCCATCGTCGTTCCTATATGGCTCCGTTGGCTTTGAGATTCGCGATCCGATCGTCGCCGATGCCGAGCAGGCCGCCATACACTTCGCGATTGTGCTCGCCGATTTTCGGCGCGCGAGATTGCGGTCCGAGCGGCGTCACGCTGAGCTTGGCAAACGCCCCGGGCATCGTAAGCTTGCGCCCCAGGGTGTCGTCATGGTCGATCTCGACAAAGTACTGGCGCGCCTCGAGCTGAACGTCGTGGGCGATGTCGGACACGTCGGCGACCGGGGCAAGCAGGATGCGCCGCTTGAGCGTGCCCTCGTAGATCTCGCGCTTGGTCATGGTGAGGAAGAAGCGCTGGATGCGATCTTCGAGGTCATCGATTTCGAAGCGGTCGCGCTCCGTCATCTTCATGAACATCCCGGGCACCCAGGTGGCCCAGTCCTTCGCCAGCATCCAATCCGCCGCAAACCCCTTCTCGTTCATCCAGGCAACCAGCGCCTTGGTGGATGCGCCGCCGACCGCGCCTCCGGCGATCAGCGCGGATATGTGGCCGTCCTTGCACTTGTAAACCATCTTGCGCCGCGCGTCGGCGGAACCGGTGAACACGCCGGTGCGGCGGATGTGATCGCCATGCAGGATCGGCATCGCCTGCTCGTTCATCAGCGTCCATACGACGCAGGCCTGCATGTCGACGACGATCTTCTGGCCCATCCCGTCCGTTTGGCGAGGGTAGTGGGCAATCAGCGATGCGACCGCGGCTTCGGCGCCCGCGTGAAGCCCCGCCTGCGGCAGGCTCATCTGGATGGGCGGCTTTCCCTCTTCTCCCATCATGTACATCATGCCGCCCGCGGCCCAGGAGATGATGTCGGCCCACTGGTAGTTGCGCCCCGGACCCTTGTCGCCGAACGGAGTGATCGAGGTGTAGATAAGGCGCGAATTGCGCCGCGACAAATCGTCGTAGCCGAGACCGATCGAATCGAGATAGCCCAGCGGGAACGATTCGACGACGAAGTCCGATTTTGCGGCGAGTTCGGTCACCAGCGCCCGCGCCTCGGCGTTGTCAAGATTCGCCGTGACGGATTTTTTGCCCGCGTGATACGCGATTGCGTAAAAGCTCCGATCCGGTCCGGGCACGTCTTCGAGAAAAGGGGGAATCGTGCGCGTAGCGCATCCGCCGGGCGGCTCGATCTTGATGACTTCGGCGCCCATGTCGGCGAACATCTTGCCGCATAGCGCGCCCTTCTCGTCCGTGAGATCGAGCATCCTGAAACCTTTGAGCAACTCTGAGGTCATGACAGCTATATCCAACAACCGGGGTCAGACGGCAATGATCCGAGACCCGCAGATTATGCGGATTAGCGCAGATTGCAATCCGAGGAAACCGCGGCTCGAAGCCTATTCCTTTTGCGCGGTTCGAGCGGCTCCGATTGCGGTCGCGTAGTCGGCGTGCTCCGGGATAAGGAAGCGGCGGCCGAAAGGAAAGTCTCGATGCTTCGCGTCCTGCATGAACTTGAACAGGCGCGAGAGCTTGCCGGTCAGGACGATGTCTTCCTGGTTGCTGGCGCGAGCGCTCGCGATTGCAAGAACCCCGATCGATTCCACGATCATGTTCATGATGGCGAGCGCCTTGTCCTCCGGGGTCGCATCCGCCGCCACCTTGCCGAAGTTCGCGGCGGTGGTGTTGGCCGGCAGGTCCCCGATTGGCCCGCCCGCGATATCGCGAACGGTCAGATCGACTCGCCTCAGGTCGCCCTTTCCGGCCATCTCTTCCAGCCGCTCGATCGTCACCACTCCCAGCATATGCTTGGCAAGACCCAGCAGCGTGCCGCCGCCGATTCCGGTGCCGCCGACGTGAACTATCTTGTCGGGGCGCACAGAGACGATGGCAGTTCCCGTGCCGAGCGACACAACCAGGGCCTGGTCCTTGCGCGCCAGCGAAGTGCCGCCGATGCCGATCGCGGTGAATTCATCGACCTTTAGCACCGGACGGCCGAACAGCGTCCCGCCCAGCGCTCGCGCCCCGGCGCCGGTCGCCGCCACACGTTCGATGTCATCGAGCTTAAGGCCGAAGTCCGCCGCAAGCTTGCCAAGCGCGCCGGCTGCCGCGGCGATCGGATCATTAGCCTCGATTGTTACGACGTGGATTCTGCCGTTTTCCAGGATTACGGCGTCGGTGGTCGAACCGCCGATGTCGATTCCAACGATCATATCAGGTGCCGGCTCCTGTCCAGCCCGACCAGAGGCTAGATCAGGACCATCCGATGCGCAACGGAGGCTATCGAGCCAAACTGCCGCGGCTATATGCTAAGAACCTGTCATGGCGCGCCGCAAACCATCCGAAACCGGGGAGTTGTTCCGGTCTCGAACGCCGCTGGATCAGCCTCTGGCGGACCGGATGCGGCCCGACCGGCTCGAAGAGGTGGTCGGCCAGGAGCATCTGCTCGGCCCGGGCAAACTTTTGAGCCAGATGGTCGCGGCGCGCAAGCTTCATTCGATGGTGCTGTGGGGGCCTCCGGGTTCAGGCAAAACCACGCTTGCGATTCTTCTGGCGCGGCAATCGGGCGCGGTTTTTCGGCAGATGTCCGCGGTTACCTCGGGCATCGCCGATCTGCGCGCGATGGTTGAGCAGGCGCGCAACGATCTCGAGGTGGGCAAGCGCACCGTGGTTTTCATCGACGAGATCCATCGATGGAACCGGGCGCAACAGGACGCATTTTTGCCGCACGTCGAAAGCGGACTGATCACGCTGATCGGCGCGACGACCGAGAACCCGTCGTTCGAGGTCATCTCGCCCTTGTTGTCGCGCGCGCGCGTTATTGTCCTCAACGCGCTCTCGGAAGATGCGATTCGCACGATTGTCTCTCGCGCGCTTGCTGACAAAGAGCGCGGCCTCGGCGCGACCGGGCTTGAGCTCGAGGCGGGCGCGACGGATGAACTGATCCGGTTCGGAGGCGGCGACGCGCGCCGCAGCCTGAACACTCTCGAGGTCGCGGCGGAGCTGGCACAGAACGCCGGCGCCAACATCATCAGCGCGGAGATGGTGCGGGAAGCCGCCCAGCACAAGGCGCTCTTGTACGACCGCGCGGGCGAAGAACACTACAACGTCATTTCCGCGTTTATCAAAAGCATGCGCGGCAGCGATCCGGATGCGGCGCTGTACTGGATGATGCGGATGATCGAAGCGGGAGAGGATCCGCTCTTCATCGCGCGCCGGATGGTGATCTTCGCCTCCGAAGATGTCGGCAACGCGGACCCGCGAGCTCTGCAAATTGCCATCGCGGTCAAGGACGCGGTCGATTTCGTGGGTCTGCCGGAAGGTGTCATCCCGCTCGCGCAGGGGGTGACTTATCTGGCCACCGCGCCGAAGTCGAATGCGTCATACCTGGCGATGACGCGGGCGCGCGAGGACGCAGCCGCGGAAGCGCTGCCGGTTCCGCTTCATCTGCGCAACGCTCCCACGCGGCTGATGAAGCAGCTCGGCTATTCCAGGGACTATCGCTATCCGCATGACTATGCCGATGCGCTGACCGACCAGACTTACCTGCCGGAAAAACTTCAAGGCCGTGTCTATTACCATCCGTCGGATCGAGGCTACGAAGTTAGAATCCGCGAGTGGGTCGCGCGAGCGCGCGAGGCCCGCGCTCGAACAAACCAGCCACCAGCGGCGAAACCGCCGAAGCAAGGGGGAGGCTGATTTTCGAGCCTTGCCGCAGTCGCGAGGCGGAACGTTCGAACCGCGGGGCTTGCTTCAAATGCGGTAAAAAACGGAAACCGCGCGACAAAGGCCCGGGCCCTTCTTCGCGCGGTTTCCAGAGCGCCAGGCCCGTTAGCAAGGGCCTGACAGCTGCCTGCACCGGCCGAAGCCGGCGCGGCTTGAAATCATTTCTTCTTGCTACCCAGAACAGCGTCCTTTAGCGCCTTTGCTGCCGTAAACCGCAGCCTGGTGCGGGCCGGAATCTTGATCTGTTCGCCCGTGGCTGGGTTGCGACCCATACGGGCCTTTGACTGCCGCTTGCGAAAGATGCCGAGTCCCGCGAGACGCAGGGACCCCTCTTTCTTCAGCTCGCGCACGACGAGGTTGGTGAGTTCCTCAAGCGCGGTCTTGGCCTGCTTCTTGGTTATCCCGACCTTGTCAGCGAGATGGGCTGCTACCTGCGACTGCGTCATCATCCTCCTCCTTGTGGGCCCGCCTCGGCGGGCACGATGACAGCGTGACGAAGTGATCGGGCTTTTTCAAGTGGATGACGCGCGAATCAGTGCGTATTTCTTAGGAATCGTGCAGGTTTTTGAACAGGCCCGAACGTTTTCAACACTCTGGCGGGCGATTTTGTGAAGCCCTCGTGTCTCTGCCCCGTAAAACCACCTATTTCGAAGTGCTCTCCGGATATCGCACTTCGACCAGATAGAGGCCGCATGCCGGGGCCGCTGCTGGCGCCGCGGCCCGGTCGCGCGAATCGAGCATCGCCGCGACGTCGGCGGGACTGATTCTGCCGCGTCCCGCATCGACCATCGCGGCCACCATCGTACGCACCATGTGGCGCAGGAAACTGGTGGCCTCGACCCGGTAAACGAACTGGTCGCCCTCGCGCTGCCATTCGCTTTCGACAACGCGGCGCATCGTCGTGCGCTCTTGGGACCCGAGCGTACGGAAAGCGGCGAAGTCGTGCTCGCCGAGAAATACGCGTGCGGCCGCTTGCATCGCTTCAAGATCGAGCGAGTCGCGCACCAGCCACGCGTAACGGTATTCGAAGGCGGAGCGCGACTCGCGATTAAGGACGCGATATTCGTAGATGCGCGACCGCGCGTCGCGCCTCGGATCGAAACTGTCCGGCGCGCGTTCGACGGCGATCACGGCGATATCGGGCGGGAGCAGGGCGTTGAGCGCCCGCTTGAGATCGGCCACATCGAATTCGCGCGGCAGCGTCGCGGCCGCGACTTGCCCGCGCGCATGCACGCCCGCATCGGTGCGCCCCGATCCGTGCACACGCACCGGGGTTTCGAAAATCTGCGCAAGCGCGGATTCGATCCGACCCTGTACCGAATCGTGACCGGCCTGCAATTGCCAGCCGAAGTATGCCGTGCCTTCGTATTCGAGCGTGAGCTTGACGCGCATCAGTTTGCGATGCGGCTGCCGAGCGCGAACGTCTCCGCTATCCAGACCGACGTGAGCGCCGCCAGGCGCGTGTTGTCGAAGGCGCACCAGAGTTTCACCGCGGCGCCGTCGAGTTCGGCGCTGACCTTGATTGCTTCCTGGCCGACGGCATCGAGCAGCGAAAGCGGCTCGCCTTCTTCGATTATCATCACCCCCGGAGTGGCGCGCAGCCTCTCGAGCCATTCCTCGCCGCTCGATTCTATCTGCGCCGAGATCGTGAGTCCGGTTCCGTGCAAAACCGGAATCGCGATCACCTGCACGGTGAGCGGCGGCGGCGCCGATTGCATCAATGCGCCGGTCTGAGCCGCGATTCGATCGGCGGTGGCGCGCTCGGACTCGCGCGAGAAGGCGTTGAAGGCGTGCTGGATTTCTTCATCGCCAAGATCGAGCCGGGCGGAAAGAAGATCGGTCGTCTGATCGACCATCCTCGCGATCGAGCTTCGTCCCCCCGCCGACGCCCCCGGCATCGCGGTCGCGGCAACCGCCGACGGGCGCAGCGCGTCGATGCAAAGCGCCAGCACGTGCGCGACGGGATGGGGGATCGTGAACAGGCGAGCGCTTTTCAGTTGCGCGATACGGGCGCGGGAAGTCACGCCCGGGGCGAGCATCGGCACGGTGTTGGAGGGGCGGCGCGCTGCGCCGCTCAGATCGATGAGCACGGGTCCGGGATCGGCGCGCACGATCTCGGTAGCCGCGCTCTCCGGAATTGCGAGAAACGCGACGTCGAACTCCGCAAGGTCGTCAGGGTCGCGCAGCGCCTCGACGAGGTAGTCGTCCTCGGAGGTTTCGAGCGCGCCCGCCGTTCCGCTCTGGCGGGCGAACAGGCGCAACTGAGCGTCGGAAAAACCGCGCGCGGCAATCAGTTCGACAATTTCGTTGCCCACCGCGCCGGTGGCACCCACAACCGCCACTTTCGGCTCGCCGGTATTGGGCATCAGGTCTCCGAGGCTTCGATCTTTTCCCGCACCAGCCGGCCCATCGCCTTGCACCCGATAAACTTGGTGCCGGCGCCGCCGAGGTCGCGCGTGCGATGCCCTTCCTTGATGACGGCATCGACGGCCTGCGTGATCAGCTCGGCTTCAGCGCGGAGCCCCAGTGAATGCTCCAACAGCATGGCGGCGGAGAGAATCGCCGCGAGCGGGTTTGCTTCGTCGCGTCCCGCGATGTCGGGCGCGCTGCCGTGAATCGGCTCGAAGAGGCCGACGCGATAGCCGGCGCTGTTGATCTCCTCGCCGAGCGAGGCCGACGGCAGCAGGCCCATCGAGCCCGCAAGCACGGAAGCTTCGTCGGTAAGGATGTCGCCGAACATGTTTTCCGTAACAATTACGTCAAAATCGCGCGGACGGCGAATCAGATGCATCGCCATCGAGTCCACGAGCTGGCTCTCGAAAGCGACGTCCTTGTACTCGCGGCTTAGCTCGGTCGCGATTTCACGCCATAGCCGCGACGATGACATCACGTTGGCCTTGTCGACGGAGGTGAGCTTCTTGCGGCGTTCGCGCGCGAGCTCAAATCCGAAGCGCAGCACGCGAGTGATTTCCTGCTCGGTGTAAAAGCAAGTATCGACCGCCTCGCGGCCGTCCTTTCCCTGGCGCTTCTCGCTTGGCTGGCCGTAGTAGATGCCTCCGGTCAGCTCGCGAATCACGACCAGGTCGACGCCGTTGACGATATCGGGCTTGAGGGGAGACGCGCCGATCAGTTCCTTTACCGCGCGAACCGGGCGCAGATTGGCGAATAGTCCCAATGCCTTGCGCAGTCCGAGCAGTGCCTGCTCAGGCCGTTTGTCGGCGGCGGGATTGTCCCATTTCGGGCCGCCTACCGCTCCGAGCAGGATCGCGTCGGCATCCTGCGCGTTCTTCAGGACATCATCGGGCAGGGGAGTACCGAAGGCGTCGATCGCGTGGCCGCCGATAATTCCTTCTTTGAACTCGAGATCGATCGCCGATTGCCGGGCGACGGTCTTCAGGATTTGCTGGGCCTCGCCGACGACCTCGGGGCCGATGCCGTCACCCTTCAGAACTAGAATCTTGTAGGCCATTTACGAGCCAGAGCGTGAATGTTTGAGAGACTTGCAGACCGGTGGTGGGCTGTTGCTGTTGTTTAATCTGTTTCGATTCGAGCCACGGGCGCCCTCCCTGGGCCGCCATCCGGCGATGGAGGAGAGCGCCGCTATTTCATCCAACGTGCCTAGCACTTAGCCGAAGTCAGGTTGCGCGGCAAGTCCCCCGCGAGGCGCGATCGCTCATGGCACATCCATCGTCGGCTTTAGCGGCATCGTGCTCCGTCCCTTGAGCCGGTTGAGCGCGTTGACCAGGGCCAGCGCGCTGGCCATCACGATATCGCTGTGAGCGCCGGCGCCGGCGACGGTCATGCCGTTTTCGCGCAGCAGGCAACTCACTTCGCCCAGCGCGTCGGTGCCGCCGGTGATCGCCTTGACGGCGTAACGTTCAAGCGCGGGCTGCACGCCGGCAATCTTGTAAATCGCCTTGTAGCAAGCATCAACCATCCCGTCGCCGTCCGCCTCGGCGCGAATTTCCTCACCGGCGACGCGCAAAGCCACGCGCGCGTGAGGCATCGAGTTCGACGCGGAACTCACATGAAGGTCGATGAGTTCGTAATGGTCGGTTGTTCGGCGCGCTTCTTCGGTGACCAGCGCCAGGATGTCGTCGTCGTAGACGACCTTCTTCTTGTCGCACAGCGCCTTGAACTCGGCGAAGGCTTTGTTGAGATCGATCGATTCGATATCGACTCCCAGATGCTTGAGGCGATCGGCAAAGGCGTGACGGCCCGAATGCTTGCCGAGGACGAGCTTGTTGGAGGGGATGCCGATGTCCTCGGGCTTCATGATTTCGTAGGTGAGCTTGTACTTCAGGACGCCGTCCTGATGGATTCCCGCCTCGTGCGCGAAAGCGTTGTCGCCGACGATCGGCTTGTTGGCGGGTACCGGCTGTCCGATTACCTGCGAAAGCAGCCGCGAGGCGGGATAAATCTGGCGCGTGTTGATTCGCGACTGCACGCCCATCAGGTCGTGCCGCGTCTTCAACGCCATCACCACCTCTTCCATCGCGCAATTCCCGGCGCGCTCGCCGATGCCGTTGATGGTGCATTCGACCTGCCGCGCGCCGTTTTTCACCGCCGCCAGCGAATTGGCGACGGCCAGACCGAGATCGTTATGGCAGTGCGCGCTCCAGATGATCTTATCGGCGCCCGGGACCCTCTCGCGCATGTACGCGAACATCCTTCCGAATTCCTCGGGAATTGCATGGCCGGTGGTATCGGGCAAATTGATCACGCGGGCTCCCGCGCGAATCACTTCGGTGCAGACTTTCACCATGAAGTCCCAGTCGGAGCGCGAGGCGTCTTCACAGGAGAATTCGATGTAATCGAGATGCTTCTTCGCGCGAGCGACCGCCCACGTCGCCGCATCGAGAACATCCTCGCGCGTCATGTTGAGCTTGTACTTGAGATGGATATCCGAGGTCGCGATGAAGATGTGGATTCCGGGACGGCTCGCCTTGTCCACCGAGCGCAGCGCCTGATCGACATCCTCTTCGCGCGTGCGCGACAGGCTCAGCACGACGGGACCCCTGACCGCGTCCGCGACGCGGCGGACGGACTCGAAATCTCCGGGCGAGGACGCCGCGAAGCCGGCTTCGATGATATCGACGTTGAGGCGCTCGAGCTGGCGCGCGATGGCGATCTTCTCCTCGACGTTCATCGTGCATCCCGGCGACTGTTCGCCATCGCGCAGAGTCGTGTCGAAGATTCGTACGTAGTCGGCGTCGGCGTGTTCAGCGGTATTTTCGGCCATCAGTCGTTCTCCTTGCTGCCCCAGATAGTTCCGAAGAAGCCGCGGCGGATGCCCAAAAAGAAAAACGCCCCGGGCGGCTTCTTCGGCCCACCGCCCGGGGCGTTCGTCTCGGTTTTCGAGGGCCGGTCAGGCCCGTTCCGCGACGCACCCGGCGTGGGCCCCGGTAAGGGCCAGGCTAAGAAGCAGTCCGGGTAGCAAATTGCGGAACATAGTGCGACAAATTCTATGCGTGCTCCGAAAGGTCAGTCAAGCCGCTCAGCTCTCGGAGGTGGCTGTGGGGCTCGTTCATCGCTATCGTAAGCATCCCTAAACACGAGGGCTGCACAGAAGCGATGCAGGACGATGTACTCAACCTGTTTGCCGCGCGCCGAGGCCATTTTCGATTTGAATCAGGCCATCACGGTGACTTATGGCTCGAAATTCCACCCGCGTATATCCATCCGAACCGGCTCAGAAAATATGCGACCGAGCTTTCCAATAGGCTCGCACCGCACGGCCCCGGCGCAATCTGCGGACCGATGGTCGAAGGGGCGTTTCTTGCTCAAATGATCGCGGAAGAGCTCGATGCGGAATTCTATTACGCGGAGCAATTTGCGCGTCCTCGCGCCGATGAGCTCTATCCGATCGGATATCGGATTCCCCAGGAACTGCGCGCGCTACTGGCCGGCAAACGAGTCGCGGTCGTCGACGATGTGATCAACGCCGGATCCGCGGTTCGCGGCGCGATCGAAGACCTGCAGGCCTGCCAGGCGCGCACGGTTGCGATCGGCGCTCTGCTAACGCTCGGCGAGCCGGCTTCTTTGCTGGCCCGGCAATCGGGAGCTTCGCTCGAAGCGCTGTCGCGATTGCCGAAGAACAACCTGTGGGAACCTACCTCCTGTCCCCTGTGCGCATCGGGAGAGCCGCTGGAGGATCCATCGTCTCCGCGCTAGCGGCACGGATCATCTGACAATGCCGGAGGAGGTATTGTCCGGCGTTGCCCCGAAGGCATAAAGGATAAACGCGAACGCGTCGGCGGTTTCATCGATCGTCTTGTAGAGCGGCTTGCCCGCGCCGTGGCCGGCACGGGTTTCGATCCGGATGAGAATCGGGTTGCCGTGAGGGTCCGCATGCTGCATCGCGGCGGCGAACTTGAAGCTGTGCGCCGGAAACACGCGATCGTCGTGGTCGCCCGTGACGATAAGCGTTGCCGGGTAATCGACGCCGGGCTTCACGTTGTGAAGCGGTGAGTAGGCAAGCATCGCCTTGAACTCGTCGGGATTGTCGATCGAGCCGTACTCCGATTCCCATCCGCGGCCCACCGTGAATGCGCGAAACCGCATCATGTCCATCACGCCCACGTGCGCCACCGCGGCGGCGAACAGATCGGGTCGTTGCTCCTCGGCCGCAGCGACGAGCAGGCCGCCGTTCGAACCGCCCCAAATCGCAAGCCGCTTTGGATTCGTCCATTTTCGCGCGATCAGGTATTCAGCCGCGGCAACAAAATCGTCGAAGACGTTCTGCTTGAGCGTCTTCATCCCGGCTTCGTGCCATTCGCGGCCATACTCGCCGCCACCGCGAAGGTTTGCGACTGCGACCGTTCCGCCCAGTTCCATCCACACCGCCCATGCCGCTGAGAATGTTGGTATTTCCGGGATGTTAAAGCCGCCGTATCCGGAAAGGATCGTTGGGTTGTCGCCGTTTTGCGCCGTTCCCCTTCGCGCGGCGATGAACATCGGAACGCGGGTGCCATCCTTGCTCTGATAGAAGACCTGCGTCGTGTCGTAATCGGCGGGGTTGAATCCAGCGAGAGCGGGCGAATGCCACAGCGTGCTCTTGCCGCTCGTGAGGTCGAACCGAAAGATCGACGAGGGAGTCGTAAAGCTGCTGTACGAATAGTAGGTAACCGAATCGTCCCTGTGTCCATCGAACCCTGAAGCCGAACCCAGGCCCGGCAACTCGACGATTCCGATCGGCTGGCCGGCGGGAGTGTAGAGCCGCACCTCGCTGTGCGCATCGCGCATGTACTGCGCGATCAGCCGGCCGCCGACCAGGCTCGCGTTTTCGAGCGTGTCGGGTCCTTCGGGAACGATCTCCCGCCAATCGGCCGGAGCAGGATGAGATACGTCGATCGCGACGATACGGTAGCGGGGCGCGCGATCGTCGGTCAGGACGTACAGCGTGCTTGCGATGTTTTCGATAAAGCCGAAGCTCGCGGTCGGTTCTTTGATTATCGGTATCAGCTTCGCGCCCGGTTCGGACAGATCCTGAAGGAGCAGGATGTTCTTGACGTCGGTGCCGCGCGAAGCGGTGACGACGAGATAGCGGCCGTCGTCGGTCACGTCACCGCCCACATACCAATCGGGCGCGTCAGTCCGAGTGTAAATGAGGATGTCGTCGGTCTGGGGCGAGCCGAGCCGATGGAACATCAGCTTCTCGTACTGATTCGCCGCTTTGAGAGCTTCGCCCGGCTTCGGCGGATCGTATGCGGTGTAGTAGAAGCCGATTCCATCCTTGCGCCAGCTTGCGCCGCCCGCTTTTGACCAGTGAAGTTCATCGGGCAGGTCCTTGGCGGTCGCAACTTCACGCACATGCCAGATCTGCCAATCCGAGCCTGCATCGGAAACCGCGTAGGCGATGAGCGTACCGTCGTGCGAAATGGCATAAGCGGTGACGGAGACGGTTGCGTCTTTGGAAAACTTGTTGGGGTCGATCAGGATTCGACCCTTTTGCGCGGGGTCGCTGGTGACGAACAGGACCGACTGGTTCTGTAGTCCGGTATTGTGCCAGTAAAACCAGTTCTTCCCGTACCGCGTCGGCGGGCTCCATCGTTCGTGATCGAGCAGATTCTTGTACCGCCGCGCGATTTCGCCGCGGTCAGGAATTTTCGAGAGAAATTCGGTGGTCAGCTCGCGCTCGCCTTCAATCCATGCGCGCGTCTCAGGAGAATCGATGTCTTCCATCCATCGATACGGATCGGCGACCGCGATCCCGTGGTAAACGTCAACGTGATCGCCGCGCCTTGCGGGAGGATATTGCAGCGCGCTTCTGGAAGGTGAAGGGTAGCTGGCGGATATAGGCATCAGCACAACCGCGGCGGCGACGCCGAAAGCAATGGAAGCTCTCACAATCCTGGCTGCTTTCGATCGATCCACGCAACGCTGGTCCATCGCGTTCCGTCGTCGTCCCGCACCTCCGCGGCGCCATCGGACGTGAAACCAAGCTCGCGCAGCAGGGCAGGAGCCGAGGGGCCGTCGCCAGTGTGCGCGCCGGGCGCGGAGCCGGGCCTGTAGCAACAGACGATCAGCCGCCCGCCGTCATTCAGGAAGAATCGGAGCACGCGTTCGATCATCGTCGCGCGCAATTCAGGCGGCGCATACTCGGGCAGCAGCGTAACGTAATCGAACCGCATCGGCGGCTTCCAAACCATTACGTTTCCGCACCAGATGCGATCGGCCCATCGCGCGACACGAATGCGCGCGCGCTCGGCGATTCGCGGCGAAAGCTCCAGGCCGTACGGTTCCAGGTGGGTGCCTTTCTGCGCAGTCCAGGCCGTGACCGTTTCCATCAGGAGTCCGTTGGCGCAACCCACATCCAGCCAGGTGCCGCCACGATCGAAGGCCGCCGCGATTACGCGCCGCTTCCGTTCCCATCGCACGAGGCCGCCGCCGGAACCGGAGCCGCCCGCCAGATCGCCATTCCGGTCGGCGGCGACATACTTGTCCTCCAGCATCCGCAGCAGGTTCGCGTAGTAGTCGTTGGAGATTTTGGTCATGCCGTGAACGAGCTACTGATGGAAAGGCCGGCGACTGCGGCCGGGAAAATCTTCGGGACGAACCTGCTCAACCGGTGTCGGGCGACAGTTCCGGTTGTGCCGCTTCAGGGATGATCGGAGAGTCCGCTTGTGCGGTGCGAATCGGCGCGCGGCTCGCTCTCCACTGGATACAGGACCGGCACCTTGGTGGACATCCTTTCGCCCCGCAGCATCAGATAGGGGCCCGAGAGCACAAAGGCCGAGGACAGCACAAAGACGGTCAAGCCCGGCATCGTAACCAAAAACGCGGCGACGATTACGACTCCGATGAGCAACTCGACCTGCGCGCGTTTGTGAAGGTTGATGCCTTTAAAGCTGGGATAAGGTACCCGCGAGATCATCAGGCCGGCAAGTGCGAGCGTAATCGGCACCATCACCGTGCACAGTGCTCGCGGCGACTCGAACTCGAAGTAGCTGTAGGCGAGCGTGATGCCGGCGATCAGCGCGGCGGCGCCGGGAACCGGCAGGCCCACGAACCGGCGCTTGTCCACCGACCCCGTTTGCACATTGAACCGCGCAAGGCGCAGCGCCGCGCAGACCACGAACAAGCCGGATACCGCGACGCCAAGTCCTCCAATAGGACGCAGCGCCCAGGTATAGGCGAGCACCGCGGGAGCCATCCCGAATGCGACCACGTCGGAAAGGCTGTCGTACTCGATTCCAAACTGGCTCGAGGTCCGCGAGAGCCGCGCGATACGCCCATCGAGCCCGTCGCAGATAAACGCGACCATGATCATGACGGCCGCCAACTCAAAATGGCCGGCGATCGACGAGATGGTGGAATAGAAGCCCGACAGAAGGCCGATCGAGGTGATGGTCGCCGGAGCAAGAAAGACTCCGCGACGGAGCGGCGCCGCGACTTTTTCGCGTTGCTTGCGGATCTGGCCCGCGATCAGGCGAGGCCGGGGCCTGCCGTCGCGCGTCAGGCGATGGTTCGGTCTCATTGGGGCAATTCTCCGAGGATGGATACTCCCGCGCGCACCCGATCGCCAGGGGCGACCGTCACGCGGTATTCGATCGGGATGAAATGGTCCACTCGGCTTCCGAACATGATAAGCCCGATTCGTTGGGCCGGTTCAATCCTATCATGAACGCGCAGTCTGCAAACAATGCGGCGAGCCAGGTAGCCGGCCACCTGCATCATGCCAAATCGGCGGCCGGTCAAATCTTCGAAAACCATCAGATTTCTTTCATTGTGCTCGCTCGCTTCATCGCGGAACGCGGCGCGGAACTCGCCGCGCGTGTGTTCGAGTCGAACAACTTCGCCGCCCACCGGCGCGCGGTTCACGTGCACGTTGAGCGGCGACATGAAGACTGACACGCGATGGTATTTGACTTCGGGTTCACCGGGAATTTCGGCCTGGGAGATTCCGGTAATTCTGCCATCAGCGCCCGAGAGCACCACGCCGTCGGTGCGCGGGGGAAAGCGCTCCGGATCGCGGAAGAAAAGCGCAACCGCGATTGCCGCGATCAGAACCAGGCCTCCGAGCTTGTGCAATCCAAGCAGGAATAGGGCGATCGCGATTACAAGGATCGCGACCGCGCGCCCGAATCCTTCGGCTGCGATTCCGACCGCGGCGGCAATACCCGTCATCTTCGTAAGGCCGGAGGATCAGGAAGAGGACGAGTTTTTCGCAGCTTCATCTCCTCTGCCGCACTGACCAGGAACAATCGTGTCCGCCGCCTAGTTCTTGGAACGATCGACCAGCCGGTCGCTCGCCAGCCACGGCATGAAGGCGCGCAGCTTTCGGCCGACGCCTTCGATCGGATGCTTCTCGGCTTCCTTGCGCAGCTCGCGGAAATGGGGAAGTCCGGCGCGATATTCGTCGATCCATTCCCTGGCGAACTTGCCGGACTGGATGTCGGCGAGGATTCCTTTCATCGCTTCGCGGGTCTCCTTGCCGATCACCTTCTTGCCGCGTGTCATGTCGCCGTATTCGGCGGTGTTGCTGATCGAATAGCGCATGTTGGAGATGCCGCCCTCGTAGATGAGATCGACGATCAGCTTCACTTCATGCACACACTCGAAATAGGCCATCTCGGGCGGATAACCGGCCGCCACCAGCGTTTCATATCCGGATCGAATCAGCTCGGTCAGGCCGCCGCACAACACCGACTGCTCGCCGAACAAATCGGTCTCGGTTTCGTCCTTGAAGGTGGTCTCGATGATCGCGGCGCGTCCGCCGCCGATCGCGGATGCCCAGGCGAGGCCGACCTGGCGCGTGTCGCCGGACGGGTCCTGCTGGACGGCGAGCAGACAGGGCACTCCGCGCCCCTTGGAATATTCGGATCGCACCAGGTGGCCGGGGCCCTTCGGTGCGACCATGAACACGTTTACGTCCGCGGGCGCCTGGATGAATTTGAAATGGATGTTGAAGCCGTGTCCGAAGGCGAGGTACTTGCCTTTTTTCAGGTGCGGCTCGATATGCTCGCGGTAGATATCGGACGCGGCCTCATCCGGCACCAGCATCATGATCACGTCCGCCTGGCGCGCCGCTTCCGCGGTATCGAAAACCGCAAGCCCCTGGCGGGTGGCCTTCTCGCGCGACGCGCTTTTGGGGTCGAGCCCCACCCGCACGTCCATCCCGCTCTCGCGCAGGTTGAGGGCGTGAGCGTGTCCCTGGCTGCCGAAGCCGATAACGGCGATCTTCTTGCCGTTCAGCGCTTTCAAGTCCGCATCGCGGTCGTAATAGACCTTCATCCGATTGATTCTCCTGAGGGTTTGATTTTAGCGATGATGCCGATGGTTGTCGGCGTTCAATTGCACGGAACGCGCCATCGCGACCTTGCCCGAGCGGATTATTTCCTTGATGCCGAGCGGGCGCACCAGCGCGATGAACGCCTTGATCTTGTCCGCATCTCCCGTGAGCTCGACGCCGACCGCGTTGGGTCCGATATCGACCACGTGGGCGCGAAAGGCGTGGACGATAGAGTCCAGTTCCGTGCGCGTGCGTTCGTCAACCGCGACCTTAACGATCACCATCTCGCGATCGACAATATCCACACCCTGAAAATCCGTGACCTTGATCACGGACACGAGCTTGTTGAGTTGCTTGTTGATTTGCTCGAGCACCTGGTCGTCGCCCGAGGTGACGAGCACGATTCGCGAGACGGTCGGATCGAGAGGGTCCTCGTTGACCGTCAGCGACTCGATGTTGAAGCCGCGGCTCGAAAACAGGCCCGCCACGCGGGCGAGCACGCCGAATTCGTTTTCAACCAGAACCGATATCGTATGACTTGGCATGCTATGGGCGTGCGCGTACGCATCGACGGACCC